>NZ_JBIOLX010000004.1:0-7512 GCF_051711065.1 Enterococcus sp. DIV0703 | reverse complement strand
TAATAATATATATGTAAAGCTATGTAAAGTTAAAATTTCTTTTATTTATTTAATAAGCTAGATAAGATAATTTTGTAATTTTTATACAAAATATTTCTAGGAGTGAAACAATTATGAAACATGCTAAATTTATTACTGTTGGATTAGCAACTATTACTTTATTATCTGCTACAATTCCTGTGGGAACAACAATTGTACAAGCAGATGAAATTAAAAATGTCTCTGTAGAAAATGATCAATTTAAAGGTTTGAGCGATAATGAATTGAGAAATTTAGGTTTTTCAGAAGCAGATATTATAAACTATCATGACAATTTAAATAATCCTGTTTATATTCAAGAAGGAATGGTTCTAAATAGTAAAGAACAACATAAAGAAAGAGGAAAATTTACTTGGGCAGTAAAGGCTATTAGAAAGGGATATAATAAATTACCTAAATCAGTTAAAAGATATATTGCGGCACATACAGGGCTAGATACTCTTTTAAGTTTTATCGAAAATGCGACTGGTACAATTCAAGATGCTGTATATAATGCATGTAGAAAAGTTGGCATGAGTAAAAATGTAGCAAACATTGTAACTGCAGCTATTATGACTTTAGTATTTTAATAAAAAATCCGATTAGTTAAAACTAATCGGATTTTTTATTAAGTTCATGTAGAATTAGATAAAAACCATAAAGGGTAAAACTAATCCATGATACAAGAAAAGCTATTAAGAAAACATTTTTTTTAGTGATATAGAAAAGTATATAAAATAAAAGTATAACAAAAGCAATAATCCAATAGAACCATTTTTTTTCAGCTATCTTTTTCAAATAATCTCTTCTTTCTTTTTTTCTTTTTATTAATAAAGTAAATAATAGGAATAACAAGTCCTAAAGGAGCTAGAGTTATACTTATAAATATTAAAGTAATACAAAATAAAAATTCATCTTCTTTATCATAGTTTAAATCTTGGTTTAAATTATCTACTTGAGTTTGTATTTGATATATTTTTTGCTCACATTCTAATAGTTGATCATAATGGACAGATAACCTATTTCTTAATGATTCATTATCTTTTAATAAGTCTTCTATAGACGTTTGATAAATTCTAGATAAAGCTATTAAATTATCTAAAGAAGGATAAGAATGATCGTTTTCCCAACTAGATATAGATTGACGACTTACATGTAATTTATGTGCAAGTTCAATTTGAGATAAATTTGCTTTTTTTCTATGATATTTCAAAGTACTTCCTACAGTCATTAGTTAATCCTTTTATCAAATAATAGTACCCTAATATTGTACAATGATGATATCTGATTTTGAATTATATTTCTTCAATGATTATTTTAAGTTCATAATCGTTTAAATTAAATTATAAATAGTTATATTAAGAGCTAGTAGACATAATGTACAGTATGCCAAGTAGCGCCTCTACCAATGGATAGAGACGCTCACTTTGTGATTTTTAATTGGTCTAGCTGAAACCCGCTTTTCAAGGCTTGATTTTCTGCCGTTTGGTCTTTCCGCTTCTTTGTGAATATTGATCGGTCATTTTTTACTAGCTTGTTATTTTTGGACGTGTTTGTTATGCTTTTTATATACCTCATTTTCATCTAGTATTCTTTTCTAATGTTCAGGTTGATAAATAGGATAATCTCATTTAGGGAGGCTGCTCGTTAGAGCAGTCTTTTCTTATTTATCAGGTTCTTCTACAAATAATCCCTCATTTGGACTGTTGTAGTAATTAGGATTAAGTTTTAGTTCCCCTTTTTTAGTTCCCTTGTTGATCCCTGATAATAACATTGGGCTGAAGCCTAATATTCCTAGTAAGATAGAATCGAATAGCAAGTGTTTTTTTGTCATAAGGGTTTCCTCCTTCATTTCCACAGTTGCCACCATTTTTTCCCATTCTCCATTTGTTCGTCCATTGTTTCTGTTGCTTCAGAAAGAGTCGTTGATTCATTTTCCGAAGACTTTTCCGTATAAGTCAACTGCAGTTGTTCCTGCAGTTTTTCGATTTGTTGGTTTGCCTGGAGCGTGAGTTGTTGTTGCTGGTCGAGTAGCTTTTGCATGTGAGAATTATTTTGTTCTTTGAGAACCAGTTGTTCTCGTAAAAATTCATTTTCTTCACGCAATTGATTTAGCAACTCATTTGCAACCACGTTTTTGTTTGGTATATAAGCATTTTTATCGTTGTTTTGTTCATGTTCATGCAACTTATCTAGCAACCTTTGATTGTCTAAGTTGCGAGCAAGTTGCAATACTCCAGAACGCAATACAACCTTATAACCCCGCTCATTTTTAGCTATCATGGAAGAATCTAATTTTTGGATATGTTTCGATATTGCTTGCCTACTAATCTTAAAAAGTTCTGACAATTCTTTTATTGTAAAGGTTTCTTGTGGTTGCATACTTGTTGCCTCCTAGGTTGCTACTGGAATAAATTATCTAAATCAGATAATAAACTTTTTTTCTCTTTTTCCGAAAGTGTGGACTCTGTTTGTTTTTCAAGAGCTTCTTTCTCTTTTTCTAGTTGTTTGATTTGTTGGAGGAGTTCAAGTTCTCGTTTCTTCTGTTTGATTTTTTCGTTAATTGTTGTAGCAGGTTCTTCGTATTCTTTTTGTTTATCAGCTAAAGCCAATGCTTTATTTTGTTCTTCTTTGGTTGGTGCATGTTTGTTAAAATCGTCTGCTTTTTTGATTTCTGGTTTAAACGTAAATTGATAGCCAACGACAGGTTTTCCTCGCCCTTTTCCGTATTTCTTTTTGATTGATAATCCTTTGAAGATTGCGGTTAATTCCTGTCGTATAGGCTTTATAACACGATTATCAACGTTTGCTTGGTTGTTCCAGTAACTTTTTGGAATATCTAATAGTTCATGAAAATCCTCTTTAGAAAAATAAACAAAACCTTTAGTTCGATATTGTTTTAGTAATCGAAACATAGTCTTTGCATAGCTACTTTGTAATTCGTTAAATTGTTGGAGTGAATAGCGAACCCACTCATCTAAATTGTTTAGTAAAGGTAAAGCTTTTTTGTAAACTTGTATGTCTACATATGGATCTTTAGCAGTTCCACGTATTTTAAACTCACTAAACATAACGAATCTATCTATATCGAGCCCATTAGCACTTCTTTTCCCAAAACGTAAATCCATTAATTTATCATAAGTCATTTCTAAATCATTAATGAAACGATTATTAGCAGTTGCTTTATAATTACTTAAATCTTTTAGCTGGTCAAAAGTAAGACGGACTGTTTTATCGCCTTTTTCGCGCATTCTAGACACAATAGAGAAAAATAGATTCATTTCAACTGGTGTAAATTTCCGCAACGGAATGGTATTTAATTCATGATGGTATTTCACGATTTCATTTGCCAAAGATATTCCTCCTTACTCCTTCAATGGATACAGACGTTATAAACAACGTTTTGTCTATGATAATACATATTATAACATACGTGAGTGCAAAAAAAGAGTTTAAAAGCAGACAAAATGTAGTTTAAAAGCAGACAAAATGTAGTTTAAAAGCAGACAAAATGTAGTTTAAAAGCAGACAAAATGTAGTTTATAAAACGCTGTATCCATTGAAGGAGTAAGGACACAGCCGACGGTAAAGAGGTTTAAAAAGAGGTTTAAAAAGAGATTATAAAAGAGGGGGACAAAATTTCCCGCCTAAAAACCACTTCTTTTTTCTACCAACAGGTTCGCGCATTTTTCAAAACTGCCAATTCAAAACCTTGCTCCCTACGGTCGCTAAAAAGGTGTGATCGCTACGCTCTCACATTGTACTGCGCAGTCGCCTAAAGGCTCCTTTGCTAAAAACAAGTCAGTAAAGGAGGTGGGGGAAGCCTCTGATCGCTCGTCTAAATCGTTTTAAGACAGTCTTGGGTAAAAACCCTTATCTTGTTCTTAAAGCGCCTTACAGGCGGTCAGAGCAAGCCCTAACAACCCGAAAATAAAGGATACTTAAAAACACCACACAGATTTTATTTTGTAAGGTATAATAACTTGTCGCCTATCCGACAGTCTTGCGACTGGAAGGAGGTGTATCTAATGTTTGAACTGTTCATTTGCCCCCTTCTTGTAGGAGTTTGTATCTCTTTATTCAGTTATTGGTTGAATAACCGAAACAAGAAGTAAAATCAATAAAGGCGACATCAACCTGAAAAAAAGCCCCAGAGAATCCGACCTCTCTGGGGCTTTCGTGTATCTAATGTTTGATCATTTGCATGTTCAGTTTAACATGATTGCCAATCAAATTCAATTTTGTTGTTGCTGATCTAACCATTCTTTGACACTTTCTAGATAATTTAATGCCGTTTCTTTTTTCGTTGGATTTTGTATGTTCGTTGCTTGCTGAAGCAGTACTTCATAACGTTCGTAGGTGACTGATTGTTGCCGTTCTTTTCGTTCCTGTTCACTGGTTGAAAAAGGGATTGTATCACTAAATAAGCTATAACAAGCTTCTTCTGTTTGCGTATCTTTAAAATATTGCACGTCTTTTTTTACTTGTTCATATTTTTCTTGCACCTTTTTTTGTTGTTCTTCTGACAATTTTTGATAAAAACGAGTGAGTTTTTCCATGTTTTTATCCGTCAAACGTTTTTCTTGATTCACAAAAATATCGTTCATGTCCTCATAACAAGAGGTAAATTCGTCCATTTTTTGTGCTAACACTTGCTCTTTTTTCTTTTGATCACATGCTGCTTCATACTTTTGAGTGATATTTCCTAGTAGGATACTTTTTGAAACACGTTTATTACCCTCTAAAACGCCGAATAAACCACTTAAAACGATTGATAAGGCAAATATAACCCCGAGTAATAAAAATCGCTTAAATCGAATTTTAGAGCCCTTCAATGAATATCTTGTTTGATAAGTCTTATAGCTAAGCCAAATAATTCCTAAAATACTGGCAGAAATGAGTAGATAGGGGAAATAGAATGCCATTTCTATTTATTCTCCCCATACCAACCAAAAGGCTAATAATGTTAGTACTACGCAACATAAGGGGGCAAGAATATCCATCGATCGTTGAATTAAAGCCTTTTTTTGTTCTTGGTTTCGCTGGTCTAATAGCGTTTGGTGGAGTTTTTTGACTTGTGAATCAATCGTAGTTTGTATCCTTCCTTGGGTATAAGGCGCAAGAAAAGCACGTTGTTTTTTTATTTCGTTTTCGATGTCTTTTAATGTTTTAGAGCGATAATTCTTGTTGGTGGTCTGTTCCTCGTTCAACGTGTTGTTCATGGTTTCTTCGAGTCGGTCTAATTTCCGATTGTTCAGGCGTAAAAGTTCGTTGTTCTCTTCGTACTTCTTCTGCAGTTTCGCGAATGCTAGCTCGAGCTCTTCGTAGCTCGTTGGTTCGTTGTTGATTGTAGGTTCGTTCTCGTCTGTCCAGCTCATGTAAAATCGTCTCCTTTTCGTAATCCTTTCCTAGTTTGTTGGATCGTACTTTTTTCTTTTTGTGGATCAATTCGTAAGTAAAATTTTTCCCACGATTCAAGCAATGAATGCCGAATGTTTTAAGAGAATCACAAAATTGGTTATACGTTCGAGTTTTTTTGTTTTTCATTGTTTGATCAATCGCAAACCGAATTTCGTCTTTCCAAACAGGTTCATTTTTTTCTTTTAATTTGATTTCAGACATGGTTCGTTTTTCGGGTTTCTTTCCTCGTTCAGTGATTGTTAAGTCATGTTCAAGACAAATCTCGTCATTTAGGTCATAACATTTGTTTAAAAATGCTTGACCATGAGCTTGAAATTTTTTTCCAGTTTCCAGATTGACGGAGTTAATGACAATGTGGTTATGAATATGGTCTTTGTCTGTATGTGTGTAAATCGCGATTTGGTGGTCAGGGGCTATTTTTTTCGCATACTCTGCCCCTAGTTGATTGGCTTTTTCAGCGGTAATTTCTCCTGGTCGAAAAGACTGGATCAATAAGTGTGCTTGTACACGATCGTCTTTTCCATACAGCATGCGAATTTGTTTCATTTCGCTTTTGGCATAATCAATGTCGCAGTTTATCCCTGTTTTGACGGTTGCTCGTGGTTCGGCGTAATTGATCGCTCGGCTACAAGAAGTGGTTCGGCTTACTTTAACTGTTGCCATATCTTTTGTAGCTCCTTTTGCATGATTTTTAGGTTTTCGGATAAGCGTTGGGCGTCGCCAGGAGCAACGTCGTGTTGGTGTGTATTGCACCACTTGGCAATTTGATTGATATTCCCGCCAGCTTTGGCTAAATCGCGCGCGATTGCCTGGGCAATGTCTGGCGCCACTTTCGGTGTCACCAGACGCGCGTTTTGTGCCTTGGCTTTCACGAAAGCCGGCACACTCATTTGCAAAGCTTCAGCTGACTGCTTCAGCTTTGCAAATTCGGATTCGCTCACTCGAAAACTGATTTGTTTTGGCTCGGATCGATAGGTATATTTTTTAGAATGATCGCTAGCCAAATTTTGATTTTGTTCGCTCATAAGTCCCACCCTTTCAGTACGTCCTACGGACGTATCGTTCGCAATACTCATTGTACCTAAAAAGGCACAATGAGTAAAGCTCACTAAAAGGGTTCGGCAAGCTCTATATTTGCTAGCCAAATACCTACGTATTTGGTGCAAATAACCGCTTGTCAAAGGGGCGCAAGCTCCCCCTTGAATCCCCCTCAAAACTTACGCTCCACCATACAAAAAAGGCTAGCAAATGCTAGCCACTTTTTGTAAAATTTAGTATGATTTATTTTTAGCTATTTAGAGTTTTTATTTCCGTAAATACTTCTAAAAATTGCTAAGATAAATGCTATAGGAATTAGATAAAGAATACTTTTTTGTAAGCTTATATTGAAAATTAGCCTAAATATGAAGAACATAGTGATTAAAACTATTATTGAAATAATTACAGCTAAAATCTTTTTATTCATGAGATAGTTTCACTTTCTGATTATTTTATTACATAACGAGCGTAATCATTGTATTGATATGATGTTGTATTGCTAAAGTGAGCATTATATGTTAATTGTACACCTTTTCCTTGATTTGCAGCTCTTACAAAGACATTCATTGCATCAACAGCACTACTAAAAGCATTTGTAATAACCCATGTTCCAACTCCACCAATAGGAATAAAAGATGCAATTTGAGCAGGAGTCTTTAGCTTATTATAATTTTTTTTCAAATCTCTACACATTCTATTAGTAACATAATAGTTCATTTTATAGCAAGTAAATCCACGATGATTATGATTATATCGTGAACTTGCAGCTTCCACTTTTATACCTCTAGCACTAAAAGGAAACAGATTTAACGGAGTACTTGCTCCAACAATCATACCAAACAAAAATAGACAAGTAATAATTTTAATAATTTTATTTTTCATTGTTACTTCCTCCTTAGATATAAAATCCTAAGAAATCGCTTTCTGTGTATATTTAGAATAATCAGAAAATTAAATATTGCCAAGAGGGTTTATTTTATAAAATGTGTTATTTTAAAAATTAGTAGACATAATGGTTATTAAAAAAATATAAAT
>NZ_JBIOLX010000003.1:0-69604 GCF_051711065.1 Enterococcus sp. DIV0703 | reverse complement strand
ATTGAAAAACATCACTTTTCGACGACTATCATATACCCAACTAGAATGTTCTGTATGACGATAATAGTTGCCTTGGCGTTGAAAAGTTTCTCCTTTTGAGATCATATATTCTAAAATATCTGAATTACGTGCTTCCTTTATTTGATTTGGTGAATAATAACTCATCTAACATCCTCCTTTAGTAATAAAAAAAGAACAACTTCAATAAAAGTTGTTCACTCGTCAAACGGATAGATCTAAAATGTTTCGTTCATAAAAGCGTTCATTTCGCCATTGTTCTGTATTCTCTCGCAATACACGTTGCAGTTGATACACTTGTTTTCGTTTGGCTACTTCTTTTTGCCATTGTTTTTGTAACATGGCACGTTCTTTTTTGGATAATGGAAAACGCCGTTTCTTCGTCCATTTCGCTTGTTTTTCAGATAATTCTTTTGTTCGTTGATACATGGAACGCACCTCTTCAGCCTGATCTTGGAATAAATGGTCATAAGAATCTTCTGTTGGTATGGATTGTTCCAATGATTGAAAGTAACGGTGCCATTCTTCCGCTGTTGGTGGTTCATTTTCTTTATGTTGGAAAGGATTGTTTTCAATTTTCTCCACTGATTCTTTCAAACTTTTTACAAATTCCTTTTGGTATTCTGATACTTCAGAACTTTTTGGTAAACACTGATCGATAAAGTATTCGGTTTGTTCACCGAATACTTCTTCTGTGATCGTTCCTTGTCTCGAACTTGTTAAAATCATTTTTTTCAACACCGGAGGAAAATTGCTTTCTTCCACTTCTTGAATGGTCATTCTTTGGTTATTACTTGTGCGAAGTTTCCATTCATTTTTTAATTCTCGTTTGTATTGTTTACGTTCATCGAGTTCTTCCTCAATTACATTTATTTTTTCTTCTTCCGTACGAATATAAGCCAACAAACTTTCCAAAACTGGAGGCTCGTTGGCTCGGTGTCGTGCAGGATTATTTACAATTCGTTCAAGTGCAAGTTGAAAAGCTTCAGTCGGTTTTGTCTGATTCTCTTCTATGATTTTGTCACGATCAACTGACTGATCTTCCATCATCATATCTCCTAATGAACCGTTGACTTGTCTTTTTTTAGGAACGAGATCCATCGCTTGGATTTCTTTTAAAATATGGTTTCCTAGACGTGTGTATAAGGTATGCAATTTATTTTCAGAACTATTCCGACCTTCTCCAAATGCAGACTCTTCTTCTGACTGAATATATGCTTGTCGATCCATCATTTCTTGATACAACTCAGGAAAATTTTGGTCGATAAAAGACTGGATCACTTTGTCTAATTCTTTTTTAAATCCATATTTTTCTGCGTAACCATATTTCTGGTAACCTTTTTGTTCGGGCAATTTTTTAGCCACACGTTGTAAATCCATAACCATATGGTTCATTTGTTCTTGTCCTTGTTCGGAACGTATTCCCTCAATCATTACTTTACGCAACACATCAATTTTCGCACGTTCTTTTTGTAAACCTAACAATTGATTGGCAAAAACTGATTTCATTTTACGCATGGTCTTACGTGAACGATATCCTTTGACCTCAGTAACCAACTCACCTGTTTCTGGATCGACAAACCTTTTCTTCTCTCGAGTCGGATAAGGTTCGACAGTCGCTACATGGACATGAATATTATCTGTATTGTAATGGATAGAAGCTGTCCAAACAGCGGAATCTGTCATTCCTTCTTCTGATAACATCGTAGCCATCGCTAATCGAATGGCTTCATGAATTTTTTCTTCTTTTAATTGATTCGTTCGTTCATCTAAGTAACCATGTTGAACCAGCCATTGATTATCAAATGAAAAAACATCTTGCCACATGACACTTCCATTTTTAGCGGCGGCGGTAAATTGTTCTTTCATTCTTTTTAAATCTTCTTCATTTAATTGGTGTTTATCTGCGGAAAATAGGCGAGACGTTTTGACAGGATTCGCCATATAATGAATGTACCCTTCTAATGTTTCGTCTTCGTCTCCTTCATACGCCGCACTCGTCCCTTCTCTGTTCGTAAAAGCAGAGTAGGCTTCATAGGCTTCATTACGAACAGCTTCTTCTCGATCCATATAATCGATGTAAGACTGAAATGCAGACGAACCTGGTCGAGCAAATTTTCCAGTCATAATAATTCCAGGAGACGAACCCATCAGTCATTCACTCGCTGTTCAAAGTGATGAAAAATCTCTTGATTCCGTTTCATCTCTAAATGATTTTCTGCTTCTCTTAAAATATGATTGGGCTCTTGATCAGACGATTTCATTTTGGGAAAATCTTCGTAATGAAGTCGTGTGTTTTCAATTTCGTACACCACATTCATTTTGTTTTCTAAATTTCGCAACAAACTTTTTCGCAAGCGACGTTCTTCATCTAATTCTTCTTGTAGTTGTTCGATCATTTTTCCTTGTGCTAAGTAACGATCCGCTAAAATATTGATCACTTCGATTTTTGATCCACCAAATTTCTCCAACATCTCATTTAATAATTCTTCCGTTTGTAAATTAGGGTTGATTGAAAACTTCAAGGCTATTCTCCTCTTCTGTATTTATCATTGGTAAAATACCTTTTTTTACATTTAACAAGTAAGCTTGTGTATTTAAATCTAAATGGGCAATCACATCATCTATTATCGCCTTCATTCGTAATTCTGTTTCGAGTACTGCTTCAAATCTTCCAGCTTCTCGAATATATTTTTTCAGTTGTTCGGAAGGATTTTTTTTATATTTTTTACAATAAATTTTAAACTGTTCCCACTCTAAATCATTTACATTTCTCAATCGAACCTCTGTCACTTTCTTACCTCCGTTTATTTTTTAAAATGGAAATTAATTGTTTCAAATTCTCTCCTTTGTTCGATAAAAAATAATAGATTCCATAAAAAATACAACTCATAAAAACAAAAAGGATCAATAAACACAATATAAATCGAATCAAAGATTTCCCTCTCTTTCGTTCTAAAATGTAATTTGCCATTACTAGTGCAAGAGCATAAGACAAAAAGGGGGACAGAATCGTCCCCAACCCGACAGTGTCGGGCTTTTTGCGTGTGTCACTAAAATAGCCGTTTTCACCGTTTAGAAGACGGAATCACAAAATAGGTGACACTAATCATCTAACAGAAGACAGTTTTAACCGATTAGGTGACAGTCAATTTCTCAAAAATGATTAATTTTATTGCCCTCTCTCCTGGTAATCTTGAATCTGTTCATGAAGCTTTTGGATCTTCTCTTGCAATTCCTCATTGTTAGATTCTGCTTCAGTAATTTTTGTCTCATACTCACTAATTTGTGATTGTTTTGTTTGGATTTCTTGATTTGTTTCTTCAATTTCTGTTTTCGTTTCGTATTTCTTTTCGCTTTCTAACTCATTGATTTCCCTCTCAATTCCTTCAATAAATTTTTGACTTTGACGAATCAAATCTTTATTTGTTTGGATCAATTTTTCTGATTCTTTGATTTGTAACTCTAAACATTTTGCCAAATACTTGTCCTCATTTTGTGGTTTTGCCTGTGAATCTTCTGGTACTTTTTTTCGATTCATAAACAAAGCACCTTGTACGGTTTCTTCATCTGGATCGACTTCTTTTCGACCATAGTTTTCAAATAAATCTTGAATACTTTTTGGATCGAAATCAGGATTTGTTGGAGAAACAATCCCAATATCAATGACGATGGATTTCCAATTTTCTGGAATCTGAGAGAGCTGAATCAAATAATAGTTCTCTGTTAAACGGATCAAATGATGCGGAATTTCTTGTTCTGTTTTTGATTCAGAAGCAATCATTTCTAACTTTCCACCCTCTGGCATTGTTCCATCTGCTTTCAATAATATCTCGGCATAATGTGTCTTTTCGTTATAGCCTCGTTCCAATTGTGTAAGGGTTAAATCATTCAAAGAAAGGCTATGATTCACACCAATAGGTGTGTCTGCTAAATCTTTTTCTGTCCCAAAAAGAATGGAAGGTATCGCAAAAAACATCACCATTCCTAATGTTAAAAAAAGAGCCATACGATAAAACTGATCCGCATGCTCGACAAAAAATCGTTTCGTTTTCTTCCATTTTTGTTGAATAAAAGTAACGATAAGGTTCCACCTTCCTCTCAAAAAAATAAGCGTCTAAACTAATGTCCACCGGCAAAAATTTCGATTTCTTCTTTTGATAAATCTATATTCAATTGGAAATTTCCTTTTCCTTTGATAGCTAAAATGGCTTGTCCTTGATTGAGATTGGGAATACTTTCTAATTCGCTCTCACGTAGTGTTTCTTTGAACGAATCTTTTAATTCATCGATCGAACTTGGATCTTGTTTCATAATAAAAGTATAGGTCGACAACTTCAAAAGTTTACGTACTTTCTCCTTAAAGTTGTCGGACGCCCCTTTGGAAAATAAATCTGAAATATCATGCGTAGCTAAGCCTAAACCTCCAAAAGCTTTACGTGCTTCTCGTTCATACCGATCAAGTAAATCAATGGCGTCCATGTTTTCTTGTCGGGTAATATTATGGAATTCATCGATCACTAACAAGGTTCGTATTGCTTCTTCTGGACGTTTCAAATGATTATCTACAAAATATTTTTCTCTCATCCCTCGTGTCATCGCAAGATTCCATACTAAGAAAAGAAGGTTATAAAATTGTGCATTGAATACAGCTTTTCCTTTATTTAACAAACTACTCAAATCAAATGAGACGGAGTAATAATCTTCAAAATTTAAAGTCGTATGTCGATTAAAAATTTTTCCATCTGATCGCAACATGGCTTGGCTAACTGAATAGATTTTATCTAACCTTTTGGCTTCAAACTCTGATAGGCAGGAGCGAAATTTCCTTTCCTCTTCAAACAATTCATTGTGAATAAACCGAGAAAAATCTTCCAATAAAGGATATTGAATCGGTTCATATTGCGTGGCATTTTCCAATACCATTTGGTGATCAGAAAACCATTTTTCATAAAACAAATCAATATACATATCCAATGACGTATTTAGCTCCGGATCATTTTCTCCATGAATATTTGCGAAGATAATTTTCAATTTATTCTTACTAACGTTGTAACTTTCTTGTTCATCCACTTCGCCAGTCAACTCATTAATCACTGTCGCAAATATTTGGAAAGGATTGACTGTTCCATCACGACCAGAAGCATCTAACGACAAACCACCATAAGCTTTCATGAAACGATTATTCTCGGCATTTGCCATAAAATAATACGTATAGTTGCCTAATAAATGATTGTGACTGCCGATCTTTTTCAACGTTGAACTTTTACCAGAACCAGGAATACCGATCAACACAAAATTATAAGAAAGGCGCATATAATCCTTGTGCCACATATCTAAAATAACCAATCCTCCTGTATTGGTTCGACCAAAGTAAAGGCCTCTTGGATCAATTAATTGGCTGTAATTCAATGGATAACTTGCCCCTAGATCATTCGTCGTCAACTCTTTCCCTTGACGATTTTTCGCTTGCTTTTGTTCTTTATGGGAGCGATAAAGTGCCAATAGCTCCGTATCTTCTTCTCCCAAAAAGAAAGAAGCTTTATAACCTCTAATAGAAAGTCGTTGATTGATTTTATCTGCTTGTTGTTGAACTTCATCTTTCGTTTTTCCTGAAATATAGTAACGTGTCGTCACTTCTTTGACGCTCTCATTCCCTGTGATCATGTCCTCCATCAATTCTTTTAATAATTGATACTCAATCCCCGCTTCTTGTCGAATGTCCTCTGAGAATCCCTTTCTCGCATTATCACGACTCTCTCCAATGGATTTATTCAACTCTTTTTTGATTTTGGACAAACCTAAATGAGAAATATCAACTGTGGTAATCACACCAGGTTGACGAAAAATTTGTTCTCCCCAATAAAAAAATTCTTTCTTTGCGTATTTATATAAATGAGAGACACCGATATAATTCCGTCCTGTTTGACTAAACCAATTTCCCTTAAAAGTAATTCCTGTTTGTGGCATGATCTCACTCATAAACTTCCAATCTTCTTTTGCTTTATTACAATAATCTGGGTCAGATAAAGAATCATTAAATTGCGGAGGGCGATCGCCTAAATTGTATAACTGATAAAGTAAACTTTTCTTTTGCGCCACTGAGATTGGATGAATATGAATATATTTGTTCACGCTGTGTAACACTTCAGAACGAGCATTCTCCAACGCTTCTCTTGTTTCTCCAAAAATTTGGATATACACGATATCTTCTAACAATGATTGTGACCGTTCGAGTTCCCATACTTTGTGTTCCCGCTGTTCTTTCAGATACGCACTCCCCTCTTTTGGAAATCGATCATACAAATAATCAATTTGTTGGGTTGTATCTGCCGCATACCCCATAAAAATTAATTTAATGTCTGACGTAGTACTTCGGAAAAAATCTACATAGCTTTGAATCCCTTGGCGCTGAATTTCTGTTGGTTCTTTACGAATCGAATAGTTTTCTAATAATAAATAATCTGTAAATCCATTTCTTGTGACAATACAATCTTCTTCAATCATAGAAACATGATTCATCAGTTTTAAGACACTGTTTGAGATTTTGTAATTTGGTTTGTGTTTCTTTTTCTTCTTTGTTTCTTTTTTTAAGGAATCATCGATAATCATTTTTCTGCCTCCATTAGTTGTTGATTCTCTTCAAACGCTTCTTGTTGCGAAAGATAGATCGTATCTGGATGATAAATAGTCAGATCCTTTCTTAAAAGATCCACAAGTGTGGTAATATTCTTTTGACTTGGTTTCATTGGAGACGGCAACATCCAAAAAATAGTTACCAATACAAGAAATAGACGAAACCACAAGCGTAAAGGAGGATAAACTAAAGCTGCAATATAATTCCAACCATAAAGCAATACACCAAAAAATACGGCGGCATCCATTAAAGTGTAAACACCTCCGACACGCATCGTATCCGTAATTCGGTTAGGTCGAGTAAACATATTTGTTCCTTCCTTTCATTTATCAGTAAAAGTTGAAGAACCCTATTGAGAAATAGAGTTCTTCATCAAACACCAATATAATTACTTATTTTTCTTTCTTTTCTTCTTTTTTAGATTCTTTAAGTTCGCCTTTTATTCTTCGTTTTTGTTGGCGATATTGCCCATAATCTTTTCCGAGATCATAAGCATCTCGACGTTTACTCATAAAGGACGAAGAATGATAACGTCTAGGATCTTCTTTTCCATAGCCAAATACTTTATTTTTAGTTGCTTGTTTTAATGGATTATTTTTCTTATGTTGAGACAATTCTTGATTTAATCGGTCAGACTTCGCAGAAAATGTTCGGTTTGGCTTTTCTTCAGTTTTAGAAGATTTTTGATCGTCAGACTCTTGATTGAAACCATTCTCTTTTTCATTATTAGTTGATAAAGGAGCTTCTTCATTTTCAGATGAATAAGAATTTAAATCATCTGAATTGGTCGTTTCTTCTAATCCTTCAGCCCCTTGACGTGCCATTTCATTGAATCCTAGTGGAGAATCAGAATTAATATCTGCTTCAGTTGGTTCTAGCGATTCCAAACTATCAAAATCTGAAGATTCAGGGGAAGATTCAGAAGTTTCTTGTGTGTTTTCTCCCACACCTTCTGATTCTGTAGACGATTCTTCATTTTCAGAGGATTCTTGATTTTGTAAATCATTCGAATCTTTTGATTGGTCTTTCTCTCGTGCTTGCTCATTAAAGCCTTTATTAGATTTAGAATCATCTTCTTCCTTATTCTCTGAATCAGAATCACCACCATTCATCATGTCATTAATCCCCTTCAATCCTTTTCCATTGCCATTATTTCCTGCACCAGCAGTAGCTAATGACATTCCTAAACCAAAAGCACCAACATCAGCTAATGCACCACCTGCGGACTTCGCTGCACTCACACCAAAGTCTTTGATCCCTCGTACAAGTTTTGATCCACTGAATGCTGCCATCATTACACCGGCAGTTCCTTTCAAACCTGCATCAATTCCTGTCACACGTTGAAACCCATTTGGCCCATCGATCAATGCCCATGCAGCACCTGCCATCGCAATAATGTAAGTGAAGAAATCAAAATTCATAGACTTAATATAAACTGTCGCAACAATATAGATTTGAAAAAGAATCGGCACATAGACTAATAAAGCAAAACTACCAACTAACTCAGAAAAAACAGCTTTCACTCGTTGCATACCCATGAAATCTGCTAAACCACCTTTGACTAACAAAACATAATCGCCATACATTTTGACAATGATTATTGCAAATTTGAAGGAAGTAATCGCTAACGCAACAATTGAAACAAGCTCAGTCAAATAAATATTAAAGAAATGGACTTTGTTTCGATAATAATTTGGTGAAAAGAATTTAGACATTAACCAAGCCGCAAACCCACTTGGTTGCTCAATATCTACTAATGAGTCCTTTCCCTTAGAATCTGTCTCGATTTCTTTCTTAAAAACCTCTCCATTTTTAACATCTTCAGGTTTTTCAATTTTTTCTTGCATATCAATTTGTTTAGCATGCTTGTAATGATTCAAATTTTCTCCATCTTTTAACTTCCAACCTTCCTCTGCAACAGCTACTAAATCTGTTGTATTTTCTAAAATAATCGACTCACCTGGACTCTGGTCTACCTTATTAATGGCTTTAAATACGCCCTGTGTCATGCTTGAAGCCGTTGACCACAATGCTGGAGCCATCAATGTTAAACACAAAATCAGTAATAAATTTAAAGGTGCTTGTGTCGCTCCGTTTACTTTGTTAAACATTAATAAAATAAAAAAGCCCACTACTGCCATCAACAAAAGAAATCCTTTTAATGGATCAATTTTGTGCATTAGCTCAGTGAAAGCTGGATTATCGAAAATATTTAATAAATTTAAAAGGTTACCCATCACGCCATATAATCCATCTAAGACCCAGGCTCCACCTTCCGCAATCTTCATGCCTATTGGTCGTAAAGCATCCCAAATTGGATTTCCTTGTGTCAGATAACCAGAGTAATGATTTAACAGCTTTAACAATTGTTCATTAGACATCACTGTTGCACCATTTCCAGAGAGAAAATTAGTCACAACATTAGCTAAAATAAACGGCATTTATTTTTCCTCCCCTCCTATTTGAGTAAAACCATTTTTTTCAACGCTTTGGATCACCCGTTCATAAAGCGGCTCTCTACCAACATTGGCTAACCATTTTTTTATATCTTTGATCGTTCCTGATTGAAGCAATTGTTCATATTCTTCCTCTATCCGTTGTGGATTTTCCTGTGATTCGCAAAAAATTCGTACGTCCTTTTTCAATTTTTGTTTAAAGAAATAACTTAGTGAACTAGCTGAATCCAATTCTTGTATGTGTTGTTGTTGAACGTCTTCCGTAAAATAGTCGTCAAAAATGGTATCTAATTCTTTCAAACGTAAGTTTTCAACTTGTGGTTCGACATGGTTTTCTTGCGGAACACGTACAGAATCTTCTTTTTCTGACTGATTTCCTCCTTCATTTTTTGAAGCTTTCTCTGCTTCAAAATCTCTTCCTTCAAGAATCGCTTGTCTTCTTTCTTCTTTTTCTTCAATCATGAAAGGATCAACCATATAAAGTAAATGACTTAAATTGATTTGAGTATGTGGTGCATGGCGATACTCTTCTTCGATTTCCTCCCAAGTACTTTCTTCATACGGAAGATATTTCCATGATTCTAACATTTTAGTTTCCCCACGATTGTAAATAGGATACATATTTTCAATGACATTCCCTTTTAAATCATGAGTTTTCATGCTTCGAATCACTACCGTTTGTCCAAAAGGTAAACGAGACAATTCATCTTTCGTTAACATAGGGATACGTTCCATGGAATCGGTGAGTGTTTTCTCACTATCTGTGACTTTTCCTTGACGTGAAAGGGAAAGATTTGCTCGATTCCCTAAGTCTTCGACAATCATTTCTCTTGTTTTCTTTGATTTGGTTTTCACTACAATGGTATTTCCGCAGTTGGCAATAATCGTATTCGCATCATCACCATACTTATCTAATTGTTCATAATTTTGTAGAACAATCACATGACTAAGTCCTACTTTTAACCCATCGGTCATTTTCGTTGCTAATTCAGGGATTTTAACCATATTTCCTGCTTCTTCATAAAGAAACACCACTTGTCGTGGCAACTTACGATTCGGCTGTTTTAATCCCGCTTTTGTTAATTCTTTAAAGCTTTGATCGAAATAATTGGCCGCAATCTCGTGATTCGATTTATCTTGGTCAGAAACAACAACAAAAACAGCCATTGGTTGTTCGCCAAACCCTAAATCCATGTAATTGATTGAATTTTGAGCCATTAACTTGGCATTTCCTGTTCTACGAAATGCTTTTAAATTCGTTAACATATGTGTTACAACATTCCCAATGGTTGATTTTGCAGGGGCAGACGCCAAGATATCTAAATAAGCCAAATGAGCAGGGTGATCTAAAGGTAATTCCTGGAAATAAAAATCTAGTACAGACTTTCCTTTGTATTTACTGAATAATTGTTTTCTTTTTCTTAAATCATCTGTATAGTTTTGAATAACAGAGTGAGTTTCAGTAGTAATATGATCACTGTTCATTTCCGCAATCATATTCACAATTGTATACATATTGGAAAGTTCTTCTCGTTGAATCAATAAAGATTCTTCAATCAATGCCAAAGATCCAGCAGTGAATAAAGCAGTCGCCGCATTTTGCCAAAATGGTTCTTTTGCATGTGGATCATGAAAATAGGTATAACATAACGTAGCTAGTTCAGACTGGGCTTGGTCGAGTCCTCGATCTCTCTCAATTGTTGTTTTACCAAAAAGATATTGTTTATAGTAATGAACGACCAGAGATAAAGGATTCGTGGTATCTGAAACAGCTGTATCATTTAAATTTAACAGCTTGACCTTGTACTTTCTTTTTTCTAGTAATTTTTTCCATTTCAAGTAAAGTTCTCCAGAGGGATCATGAATATTCATTGAACGTTTTTCCTTCATATTCGTTGTTCGACTGTATCCATCGATCGCTTTTTCAACGCCAAAGACCCCTTTACCTACACGAGTTTCCCCAACAATAGCCACATTCGTTGGCTCACTAGAAATATATTCTCGAACTCGATGACACTCTCGATCTTCATTTGTTCGAGGAGACGTCCCCACGACCATTCCTGATGGGCCGTCATAGGCTTCCATATCATCTGTAGGCATGACTGGATACTGATAATCGAGTTCGCTTTTTCCATCTGCCCAACGAGACGTTGCCGCAGTCATCACGTCTTCTAATGGCATAAAACTCTTTCGAATGCGATATAGTTTCAGACCAAATAAGAACGTACAAAAAAAGAACAGGAGAAAAAAATAGATCCATCCTGTTCTTGTAGTTGGAAGTTGAAAGAAAAATTTCCATTGAAAAGCTCGGCTCCAATCACACTCTCCAAAAAGTCCGTTTGAAAAAACTTCTGTTAGAATAGTTGGTAAAGAAACGAGATAATTGGAAAAGAAAAAAAGGAAAACAACCAGTCCTACAAACAAAGGGACTAAAACACGTTTTTGTCCTAGATAACGCTCCATATATTTATATGGTGTTCGTGCAGGATCACGCCATAATCGAGTGCCAACCAAATCTTTTTTCCAATTATTTAGTAATCGCATAGTTGTTCCCTCTCTTTTTGAGAACATAAATCAAAAGTATAGGGTTGTGATAAAACTTTTTCATCCGCTGTATTATTTATCTCTCGTTCCATCTGTTCATATTCTTTTGTTAAATATTTATCTGCCAATTCTTCATGTTCTAGTAAATCAATCAACTGATTCATTTCTATCTCTTTACATTTTTCTTGACGAATTTGTTGGTATTCCTTCAAACTTTCAATGCGAAGTTGAATCGCTTCTTCAATAGTATGCGTTTCATCATAATTTTTGATCATATGACATTCTTCTTCAGTTAATCCTGTACGCTCACAATAGCGCCGATAAACTTCTCGTAAGTCCATCTTACGAAGTTCTTCTTGTACTTCTTCTTTACTTAAAACCATATTAGTTTTTTCCTCCCTTGCGATATTCTCTAAACCATTGTTTCAAATTCTCAACGATTTCATATAAAGTTGGAATTTCAGACAAAACCACCAAAAGACTTATTATAATAAGCCCTGTGTACCGTAAAACATTCTTCTCTTCAATCATTCCATTTATACTTAAATAGAAAACCAAAAAACTAAATACTAGATTCAATATACATCGATAAAAGAAAGTCCATTTAGACAAATCTCTTGAAACAACCAAAGTAAAAGGCGTACGTTTGACACGATAATGATGAAAAATCTTTTCAACAGATATATTTCCATGAGTGATCATAATCAAATCTTCTGTTACTTTTTCAAAACCTATATAAGTCAGATAGTTCAATGATTTCTGCTTTTTAGGTAAATCATAATTTGTAATAATGAATTGATCGTATACTTGATTTAAACGAATTTCTAAAAATGTAAAAACAAATAAAATCAAGAAGGAACGAAAAGCAGAAATAGAACAATCTCCTGCAATAAAACCATCAAAATAACCGAATGTGCCTGTCAGTAAATAGAACCCCCACCATTTTAAAAATTGGCGTCGAATAAAAGAAAATAAATGATATTTCCCTCTTAGATAATAAAAAAATACTTTTACTATCAAAAAGATACCGTAATAGATTCCAACAAGCAGAAACAAACTGCCTAAGTCACCAGATCCTAATCCTCTAAAAAAAATTTTATAAGATTTCAAATGATCATAACCAGAAAAAATCACTGGTAAAGAAAACCAAATACATGCAAGAACCAGAAATTCTTGCATGTATCGACGAACAACTAACGAATAATAATCATTTTTACTCATTATACGATTCCTCCATTTCCTATTTGAGTGCCGCTATCTGAAGAAGATCCTTCTGACAAAATGGTAGATTGATCACTTGGATCTTTATTCAGGGAGGATTCCGATTGATTTTGTTCATTCAACGATGAATCAGTCATTTCTGGCGTTTCTGGAGCTGTTTCAGGCGTAGAAGGAGTTTCTACCTCTTCTACAGTAGGCAATGATTGAAAATCATTTAAAACGGAATCTACAGCGCTATTTTGTTGATTCGCTTCATTCGTTACTGTTTCGACAGTTTGGCTTGCTTGTTCCAAAACAGGTTGATAATCGGTTTGTTGGCTCTTTTCTATTTGACTACCTACCACTTGATTTGTTGTAGTTAATGCTTCTGAAGCTTGTGTCGCTTGGGTGATTTCATTCTGTACTGCATGGCTCACTTGTTCATTCGACTGTGCATTAGATACTGTTGCTTGGATCTCATCCTTAGTTGTCGAAACTTGTGTCTGTAACTCTTGATATTGTTGATTCATTTCTGGTAACCGATTGGCTGTTTCTTGTGCTTGTTGAACTGATTCACTCATTTGTGTAGTCGTTTGATTGGCTTTGTTCTGTGCTTCTTTGATTTCAGTTACTTTTTGAGTCAATTGTTCATACGTTTCACGATATAAATCATAGTTGATTGGCAATACTTGTCCATCGACTTCAATCAATTTTTTGATTTCTTGTGATAGACGATTGTATTCATTGACTAGATCAGAAACTTTTTGCCATTCATTCGTTGCTTGTTCTGCAGTTTGTGCAGTTTTTTCTTCAATCATTGTTAAGTTTTCTAACTCTTTCTTTACTTGATTCAATGATTGATTCAATTGTTCTGCTTTATTTTTAACCGTGGTTAAAGCAAGCTTATTCGTAGTAATGAGTTGATCTAATGTATGATCTGGTTCATCTGGTGTAACTGGCGGCACTGGTTCTGGATCAGGCGTTGGCTCGGGAGTAGGGTCTACTGGTATATCAGGAATATCTGGTAGGACTGGTACATTGGGATCCTCTGGTAAAACAGGTATATCTGGAGCGATTGGTTTTTCTTCGTCTATTCCTGGATTTTCAGGTTTCTCAGGTAAAACGACTTCTGGTTTTTTATCTGGCAAAATAGGGTTCGATAAATCAATCAGTTCTTCTTTGGATGATTGTTGTTTATCTGTCAGTAAGAATAAAGGTTCTTTCTTATTTTCACTATTTGGTTTAGTTTCTCGTTTTTGTTCCTTGCTTTCTTGTATATCTAACGCTTTAGCTAATTCCCCAATGAGATTTGTTCGATCTTTCTTGTCATTATCTGACACTTTAAATCCAAAAATACTTGAATCATCTTCGTTATTTTCTCCTGTTAATACACCTAAAAGCTTATCCATATTACTTTTTCTCTGTGGTGTTGATTTTTCTTTACCTTTTGTTTCTTTTTCAATGACTTTTTCCCATGCTTTTGCACTTTCTTTATCGCTATCCTTAGAATACACTTGTTCTTTTTTGGCTACTTCTTGTTGTGGTGAAGTACTATAACTATAAGTAATAAGACCTCCTACGCCTAGAATAGAGACGGAACATAATCCGATCAACCACCATTTTTTCGGAATCGATTGAAATCCATTTCCTTTATTGTTCGTTGTTTGATTCGTCATTTGAAACTCCTCCTAGTTGTTGTAATTTTTCTTCCCAAAGTTTATAGTTTTCTTCTGCTTCCTTACGTTCAGATTCAGAAAGTGTCGTATTCTCTTTGTCTTTTTGATATTTTTCAAGTAGATTCACAATACTTTTAGCCACAGATAGATCTTCAGTTAATTCTTCGTCATGAATTTCTTGATTGATTTGTTCTGCTTTTTTGACATTTTTCTCATGAATGGCTTGATAAGCTTCTTCTTTTTTTGCAAGCTGAATCTGCTCGTCTAATACCTTACTTTTAATTTCTTGGTTGATTAGTTCTGCTTCTTCGATTTTTCCTTGCTTTAAATAGGCAAAACCAAGCATACCTTGTGTTTCTTCATTCACAGGCAGATCAGTCATTTCTGTGATTTTTTTCCACTGGTGTTCTAAAAAGAGCAAATAAAATAAAGCAAGGTGTGATTCTCCTTCTTTTGCTAATGTAGAAAGCTCTTCCTTGTTTTTTTCTTTATAAAGTTGCTTTACTAACACTTCTTCTTTTTGTGGGTATTCTTTCAACGCTACAGTATATTCTTTCTTATCAACTAATGTTTGATAAGAATCGATTTGGTTTGTCTTAATTTTTTGAGTTGAACTCCACAAAATACCAATAAAAAGAAGAAAAAAAATACTTCCTCCTATACCTATTTTTTTCCAATGAATCTTAAAAAAAGATTGCAAAGAAACAAGGTTGAGAGAAAAGTATTTTTTGTTCTTCTTTTCAGAAGAGGGTGTGAAAGAAACTGAAGTAGACGAAGGTTGAGTTCCACCAGGAAAAGCTAATTCTCGATCTAACAACTCCAACAATTTCTGTCCTTTACGCTGTTTTAATGTGCCTGATTGAATCATTTGCTCAATACTATAATGGATTGATTCATGAAAAGATAACCCTGAAACACATTGATATTTCCCTTGATATAAGACTTTTTTATCTTGTACCAAAAGATAAGTCACTGAATTTTCTGGACGTAATTCTTCTGAAAGTTGTTCAAATTCCACATACGAATAGCATTCTTTTCTAATTCGTACGGCATTAGATTCCTCAATCTTAACTTCAATCAACATTCTCACCAACTTTCATTTCAATCTATTTAATAGACATAATCCAATCGACTAACTGTGCCGCGAATGAAATCCCTAGAATAGAGACTCCAGCACGAACAATAATCATCTTCGCTTTTTGACTAATCTCCATAATGGGCATCATGTTTGCTAAAAAGCCTCCTGCAATAATCGCTGTTCCGATTGCAGCAGTTACATTTCGTACTAACTTTGTCGCTTCATTTCCGGCTTTATTTACCGAGCTTTGAATGTCTGCAAAAGCATCGATGGGAAATAATAGTTGAAATAGCAAAATAACCGCAAATGCACTTAAACTAAATTTCATCCACGAAGAAATGCCATATTTTTTCCTTTGCCCTAAAAGATTCATTTGATTATTTTCCATTATATTGTCCTTTCTGAAATTGATTGTTATTTGCTTGTTTTTTCAAGCTTTTTAAAATCAGTTCTTGATTTTCGGAAATAATTTTCTGGTGGAACTGATCTAATGCCGTATCATAGTCTTGGCCGTTGGCTTCTAAAACTGCCATTGCGACCTCTTTTGTTTTTCGTTGTTCTACAGATAATGCCATATTCATTTCTCCTTTATTTTTTTATAAAAAAAATAGAAGATACAAAATCTTCTATTGAAAAACACTTGATTCAATTATTTTTGTAATTCGGGTACTCGTTTTCCTGACAATCGTTGTTCTTTTAGAAAATCACGTACTTTATGATATTCCGTACTTGGAATTTTCTTTATCCATGCGTTTTTATAACCGTATCCATTCCAGATAAACCCTTCTTTTCGTAAAATTTCACGATATTGATAAGCACCAGGAACAGCAATATAATACGTTTGAACGAAAAGTGGTTCTAAGAAGGAAACGACTTTCAACTCAAAATCTTGGTGAAAACTTTCTAAAATTTGTCGTTCTCTCATGGCTTGTGCTTCGTTCTCAAATTTTCTTACCCACATATGTTGACTAGATAAGTAAGAAAAATCACGTCTTTTTAATAAAGCACGTGCATGATAAGCACCCAAAACAACCACCGTATCTTTTTCTTTTGACTCTGTAAACTCCTTTGCAAAAGAATTGCCATAGTACTGACAGAGTTTCTTATAATCAGAAGAATCTTGACTATCCATTAAAAGATCTTCTTGATTGAGATATCCTTTATTTAACGCTGTACAGACTAAAGGATAGAAACGAGCATAGAACGTTTCTTTATGCGCTGTTTCGCCGAGATCCATAGCTTCTATATGATGAGCCACTTCATGCAAAGTCGTTAAAAAGTTTGCGCCAGGCGCACGACTCAAATTATAGATTTCGATTTTTCGATCATTTTGAATATATTGTCCATGTTTTGATTTTAGTTCTTTAGGAACGATCCTAATTGTAAAGTCCTGATAGATTTTCTTATCTGGATAGGTCTCTTGAATGACTTGTTTCAATACATGTTCTAATAACAACATGATCACCTCTTTTCATTTAACTCTTTTTACTTACTATTACCTATTAACTTTTCACTTTGAAGACAGAAATTCTCACACACTGTCATATATTGTAAAAATTCCTTTGAATCCAATGTCGTCTGAAGGCGAAATAGGACATTTCGTATGAAATACTGATTCAATTTAGAACAAATTATATCCATTTCTTTGATTCGTTCTTCTTTTGTCTGATTTCGGGATTCGCCTGAAGGATCTAACTCTGGAATAAAAAATGCCAACAAATGCGCAATTAGCTCAAAACAAATTGTTTCCTTGTCTATCATTGAATCATTATATTTGTTGCCGATTATTCGTTGATTTTCCAAATCTTTAATAAAATCTGGCAATTGTTGTACTTCACTAACTACTTCTCGCAATTCTTCTATTAACAATTTTAATTCATCCAGTCTCTCCAAATGAAACATCCTCCTAACTAAAATTCTAAAAATCAAATAATACCTACTTATCTTTTATCGTTTGTTTCATCAAATTTTCCGTAAAAGCTTGTCGATCAATCCCAAAATTTAATGCCCCACTTCGTGATTGAATGACTCTCAAAATAGGAACTTCTTGAATGACATTTTTCTGATCGTCTAAAATACAAAGATTCTTAATATATCGAGCATTTGGCAACTGTTTTTGATAGTTTGGTTGACTCTTAATAACATTGTCAGGTAAGCAATAACAATATTCAGTTTCAATTATGCCATTCTTTTTCTTTCTTAATTTTCTTGAAACACGAGATTTGATAATGTCTCTACTATAGGCATAAAAATTATAATCTTTCTCTTCTAATAATAAATCCTTCACAGGATATAAATTTGATTCTTGGTTGTTCAAAATAAAATTTCCTCCTAAAAATTAGATAAATTTGTTTTTTATTCTCTTCCACATTGTTGATCTTCTTGCTTTCCTGCATCTAATAGTGCCATGATTCCTATTCCAAACATAGCACCCACAAATAGACCTGCACAAAATAACATATAAATTCTCCCTTCTTTTATTCATATCAAACAAAAACAGTCTTATTCTTTAAAATAAGACTGTGAATAAATCAGATTTAAGCTATAAGTATCACACTGTTGTCTGTTCAAACTAATTTTACTAAAATGATATTAATCAATATAGTTAAGGAGTTTTACAGAAATATGAAACACACTGAAATAACAACATATATTACTCTTGGCATAAGTTTTATTAATATTATAGTTAGTATATATATTGCTATAAACCAACCAAAAGCAATTCGAATTAATCCTATTCTTGAAAGTCAATTAAACAAAATATTTGTCCCATTCCAAAATTCAATTAACAAAAAACTATTTAAACAAGTAAATGAAGATACTATAACTGAAATACATTCAGCTTTAACAAAACTTTACAATGAAGTGAAAGATACAGAGTTAGAATTCGGACTATCTTTTTACACTGTTTACTATTTAAAAGAAATTGTAGAATCAAATATTCCTGTATCAAAAAAGCAATTTAAAACATATAACAAAAAATATCGACAGTTTTCCAATTCCTATCTAAAAGATTTAAATAAATTAAGAGGTAAAATCGGTCTTCCTAAGTATAGAGAAGACTATAGAATAACTTTTGGATTATATCCAAATAAGATCAATGAAACATTGAGAATTTACGGTATAGGATTTTTACTAGCTGTTCTATATCTAATTTTTCTTAAGTAAATAGTGCAGATGATATCTTATTTAAACACCACACTACAAATAAAAACCACGTACCCCATATTATCTGCAACGGAATCCAATCTAAATCAAAATGTTTACAAATCATATAAATATAAATACTTATATTTACAAATATCAAAATATACGTTAGAAACACTACGAAATTCTCCAATATAAACTCACCTCCAAAATAAAAACAGCCTTATTCCTTAGAATAAGACTGTTTCTGAATCAACCAATTGCGATTGAAAAATAAATTAAATAACAAAATAATAATGTAAATCTATTTTCTATCCTTATTTTTATTAGAATAATTATTATACTTACTACATGATATAAGTAAGCTCTTTTATCAATTAGCCTCTTTCACAATGTTTTTTTGCTTTAGCAACATTTTTACAAACCAAATTCCCAAAATAGCTAAGCTTACACCTAACAAGTTATAAGTAAACCGCATTGCTAATGTTTGAGGAATTCCATACATCTGACTAGCTATCGTCAACGCACCAATACAATTAAAAACCGTTTTATAACGGTAACTAGAACAAAATCCTAAACAAATACCACCTAATAAACTAAGTATCTCAATTGGTAAATACATACTTAATAGAATAAAAGAAAATATACCAATAATTGTGCCTAGCAAACGGTCGGTTGCACGTGTTTTCAAATCAATTATTGAAAATCCATAGCTCGCAAATAAAGAGGAAAAGGCAAACCCAACCCACATGAATCGTTCAAAAGATAGATACTGACTAATAGACAATAATAAGCTAATGAGAAATACATAGGAAAACAACCAAATTTTCAATGAAACACTCTTTTCTTTTAAAGCCTTAAACATTGTCTTTTTTTTGTGCTTATTGCGATGATTGTGATAAATTATCCACCAAAATATAAGAAAAAAGAGACCAAAGAAAAGAAGACGATCATTCAATAATTTTTTCGTTATTTGTTCTGTTATTGTCGAATAAACAACAAATATATAAGAAAATCCATATAATGACGGATTTCCCATTTTGGGATCACTTAGAGTAGCAATTAGTATTCCTCCTAGTAAAAGGAAGTGCAACAATACTTGCAAAGTAAAATGTGGTAATAAATGGACAAATGGTGCAACAAAAAAAGCACCAAAGACAACACTCAAGCCTAAAATTGATTGAGCGTATTTATACCCAAAGTCAACGAATCTTAGACTAAGCATCATACAGAAAAAGACAATAGCATATGACTTATTGGATTCACCAAAAAACTTCGTAGATAAAGCAATCACACAGATAGCAAAACCAACAATTAAAAATGAACGTAAAACTAGGGATAAAAGATATTTTCTACGATCATACTTGGATTTTGTACTTTTTATTTTTTGCTTAAGTATTAAAGGATCTAATTGTAGTAATTGATAAAAAGTCATTCTCTCTACCTCCTTACTAATACTGCTAATTACTTAACTAAATCTAGCAGTTATAAATACTTGAAGTAAGAGTTTTTTGGAAAATAGAGAATACTTATATAATTAATTTTTCACTTACGTAAATCTCTCATATCGACCAAACTAAACTACTATACGTCATACTTCTTTTGCTAATTTTTAATTATTCAACATAACTTTTTATAATTTTTGTACTCAACTTATTCAGAAAATCAATATTAGAATATTTCTTAGAATAAGATTGTTTCTGGATCAATCAATTGTGATTGGTTTAAACTGTGATCTAAGCATAATTCAAAATGTAAGTGACTACCTGTACTGTTTCCTGTTGAGCCAACATAACCAATAATTTGTCCTTGTTTTACTTTGTCACCAACTTTGACTTGATATTCTTGTTGATGCGCATATAAAGCCGTTGTACCGTCTTCATGCTCAATGGCTACATAATTGCCCCATGAAGGGTGAAACTCTGCTTTAATAACCGTTCCTGCTTTGCTAGCGTAGATTGGCTCGCCTTGTGGTGCTGCCAAATCGATTCCTCTATGAAATTCTCCTCCACGATTACCAAATGGACTAGAAATCGTGTAATTCTTTAATGGAACGGCATATCCTTTTTTATTTAATTTTGGACCCGCTACTTCTTTATCATACTTAGTTAAATCATAGGTTTCGATTAAACCATTCAATTTTTTATCGTAGCTAGTATCTGTCGCATAACGTCCTGTCAAAAATTTCGTTGCTTCTTGATAAGTTTTCGCATTCGTTTTCCAAACACCATCGTAGAAATGGCTATTTCCTGTTAAGCCCTCTTTCAATAGTTGAGCATAGTCATTTAAGCTATCCTCGTAGTTCTCATACTGTCTAAAAGTTGCTTGGGTAGTATAAAGTGTCCCATTACCTAAATCTTCTTGTGTCGCAAAAGAAACACCTTTTCCGTTATGTGTGCCTTTAATACCAAACAAGTTGTAATTTGGCGCTTGGGCTAACTGACTTTGACCACTAGCTGATTCTAAAATCGCCTGGGCAATCATGACGGAAGCATACAAATCATTTTCTTGTCCAATTTTACGAGCAGACTCGCCAATTTTACGAATAAAACTTTCGACAGACTCGTCTTTTTCAAAATGAATATTTCCTTCGCTATCTTGTTTGCTAGAAGGGACTAATTCTTGAATTGGCGCAGTTGGTGATTGACGGTAAGCTTTTGACTCTTCTTGCACAGTTGCTTGAGTTCGTGCCTTTGTTTCTGCTTTTGGTTGTGCATTTTGTCCAGTGGTTGAAGGCTGTTTCGAAACTGGTTGTGAAGGAGTGACTTCTGCAGGTTTTGTTAGTTGTGTCACTTCTTGATTCACTGATTCACTTGGTTTTTTGGTTGGCTGTTCCACAGGCTTCGTTTCTGAAGGCTTAGTAGATTCTTGCGTATTATTTTCTGGCTGACTAGAGTCTGTCGTACCAGGAGTAGTTGTTTCTGGTTTAGATTCTGTTGCTTGTGAACTATCTGTCGTTTGATCAGTTGATTCACTTGGTTTTTGCTCCGGTTGTTCAATGGAAGAATCAGTTGTATCTTCTTCCTTAGTTGTATTTGTACTATCTGTTGTAGAATGGTCAGAATTCACTGTCGCTGATTGTTCTGTCGAAACAGTTGGTTGTTCTTCGTCTGCTAAGACAGATGGAGTATAGCCAACAACTTGACCTAATAACAATAACGCAGACAATAGTTTACTCGTTTTTTTCATCTACAAATTTCCTTTCTTTCTTTCATTAGCTTCAAAATTTCTTATAATTTCCCAGTCATTTTTTAGTTTGTTAGGATCTTCTGAATAACTAAAACTTAATTCGATATATTTACCATATTTTTCATATAAATTTGGCCTTAATCGCTTTGTCTTTTCTGAATTGAAAGTGGACCGTTTTCCTGGACTACCGTCCTTCTTACATCTACTATGTCCAACAGAAAAACAATATATACGTTCTGGACTAGTACTATCAGAGACACTAAGATAATTTAGTATACATTTTTCAACTTTATCAATTTGTTTTTTTTGAAATACTGGATTAATGTGATTGTCAATATAGTGAATAAATCTTTTCAAAATCAGCTTAAATGGTACATTACTATTTCCTTCCAATTCAAAAAAATGATAAAATTCTGGAACATTTATATGAATCCAACGATCAGTAGTATAACAAACTAAGGGACTCTCTAAATCTCCATTTTTATAAATTGTCATGCGACTAGTTACATCTAATGGACAATCTTTACATTTAATATCTTCAGGAGCTCTACTGATAATTGAAACAAATTCATTTGTTTTATAATCAAAAGAATAACCTGTAACATACCAACCTTTTTCTTCCATGTTATCCAATAACTTAGGTAGATTGATCCAATAAATTTCTGTCATAAAAGTATCCTCCGAAATAAAGATCATACTCTTATTATATAAATTAGAAAAATCGTTATCAAATTAACATGTTATAAAAAGTTTAATGTATTTGTCCACATATCATATGAAATTGATAGATCATAAAAAAACTTTTGAATCTTATCTCTGTCAAATGTTGTTTGAAAATTGTAAACCATAGGACAATCATTTCTTAACGGAAACATTACCTCATAAGAAAATGTATTTAAATATAATTCATTTATTTTATCAGATAATAACTCTCCGTTTTGATTATCTATGAACTCACCAATTACAAAACCATTTTTAGTTGGAAAACATAGAATCAAGTACTCTGTTAATCTTTCAATAGATTTTACAGAAAGTAAGTCAAACCAATATGGTTGCTGGATAAGTGGATTATACGTAAAACCATATAAACAACCTATTTTGTAAGTCCTAGCTTTACCTTTCATATTTTCCTCCTTACATTTTAGTCAAAATCTCTCAGCAATAAAGTAACTTCACATTTTTTTCAAAAAATTTTTATGATTTACATAGAATCTTTCTATAACATCTGCATTTCTTGATATTGAAGTATGTGTTCTACAGCTTTATAGAACTCTACTTCCTTTTTTGTAGCAGGAACTAAATCTAATTTTTTTATATCTACATAATCAAGAAACATCAGCTTTTTCAAATCAGTTTCTTTTGGATCAACCACAAAAAAATAGTAATAATCTTTATAAAATTCCTCACTTTCCTTATCCCTGTATTCATCAGGCAATGGTTGGTTGCCAATTGCTTTGTATAGATGATTTGATGACTGCTCTCTATAATATTCACATTGTACTATTTCCATGAGAAACCTCCTTTTTTAAGCTATTTTTGGCAAAAATCCTCAATTGTTTTCACAATAATCGTGTATTATTCCACATTTAGGATTTCTTGATTTAGGTATAATAAGAAAGTTTGAAGTGTCTTCTTGTATAAAACAATCACTTCTTTTTATTCTCTTTGATTGGCTAACATGTTTTAGGGCATTCTCATTCAATTTGTTAGCATTCAAATAAAAATCTCCATAAATATTTTTAAGTTCATTTCTATTTTGTTTTTTCTTATTATGTTTGTTCAGAAATTTAGAAAACATTTTTCTCACTCTCCTTGAATAAAAATAGAGATAGTCATTTCAACTATCTCTATTTCATTAATTATTTGTGTGATTTACGACGAACAAAAACTACAACACTAGCACAAACAAAAAGAACCAAGCCGATCATACTTATTAGTACGTTGCTTGATTCATTCGTTTTTGGTAAGAATTTAGGCGTTTTGAATGTGACAGTTTGATCTTTATTTTTCAAATCATCTTCTTTACCAACTTCTTTTGTTTTCTCTTTGTCGTAATAAATATAGTGAGTAGCTACCCCTTTTTGACCGTCTTTCATCGTATTTTTTGCGATTGGAATATCCACATAAATTGTTTCATTCTCAGCTTTTGCGGTATACGTAGACTCAACAGTTGTAATCACCTTTTTCGTTGCTGGATCAACGTATGGCGTTTCGATATAGTACGTATGACCAACTTCCGCACCTTTGATTTCTACTTTATCACGCAATGTATTATCAACAGTCGGGTCAGCTTCTTTTTTACCGTCTACGGTTGCTAAAAGTGTGGTGATTTTCATTGATTGACGTTTATTGACCGCTTTAAGTGAAATCTCTTGCCCATTGGTTTCTGGCGTTACTTCAAAGCTCAAATCGTCTGTATTTGGATAGTACCAATTCAACGGTTTTATTTCTTTGAATTTGTAGCTTCCAGTTGGTAACTTCTTCACAGCGATTTTTCCGTCTTTATCGGTCTTATACGTGTCGATCACTGTTTCTTTTTTACCATCTACACGAATCAATTGGAACTCAACCCCTTCAAGCGGTTTGTTTCCTAGATTATCCGTTTTAATTAGCTCAACGTCTGTATATGCTAATTTATTTTCAATCTCTTTACGAGACATTTTCGTTAGAATTTCTTTATTTTCAGCGTATCCATCCGCAAATACATGAATATTATGTTCTTTCTCATTGCTTGATGGAACATACTGGAACGTATATTTCGTTTCGTCTAATACATGATCTTTCCCAGCATTCACTTCTTGTAAGTAGTAATTACTTGGAACGTTGGGCAAGGTCAATCCTTCAAATGAAATTTTGCCGTCTTCTACTTTTGAATACGCAAGAGCATTCCCTTCGGGTAGGACATTATAACCAATTTGTAGTCCTTCTTCGCCAACATATAAACCGAACACTTGACCATTTTTCGCATTTTCAAGCTCAATCGTTGGTTTTCCATCTTCCCAATCAGTTACGACTTCTTGTTTTTTATAGCCGTATACATTGATTTTTTGTAATGGATTTTCAACTTCTACATCAGTCGAAGATAATTCAACCAGCTGTCCTTTATATTTAATTTCAAAAGGAATTGGTTTTTCTTGCATAACGTAACCACTTGGTGCTTCAGTTTCGATTGCTTCATATTTTCCAATATACAAATTAGGATCAGAAAGAGTATCTCCTAAATCATTTGTCACTAATTCAAGATCTTTTCCGTCTTTTTGAATATATTCTCCTTTGGCTAATCGAATTGTTCCATCTGGAGTTTTAATGTCTTCTGCCGCACGAACTTTGAATTTAACATCTGCTAAATCCACTTGATCGTATTGAATATCGACATATTTACCATATTCGCCTTCTTTTTCGACAGTAGAAATCCCTTTTTCTCCAGTTTTATGAATTTTCACTTGCCCTTTTTGTGGCATGTTCTCGAACTTAATCGTAATCACACCACCTGCATCAGCTTCAGTTACAGAAAAAACAACTGGTTCAGTCGCAAGTAAATAGCCCTCTGGCGCACGCAATTCACGAATTTCATAACGATCATTCCCGAACGCTAGACTATCACTTGTGACTAATTCTCCTTCCTCATTCGTCTTAAACTCATCACTAACTTTTAATGAGTTAGGAACACGCATTGAAACATAGTCGCCTTTTCCATCATTTGCCCATCGATCCCAAATTTTGAACGTGGTATCTTTCAATGGAATAGTTTTACCTGTTTCTGCGTCTACTTTGACTAAATGCAAACGAGCTTCAATGATTTTATCTTCCAATACCCAGAAGAATTTTTGATCTTCTTCCGAAATCGTAAATTCGATTGGTTCAATGGTTAAATAACCTTCTGGGGTTTTTGTTTCTGTCATGATATAAGAATCATACGGCAATGTTTTACCTGTACTTGCTTTACCATCTTTATCGGTCGTAATTACTTTGACTGGTTTCCCTGTTGTTTTAGAAGTGATTGTAAATTCTGCCCCTTCTAGTTTAGGTTTCACATTATCAGACTTACCAGTCACTTTGTCCATTACTTTTTTTACAAGTGGTTTATCACCGATTTTAACGATTTCTACGCCACCTTTAATCACTTGATCTTTTACAGTCATTGATTGAACTGCAATTTCTTTCTCTTGACCAGCATAAGCAATATTTACTGGATATTTTGTTGTATCTAGATTATAACCTTCTGGCGCTTTAACTTCTTGAACATAATAGTCATGCATGATTTGCATGTTTTCAAAAGAACCAGTGACTTTATCTCCAGATTTTTTCAGCGTGACTTCTTTTACTTTCTGACCATTTGTTTCGAATAACCCGTATACTGCACCATCTAATCGAGCTGAGCCTTGTGGTTGATTTCCTGTCTCTTTATCTTCTTTAATAAGATCTAAACGACCCACTTGTTTTTTATTTTTAAAAGTTGCCGTAACTGTTTGATTCGCTTCGATTGTGACTGTTTGTGGTGTTTTATTAATTACATAGCCATTAGCAGCTTGGATTTCTTGGATCGTTACTTTTGTCCCATGTGGAACGTCTTTCAGATCAGCTTCCCCATTGGCATTTGTGACAACTTCTACTTGTTTTCCACCATAAGAAAGTTTGAATTTCGCACCAGAAATAGCTTTACCTGTATCCGCATCTACTTTCTTGATTTTGGCATTACCATTTTTCAAAACTTTAATATTTACAGTCGACTTATTAGGGTCTCTTAAAAAAAGTCTACCTAATGTCTGTGCATTAGAATTTACATACGCAAACGGAGTTCCTATACCTTTTGTTCCACTTGGTAAATACGAAAGATCAATATATCCATTTTTCGATTCATTTGTTGCTCTAACAAATAAACTATTACCAGATTTTCTTACCTGAACATTACAAGTATTAGCAATTATAGAATCTGACCAACTTGAAAAAGCACCACTAGTATCTTTTATCTCAATTTCTTCTCCAGACTTAACTGTATATGTTTTACCGTCAAATGAAGGTTTTCTTTCAAATTTAGAAATTTCAGCATTAGTGGTATTCTTAAAGTTTTCATAAGTACTTTGTCCAATATTTCCATAATTTACAAAGCTTCCACCAATCGTATCCCACACCATTACTTGAGTTAAAACGTAATTATTCATTGTAGGATTACTATAATATCCAAAATAACTTAACCTAGATAGTTTACTTTTTATTACTGTATTAGAAATAACACTGTCTAAAGATTGCTGATTATATGAAATACCTGCTTGCGTAAATGCACCTTCTTGAAGACAAAATACATCTTCTCCATTTAAACGCCAACGAATAATATAATCATGCGTATAATATGTTCCACTTGGTGTTATTCTAGTCATATTTACATATTGTCTTCCATTCTCAGACAATAACATTCCTGAACGTAAGAAATAATCTTTTTGTAACATAGACTGCCATTCTTGAGAATTTTTAGCCATTTCTTCTTGTTTAGAAAATGAATCTGCCGATTGAATATCTTTCAAACCAAAAAAATACTGTTCCATTCCTTTAGGCACTTCTTTAGTAATCACTTTAGGCAACTCATTTTTAGCATTATCTTCTAATATCGTTCCAGTAGTTTCTGTCGTTTGATTTGTTTTAGAAGTATCATTTCTTTGTTTTTCTGACGATTGATTTTCTTCTTGATCAGAACTACTTATTTCTGTCGCTTTTTTACTTGATTCTTCTACTACATTACTACTTTGTGCTTGATTCAAGGCTTTTGTTTCTGCTAATACGCTGATTGGTTGGCTAATTGTCCCACTCAAACTCAAAAAAAGCATGAATGAAGCCATTCTTTTTTTAACTTTCTTCAATCCTTCGAATTTCATAATATTTTGATCCCTCCATATTTTTTTACTTTTTTCTACAAGATTTTTCGCTTAAACAACTACCTCCACATCAACCACCTCCTAAAAACAACTATAAAAAAAGAAGCAACAACATTTTTGTCATTGCTTCTAAATTCTAAATTTAGCTATATGTTAATAAAAATCAATTGTATATTTTTGAGAATCATCACTATAAATAATTGGACTAACAACAAATCCCTTATTAAACCACACAGAATTATGATCCGATGTTTGTTGATCTGCCCAATCATATGCTTCATTTTCAGTAATAAATATCATTCCTGAATTACCAACTTTACCTGCTACAATTGTTGGTTCTTGTGGTTTTTCTGGTTGTTCAGGTGGTGTTGTTCCCCCATTTCCTCCAGTTGATCCACCTTGATTTCCTTCATTGTTGCCAGGATTTGATGGCGTTGTTTGTCCTCCACCAGTATTTCCACCTGTCGAGCCGTTTTGGTTACCATTATTACCTGGTTGACTTGGTTGTGTTGGTGTTTGAGTTGTGCCACCGTTGTTTTCTGGTGTGCTTGGCGTTGTTGTTTCTGTATTTCCAGTTGTTTGACCGCCAGTTTGTGTGTTACCTGTTACTGTGTTATCTGTTAAAGGTGTCGTTGTATTTTGAGTTGCTGAATTTGTTGTATTATTGCTTGTTGTATTTTGCACTGGTTGTCCAACTGGTTTCGTTGAGTCAACTTTATCTTGTGGCTGAATCACTGATTGTGCAACTGTTTCTCCTTTGTTATTCTGCACAGTTGCTACATTTCCATTAAAAACTAGTTTGTTTCCTGCGTAGATTAAGTCTACATTCGCAATTTTGTTCATATCTGCTAATTTTTGTACAGAAATGTTTGTTGCTTGACTAATTCCACTTAGCGTATCTCCCCAAACGATTGTATATTCGTTACCTTTCATATCTGCTTTAATTTGTTCCACCGTGCGTGGTGTCCATTCTTCCGCATTTACTTTCTCGTGAGCAGTTGCCAATGCAACTCCACCAATAGTCGCTCCAATTGCAAGTACTCGTAATATTTTCATTTGTATTCCTTCTTTCTTTTTTATATTCTTTATGACTACAAACTTATGATACTAAACTTATAGTCTTTTGTAAACAGTTTTTTGAAAAAATTTTTTCTTTTGATATAATAAATTTATGATCATAAGAAAAGAGGTATAAATATTGGATAAAGAAACTATAAACTCATTTCAATCTTGGGCTCAAGAAAATCTTGTAACTAGAAGAGGTGCTGCTAAAATTACCGGTCAAAGTTATGCTGGAATTTCTCAAGCAATCAATAGAAAAGTATTAACACCTTTTCTAGAATTTGACGGTGATCCTGCAACATCATTAGTAAGATTATATTTAAAAAGTGATGTCGAAGCTTACGCTAAACAGTTACAAGCTAAAAAGCAGAAACAACAATAAGTCGTTTCTGCTTCTTTATTGAAAAAACAATTTTATTATGGAGAATAACTATTATGAAGAAAAAATCCCTCATAATCTTATCACTCAGTGTCGTACTGATATCTGTACTTATCATTGCTTTTTCTCTGTTTAGAAAAACAGAAACAAGTAGTTCCACAACCACAACAACTTCTAGCAGTGTGATTAGTGATTCTAATTATCCTTCGCTAAGCGAAGTAAAAGCCCTTCAAGGTGCTGATATTCAAGTGTTGGGGAAAACACAAATTACAACGGTATTATTTCAAGATAAAAATCTTGCTGTTCTTTCTCCTGAATCCGGAGAAGAAATTCAGTTACCAATCAAAGTAACTGACAAAGAAAAAAATTTATTTGAAATTCCAAAATTGAAATATGCTCCAAAATCTCTAAAAATAGGGGATACTTTTGGCTTAGCAAAAAAAGAGAATACCTATTTCGCATACAAAGAAAAGTAAGCATAGTTTCATTGCTTATTATAACAAATTTTCCATAGAATGTTACGCTTTCATTCACAAAATATTGTTTTGGGATCATAATCGTTTATTACTTACGAGGGAACACCCCTCGTAAGATTTTTTTATGAAAAGAAAGGAGTAAAAATGAAATTAGTTTCCACTAGTAAATAACTAGCAAATCTCAATTACTTCCATAAGAAAGTAACTGAAATTTGTTAGTTATTTTTCTGTTTAAGTGAACTTCACACTCATTTTCATGGATTTTTTCTATCAGAATTTCTCTCACATACTTCTTGTCGATCTTGCAAAAGAAATATCACAAAACCAACTAGTCCCAAAAAATTAAAAAAATACCCATTTATATAATCATCCGTTCTTTCCTTGTTTTTTGTTGATATATATGGATAACTGCATTTGCTAAATCGACTTGTCGCTGTCTCCAATTGTTTGGATCTCGATACCATTTCCTAAATTCATAACTCATTTCAAGATAAGGACTAGCGAAAATCTCTTCAAACATTGTTGCCAGTTCTTCTTCATCTGACTCAACTACAACAAACATATACAAATCTGAAAATGTCATTCCTTTTGAAAGATACTCTGCAAAATATTCGATTCTTTCTTGTACAAAACTTGGAATTTTAGCTTTAATCAATTCATTTTGATACCCTTTTTTTAGCCGAAATATAGTTAGAGAAACTGCGCTACTCGTATTTATTTTCATATCATCTTATCTCCTTAAACGAGTGCAGAATCAATGCTTAACACACAAGATTTTTGTTCATTGATAATACTAAAAATTTCTTTTGTAGATTCTTCCATACCGATCGGTTCTAACGTTTCTTCACTGATTGTTTCTGCATTTTCTTCAATCGCTTCATTTCGATCTAATTCTTGCAAGCATCGTACAAATTCTTCACGATCTTCGATATCTGTTACTACTCTCTCGTAAAGATCCATGCACTCTTCTTCATCCTTTGCTGCGATCAACGCATAATAACATGGTGCTTTCACTTTGAAAAATTTCATTGGCTATTCCTCCGTTTACTGTTCTTTATCTGCTACAAAAGCAATAATTTCAAGACCTACAATGTAATCACCTAACTCTTCCCATACATCTTCAACTAACAATTCGTCCCCTTCTCCATTTTTCAGGGTCATTTTGAACCATTCATTACCTTCATCATCTTCAGGAAGTAATCCAAACCCGATTGGGTTATCAGTCAATGGTTGATAATACAAATCTTCTTCGTCTAACGATAAGACACTTAATCCTTTGCAATTACCACCTCTTCTAAATGTCACAAACCCTTTGTAATCCCAACGTTGAAAAGAAACTTTAATCGTATGTGTGCCCATTCGAATAGTTGGATCATAATTTTTCATTTGTTGTATCCTCCTTATAATTAGTTAGTACTATAAAGGTATCCTTGTTTCTATCCAAAAAATCTAATAAATCTTTTGTAGAAGATATCTCTTCATCAACTTCACCATAATAAATACCTTCGATAATTGTTGCTATATCTGAAAAACTAATTTTTACTGGACATTTGTCGTCTACCGCATTCAATACCGACAAAATTGCTTCTTTTTCTGCAATCTCTCGTTTGAATTGCTTCGGAGCTAATCGCATGACACTTAAGTCATTTTCAAGCTTTTCAACCCATGCAGTTCTGCTCATTTTTGCGAATGTTTGAATCATCCTTTTTCCACCTCTGCTAGAATTTTAATGTTCGTTTTCAATATTCCGTCACCTTTCCTATGCCTTAATCAAATATTGACGCGACATACCTTCTTCCAATTGGTAATAGACTTTCACTCGTTCAAACCGTTTCAAAAGACCGAAAAAACAACGTTTTTCTTTAGGAGAAAAATTCGCAATATATTGACTTACTAGAAGCTTTCGATCTTTTCTTTTTTTGATCTCAGCTAAAATATCTTTCTCGAAACGTCGAATCATTTTCTGCTCTTCTTGTAAATTGAAATTTTGATTAAAACCGTCTACTAAAGGTCGATAATGATATTTTGTACTCATGTCGTCACTTCCTTCTTTCGAGGAAGAACAAGGATAACTAATGGCTCAAAGATTTTTTTCGCAAGAATCCATTCATTGGCTTCTTTTTTGCTTGGACAGGAATAATACACACGTCCAGTATATTTCCCCATAACCTTTACCATAGGCAGTCACTCCTTCTCTTAATTACTTGTCTCGAAATGCTTGACGTATAACATATTCGTTATCGATTATTCGCTCTAAAGAGTCACAAGGATAAATTCTCTTGTTGTTTTTCTTCTGGTCTTCTTTGACGATCCACTGAAGTTTTAGAATCGTTTCTTCACTGAGCGCAATCTTGATCCTTTTTTTCTTTGTTCCCATATTCAGGTGTCCCCTTCTCTATTAGTAGGTGTCCCCTCTATTTTTCTAAACCTAAGCAGTTCGTAATTTCAATATTCGGACAACCTGCCCATTTTGAGTAATATATTTTGGAGGAATCGCCTGACTTCTTGATAATTCAGCCAACAACTGGCGATAACGCCTTTCTGACCACTTATGTTTCTTCTTTTGCAGAAAAACATATTCAGCCATTGAAATTTCCTTACGTTTTCCAGATTCTAAAAAGCAAATCAATCGTTGGATTTCCGTCATTTGGACACCTCCTAGTAAAAATTCCTCTTGTTTACAAGTAAATCGTAAAGTAATTTAAATAAAATATAGTGTTCGTTGTTAAGTAAAACGATAACTTCGCATATTAGGTAAATGCTCAACCTGTGAACCACAAATCACTCGAAATGTACCAAGTATCAGAAATCCTTCTGCTAACAGATAGTTACCGAGGTAACCCTTACCTGTGCTACTTATTTCTCCGCAATTTGCCCTCACAAAATCATCCCAAAGATTCACTACGTCTTTAGGTACTGTCCTTCCAAACACGACCGTAGATTAGACAGCGAGAATATCTACGACTGGTAAGAAAACATTCGTATCTCCTTCTAAATCCTTTTGCACCTCCTCATTTAGAAAACAGACGGTTTTCTTACACCCCTAAACTGTGTTCTTTTTATTCAGTTTTCAAGGATCAAAGTGTTCACAAGTAAAAAGATTTACTTGCAAACAAGAAAAATCTTTCTATTTTTACATGTGTTTTATCCTGTAGGGTTTCTCCAAAAACAAGAGTCCTTCTTGTTTCTTTTTACGTTTTGCAATCACTTGATGATTCACGCCCACAACTGTTCGAGTAGAACGATAAAGCAAAGAAATTGGTCGGATTTGCTTTGTTTGACGATTAATAAACCGTCCGTCCCCTAAATTAGCCCAAACACTGTTGTTGTAGAGCTTGATTGTAATTGCTTGACGCTTCAGATCCTCTACTGTACAAAATCTTCCAAACATGTTTAAACTCCTTTTTAAGCGTTATTGCTCAACTTGTTGTCGAACAATGCAGAACTCAACAAAAAAGAGAGAGACTAGCTACTACCTTCAAAGATAATAACAGTCTCTCTCTTTATGCCATCAGAGCCTTCTTCACAACACGATAATAATATACGCACTGTACCCAATAAAATTAGATACACTACTCCATAAACTTTTAATAAAACTAATACAAGTACAAAAGACATGATTGTTCATTACTACAAATTTATGGTATTATTGTTCACGTTGCAGGAAGACCCTGCGGCAAAAAGGAGCAGCACCGTTATCTCTATCTTAACGGTCGGGGTAGAAATCTATGACCTTTGAAAGAGCGCCAACTCTTTCTCAGCGAGATTTCTAAACCGCTCCTTTTTTTGTTGGGCTCTACATTGCACAACAAAAAAAGTATATTTACTTTTAAATTCATTTTAATTTGAAAAATTCTAAAAAAACGATAACATATTCATTCACAATCTGCAAATAAATTTATCATTTTATTTTTTTTACTTCCAAAAAGTCGATAACAGTAGGCTTTCGCCCTCCTTTACTCACAAAATCATTTACTCATGAATAAATTTGAACAGCTGCTCGATCAATTGACAAGCTAAGTATGGCATATTTATTTTCGTTTGAAAACCCAAAAAACCTTAAATATTTGACGAAATTTCGCAAAATATTTATGTTAATTTTTTATTAAGTCTACTTGACAAACGATAATAAAGCGCTTTTTTAGTAAAAATCTTTACAAAAACAGCATAACACACTATTTTAACGGGAACAAGTGTTCTCTTTATATAATTTTACCTCTTTCGTTAACGATTTTGAAACTAAAACCAACCATTATGATTTTATCTAATAAATATCTAATAACGATTTGTGATAAAATAAACAATTCTATTTGTAACATTTGTAATATCTAAAATTTATTTAAAATCAATCTAAGCGTTTTTTCACTTTCTTCCCCTTCTTAAACCCTACACGTTCACGATAACGATAATAGTCTTCTTGTAGCTTCAACAATTCCTCATAAATCTCCCCCATATTCCGACTAGAAGCTAAACTCAGAGCATAAATAAACGACGCAGGCAATGTCTCTACTGAACGCTCCCTCGATACCCAACTAGCTACAGTTCCTTGATTGAACCCATATAGATCACAAAACTGTTCGACAGGCATAGCTAAATACCGCAAAATATACACATTTACCGCATGAGAGTACACATACAACTTCATAGACATAAAAACCCCTCCTTCAGATAGCTACACATCATTACATACGTAATAATAGCATATAACTAGCAAACAAAAGAAAGAGAAACAGCAAAAGACCAAGAAACACTCACAGATATAACAGACTAACTAGGCTAAGAAAAAATCTAAAAGTATCAAAGATATATTGTAAAAGGCAATTGACGTCTTTTATTTTTTCAACCTGTATCGACCTCGAATAGTCTGATTTCTTGGGCTTCTTTCTCAGGTAATAGCTGCTGAATGGTTCTTGTCCATTCAGCGATGGTTAGCTTAAACTGCGCAAGAATCCCTTGAATATAGGCTTCTTTTTCGTCTTTCTTCGCTTGGATCAAACTTGCGACTAACACACGTACTGAAGCAAGTAACAGTCCGCCACCACGTCCCTTTTTGACATGATAGAACACTTTGTGTTCTTGCTTTAAGGCGCTTAATGCACGATCCAGACTTCTTAACGGCATATTTAATTGTTCTGCGAATTCTTTTTTTGACAGTTTCAAATAAGGCATACGAAGATCACTTTTTTCGCTCAAATAGCGCATGATATCTTCTTGCCATTCATGTTTATGACTATATTCTCGTTGTTCACGTGGTTTCTTGAACTTCCACCACCCACGACGTTGGATAAACAACTCGTTTTCTTGAATATCTGAAGCTACCCATTCCTGGCATAATTCCAAAATAAAGTCACGATTGGCAGCTTGATAATTGCCAGAATAGGCACTTTTAATAATCTTTCGCACTTCGCCTTCAGACAACGGCTCAATTAAGCGTTCGTTAAACTCAAACATGTTATACTCACAAGTTTCTTGTCCGTAACCGGAAGAATAATAAGCCAAAGAGAGTGTAAAAATCACGTTATTTCGTCCTAATCGACCTTCTCCCCCAATAATGTTTGCTTTTCGTAGTAACAAATCAAACCAAGGCTCATCGACTTGGCGATACTCTTTTTTCTCAGGAAAAACAATCAATTTCGCACTTCTTTCTGCTTCAGTTTTTTGGTTAGACGCCCTTTTCATTGACCAATTTAACCAATCAGAGAAAGAATATTGATTTTCTAACTCACAAAAAACAATATTTTGTTGGTTTGGGAATCGAGCAATCCCAAAATGGTTACAACCTACATCGATACCTGGCAATTGGTTAGCTAATTGTGTCCGAATCGTTGTAGAAATACGTTTTGCCACTTCAATTACTTTGAAATTACTCTTTTTCGTCACATAAGCAGGTGTTTTTAACACAAAGTAAACTTGATAGCCATGATCCGATTCTAAAATCATCGTTGGCATATATCCTAGTTCATCCACACAAGCTAAGAAAATCTCTCCCTGGTGATTTTCTTTTGAATCGATATCTACCACAAAAGTATTGATTTGACTTAAATTCTTTTCTGAGTGTCCTTTGACAACTGAACGATTTTCGTCTGCATAAGTCCCATAGCGATAAACGTTTGGCGTCCAATGGCTCAGTTTTGACTGATTTTCTAAAATCGCTTCTTCAGACGTAATAACCATGCCACGCCCTGCGTTCATCAATTGTTTACTGCGGTACGCAAAGACTGCACCATTCCTACTGGTATTTTCATACCCGACAGGCTTCATGGTGCTGTTTCGATATTTGTATGTACGAATGCCTTGTTTCAACAAAGCTGCATAGCATTGATCTAGGTTTTCCATACTAAAATTTCCTCCGAATTATATTGAAAGAGAACACATGCCAATTTTAAAAATTGTTCTGTGTTCTCCTTCAATATTCGGTTTAAATTCCTTTAAAAACCTAGAAAAATATACCTGAATCTATTGAATTGCTCGTCTAAAATGTGCTATACTTTAAGCACATTTATAAAACAACTAAGTGGTTTGACAGACCGCTTAATTTATTTATTGAGACGAGCGCGAACACATGACCTAACCATGTGATTCAGAAATAATTGATCCGACCAAAGTCAATTATTTCCGTCTCTATTTTTTATGTAATTTTCTTCTACTCCATATTACATTATTCATCTAAAAAAAGTAAACTACCTTTTTCATGGAATTTTTTATGCTAAATATTCAAATAGCTTTAAATCAAGCTTTATCCACTATTAAACATAGCATACGTTATTCCATCTATAGCGAAAATCACATAAAATTTCATAATAATTTGAGCAAAACAAAAAAGACTGGAGTAAAAAGATATTATCTCTAGCCTTTTTTTGATATTAGGGAAGAATCAAAAAACAGTTCATTTAAATTTTTTAGTTATAGACAACTATATCCAGTACTTACCTTTTAGGTTAACCCTCATACAATTCACGCATTCTTTTCTTTTGTTGGGTATTTAATAATTTCAAAACAAAGCGTTTTTCTAATGCTGTTAAATCTTTGTATTGGTCTTTATGATTGTCTTTCCGTAATCTTATACTTACAATTTTTCTAAATGCAGTTTTTTCATTTTGATTTAAAGTATCATAAAATGATCTTAAACATTTTGCTTGATTAATTGTTAACTTTCCATCTTTTATGATTTGTTTAGTAATACTTTGCTGAAATTCAGTTCTAAAAAATCGACTATCCAATGCTTCGAATAAAATTTTCTCCCAATAATCAACTTTGTCTTGTTCTACTCTCTGAACAGTAACTGTATCTCCTAAAGTATCATATAAGTGTTCATGTGTCTCTGCCATATGTTCTATGAACTTTGTTATGCAAGAACTCCCAACAATCATTTTATTCTGATTCATTTTATTTATGATTGTATATTCATATCTTATTTCTTTATGACCACATAATTGACAATCAAAATCAGCTTCCTCATTATCAAATAATCCGACATAAATCCATTCTTTTTTTGCTTTAAAGAAATTATTTTTATCTTCACTCAAAGGCAACAAATTACTTTTAGCATGTTCTAACCATCCAGTCTTTGTCATTAAATCCCCTCCATGTAAACGATTTAATTTGATTATAGTATAATTGATTGTTCAAAAGTAGATCTGCATGCTTTAAACTGCATTTAACTTCTTTACTATCGTACATTTAAGTTACTGTATTCTTATTTAAACACATATATAAACATATACATATACGTGTGTATATACGTGTTTATGTTTATGTTCACATATCTATGAGAAACAAATGGAAAAAAATATGCTAATTAGTTTAATCTTAATATACAGAATGGAATTTTTTATGCTATATCATTCCCTTAGATTAGATTATTTCATAAGAATACTAAAGCAGATAAATATTCTGAACACAAACATAAATATATACTTATTTATGTTTATATTTATGTTTATATCCATAGAAATACACACATAAATATAAAACCAATGGAGCTCATCAACATATTTATGTATATGAATATACACATGAATATGTTGATGAATATGTTTATGTGTAGTAGAATAAGTCATGAAGATATAATCTATAAGAAAGGTAGCCAGGTGAATGAAATGGAAAATGTTGTGCTATTTGATTTAAATGAAATAGATAATAAGAGAAATAAAACACTTCAAAAATCAACCAATCTTATTCAAAAAGCAAAGCATTCATTAACAGCAAAAGAACTCACTTTAGTCGATTTTATGGTTACCAACGTTAAAGAAACTGACGATGATTTCTTCACAATAAAAACAACTATTGCTGAATTAAATGAAATTTGCAAGTTTGGACATGGTGGGGCAGCTCATTTAAACACAGAAAAAGCTTTGCTAAATTTAGCTAATAAAGGTTTCTGGATTGAGCTTCCTGACGGAGTAAAAACAATCGGTCGGTGGCTTGATAAACCTTATATTAAAAACGGTCGAGTCAAACTGCGCCTTGATTCTGATCTTGCGCCATATTTGTTGAACTTAGTTGAAGGACAATCAACTAGACTCTTTTTCATGGACGTTGTTAACTTGAAAAGTATTCATGCTAAGAAGCTTTATGAATATCTACAATCTTGTAAACCAGACAACGAAATTTTTTTGTCTGTAGACGAAGTAAAAATCTTATTTCAAAAAGAACATCTTGAGTGGTATAGAGTTCTTCCATATCTAAGAAAAGCAAAAGAAGATATAAATAGTCGCACTACTATGAAAATCGATTACCAAACTGTTAAGGATGGTCGTTCTACGATAGGCATCAAAATTATACATTCTAAGAAAAAATCGGATTTTATTGATTAAGACACCACATAAATATGTTTATGTTTATGTATATGTATATGATAACTTGATATATATTGATAATTAAGGAGGGCAATTATTTGAAAACATTAACAGTGAATATTGAAAAAGGCGGTACAGGAAAATCTAGTACAGTTTATAATGTAGCTGAAAAAGTTTCAAAAACAGCTTCAGTACTTTTGATAGACCAGGACAAATCAGGTAACTTAACAGATAGATATTCAAAGTATGATTACGGATTAATGAAAGATGAAAATAAAATCTCAAATTTGTACAAAGGAAAAAATTTAGAACCTATTCATATTCATAAAAATTTAGACTTGCTAGCTGGTGGACACGAACTAGCAGATATGGAAGATTTCATAAGGGATAAACCAAATAATCGCTTGATTTTATTCTCTTGGTTTGTTAAGAATATTGAAGTATTACAGAAGAAGTATGATTATATCTTCATAGATACTCATAATGATACAAGCTTGATTACTCAAAATGCATGGGCAGTTTCAGATATCATACTTGGCGTATCCGACCCATCTATGGATGGTTTTAAAGCTTTATTAAAATTAGGCAGAGATATTGACACATTAAGAAAAGAATTAGTAGAGGTTAGAACGGGAGAAAGTTACCTAATAGCAGACTATTATTTCATCGGAAATAAAGTAAAACACAATACTAACTCTAGTAAAGAGTTTTTAGAAATTATTTCTAAAGAACCAAATTACTTAGGCTATATTCCCGATAAAGAACTGATTAATACAGCAAACTTAGAAATGATACCTTTAGTTGAATATTCAGAAAATAAAGAGCTTTACAACAAACATAAAAATTTCTTTAATCAGACATGGAAAGTATACGATACAATTTTAAATAAATTGAACGGAAGTGATCAATAATGGCAAATAGATTTGAACAAGCAAAAAATAATTTTAAAGAAGTACCAACTAGTCCAGAAATAACTGATTCTAATACTACTAGTACTAGATTAGACACTGCTTTAAATCCATCTGAACAAGTCGAAAAAACAAAACCAACACAGATAACTCTCTATCCTTCAGAAAAAGAGAAGGTACAAATCCTTAAACAAACTCTAAATAGAAAATCAGTTTCTGAAGTAATTCGTGATCTTATAAACGCAGAGTACTCACGTCAATTTCCAAACTAAAATATAGCACACTCTATCTATCAAGAATAGGCTTTTGCCTATTCTTTTTTTGGTCATAAACATATCTATGTATATAAATATAAACATAGACATGTTTATGAACGTGAATATAAACGCAAATATAAACATAGTCATAGATATGAAAACTTATGAGGCGCGCAATAAGAAAAAAGAGCTATGCACAAACATAGATCCATGTAGAACCGTTAAAAAGACGGTGGCTTCATTAAGTGTATATTGTAACCATCTTAACTCGCCAAAGTTAGAAGATGGTTACTTTTTTTGGTCTTTATGGTCAATTATCAGCAAAACTAACGTCGCAAAAGCGATCATCAGTTGAATTGCTTCAAAACTATCCTAACATTGCTATCCTTTAACAAACGACAACGGCATATTTACAATTATTATAGATATTTTCAAACGTCGTACGATTCATCCAATAAGATTATTTTGAGAAAAAGTCCTTCAATATTTATGAGAAAAAACAAAAAACTTCTGCCCTATTATGGACAGAAGACTGCAAAAAATATTTAAGCGGTTAAGAGTGGGAACAACGACAGAAATATCGTTGACAATAAAAGTATATCAAACATTCTAAAATACCGCAATATCTCTTACGTTCCTAAAAATCAATCGATTACTTACTTTCGTAGATTTCATAGAATCATCGCTCATATAGATATATAGTATTGATTGCTATGATAGCTCGAACTTTCAAAAATTATAAAAACTAAAGGAATCTACACATCATAATTTATCTTGTTCACCCAACTATACAGCTAATTAATTCTAAATGATCTTAGAATCGTCGTGTGAACACTAAATACCTGATTATTTTCTACATTCTACATAGATTCTCTTACCTGGAATAATTGATAGTCCGAATTTCTGCTTTGCGGGATCAATATATTTGAGTACGACTTGATCTAAGTTTACAAGTTCTAAATTATTTAGTATCTATTGCTTAAGTATCTCTTTTCCTTCTTCAAAAGTTCCAACTTCTTTTTCCGATTGAACAGACCAATTATCTTCTTCAATAACAAAAAAGCGTTGTATGGGTTCTTTTCTACCTGTTAAATCTTCCATCCCCTCTCTAGTTATTACTAAAGTTTTTCCAAATAATCTGATTTCCCCTTCTGGTATTTTGTTAGGATATTTTTTCTTCATTTGTCTCACATAGCTTGAATCATATCCCCACCTTAAACCAGCTTCAGTCGCAGTCTGTCACTTTTCTAGATAAATGGTAAAAAATTTCAGCATTAAATGGCAAAAACTAATGAAAATTTATCTTTCCATTTTTATCCTCCATTTTTGCTAAATAACGATAAATGGTGGTCCTTGAGATGTTCCAACGTTCCGCAATCGTTTTAATAGGTGTTCCACTATCAACTAGAGTCTTTAATAATTCTAAGTCTTGTGCTTTTAATTTTTCAGGACGTCCTCCAAATCGCCCTCTTGCTCGAGCTGCTGCTCGTCCTGCTGCGGATCGTTCTAAAATCAGGTTGCGTTCAAATTCGGCAAAAGCTGCAAACAAATGAAACATAAGTTGTCCAGTAGAACTTGATTTGTCCATTGTAATATTTTCTTGAAGACTATGAAAACTGACACCACGTTCGTTCAATCGATTGACGATTGAAATTAGATCTTCCATATTTCTTCCCAGCCGATCTAAACGCCAAACCACTAGAGTATCACCAGAACGAACAAAGTCGATAGCCATTTCCAATCCGGGACGATTACTTTTAGCTCCACTCATGTGATCGGTGAAAATTTTCTCACAACCAAATTTGTTTAAACTATCTTCTTGTAAATCTAAATTTTGTAATCCGGTAGATACCCGGGCGTATCCTATTTTCAAAAAAATCACTCCCTCATTAATTTTATTGTAACATAACTTTATACCAACGGTATAAATGAACACAGATTTTGATATGGGTTTATGAACACATAATAGAATCAAAATTATAGAAATAAGATAAAAAAATAGACTGTTCAGAAACGCCTGATTTTATGAACACTTCGTTTTAAAATAAAAACTAAGAAAATCCCACGATTATTTTGAACGATTTTCTGATCGATTAAATATTTATAGTTTGTGTCAAATAGAACTAAAAATTTATGACATTTAAAAAGAAAAGTGAGAGTGTAAAATATTTTGTGTAAATAGAAAAAAGGAAGTCCCTTCTGTAGAATAGAGTTACCACAACACATTCACAGAAGAGAGGACTTCCCTATGAACGATTTTACTACAGAAATTCTAAAGACTCTAGCGAACAAAGGCGATTTGAATGAATTATTCCGTGTCCATTTGGAGAAAGCAGTCAATACGCTTCTCAAAACGGAGTTAACGGCTTTCCTAGATTACGAAAAGTATGATCGCATTGGTTTTAACACGGGTAATTCTCGTAACGGCTCCTATGACCGTACGGTCAAGACCGAGTATGGGGAACTTCATCTCCAGATTCCGCGCGACCGCAATGGTGAGTTCAAGCAACAGACTGTTCCTGCTTATAGACGGACGAATGACACGTTAGAGGAGACCGTCATTCACCTCTTCCGAAAAGGTATTACCATGTCGGAAATCGCAGACTTGATTGAGAAAATGTATGGGCATCACTACACGCCCCAAACCATGTCCAATATAACAAAATCATTTACAGAAGAGGTAACGGCGTTTAAAGGGCGGGAGCTTCATGACCGTTATGCTGCTATTTATATGGACGCAACGTATATTCCGTTAAAGCGGAAAACCGTCGCCAAGGAAGCTATTCATATCGCAGTTGGCATTCGCCCGGACGGATCAAAGGAAGTATTGAGCTATGCGATTGCACCGACTGAATCCATCACGATTTGGGAGGAAATTTTATTGGACCTTCAAGAGCGCGGTTTGAAAAATGTCCTCCTGTTCATCACGGATGGCTTAAAGGGGATGGTAGGAGCGATTAGTCGGTTCTATCCCAAAGCTCGTTTTCAACATTGTTGTGTACACGTTTCCCGTAATATCAGTCACAAAGTGCGTGTCGATGATCGTAAGGAAGTCTGTGATGATTTTAAAATGGTGTATCAAGCCTCATCTAAAGAGGTGGCGTTGGAAGCACGTGGTGCTTTTGCGGAAAAATGGAAAACCAGCTATCCAAAAGTGGTTGAATCGATTCTTTCGAACGATCACTTGCTCACTTTCTATGATTTCCCCTTGGCCATACGCAAGAGTATTTATTCTACGAACTTGATTGAATCCTTTAATAAGCAAATCAAGAAATACAGCCACCGCAAGGAACAGTTCCAAAACGAAGAGTCGATGGAACGTTTCTTAGTCTCGTCTTTTGATACTTACAACCAAAAATTCCTAGGTCGCAGTCATAAAGGCTTTCAACAGGCCGAAGGCGAACTTGAACAAATGCTAAGCCAACTGATTGAGAATTAGAAACAATCTGCAGTAGGGAAGAATCATTTACACAAAATTATTGACGCTCCCAGAAAAGTGACACACTTCTGTAACTTTTCTTTTTAAATGTATAATTAGGGTGTATTTTAAATACTTTGAGAAAGTAGGTAAAAATTTTGAAAGTTGCTTATATTCGAGTGTCATCGATTGATCAAAATGAACAACGACAAATTGAAGAAATGAAAAAGTATGGCGCAGAAAAAATTTTCATTGAGAAACAATCTGGAGCAACAATTACTCAGCGACCGATTTTCCAAGAAGCTTTAGATTTTGTCCGAGAACAAGATATTTTTATTGTCGAAGCCATCGATCGTTTAGGCAGAAATTATGACGAGATCATTGAGTCAGTTCATCAAAGACTTAATTATTCAGATCTTGGCCATGATTGCCGAGCAAGAGCGTTCTGAATCTAAACGACGCCAAGCACAAGGAATTAAGATTGCAAAAGCGAATGGTGTTTACAAAGGACGTCCTAAGTTATACAGCGTAGACACAAAAGATCCCCAACGTCGCCTTGTTTATAAAAGCATCGTTGAAGATCTTAAAAAGGGTGTTGCTATTTCAAAAATTGCAAAAGAATATAATGTTACGAGACAAACTGTGTATAGAATAAAAAATGAACTAAATACTTAATACAGTATAAATTGAATACTAATGATATTTAATCATTCCATAAGCTCGTAAGATTTATATCATCGCTACTAGGTCTAAGCTCTGTTTCTTTATCTATTTTCACTAATACAGGAATGCTTAAAGCACTTCCTGTTATAATTGCTTCTCCCTTTCCTAAACTAGGAATAAAATTGTAAGATGTTTTATCAAGGGTTGGCATTGTCTTTTCTAGCATGCGTAGATCATTTTCATTTACTAAACGATGAATTAAATAATTATGTGTTTGCGAAAGAATCGTAGGCGAAATATCAGCTGGTCTTTGACTTGATAATGTTAAATAAAAGCCAAATTTTCTTCCTTCTTTTATAATTTCCTCAAATACTGATAATCTATAGTCTTGCCAGCTATCTCCATTATTTTTATACTCCGAATTTAATATATTGTGAGCTTCATCAATTATTAAATGCTTTGTTCCACTAACTTTCTTTCCTGCAGTTTTTGATTTTTGTTCATCATAAATCATTTTAGACAATAACATTGGTACTAAACGAGTAATTTCTTGATTAGCATGAACAAGAGAAATAATATTTAATGTTTTATAGCACCCTATAGCATCTTCTTTTATCTCTATTACTTTTTCTAAACTTTCTAAAGAAGAATTAATCCTATTAAATAGAGGATTTAAATGCTCTCTATTAATTTTTCCCCATGCTGTCCGATGTACTTTTTGAAAATCTAGAAATATCCTCAATTGTTGTAAAGGAGTATCTTTATTATTATCAAAGTACTCCTTTAACATAACAGAAATATTATTTATTCCAGACCGAGTCAATATATCATCTGAAATATTGGTTTCAACACCTTTACTGAACCAGATATCTAATGAATTAATCTTAAAGTCTCCATTATTAAATTGGACTAACTGATCTAAATATTTAAACTCTAAATCTCTCTTCAAATACTTTTTTGCTATATCTAACCAATCTTGTAAACTATCTTGGTTCACCGAAAGTCCTGATGTTAATATTTTTTTTAGCGTTCCTGTAACATATGATCCAAAATCGAAAAAGGGTTCGTTTTGTTTTTTCATAAATTCTCTAACTGCACTTCTTAAAAAAGGTACTTGCGTTGCAGAACGAGCATCAAATAATATTGATAAAATATCTGCATCAAACAGATACTCTTTTTTTACTGGAATCTTTGAACTTTTGTCTTCGTTTCTAGTATTTATTTTAAAAAGTGTTCTATTATCTTTGTGAACTCCAAATATACCTTTTTGAGTTTTTTCATTTGTTTTAGAAGAAATATACTCACCATTAAAATCTATCACAAAAAATTGAGATTTTTCTACAATTTTTTCATAGTACTCTGATTTAAACAATTCTAAGTACAATTTGTGTAGTGTATTAGATTTACCACTTCCTGTATTACCAAATATACCGATATGAGAAGCAAAAAATTTATTTATTGATAAACTGATAGGTTGTTTTTCTAAAATAGAATATCCAATTTTAATAGAATCTTTTGCATTGTTAATACCATAAATAATTTTTAAATCTTCCATATTTGTTAGTGAGACTTCATTTCCAATCATGGGAACATATTGACTGGTTACTTGAAATTTATCGTTTTCGATTACGCCCTTTGTTTTCAAAGAAATAATTCTGTTTATTGATTGCTTTGAATATCTGTTATCAAACTCTTCACTTTTTATTGAGTTTTGTTGATCAATTATTTTTTCATTGATTACAGTAGCAATAATTTTATTATCATTTTGGTTTATCGTAAGATAAGCACCAATTTTTGGACCTATTAATGTCTCTCCATACCAGAAAAATTCAGAATCATTAGACATATTATACATCCCTACTTGAGCGATATCTCCATCCACTGCAGTAATTACTCCTAACTTTTTACTGGGGCTAGTCATACTTACTATCTCCTATCGTTACATTATTTAGGATAGAATTTAGATTTTTTAATGTGAAAAATTCCTCTCCTTTATCATTTTTTTGCTTATGATTTTCCGAAAAATCTTTAGGGGTCAATATATTCAAATTATATTGACCAACTTCATGCGATAAGTTGCTTGTTATTTTATCTTTATCAACCTCATCAAATGCAAAAATATACGTCATTAACTCTGGATTCTGCAACGCACGTTTAAGCATTTTTGCAATGTGTTTATCTTGAAAAGAAAAACCTATTACAAATAATATAGTTTGTGGTTTATCTAATTCAAGTTGAAATATACGCAGCATTTCATGAAAATGATTACTTAAAAATGTTTCTTCTTCTTCTCTTCCAGTTGGTTTTACAACACAGGGATTTGCTATGACATGATTTCTAATATACAGAAACTCTTCATTTTTTTCCCAATTTACTGAACCATGCGGTTTTATTAAAGTTAGAGAAGGTAACTCATTTGTATAGTTGTCATTTAACCCCTTATAAGATACTGTCCTATTATAATTAGTACTTTCCAATTTTCTATCGAAATATCCACTTGCCCCATCATTAAACACAAATTTAAAGTTTTTTAGAACTTTATCTGTTGCTTTTTCAATAAACAAATCATAATTTGTTGTAAAAATATTGGCTGTTCGAGGAATTTGTCTAGAATTTGATAGATGTAAAATACCAATAATATTTAAAATAAATTCTCTATACATTCTTAGTGTATGGTATATATCAGTATCATTACAGAATTCATTTGTAACTAATTTATCGCTTACTAATTTTACTTTTTCTAATAATTTTCCATTTTTTTCTTCTTCACTTTTACCCTCTATACTTCCCATTAACGGAATAGCTGGATATGAAACCCCTGATCCTAACAAAAAATTCAATCTTTTCGTAGTCGCATATTTTCTAATATTTTTTACTAAATCATCATCTTTGTTATCCTTTGACATTGTATTCTCCCAAATATATATTTTACTTATATTATACTACAAGTTCACAGTTAAAAAATAACCCCTTATGCCTAATATTGATGACCTCAAAGTAATACACATATTCTAATTATAGTTCAACACCCAACAGAGTATACTCAATTGACCTTCTTGTTTTCACTAAGTTAACAAAATTAAATGTACTACTAAAAAAGTAAGAAAATGCGTAAAAAAATAAAGGTCAAAATTTTTTTATTTTTTGACCTTTTTATCTGTCTTCTCGAAAATAGTTTTGCTAATATCATTTGTGCCTATTTTTACTTTCTCGATTTTTACAACTTCGTGAGATTCTAATAAAGATTTAGATAAGTTTTTATTGGTTGTCCCATTTAACGCTAATAATGACTGTGGCGCATATTGGTTTTCCGTCCTAACACATGTTAAAGCTATTATCATTTTACTTGTACGAATAGCTTTGTCAAAACTCAAATTATAAAATGAACCATTATCACATATCCTAACACCTGACGAAGATAATAATTCCAGTAAATGAATAATTTGTAGTTTTTGTCCTGTTGATCCATCATCTTTTACATGTATTTTCTTTAATGAAATTTTCTTTCTTTTTATAGCTTTATAAAATTGTGTAGCACTATAGTCATATTTTACGCCACACAGGTGCATGAAATTACCTGGAGTAAATACAATTTTCATCTGCATATTTTTTTTGGTTAATCTATGTTTGTATGTATAAGTAAATTCATAATTATTGAATTCTTTATCATAAATAAAAAATGCGTTTCTAATTAGTTCGAAATGTTTTTTTTCAATCATCATTTTACTCCCACAATAAATTAAAAAGAGTCAAGCTAAGCTTGACTCTCAAAAGATCATTAAAAATCAGGTTTTTCTGTTGCTCGCCAACTATTGACCCAAAGTTCAATTTTAGTATCGAGTTTTTCTGTTGCTCGCCAACTATTGGCCCAAAGTCCAATTCTAGTATCGAGTTATTACAATGCCTGATCATTGAGAGATATCTTTATCTCTATAATTATATTATCATATACGAATAAGAAACTCAACTATAGAATATCAATACTAATAATATCAGATTTCAAAAAACTATTACTCTCTTACGTTAATCTACCAAGAATTCAAATATTAAAAAAAAGCGACAAACCTATTTATATTAATAGGTTTGTCTTTATGTTTTTTTGTACAAAATCTTATTTACTTATTTTTCTTATCGTAAATGGACGTTTACGATTTATTGGTTGATTTTTCTCAGAAGTTATAATACTTTCTTTTTTTGGTATAGTGATATAGTCTGTTTTTTTAAAGCCTTTCGCAACTTTTTTCAAAAAAAATGGTTTAAATTTCGGTTGAATGAAAGATACTTCTTTATTCAATTCTGTTGGTTTGTAGACTTGGATAATTAATACATGATACTTTTTATCTTTAACAGAAAAGATCACAATATCTCCTATGCCAATTTTTTTATGAACAGTTGATGGTGCTTTGAAATAAACCTTTTGCTTGGTTTTGTGTAAGGTCTTATCTTTTAATTCTAAAAATAGCCCTTCAAAAATTGTCTTTTTGTTTATTAATCGTATTTTAGGTAACTTTTCTCCTTTTTTTACAGGGAGAATACTCGGTGCTTCATTAAAAATTTTACTAATAATCGCAGTATACTTATTTTCTTCTTCTTCGGATCTACCAGTAATTATGTTTTTTACATAAACCAATTGACCATCTTTAGAATACACAAGCATTCCCTTTAGAATCTTTTTTTCTAATTTTTCAGCTACACGAAAAGTAAATATCTTATTTTTTAAGTAGACAGAATCATTTATCCTTCCATGTGCTGGTTGAACATGAACAGCTTCTACTAACAACTTATTCACTTCCTCTTCATTTAATATATTAGCAAATTACCAAATGATATACTACGAATAAAATAAAAAAAGCTATGCGTAAACATAGCCCCTAAATTTGCTTCAGAAACAGACAAAAAATGCTACCTTACTGCATCTTGATTATAACATCTATATACCAAATTAATAAAGATAGGTACTGCCTGAAACTTCACTAACGGACAGTACCTATAAAGCCTATAGTATGGACGTTTATCAATACTATTTTATCAAAAAAATCTTGTTTTTCAACCATTCTTATTTTTTATCTTTTTTTGATTAAAAATAAGAATAAAATTACTGTTTTTCTTCATATAATGATTTTATACAAATTTCAATCTACATCTTCCATTATTATCTATCTCGGTCATCAACCGTTTGGGTTGATGACTTATTCTTTTTTAAAGAAAATATCCCAACACTAACTACTAGAAAAATCCCTCCACCAATCCAAGTTAACCATTTATTTGTTTTCTCACTTGTTTGTGGTAAATAAGTACGCTTGCCATCCACAGAAGATTTTTTCTCTTTAGGATTGTTTATTTGATTATATCTAGCCGTTGGTACTGTGTACTTACTACTATTGGATAAATTGTTTTTAGTTGGTATTCCTTCATTCTTATTCGTTGGATTTACTGGTGTATCTTGCGATTCTTTCACATTGTATTTTGTTACATTAACAAAGATCTTTATATTCAATTCCATGCATTTGCATTTCAAATCCACAGTAATGATTGCCTTCTGGTGATTCCAAATGACCACTTCCATCGTTGTAAATATGCCATTTCCAACCTTCTGGTAATTTTTCCGCAGGACAAATTTTCTTATCCTCAGAATGATTGATTTTTCCTCCTGTTCTTTCTGTAATAATTCTCTCACTAGTTTTTCAATTTCTCTTTGAGCTTCTACGAAAGAATCTGCTCCGTATAAGTATCCCTCATAACTTGTAAAGTGAATATAAGAATCGTCAATCATTCCATCAATCTCATAATAAGTTTTACCTTCTGGATCTTTTAAACATGCTTTATAATCTGTAAAAACATGCCAATTCCACCCTTCAGGTAGCGTTTCAGCCTAATAGATTTTCTTTCCCTTTTCTTCCCAAGAATGATTGTTTAACATATTTCTTCTCCTTCCCTGTATATAAATAAAATAGAAATGTAGGAATCCTACATTTCTATTTCTCTATCCTCAAAAAAATTGTGATCTTCATACTGAACAATATCGTCTGATAAAATTTTTAAGTCAAACGTTCTATCATCGATCACAAATACAATATCTTCTTTTACATTTCCTTCAAAAAAACTTACAGGTGCGCTTAATTCATTATCAAACCACAACATTTTATCATCTTTTATACTAAAATAATTTCGAACTTCATCAGTAGTCCAGAAACAAATAATCTTGGAATCTTTTAATGTTTCAGGAATATCAAACTCTTCAAGGTCTCGTTCATCAACAATTGCTACATCTGATTCCGGAATGAGCAATATTCCGTCTTCTGTAGCTTCTAATCTAGTTAAAATATCTTTTATTGAAAGAGTTTCTTTTGTCATTTTATTTACCTCCAAAATAATAGAAATGTAGGAGTCCCTACATTTCTATTTCTTCTATATTGTATTCTTCTGTATAGTGTTCTTCTTCATATTCTACAGTTTCTTCTATTTCATCAGTCACTGATTGTGAGCCTTTCTTCTTATTTAGTGAACACTCAATTTCTGTGTTAATTCTAGTTTGTTCTGCTACTTTTTCTTTTAATTCTTGTTCTTGTGAAAAAGGTTGCCCAAGTTGTTGTTTTGCTATTTCTAACTTTTCTTCCGTTTCTTTTAGTTGTTCTTGTTTTTCTAATATCCGTTCAGGCAATTTTTGAACAATATTTTCAATCCGACGAACCATTCCAATACCTGCTTGTGGATCAATCAGGGTTGTATAACGTCCACCTTCAGACTGCAATTTCATTTCAAGCTGTCCATATTGCATTTCACTACGTTTTAGGTGGATACTAAAACCTTGATAAATCCCCACTTTTATAAATTCTTCAGAACGACTATAGGCTTGACACAACTGTTCAAGCTTTTGCGTAGCTTCCGTTCTAGAATCATAAGTCATGTTCATTAATTGAATTTCAAATTCATTATTGGAATATTGTTTTGACAATTCGATATCTTTTTCCAATTGAGTGATTGATTGTTTAATTTCTTGTATTTTTTTCGGATAGTTTTGTTCTACCTTTCTTTTTAGACTCTCTTGTTCATTTAAGAAAGAAGATTGTAACATCCGTAAACGACTAATCTCATTGTCCAGTTTCATCTTCTCTGCAATCAATGGATTACCTGTTGCTAATGCCTTAACTTCTGAGGCATCTAGTACCGTTTCAGACAATTCATCAACACTTCGAGAAATAGCTTTACCAGACATCACTTGAGAGATATACGTTTGCTTTTGTTCCTGGATCTGCCACAAAAAGCTATCAAATGTTCCTTTGGTCACATAACGGAAGATTTGAATTTCTTTATTTTCATTGCCTTGTCGAATGATTCTTCCATCACGTTGTTGGATATCAGTCGGTCATTTTTTGCGGACAGTTCAATACATGCCCTTCGGTTCCTCTCCCTACTCCTGCGTTTGCTCTCGTTTGATTTCTCCCTCTGTATCCTCTTAGCACAAGCGGGACAATACTTTGATATTCCAGAGCTGGGGACGTATTCAACACCGCACACCGTACAATTTTTAGGCTTTAACGCCGTCCACCGCTTTGTGGGTGTGATATGTAATTCACCGACAAAGCCGATGAATTTATAGTAAATCTTGATTTCCTGCCTTACTGTCCCGTCCGCAAGTTTCTCACGTTCCGAAACAAGTATCTTGTCTATGAGTGCGTTTATGATGGTTGCGTCCAACTCTTTCAGCCCCTGATAGTTGCGGATTAGGGATAGAAAGTCCCTCACGCCCTGCGATTTCTCATAGCTGTCATTGAGCGTTTCCGTTACCTCTTTCAGCCGTGCTTCAATTTCAAGCTGCTCTTTCTGGTATTTCCCCGACATCATCTCAAAATTCCGCTCCGTGATACGCTCCATTACCTTGTCCTCATAGAGAGAGGAAAACAGCCTGTCAAGCTCCGCAAGGCGTTTGTTCAGCTTCTTCTTTTCTTTCTCTAATGATTTCGCCCTGCTCTGGTCTGTTTCCGTGAGCCGCCTTTCTATGGCTCTGACCGCCTTTTCATCATTGACCGCCATATCCGCAAAGCGGTTGATGTCGGCAAGGACGGCATTGAATAAGTCCCTCGCTTCAATGCTGTGTGCGGTACACATAACATTGCCATATCTGCCATAATTATTGCAGGTGTATTGTACGCAGTCGATGATGTCGGGGCGTTTCCTCCTGTTGGCACTCGCCGCCCGCATCGCATAGCCGCAGTCCGCACACTTGATAACGCCCGAAAAGATATTCTCAAATCCCCCTGCGTTCTGCTCCCGCCTGCGGCTCGTCATAAGCTGCTGTACGGTGTCAAATTCCTCCTGCGTGACTATCCCCTCATGGGTGTCTGGTATCACTTCCCATTCTTCGGGCAGCTTAGAGGGGCGTTTCTTGCTTTTCATGTTGGCTGCAATCCGCTTGTAGCCTGCAAGGTTGCCCGCATATATCGGGCTTCTTAAAATGCCCCTCACGCTGTTCTCGCTCCAAATATAACGGTTTTCCTCGTTATCCTCAAAGTACCGCTCATAGCCTGTTGCCCCTTGCTCCACCGCATAAGCGGCAGGGCGTAGGATATGCTGTTTGTTGATGTGCTTGCGGATTTTGGCGATGCCGTTGCCCGCTAACGCAAGGTCGAATATCTCCCTTACCACATGGGCAACTTTGTCATCTATCAGCAGATGGTTGTGGTCGGCAGGGTCTTTGACATAGCCATAAGGGGCTGTTGTTCCCATGAATTTCCCCTGCTGAAACCTCGCACGGTACGCCGATTTTATCTTGACTGACACATCGGCAGAATACATTTCGTTTAGGATGTTGCGGAAAGGCGTGATGTCCATAGCGGATTTGTTTAAGGTGTCCACGCCGTCATTGACCGCTATATACCTCACGTTATGCTCTGGGAAAAAGACTTCCAGATATAACCCACAATCAAGATAGTTCCTCCCCAGACGGGATAAATCTTTTGTAATCACGCAGTTTATCAGCCCGTTTTCAATGTCCTTAATCATATTCTGGAAACTTGGTCTTTGGAAATTTGTTCCAGAGTAGCCATCGTCAACATACGTTTTTGCTAAATGCCATCCCTGCCTTTTCACATAATCCGTGAGGATGGATTTTTGTGTCGCAATGCTCGCACTCTCGTTATCCGTGCCATCGTCCTTTGATAAGCGGCAGTAAATGCCGACTTCATAAATCTTGTTCTCCGTTCTTATTCCTGCCATACTGTAAAACCTCCATATCTGTCCTAACGTTTTCATGTTCCATTGCGTACATTCTAAGCGGACAGCCCCTCATTGTCGAAGGTGTCGCCCTCGGCAATCTTCTTCCGAATATCCTCGGAGATAATCGGGACAAACGCTTCTGCAACGGTCTGTGTGCCGATATATTCTCGACTGATAATCATTTGTACTTGCCCTTTTGGCACAATACGCTTTCTTCTTCCAGTTGTTTTCCTATCCTCGCCCATACTTAAATCTTCCTTTCCAGACAGGGCAGGAGAACGTCTGGAAACGCCCCGCCCTGTCAATCAGATACCATCAATCCCCGCTGTTTACTTCTTTCTGTAATGCTTCAAGGAGTGCCGCTGCTTCATCAGCGTTCAACGTGATACCCTTTCCGCACTTCTCACGGTTCGGGGAAAAGCTGCGGATGTCATATTTCGGCTCTCTCCCGTTCCATGAAATAAGATTGATTTCCTTTGTGTAGCCGCTGTCACTCGCAGACAATACGGCGATTTCCTTTACAATCTCATACTGGATTTCTTTCATTCCTTACCTCATTCTCCTTAAAATTCTGTCTTTCTTCTGTTCCAAATTCCTGCATTTACTTCCCGAAAAAAGAAGGTTAGCGGCTGTCCCTGCTCCGTTTTCTCTGCAACTCACGTTCCAGAAGTCGGATGATGGTTTCCTCCATCTGCTTCGGCGTTGTGTCCTTCGGAAAGTATTTTTTCAGTTTGCTTGTGTTGATTTTCAAGGTTTCTTTCTGGTTTCCCTTTTCCTCCGTCATAATGGAAAATATCATATCCATGTCAAGCTGCCCGCTCTGGCTCATGCTTTTCATCCGCTGTGCCTGTGAGAGTGAGGGCGTTGCTTCTTCGCTCTCCATCGTGGCAAAGAGATTTTCCTGCTCGTCTTTCTTCAAAAAGGACAGTTCCACCGCAGGTGTGAGGGCGATTTTCCCCTCGTCCACCATCTGCAAAATCGGCGGTATCAGTTCCGTCAGGCGGATAAAACGCTGGACGGTCATCCTGCCCACGCCGAAGCCCTGTGCCACTTTGTCGTCCGTCCGCAACTTCGTCACAACTTGTGACGAGGTTAAGTCTGTGCGGAAACCCTGCCGCTTCATGGCTTCGGATTTCATCCTGTAGGCAAACGCCCGCTCCGATGGCAGGATATTTTCACGCTGTAAATTACTGTCTACAAGGGTGATGATGGCTCGGTCACGGTCTAAGGGCAGGACAAATGCAGGCACGGTATTTATACCTGCAAGTTCGGACGCACGGACACGCCGCTGCCCCGCAATCACTTCATAACCGTTCCCGTCCTCTTTCGGGCGTGTGATTATCGGCGTGACAATGCCAAATTCCTTGATGCTTTCCGCTAACTCTGACAGCGTTTCATCCTCCACAACATGAAACGGATTGTCGGGAAACGGGTATAAATCTTTGGTCTTTAACACCTTAAAATCCTGTTTCTTCATTCACTTTTTACCTTTCTCTTGATTTGTTTCTGCCTGTTCTCTGTAATTCTTCCAACACTTCTGGCGGTATCTTTGAGAGCAGCCGCCCCATCTGCTCGTTGGTTCTCTGCAATTCAAATATCCTCTGGTTGGCTTTCTGCACCTTTAATTCCTGCTCGTACTTTTCATCACGCATACGCCCTGCATAGTCGGCTTCCTGCCCGATTTGCTCCTTTAAGCTGTCGATATACGCCTGCTGTCTGCCGATTTCCTTAGAGAATTTCTCCACTTCGGGCAGCCATGCGGCAACCAGTTCCAGAGCCTTGTCACGCTTTTTCCCTGCGTTAAAGGCGTTGATGTCGGACAGGGCAGACACGATTTCCCCATACTGCTTATCAAGCCTGCCGCCCAACTTATAGAGCCATGTGGGGACGTGTTTCCGCTTGGTTTCCATCGAAGATTGACCTCTCTCAAGCTGATTCCAACGTGAGGACATCCGCTCATGGTAGGCGGTCTGCCACTCCGACAGGCTCTTTTGATTGCCTAAAATTGTTTTGGCGGACAGCTTATTGTCTGGTGTAATCGGCACAAAGCAGAGGTGCATATGGGGCGTTCTCTCGTCCATGTGGACGACTGCGGAGAGGATATTCTGCTCCCCGACACGCTCCGAAATGAAATCCAGAGCCATCGTAAAATACGCTTTCTGTTCTTCGGGCGGTAACTGGTTCATAAATTCTGGTGAAGCCGTGATGAGCGTTTCCACCATCATCACGCTGTCTTTCCTTGTCCTGCACCCTGCTTCGGCTACCTTTCGGTTAATCTCTTTCTTATAGGTGTACTTTGGCGGTGCGACAAGATGATAGTTATTTTTAGAGCGTTCCATGTCGATATCTGGGTTGCTTTTGTAGGCTTCTTTCTTCCGCTCGTTGTGGCGTTCGCAAGCCGCAACGCCGCCCGCTTTGCGTTTCTGGAAACGCAGGATTGCATAGGGCATAATCCATCATCTTCCTTTCTTCGGCGGGTAACTGCCCTTTGGGTGACAGCGGTGACGGTGGTGACGGCAGTTTTGGGATGCCCCCTGCCGATTGCCGTAACTGTCACCCTTATCCCCTGCATGACGGTCATGACGATGGTGACGGTGTTTTTGGGATACTCCCTCGCAAGAGCTGTAACCGTCATGCCGCCGTTCTTTTATCCGAAGCCGCAAGGCGTAGGATAGCAGGGCGTAAGACCTGCCATAAGGGAGTCCAGAGGGAACGTCTGGCACACGGCTCTTTGCAGGGCAAAGTGTAGTGTGTTACACCCTGTAAACGCAGTCGGAAAAATCGGAGAGATTTTTCTGACCGCAGGGGTGATTTTACACGCCCGAAAAGGGCGGGTGAATCCCACGCCTGCATTTTGCGTTTGCGGGGTGTTCTCCCGTAGGGATGACAGCGGCAGGGTATCCTAAAATCACTGTCACTGCCGTCACCGCTGTCACCCGCAGGGCAGAGCCGCCAACTTTACATGGCTTTAAGCGTCAATGACAGTAACAGGGGGTATCCCAATATCGCTGTCACCGCCGTCACCGCTGTCACCCGCCCTCCTTGCAAGGGCAATCTGCCTGCCGTCTTTCCTGCGGCTGTACTGGTAGCAGATACGGTTCTCGCTTAAAAATGTGGTGTGATATTCATTCAGCCATTTCGTAATCACCGTGGGTATGGTTTCCGTTTCCCCCATAGCGGCTAACAGCTCCGTTGCCGTGCCTGCCCATTCTTCCTTATCCCTCATAAAATCCACCAACCGAAAAAGGACATCTGGTATCGTTTCTTTCGCAAGCTGCTCCTGCGTTTTCCTCTCCACAAGTTCCCAACTGCAATCACGGAAACGGAGCGTGTATTCCTGATAGGGCGTGTCCCTGCCCGTTACATACAGCTTGGCGGTGTCAGATGCCCGTTTCTCCTTTTCCAGAACAAAGGTAGCGTCCGCACTCCCCGTTAAGCCTGTCGTCCCAGACACCTTGTTGAACACATCGCTGTCATTCTGCTTTCGGATGTGGTGTACGACAATGACCGCCAGAGAGTGCCTGTCGGCAAAATCTTTGATTAGGGAGATGTCCCCATAGTCGCTTGCATAGGCGTTGTCTTTTGAAGCTGTACGGACTTTCTGCAAGGTATCAATGACAATGAGCCTGCTGTCTGGATAGTCTTTCAGATAATCCTCAAGCTGCACGATAAGACCGTCTGACAGCTTGCAGCTTGCCACGGCAAAATGAAGCCGCCCGCTCGCTTCGTCCGTCAAACGGAACAGCCTGTCCTGTATGCGGCAGAACGTGTCCTCAAGGCAGAGGTAAAGCACATCGCCCTCCATTGTCGTCATGTCCCATAAGGGGATTCCCTGCGACACGCATAAGCACAGCTTCAGCATGAGCCAGCTCTTGCCTATCTTCTGTGAGCCGCAGAACAGCGACAAGCCTGTGGGGATAAGGCTGTCCACCACAAAGGACGGCTTCTCAAGCGGCTCATAAAGGAGCGTTTCGGCGTTGACTGTCTGTAACTTCTGCATGGGTTTCCTCCTTTCGGGCAGTTATCTTGTTTTTGTTGCACATAGGCGTTGACCTCCTTAAAAATAGATTTACTCCCACGAAAAAAGTGAGAGTATGTAATACCGCCAATCCCACACAAATAAAAAACAGATTTCTTTTTCGGGCGGTGTCGGTCATGGTTGGAGATATTTCCTCATTTCCGCTTTTACTTTCTTCTTTGCAACAGCAACGGATTTCTGTATTGCAGAAGCGGTGCAATGCTCCATAGCGGCGATTTGGTAAAAATTGAACTCATACTCGTAGTAGAGCAGGAAACGTCGCCTTTGTATCTCTGGCAGTCTGTCAACCGCCTTACAGAGCAGTTCCGCCCGTTCTGCTTCAATCATTTGTTCCTCAATGCTCTTAGGCAGCTTTAACGCCCGCCTGTTCAGCGTTTCGTCCCATACTTCCGAAAACTCCCTGTGCCGCTCGTCCCATTGGAGAAGATTCCTGTTCCTGCGTTCCATCTGCCGAAATTCAAAGAATAACTGCTCGGATACTTCCAGTTCGTGGTGTTCCCCCTGCCCGTCCTTAAAACTGATAAAATACCTTATACCGCTTTCCGTGGATTCCTCCCGAAGCGTGTACGCCTTAGCTTTATATGCCATCCCGTTTTCCTCCTGCCAAAAATAAGCGGGGAGATTCCACTCCCCACCCAGTAGCCCGCAGAATAATGGGATGTATTAGACGCTTACAAAATTTTCCGAAGCTTCTTCCGCAGATGGTCTAACCTCGCATAGATGGCACCAGTCGTCAAATGCACAAGTGGGGCAATCTCCTTTGTGGAATACCCCTGCATTTTCAGCAGGACGATTTTCAAGGTACGCCCGTCCACCGTGACTAATACTTGATAGAGATTTTCGCTCTCAATCTCGTCCAGTAACTCCGCAACTGTATTCACCTCCGCTTGCCGCTCCCTGTCTGCCATGTCCTCAAGGTATTCCGCAACGTCATTCGTCCATCGGTAAAACCGCCTGTTGGAATTGAAGTCTGCCCTGTCCGCTATGCGTATCTGCTCAATGGTCACTTCATCAACGCCGCACTCACGCAGCAGCTTTTCCTCCGCTTCTTTCCAGATACGCCATTTCCTGTCCTCCCGTCCGTGGTTGTATGCCATTCTTTCTTCCTCCAATCAGAATTGATTGAGAGGGCAGAGAAAAGCCCCCTCATTTTCCCAAAGGAAAAAACAAGGGGGCTGAACGCCTTAAATTTTAATTTTCTATTATCTTTCTTAGTTTTCTTAGGATTCTGGCTTTGCGTTTGTTCACAACGCTCTGGGTTATGCCTAACCTCGCCCCGACTTCACGCTCGGAAAGTCCGTCAAAAAAGATTGCCTGTATCAACTCCTGCTCACTATCCGACAACAAAGGCAGGGCGGCTTTCAGCCTGTCCACCATAACAGCATTGACAACGGTTTCCGCAATGTCCGCCGCTTCATCAGCGATAAAGTCCAGAGGATTCCCCTCGCTGTCCGTAAATCCGTCCAGAGATAGCAGGCTGTTCCTCGCATCTAATTTTTGCAGGTAACGCCACCGCTCCCTGTCACGGTAGAAGTCCGCATATTGCTCCCTTACGACTTCAAGCAGACAACCTTGGACGGGGATAAACAGCTTGTCCATATATCCCTTGTCGGCTTGCCTGCGGCGGCAGAAATCCGTATAGGACAGTTCCACATAGCCGCCGCTTTCTTTGATATATACTTTTCTTGGTGCGTATTTCACCGCTAATACCTCCAATCTGAATTTTTGAAATGTAAAAATCCAGATGGAGAGGCGGGGAGCGGCAACGCACACCAGAAACAGCCCTGCGGCACTTTCCAACAAAAAACGACAAAAGAAAAACCGCAAAGGCTCTGTGACCTTCACGGTTATGGGAAATACAAATTCTGTTGTATGGAGATTGTACTTCCACTTTCAAGGTGAGAAGTACCGCTGCACTGGCAGAAATTTTTTTAACTGGTTTCCTGCCATTCTCTGATATGCTATGTATTGATAAATTTTACTTCGTATGAGCAGATGAATAACCGCCCGAAAAAAGAACATAAAAAAATCCCTCCAAATTTAAAAACAAATTCAGAGGGTAATTTAGGGTATAACAAAATAACCCACCCGAATATCGTTTTTTTTATTTGGTGAGTTTGTTCTTTCAAATACGAAACAAAAAGAGCCGATGATTCGTGAATTGTTCCACAATTTCATCGGCTCTGCGTCTTAAGCGTCTGGCTCTTTGATGACAGTTATCTTCAAGTTGTCAACTTTAATCAAGCTTTCTTGTCTGCATTTTGGACAATAAAGGGGATAATTCTCCAAAACAGTGTCCTTCCTAATTTTATTACGGGTTTTGCTCCCACAAACAGGACACAATATCCATTCGCATTTCATCATAATTAGTCTCTAATCCTTTCAAATCTCATTTTATATGACTTTTGCAAGCTGTTAAGCTAACTTGTGGAACATATGCCGAACCTTATCTATACGGCTATTCGGGCGGCGGGGTTGGCAAATAAATTTACCAATAGCTGGCTGGTATCCTTTTAACTCTGTCAAGCAGACTCCCTGCCCATTTGTGAAATAAGTTAAATCGTTCCTGTATTCTTGAATACATCTGGCAGGGATTTCTCCTTTCAGAATGACCTCGTCATTCTTTACCTGAGTACTTACAATATCTGCACAATACCTTGGGGCATCATGATACGCCCGTGAGAGATATTCCTGCGGTGCATAAATTTCAAAGTGGAGATATGGCTCTAATAGTTCTGTCCCTGCTTTTTTTAAAGCCTGCTCCAATACGATAGGGGAAAGCAGCCGAAAGTCTGCGGGGGTACTTACAGGACTATAATACAATCCATATTCAAAACAGATTTTACAGTCTGTCACTTTCCATCCATACAGCCCCTGCTCGCAGCCATAAAGAACCCCCTCCATAACCGCATTTTGGAACGATTGGTTTAAATATCCAAGTGAAACTCTGCTTTCATACTGCACTCCGCTTCCAATAGGGAGCGGCTCTATGGACAACCCGACAGAAGCCCAGAAAGGATTTGGCGGGACTTCTATGTGGATGGTATATTCTGCTTTTCTAAGCGGTCTTTCCATATATATAACAGTAGGCTCTTTTATTTCTGCCTCCACATGGTATTTTTCCTCAAGGATGGCACAAATGACTTCCATCTGCACATTCCCCAAAAAAGAAAGTATAATCTCATGCGTTGTAGTATCCACATAATATTTTAAAAGAGGGTCGCCATCTGAAATTTCTGTAAGTGCCCCAAGCAATATTTCCCGCTGTTCAGATTTCTTTACTGCAATCGTTGTTTGGAGCATAGGGAGAGGATTTTCAATAAATTTTCTCTGCGGCAACAGCATTTCGTTCCCCAAAATACTGTTTAGCTGCAAAACATCATTTGGTAAAATTACAATATCACCAGAGCAGGCTGTATCGGATGAATATAATTCACCGTTTGTCGGAACACACATCTCTGTGATTTTTATTTTCTCTTTTTCAGATATTTTAATAACATCCCTCAAATGCAATGTTCCGCTATATATACGCACATAAACAAAACGCCGCCTTTTCTCTGAATATTCAATCTTAAAAACCTGCCCGCATAGTTCAGATTGACCTTCAGGCGTTGATGAATAAAACTTACTGGCAATCACTTCTATAAGCTGCCGAATCCCCAGATTGTTTTTAGCACTTCCGTGATAAACGGGAAATAACGTTCCGTTTTGGAATCTCCTGTTTTCTTCCTGTTCCAGTTCTGACATTTTAAACGGTTTCCCTGACATATATTTCTCTAATAGTTCATCGTTTCCCATAATTACCGCATCCCACTGTTCCATATCGTCATTGTCCGTTACATTTATATGGGGATGCTGCCCAACCTTTTGCTTCACTATAATTTCCGAAGAAAGCTTTGCTTTCATTTCTTGATATACCATTGGCAAATCAATCCCCTCTTGGTCAATTTTATTGATGAAAAAAATTGTCGGAATCTTCATTGTCTGTAGTGCATGAAACAGTATACGGGTCTGTGCCTGTATGCCATCCTTTGCAGAAACTAATAATACTGCTCCGTCTAATACGGATAAAGAACGGTATACTTCCGCCAAAAAATCCATATGGCCTGGCGTATCTATAATGTTGACTTTTACATCCTCCCACTGAAAAGATGTCACTGCTGTCTGGATAGTGATTCCCCTTTGACGCTCCAAATTCATTGTATCTGTCCTTGTTGTGCCTTTATCTACGCTCCCTGGTTCTGCAATTGCACCACTGGTATACAATAAACTCTCCGTTAATGTTGTCTTTCCTGCGTCAACGTGAGCCAGAATGCCTAAGTTAATTATTTTCATGTGATTTTCCTCCTATCAACACCCAAAAAAGGGCATAAAAATACCCAGTGATAAATACTCCTATCACTGGGTAAATAACTCCAATAGCCCCAAAACACTTATATGTTTTCGGGCATATAAAATTACATGATAAAAGTATTCTTAAACTGGGTACAAAAAACTAAGCCCCATATTAAAAGTGAAACGGGACTGCTACTTTTTGTTCCCACTATCAAATTGACAGTTTATTTAAGAATACCTTGCCGCATATTTATTAACTCCTTGTATAATACTGAATCTAATTATATTCCTTAACCCTTTATTTGTCAAGCTGACAAACTAAAGCAGAAAAAGCGGCAGGATTTCCCCCTGCCACTAATCATCTGTTTATGCAAAAATAATTTCCTTTTCCACAATCTCCCTCGCACAAGCCCTTATGTTATTGAGGCATCCTGTCCATTCTAAGGCGTTTTCTGCCTTTAGCTGTTCCGTTATGCCCTGTGCCTGTTTCATACCCTCTATGAGCCTTTCAAAGCGTTCCTGTGCCTGTCTGTCAATGTCGGCAAGGTAAGCGTTAAGTCTGCCGCTTGTAAGAAGATTGGTGTATGTAACTTTGCAGTGATGCTTCAGATAATCCAAATGCCGCTGTCCCCAGATGCCTATCGGCTGTTCTTCTTCGGCGGGTACAGTTAAGCACGGTATTAAATAATCGCCTTGCCTTTCGTATTTGCCGCCCATTTCCTCAAAAATTGTCTTTGCCATTGTCTGTTACCTCCACATTCTTTTTTATTTTGAATGTCCGCAAAATCCGTCCTACATCTGAAGGACGCCAAGGACAATCAATGTGGTGTGCCGCAATTAATTTGTTTTGGACATTCGTTCCTGTCCCAACCTTACTTGTGCTTCCCAACATAATGCGAATCGAGCCTTTTCTCATTTTCTCAAACATCTCTTCTCGTTGCTTGTCATTTTTCGCATCATGGATAAATACAATTTCTTCTTCAGGGATTCCTTTATCCACCAACAACCGTTTCATTTCATCGTAAACATTAAATTTTTTAGGAGTTGGAGTACCAGAGTCAGAGAAAATCATTTGTGTAGAATGCGTGTTTTTCGTTTCCTTCCAGATCGCAAATACTTTATTGGCACAAGTAGCCAGTTTCGTTTTCTTCAAATCTTCAGAATCATATTTTTCTGGATCATAATCTTCAAGCAAACGTGGATCTAAAGCCATAAGTTTGGCTTCATTCGTGATCTTCAACATATTATCGACGTCTGGAGTCACTTTTCTTTCTCGTATCGCCATTGCCCGATTCCCTAATTCTTCGACTTTATCTTTTTGATATGGAATTGGCTCAGTAACAACGATTTGAGCTTTTCCTGTTTTTACTTCAGGCACAGGAAGTTTCAACATATCAGGCGTTTGAATATCCGCAACCAAGTTGAACATGTTCATCAGTTCAGGCAAGTTATGGAATTTGGCAAAGCGATTTTTCATTTGATAACCACTACCTTCAGGAGTAATCTCTAAAGAAGAAATAATCTCGCCAAAAGTTGACGCCCATGCGTCGAAATGACTGACACCATATGCTTCTAATACATCTGGCTGAAGATATTTCTGCATCGTAAACATTTCAGACATTGAGTTGGAAATCGGTGTCCCTGTCGCAAAAACAACCCCTCGTTGATTATTTTCTTCTAACAGATATTTAACCTTCATTTCCATATCACTGGCACGTAAACTATTAGAAGCGTTCACACCTGCCACATTGGATAGTTTCGTATAAGAATAAAGGTTCTTATAAACATGCGCCTCGTCGACAAATAAAAAGTCTACGCCTAAATCTTCAAAATAGATCATATGGTCTTTCTTATCTTGTTTATTTAATTTCTCAAGTTTTTCGTTTAATCGTTTTTCAAAAGAAATCATCTGTTTGATTGACCAAGATTCTTCTTCATTATTCATTTGATATTCCGCCACTGCTTCAGAAACTCGATCAATTTCTTCTTGTAACATTTTCTTTTGTCGCTCTGGAGAAAGCGTGATTTTTTCAAATTGACTATGACCGATAATGACTGCATCGTATTCTCCTACGGCAATTCGAGAAACAAACTCTTTGCGTTTACTTTTCTCAAAATCTTTTTTTGTGGTAATCAATACTTTTTTGGCAGGATAAAAGCGCAATAATTCTGTACCAAAATCTCCCACTAAATGATTAGGCACAACGTACAATGGTTTCTTGATTAGTCCATGTTCTTTCATCATCATTCCTGCTGTAATCATGGAAAGTGTTTTTCCTGCACCTACAGAATGTGCCATTAACGCTCTTCCTTCATGTAAGATACGAGCAACCACATTTTGTTGTGCAGGACGTAAGGTGATTTTTTGATTCAGACCAGGAAATTCTAGTTGGCTGCCATCATAAGTCCTCGGCACAATTCGATTGAACCGTTCTTCATAGATTGCATGTAATTCTTCCAATACCTCACTATGATTCATCACCCAACTTTTAAAGGTTTCTTGTAGCTCTTCTTGTTTCGTACGTGCATACATCGTTTCTTTTGGATTGATTTCGTATCGTTGCCAGTGATTGGATCTAATTCCACTCCATAAAGCGTAGAATTTTCTCTTATTGTTTTTGGCATAGCAGAAAAGAAATTCCCTGTTCCTGTCGAAGGATCTAAAATTGTACCCCCTTTAAAGCCCATGGCTTCAATTTTTTTGTAGATTGCTTGGATAATACGTGGATCAGTATAATAAGCAGTCAATACGCTTTCTCTAGCTGCTCGGTAATCTTCTGCAGATAACAACACTTTTAATTGGTTTCGTTCACTTAAATATTGATCATCACGTTCATCAAAAATCGCAGCCAAACCACCCCAACCAACATATTTAGCAAGAATTTTTCGTTCTTTGTCAGTAGTTATTCGCCCAGGTGTCTGACTAATTTCTTTCGATAACCGAATCGCTTCAAGATTAGCTTTGATTTTTTCTCTTGCTTTACTTGGATAAAATTGAGTAACATCTATATTTTCAAAAGAAAAACCATTTGTTTTATTCCGATAAATTTGTTCAAATATTGTTTCACCATGATTGATTATCTCTTTTTTAGCTTCTATTTTCGGAATAAATGCGACTTCAGTTCCATATCCTTCAGTTACAACAGGTTTTTCCTCTGTTTCTATCTCTTCTAAATCAAATAGCGTTAATTCCTCTGCTTCAGTATCCATTTGACTTAACGCTTCTTTAACTGATTCTTCTTTCTTTGATTGCACAAGTTTAAGTTCTTCTTCAGTTAGATACTCATTTTGACGAATTAACAAACCGATACGTTCCTCAACCTCTGACCATTTCATTACACGTTCATAGTCTTCATTATTGATTTTCTTAATTACCGTAATTCCCTTGCCTGGACGACAATCCATCATCGAAAAAGAAGAACCCTGAATATCTAGAGTAGAACCTGACCAACCATATTCTTCTTTTAAAAAAGAAGCTCTTTCCTTTTTGGAGAGAGTTCGTTGATATAAATGGTAAATACGTATTTTTCCACCTTCAACGCCTGATCCACGTCTCAATACGTTGTTTAGTTCTTCCTTTGTAAAATCTGGAGTAATTTCTTCGTAATCAGGATTTTTTTCAACAAAAAAAGACTCCGAAGATTGTTTTTCTTCAAAGTCTTTTATATCTGAATTGGATTTTCCATCTATAGAATCTCGCTCATTGCGATTTCGATTGCTTGTTCCCGAAATTGCATTCGTATCTTCGACGCTTCCTCGAAATTCGCTTGTTGAGCTGGTGTCAGTGGATTGGCTTCTTCCAATGCTTCCGTCAATTCGCTTACTCTGTTCCACACTTTTTTGTTGATCTCGTGTCCCCACTTCATTAGTTCGCCTTCCATCAACTTGATCTGATATTCCACTGGATTTTCTTCCTGAAGCTTTTCGACGGCTATTTTTCCAAATCTGCCTAGTGGTTCGTTGTGTGGATACTCGATTTTCGGAATCAATTGTCCTGTCTCGTTCTCGTAGTAATCTAAGTTCATCTTCTCTCTCCCTTTCTTTTTTATAAACTAAAATTTCTTTGCTTAGAAATTGATTGATTGTGTTTACATTCGTTAGAATTTCAACAAACAGAGAAAAATTTTGTAACTGAGTTAACTCAATATTCTTTATTTTAGGAATTTCAACTCCTAAACTTTTACTTTTGGCTAAAGATACTCCTAAATCTATAGATAACCGACGAATAATTGGATCAGCATTCAAATCAATTTGTTCATCAATTTGATCTTGAATCTCTTGAGAAAAAAAGAGCGCCCATTTTTCATCGTTAAATGTGTAATCAGGAAATTTGATCTCTTTTCCAACAGTCTGAGATACATCAAAAAAATGGCTTACAGTCATATGATTTTGTTCGCGTTGAAGTACCGTAATAGCCTTTTCCCCTTTTTTTACATATCTACCTAAAGAGTTCCATGTATCAAAATCTGCAATATGTGTTGCCTGTGGCTTCTGACCATGTATAAAGAGTTGACTAGATAAATCATACTTATGGAGCAACTTTATTTGATTAAGAAACTGAATGAAAGATTCAGAATCAGTTGTAACTTGTTGAAACGTTTCTTTAAATAATTGTTTTAAGTTTTCTTGTTTTTGATTGTACATGTTTTCTCCTCCCATAAAGATAAAAGAAGGAGGAGCGGATACGCCCCTCCTTAGAAAAGGCGTACCCTTTTCTATTCAATTTTTTATAACTCTAAATCGTGTTCCTGTACTTTTTCTTTTTCAATGAATTGTTCTTGGCGCTTTTCTTCCTTGGCCATTTGTTCAAGTGCATTGATTACGCGCGATAGAATATTCATCGTAAAAATTATAAGTCATTTTCTCACCTCTAACTTTCTTTGGGAGTTACATGGTGCTAGTATATTTTTTCTAATTTAATCCACGTTCATAATGTGACCATACAGAAAGGATAACTACCACATTTTCTTTTATATCTACGCTATAAACTAATCGGTGCTGTATATTAATTCTTCTTGAATAATATGGAACACCAACTAATTTTTCATATGGTGGTGGAGTTTGAAAAGGATTTTCTCGAATCACTTGAATCAGTTCATCAAATTTTTTATGCAATCCTGCTGCTTTCAATTTTGGTAAATCCTTTTTGGCATTTTTCTTAATCTCTATAGTGAATCCCAATCAATTTCACCTAGCTCTTCTGTGCCTTCATTTTCGTGACGTTTAATTTGATCAAGAACCCCTGTATTTTGTAAAAATAATGTTTCTTGAATCGCATTCCAATCAGATTTACTGATCATAACGACACTCTCATTCTCATTTTTTGTATTGATAATTTCTACAGGTTGATTATCAGAAACAACGTGCCTAATCAACCCATAAATATTATTACGAGCATTTGTCGGTGTAGTGACTTCCATTATGTTCACATCCTTTTATGTTTATTCATCCCTGATTATAGCGTACGCTTTAACGTTCGTCAATGTTTTGGTTATAGAAAATAAATGAACATAGAAATTGTTTAAATTAAGAATTTAATGTACATGAAGTTGTTCATAGCGGAAATTGTCAATTTTATATTGACCATCTTCTTCAATCAGTTGAACAACAAATAGGACTTCGTTTTTCACGCCACGACTATCTTCTTCACCCAATAATGCATATTGTTTTTCGCTATCTGTGTCTTGAAACACTTTGATAATTTTTCCTACACTACGAAATTTAGCATCTAAATCCACATTAATGCCATTCTCTTCTTGGCATTTTTCTGTCATATATTCTTTAACTGATTGATTCCGTTCTTTTAATGAATTAAAGTTTAGAAATTTATTGCCAAATGCTAATAACATCGGACGTGGATTTTCGGGCTCTTTACTTGTTTCAGTCATTTTATCTTCCAAAACCATAGTTGAATGACTGGTATTTGTTTCTGTTACTTTCGTTTCCTCTTTTTTATGACAGCCCGAAAGAAAAAGAACCGCTAGTAAACTGAATAATATAACTTTTTTCAATCTTTTCTCCTACTTTCTACTTTTTTGTAAATAAGGTAATGGATCTAACCAAACACCATCATTTTTAAATGCTGAAGCTTGTGCAGCATACCAATCGCTCTTAGTAAATCCTAAGTGTAAATGTGCCGTATCTCTTATTCCTATTACTTGTCCTGCTTTGACTTTATCTCCCACTTTCACACGTGCATTTGAAGGAGAAGAACCAAATTCCTGATACACCATACTTAAATCACCATCCTTTATCACAATGACACATGAACCCAATGCTGCAATACTTGGATTACCAGCAAATACGACAGTTCCTGCATGAACCGCATGTATCTCATTTCCAGGGTGATCAACCGATCCAAAATCTAAGCCATTATGGAAACCATTCACGCGAAATTCTCCTCCAGGATTTTTTCCAAAAAGTTGTCCTCCCAAAAATGAACTTCGATCTAAACTTGATCCAGGAAACGGATTGTACCATCCACCACCTAAACTACCAGTACTTCCGCCACTAGAAGTTGAACCAATACTTCCCCATTTTTTGATCGCAAATTCATCGTATTCAGTTAGATTATAGGATTTAATAATTCCCATAGCTCCTTGATAATATGCGCTTCCTTCGGTAATTCCTGCCGCTGCATACCCACCTCTACCTAGAATTAAAAGGCATTGTCCAGGGTCTTTATTTCCCACACACGCATTGAAATTGGATTGAGTAGCCACCATATACCCATAATATGCATAACATGCCTTTGCATTAGGAAACTTCATGTAGTTTCCCCCTTCACTTCCTCCGACACCTCTTGCACTTCCTTTAGGGTAAGGACAACCTGAATACCAGGTTATCCCAAAATAATTGTGGTCATTTTTTCCAGAATAAGATTGTCCATAAGCACTTTCCCATCCGAATTGTGAAAGAATGACTGAAGGTAATAGTTTGTATTTAACTGCCGCTCCTACCGCATATCTCGCATGTTCATCTGTAATAGGCCCTCTTCCTTTGATTTCTTCAAAAATAGGTAAATCTTCCGTATACTCTCCTGTAAACATTCCTTCTGAGTAAGAACTTGTTTCCTCTGTTGCTCCTACTGAACCAATCATTTGTATCATCATATTTAGCATAATAAAAAAAGGAAAAAGCAATAAAAGAAGACCTGAACCAAACACTATTAGTTTCCATTTCATTCAGATACCTCTACGCCTGTTCCATCACATTATCTTCTTTGGCTATCATAGACTGTTCTACTATGTTATCTTCTTCAGTTACTATGGATCGTTCCACCACGTTATCTTCTTTAGCCAATATAAATCGTTCCATCAAGTTGTCTTCTTGAACCATCATGGATCGATCGATAGTTTTCAAATGATTGGTTTCTTTTAATAAATCATTGTAGTCAAAGGATTCAGACTTCCCCAATTGTGATACCGGCAATTCTTGACGAACATTATAATTGATAAATGTTTCTGAATATCCCTTTTGTGCCAAATACTTCTTAAAACGATCGACAAAGTCTCGTCCTGCTTCATCATTATTCACACACAATGAAATACGTGGGACGATCGTTTTCTTCCCTTCTGCCATCTTCCGATTGGATTCTAATACTTTTCTAAAATAGGATTCTACGACTTGGTGCTTCAAACCTGACATGGCACAAAAATCAGTATTTACTAATACTTTTTTCGCACCAAAATAATTTTCTTTATATAAAGAAAGATAACTCATCACTTCAATCGGTGCTTCAAATACTTTTAGTTCTCCAGTAGGAATTTTCGAGTTTAAACTAGCAAAAAACATCGCATCTTTTTGATTCCCTGGGTGTTGGAAAAGAAAATAAGGACGATCCTTAATCAACCGTTTTTCTTCTGGTAAATAACGTGTTCCTCTTAATTCCACGCCCACCACTGTAGGATTCATGATTTGGGTTCGATCAAAAAATTTGAAAATAATATTTTGATAGCGATCTTCACCAATTAGATTGGCTTGATTAAATAAGGTCACAATCGTTGGGTCGATTTCTCGTTCTTTGGTCAAATAAGAAAACACTTCTGAAAAATTGGACTGTTCTTTAATGTCTCGTTGATAGTTTAACGGTTCATTCTCCTTCACTTGATAATCAGCTTCAGACAACACCTTGACTTCACTGCCTAAAATATCGCCAATGGCTTCTTCAAAAGAAAAATCATAAAGTTTCATCGCTAATATGATACAGTTATTGACCGCAGGTTGATCGATCTCTTT
>NZ_JBIOLX010000002.1:0-136393 GCF_051711065.1 Enterococcus sp. DIV0703 | reverse complement strand
TGTAGATCCTCTACTTTCACATTGTTTTATTTATGTAAAATTACCTATTCTTTTCGAAAATAGCAAAGATAAATAAAAAATGCAAACGCATTAAAACCGGTTTTTAATTAAATACTACCTAAAATCATAAATAAAATTAATTATGTACTACCTTTTAAGTTATTAAGAACTACTTTAAATAAATATTATTTATAATTAAATACTACCAGAATGACATATGAATAAAATTTAGTTTTAAAATGAAAGATAATTAAGTACTACCATCGTTAAAACAAAAAATAAATTAAGAACTACCTAATGCGTATAAAACATACTACCTTTACTAGCAATACATACTACCTTATTTAGGTAGTATGTATTGCATTATTCTTATAAAACAAAGATTTAGACTAGAAAACAATAGATTATATACTACTAAAAAATACAATAAGTACTACCAATAACAGATATATATAATAATTATGTACTACCATTAAAATCAGATTATTTAATTATATACTACCGTGTAAATCTGAAAAAAATTATTTTAAAGTAGTTATATACTACCTATTAAATTATATACTACCATTAATACTTAAATTATATACTACCATTATTTATATTATGTACTACCTTTAATGGAATAAGATAATAAAAAAATACTACCAAATTACAATTAAATACTACTTAATATGTAAAAAAATAAGAACTACCTAAAATAGGTAGTTTATAATAAGAAAAACATCGGATAAATTTGCATAACTCATAAAAAATAGTCTTAAATTTTTAAATATATACACTTCTTAATTTAATAATACCTTATTTAGGTAGTATTAAATTAAGAAATAAAACTACATGCATGTAGTTTATTTAGCTAATGAGTTGCATATGATTTATATAAAGGTGTGCAGCATAATTTAATTGAAGTTAAGAGAATAGAATAAATATTTTTTGTTTTTATACAATTAAATACTACCATTTAAAGGTAATGTTTAATTATATATTATTCTTTTTTTTTAAAATCGTATTATGTAAGCATAACAATTGAGATAACTTTTTTAGATTATTTAAATACTACCTTAAACTGAAATTTAAGTAGTATTTAAATTTCAGTTTAAGGTAGTAGGTAATTAAGAAATAATATATATCTTCTTTTATAATAGAAGGAGAGAGGCTTAGTTAAAAGCAGCGATAATTAATAACAATTTATTTAATGCTTCACAAAATCCATTTGATGGACAATCGATTGATATTAGCAATGATGATCTACCGTTCTAAATAGTTTTTTCTATTCGTTACATTCGTGACTAATTATGATATAATTATAAGTAACAAAGAGGTATTTCATTATATCCCCAAACCCCACCAGCGTGCAGGCTGATGGGGCCTTTTTACGTTTCTATATTATAGAATTAATGGGTAGGCTTACTGTCTTTTTTGGCAATTTTGCAATCAAGCCATTTGCAGATATAGTGTGCAGCTACCTCTGCCAGAATTGCAAAAACAAAATCAAAAAGGTATTTCATTATATCTTCTCCTCCCCTTGCCAGATTAGGCCGGGGTAGCAGATAGCAAGACTGTTATAGCATAACCGAAATATATAAATGATATATACCAATATAATAATTTATGTAGTGATTTTTCCAACAAAAGTACATATTTTAATATATGCTACCTAAAAACGGTAGTATATATTTTTAGATACAATCTCGATCAGTTTTAAGGAAATGAAATTCTGGATATTTTTTGCTACATAGAGTTACTTTCAATATTTTTTAACGTAATTAGGCAGAAGTCGCTTATCCTCTATAGGTTGGTTATGAAATTGCGATTGATCCATATAAGGGAGAACAAAAAACTGGAGATTTATCAGATATTTGGTCTAATGGATTTAAGTATGCGGGTACCACGTATAGAGTTTATTACGAGATTCAAGAAAATAAAGTTATTCCAGTATTGTTACGTGGAATACTTAACAATTTTTATGAATATTTGAAAAAAATAATCTAATGATTTGAGGTCGTTCTTAAGAAGAACAGCTTCTTTTTTATAGATTATCCGAGAATAGCCGCGACTTTATTAGTGTAGATGAATTGACTTCAGTTGAATTATAACTTTAGCTATATCAATCAAACGACATATGTTAAACCTATATATATAATAAAAAAAATACTTAAATGGATGTTAATGGAAGGATGAATAGTTCGCTAGTATTCTGATAGAGTTTTTATATGTTTTCAGCTTTCTAAGTTTCTTATTTTATCAAATAATAATACGGAATGATACCCATTAAACAGCACCGTTAGCAATTGAAGTTATAACGTGTTATAACTTATTCATCAAAAGCTAGAAGGAGCGTGATAACATGGCAAAGAACTGAAGGTTAGAAAGATCGGCAATAGCGTGGGAGTGATCCTTCCAAGTTCTCTTGGTTTAAAAAACGGAGACACTATCCAAGCAAAACAAGAAGGCAATTTATTCATATTAGACACTACTCAAATAGCAAAAGAACACGATCGCAAATCGATTGAAGAAAGTTTTCAGGACTTTGAGAAAGGGTTAAAAGTTTCAGAAATTGAAATGGTAAAAGCTTTTGGAAAATATGGCTGGAGTGAATAGATGGGAGAGTACACTCTAGTTTATTCTAAAACCGTCGGTTACTGAAGACTAGTATATAATACCTAGTGTTTTTTTATTTTACTCCATGTTATCACCGAAGGTCTAAAGATACAATTATTAGTCTAGAGAAAAATTAAGAACCATAGGAACTACGGGGATCGTTTGGTTAATAAGAGACATTGCTATTAGTGAAAAAATAAGATATCAACTATGCTCTATTCCCAAAAATTTTGTGACTTTAGTTATGAGAGATTCAAGTAGTATATTTTTAATCAAAATTGACGTATCTTTTAATAAATACTACCTAAATAAGGTAGTATTTATTTTTGTGTTTTTAAAGAGGAAGTTCAATATATATTGGAAACTTCTTAAATAACGGCATTACTTTGAGGAAAGCTATAAATCAATATATTTCATCTTTTTCTTATTTATGTACTACCTCTCACTTATTAATTATAAGGTAGTACATATTTCTCTTTTTTGTGGTAGTAACTAAAAATAAATATGTTATAATAGTATTAAACATAATATTAGTAAAAGAAAAGAGGTAGGAACGTGGTAGCGAAAAAATATGTAATCGGTAATTTTAAAGGTGGCGTAGGTAAAAGTACGTGCGCGCAGATGTTAGGTTTTGAATCAGCAGTTAATGAAGGAAAAAGAACCTTGATAATTGACTTGGATATGCAAGGAAATACTTCTGATGTAATGAACTTGACACATATGAATTTCACTGAAGAGGAAGGCGGGGGAGATGGTGAACCAATCGTTTACGAAAATACCGTAACTGATGTATTGATCAATAATCTTCCACCTAAAGACGCTGTCTATAAAGTTATTGATAATCTTTATATACTTCCGGCAGATATGTCGTTTGAAATGTATGATGATTGGATCAAAGAACAATATAATGATTCATTATCCCAATTTAAATACATGAAAGAAAAGCTAGAGCCATTATTTGATGAATTTGATGTCATTTATTTAGATGTCCCACCTTCAATATCTGTGTATAGTAAATCCGCAATGTACATCGCAGACTGGGCAATCGTTGTTTTACAGACCCAAGTAAAATCGATGAGAAATGCGATGCAATACCTAGAGTATATGGACTTTTTTGTGAAAGAATTTGATACGAACTTATACGTTGCTGGTGTGATTCCTTTCATGCTAGAAAGTGGCGACGCAGTGGACCAAGAAATGTATAAACAAGCTAAAGAAATTTATGGGGAACATTTGATTAAAAACGTTGTACTAAAAAATGCACGTTTAAAACGGTATGATGGTTCAGGCATTACGATGGAGAAGACAAAAAAAGGTCTTTTAAAACAATGGGATCGAAAAAGCCATGAACTATTTATCAGTATTTTAAAAGAACTGGAAGAGCACGAGAATTGGTATGCGGAGGTGGAGTAATTGGCTGATATCAAAGGACTAGATATTTTTGGAAACAACAAAGGGCTTGCCAAGATAAAAAAAGAAGCAGAAGCAAAGAAAAAGCAGCAAGAAACTACTCCAACTGAAAATAAGCAACTTAAAGTACGACAGTCTCAAGAAAGAAAAGCTTCCTTAAATATAGAAAGGCAGGAGAGAGGAAGGGTCAAAAAAGTTGGTGCACCAATCAGAAAGTTTGATAAAGTCTATTCAACTAAGCATCCTTTAAAACTGTCAACTCTGTTAAATGCTACTTCCAGAGTTTTGGTAGAAAAATATGAAACAAATATGACTAGAGATGAATTATTGAGAAAAGCCTTGGATGAATATATCAAGCAAAACCTTACGCAAGAAGATAAGCAGGACTTATTTAATGACGTGGTGAAAGAATTAGATTTATTTAGAGAAAAGTACCCAATCGTTCCAGAGTTAGATGATCATGGAGAAATAGTAAGAACTACTGGACAGATAAAAAAAGATACTGAAGACTCACTTCGCAAAGCGTGGGGAATGAATAATAAAGTTAGATAATAATCAAAAAGAACTAAAGTACTATTGTTTAAAGATAGTGCTCCAGTTCTTTTTATTATCTATAATCATTATATAATTTATGATTTATTGCTCATGATTGAATTATTTATATAATAAAATAATATTTACTTAAAAAAATATATATGGCTTTTTAATGGGAATAAAAAAGATTAAATGACAGAAATAACTCATATTTGTTAAAATTATGAATGTTATTAATAATAAATATATTAAGTATTTATGGAAGGGAAAATAATAACGTTTTGAAAATAAATAAAAAAATAGGATTACCTGTATTACTTGTGGTTATTGCTAGTCTTTATTCTTTCTTATTTTTTAATGATACACAAAAAATATCAACAACAGGGGACCTAGCATTTCATTTTTCTAGAATAAAAGGATTGTCCTCTATATTTTTAGGTCCGGTTAATTTTAGCACATTTAATAGTTATGGTGGGGGAGTAAACTTTTTTTATCCATATCTCACACTGTTTCCGGCTGTAATTTTTTATTGGATTACAAATAACCTAATCTTAAGCTATATCTTATATGTTTGGGTACTTAATGTTTGTACAATTATAATAATTTATTATTATGGTAAAAAATTTTTCCAAAGAATTGACGCTGCCTTTCTGTTTAGCTGCTTATATAGTTTTTATGGTTATCGTTTAATTGATATATATCAGCGTTCTGCAATTTCAGAGTCAATTGCTCTGACAATTATACCAGTTGTCTTGTATTACACATATAATCTTCTTTTTGAAAGAAAGAACTGCGTGATTCCTTTAGCTATCAGTATGAGTTTACTGATCTATACCCATGTTCTCTCCACCTTTATGAGTGTGCTTGTTATTGGCTTCTTGTTTATCGGCTCTCTTTTCTCTAATCGAAAAGAGAAAAAAGAAATGTCGGATCTGATATTAAATATGATAAAAGCTGTTGGTTGGACCATTCTTTTAACAGCTTACGTTTGGTATCCGATGTTACAACAAGTCCTATATCAAAAAATTAATCGTCCTTTTCGCACAAACCTTCAAGAAAGGGCATTAAATATTTCTGATAGTTTAATCGGTGCAGTAAATAATGATTTAGTTACGTTTACAATGGGAACAATTGGTATGATTTCACTGGTTCTTCCACTTTTCTTTTTAAAAAAATTTGCCAATAAAGAAAAGATTATTTATTTTTGTGCAGTGACCACTTGGTTTTTATCAACGAATCTTTTTCCATGGGAGTTTTTACAAAAAACACCTATTCAAATCATTCAATTTCCTTGGAGAATCTTGGGTTTTCAAGTGCTTTTTGGTTCATTGATCTTAACCATAGTGTTTTTAAAGTGGAAAACAAGCAACAAAAAAAGTATGTGGAGCCTTGTAGGAATGGTTCTTCTTATTTTTACTGTGACTATAGCAACAGAAGCAAATTATTCACACAAAATTCAGTCATATAAAGGTCGTTTAATTATGACCAAAAAAGATGTTACACGTTATACAACTTCAAGAACTGGAGGACTTTATGACTATGCACCATTAGATGCATTAAAATACAAAGATCATTTAAAGAAACATGAAGTAAAAGTTGGTGATCGATGGGAGAATGCGTCCCACAAAGATTATAATTCTAAAATAGTTTATACGGTAGAAGGTGAGAATGAAAAAAAAATCACATTACCTATATTCAATTATTGGGGGACCGTTGTAAAAGTAAATGGAAAAAATGTTCCCATAGAAAATGACAATGGTTTAGTGTCTATTAAAGGTAAGGGAAAAAGAACTATAGTTGAAGTTTCATCTACCTATCCAACTACGATGATTCTATCTTTATTAGTTAGTTCAATAACTTTTGTATTCTTCTTTATTCGTTACTTACTGAATAAATTACAATGATTGAACAAAATGTATTAAAGATATATATTATTAAATTACATGTTAAATCTCATGGATAGTTATCCAAAAATTTAAAAAGTGAATGATTTTATTGTAGAAATTAAAAACTATAAAAAGATTATTCTAAATAATATGGATACTTAAAGCCTAATATTACTTTTATTTATTTTATATGGGTTGTTTTTAATAGCGTGGGTATTTAACTTAAAATATTATATTATAATAAAAGAAGAATAATGAACTACTTAATATAGGTAGTTCGTTATTCTTCTTTTTCAAGGATTTTACGATAAATGTTCTAAATATATTATGGATATATAACTTTTCATCTGAATGTTAATATTTATGAAAAGCAGATTAACACTGTGACGAATTATTTTATAAACATTTATTATAAAAAGTAGAAAATGTATTCTTTCTTAAGAATGTAATCATCTAGACTTGGATACATCATTATAGACTTAGCAAAAGATTGTCTTTTGTGTCATGCTATTTAATTTAAATTAGAATAAGAAATACAACTTAATGGGTTTTATTATCCCAGATTATAAAACATTAAAATTCCTAAATTGAAATCCCTAATCAGAATTAAACTTTATAGGAAACCAAAAAGGATGATCAAATCTGCTACAATTTCACGTCACTCAAGTGGGAAATACTATGTTTCTTTGTTGTGCAAAGAAGAAGTTAGAGAATTACTTAATACTAATAATGCAATTGGCATTGACTTGTGTATTACTGGCTTTGTGATTTCTTCTGATGGACAAGAAATTGATAATAATAATTTCACATCAAAAAACGGCAAAGAAGCTAAAAGTGAACAATATAAGTTGTTAAGACGTGTGTTATTCTCTAAGAAGAAAGAGATCAATCTATTTGAAGCTAAAAAATATACTCTATTCTCAAGAAAATTTTACTCTAAGGATCAAGAACGTCAGATTTAGCTAAGTGGTGAGTAGTTCACATATTAATGATTTAAATGAATAAAATATATTGTACTTATAATCAAAAGTAGTAAAATATTTTTGATGAGTGTTTAAGTTAAGTGCTAGGTAATAAACAATTATTGAATAAAAATATATTTGACACTCTGACAATATTAGGAGGGGATCACATTGTTAGGGAATTTTTTGGAGAAAAATATATATAGACAAGTTTATTTGTGTGAAAAATTATATGATCTTCAAGAAATTAATATTCATGAAGCAAGTAAAGCTTTAGAAGTTTGTCCAGGTACCATAGTGAATGATTTGAATGAAATTTCTGTAAAGATAATTGATTTTATCGATGTTATGTACAAAAAAAGAAATTATTTTATTGTTTATTTTAAGGAAGGTACAAATATAACAGATATTATTCAAATAATATATTCTGATTCTTATTTTTTGAAAGCACTGAGTCATTTTTTTGAAGGAGATTTTTCTAGTTTAGACTTGGCTGAAAAGGATCATATTTCATTGAGTAAAGCTTATAAAGTAAAAAATAATGTTTTGGAATTCTTTGATTATTATGGTTATGTAGTAAACAACCATATATGTATTCCAGAGTTAGATTACCGTTATATGATAATAATGCTTGTAAGTTTAACTGATTGGAATGGCTATAGAGTAAGGTATGGGAATATTAAGAGCTTTTCCTATAAGCTAATTAATTATGTCGAGAAAAAACTTTTTAATAGGAAATATACAGATTTTGATAAATTTTTAATTTATCGTGGAATAGAAATAGGATTTATACGTTGCAAAAAATATTCTGTAACATTCTTAGAATTAGATCGAGAAAATGCTAAAAAACAACCATTGTTTAAAATATTGTCAGAAGGAATAGAACAACTAAATTGTAATATTAAAATGTCAGAAAATGAATTACTATATATCTATTCTTTATTTTTTAGTAAATACTATTTATCAAATAATGTTGAGCATTTATTGAAGGATTTTGAAATTGCATATAATACTATTATTTTGAAAAATCAAGAATTATTTGAGTTAAAAAATATTTTAGAAATAAAATTTGGTACTGCTATATTTGAAAGCTTAGTTTTTAAAAAATGTTTTATTAACTTTGCTCGTACTCTATTTGGAAACGTTCAACAATATATTCATACCCCTATTTATATTTTAAATAATGAACAAAAAATAATAAAGCAAAGGTTACTGAGGTGTCTAGATTTATGGTCGAAAAACAACAAAGATAGATATTTCAATTCTAATATTATTCATGAGTTAACAATAGGCATTAGTTTAATTATTTCTAATGAGTATTTAGATTATTATTTAGATAGTCTACATGTTGAGAAATTAGCGTGTTAATAACCACTCGAATTGCAGGGAAACCCTAAAGCTGATAAAACTACAACGTAGTAATGAAATAATACAAACGTGAATGTTGCGAAAGCAGAAAAAATTTATTAGATGATATAAGGTTAAATCCTAAGTATTTTTTAATGGGCAATCTGCAGCTAAGACTCGAATAGAGTAAAGTTCAACGACTATCCATAATGGAGTAGATATAAGCATATCGAAGTGGGTGGCTCCTACAGGTTACGCTGAGGAAGAAGATATAGTCTGTGCTTGTATGAAAGTACAAGAAGTTTTTAACTGCATAGAATTAGCGCATCTATGTGAACAACATTCTTTGAATAATATAATAAAATATATTATTTTGAAGATACAGAGAAAGAAAATTATTATTGTAGCGAGTAGTGATATTAGATATCTATACTTTAGAAATATAATACAAAAGTTTTTTTCTGAAAGTGATATTAGTGGTACTATTTATCATAGTTTAGATGAATTAGAAGATGAATGGTTATATAATGGTAAAAGAATAGTATTTTGCGATAACCAACTATATTCTTTAGGAAAAGATACAAAAAAAACAAAAATAATACCTATATCTATTGAAAACGTAGAAAAAACTATTTATGAATCAATCAATGATATATAATTATTGTTTTATTTTTTATTGAAAACATAAAAGGTAAGTATTTTAAGACTGTAGACAAACTCCTAAATTGGGAGGGTTGTTTGCAGTTTTTTGTTTTATACTAATTGCATAAACTATTATGGGACTAATTCTACTGATTAATAAAACAATTGATTAATGATATATATCAATTTGCTACGTTTACAATTGATGGTCTTATACCAAAAGATCCCTTAGTTAGAAAGATATGATGCTGTGTTTCAGTTTGATTTCATTTATCCCATTATAAAATTCACGTATTCGATCTATGAACGTCCAGTATTGATCCAGTGGTCATAGTTAAATTAGTATTTATCCAATATTTATTTGGTATCCGTTCTATGAGATAAACAATTAAAGACGTTGAAACAAATGCTGATTATCATTGGTTTTCATGTTATTCATTCGATGATCCTATCCCACATTTCTCTACTGTTGGTAAAAAGTGTGTCCGAAGATTTAGAAAAACGACATTATTTAAAGATATTTTTTCTCATATTCTCTGACATCCCACGACTAAAATCTTTGGTTCCTTAGGTAATACGTCCTAACGGACGTAAATTTACTAAGTTATCCCCGAAAGTCCTTCGTTTCTAATGTTCATATTAGCATTGATGTCTCTATCATGATGTTTCGCATTTCGTACAAACCCATTCGTGAACATGTAATTCTTTTTTTCATCTAAATGAACACAAGAAGAGCAAATTTGTGATCTAGGATAGAATCGGTCTATCTTAACTAAAATACAACTTTTCCATGCTGATTTGTAGTCCAATTGTCTAACAAACTCACTCCAAGATACATCTGCTATTTATTTAGCTAACTTATGATTTTTAACTATCTCTTTGACGTTTAAATCTTCAATACAAATGATTTGGTTTTCATCAGTTATTTTTGAGGACAGTTTGTGTAAAAAGCCATTGCGGTGGTTAGAAATCTTCTCATGGGTACGTGCCATTTTCAATTTTTTTTAATAGTTTTTACACGCATTTAATTTGTGATTGTTTTTTTCGCTACTTCAAAGCGTATTGAAAGCTTCCGTTGTTCTATCGCTAAACGTTTTTCTAATGAACTATAGAATTTCATATTCCCTATCTTTTCATCTGGGGACGTGACACAGAAATGAGTAAGACCTAAATCAAAACCAATTGATTCAGTCAGAGGTTCTTTTTTGAAGTTTTCAGTGTCAACTAAAAACCTGGCAAAATATTTATTTACCAGATTTCGCTTTGATAATGGTTACATTCATTAATTTACCTTTGAAACGTAACTATTCAGTCATTTTTACCCAGCCAACTTTGGATACGTAAAAGTAGATAATGTTTACTTTTATTCCCATAGCGGTTCGATATGACTTTTTAGAATACTTCTTACTTTTAAATTTTAGAAAGCTAAAATTAGATTGGAATGTATTCTAATCAATGGCAACTTGGCTAAGTGATTGATCTTCAACTTCTTTTAACCAAGCATATTCATCCATTCTCTTTAATGAAGCATACGTTGTATTATCTTTCTGATAATCAGCATTTTCTTTCTTCATTTTGTATTTTGTGATTCGTTGGTCTAATAGATAATTTCAATAGAATAGCACACAAACAAATATCTTTTGAAATAGGATGATTATCTTTACTTCATGATTGGGCTAATCTTATGGATGAATTTGAACATATCATAGTCATACGGCGTTGAATAAAAAAATTTACAAAAAGAGAAAACAAACCATTGAACGAATACTTGCAGATGCAAAAGAAAATTATGGTATACATTGGATGCAATATCTAAGTCTTGAAAAATCGCTTTGCATATGGATACTTACGTCTGCTTCCATGAATAAAAAAAACTAGCTATTGCTATGGAAAACAAAAAAGCCTATGGCTTTTTATTTCAAATTTATACAAAGGCTAATAAAAAGGAGTGGTTTAATTGCCAACTCTTTTTTGTCTACGGTCTGAGTATTTAATATATGTACATTTAACTTTCTTTTTTTATGTTTTTTATATCTCCAAAAACAAAAATAATAAAAAAATATTTTTGTTCTTCTATTAATCTTGAAGGTATATTGATGAGTTGGAGAGATATTATGATAGAAGATTACATTGAAAAAGATATTTTAAGACAAGTTAAAATTATAGAATATTTTTTTGATTTGGAATATATGAATTTAAAAGAGTTGTCAGATAATCTGAATGTTACATCAGAAACCATTAGAAGAGATTTCTCTAGAATAGAAACAATTTTGGGAGATAAAGTTAAAAATATAAAAATTGAACTTTCAGTTTGTCAAATTGAATTCTTATCAGAATACTCACATTATGAATTAGTAAAAGAGATATATAAAGAGTCGAAATTTCTTAGAGTATGTTCTCGATATATTATGGGAACTAGAGATTATTTATCTATAGTAGAGGAAGAATTTATATCTGTTTCGAAAGCTTTTCAGCTTAAAAAAAAGGTTGAAATATTTTTTTCTCAATTCAACTATTTAGATGAGCAGGGAAGTTCAAATGAATTTATGAAAAGATTTTTAACTTTATCGGTTTGGATGAGATGTGATTTATTAGATGAAAATATAGATGAAAAATGTTGGATTTTGGCGGAAAACTTTACTAATAGTCTTTTAAGTAGTTTTTCTAATAATTTGAGTAAGAGAGAATTTATCTTTTTTGTAAAGAGTGTCTATATTATGTTAAGTGAATCTAAAAAAAGAATCTTATCGATACCTAAAATAGCATTTGATTATATGAAAAAAAGTGTAATTACAGAAAAAATTAGTAATTTAGTATATGAATTTTTCGATGAAGAAACTAAAAAAAATATAACTTTACAAGAGATAATATATTTATCAATCATATTTAGAATGGTTCCTTATAATGTAAATAACTACACATTATTAAAAATGGACTATGAATATCAAAGACAAAGAATAATTGAAGCTTTTCCAGATATTTCACAACTAATTTTGTCTTTTGAAAGAGAATTTGAAGTATCTTTGATAAAGAATATTCGTTTTGAAAAACCATTGTTTACTTTTATTTTATCTAACTTATTAGAAACACAAAACTTCGTTGTTGATAAACATTATTTTTTAAGTGGAGACCGCTTAATTTTAAGAAATAAGATAACTGGTATATTGAATAACTGGAAGAAAATAAATGGAAGTAATAAACATATGCTTTCAAATATTGCCATCGATAGATTTTGTATAGAAGTTTCATCGATTTTGTTACCACAATTTAGTCAACATAGATTTATAGTAGTTATTGCAGAAAATGAAGATGCACATATAGAATATAGAGAAAGTATTGAAACTTATATTTCTGGAACAGACATGATCTTAGATAATGTAATGTATTATTCTTTAGAAGATTTACCTGCTTATTATGAGAACTATATTATTATATGTGAGCATCATTTATTACATGAAACAAGAATAAACGAGAACAATTTAATTTTTTCTATTTCCCTTAATTACTTGGATAGGGATTTAAAAAATATATTTACTAAAATATATTTTGACATAGAAGGCTGATTTTTTTTTTTTTTGAAAACAATTATATTAAGTTCAATAAAAAAGAAAAAATAGTTAGTTGTATGTGTATATAATTTTTGTAGATTTATAGATATCACGTGCTTATCTATAAGTAAAATAATTGTTAAAAGGAATGAGGAAAAATATGAAAAAATTTAAAACATTGGTTAGTACAGCGTCTGTATTAGGTGCTACATTGATTAGTTCAGGAGCGGTTTTTGCTGCCTCAACAGGAGGAGCTTCTACACAAGAAACCACTCCTGTACAGACAACGTTACAAGCTCCTGCTAATCCAACTAATCCAACTCCTCCCCAACCAGATGGAGTAAATCAAGGAACAAATTCAAATAACCATAATAATAATGTATCGGGAACGTTTGGCATTGCTTATCAACCGTCTGGATTTGTTTTTACTACAAATACTTTGAGTTCAACGGGAACTCAGAGCATTCCTGTTACTAATCCACATCAAGGATCTACTTATAATGTTGGTGTAAAAGATATGACACATGATAATAAAGGATGGACGCTAACTGCTCAATTATCATGGACAAGTGGTTCTATTACAGGAGCTACAATTGAAACGACTAACAATGGAACAGTAAATAAAAATATTAATGCGGGAGGAGACTTCAATAATTCAAAAGATCTTATTCCTGTTACGTCAGGAGTAACTGCAACTCGGAATCTATCTATCAACAGTTCTCCACAAAATGTTATGGTTGGTGCGCCAGGAACTATTCATGATGCTGTATATGATTATAATTTAGGAAGTGTTTCATTGAAAATCCCTGAAACAAGTAAAGTATCTGCAGGTACTTATTCTGGAAATGTAAACTGGAATTTACAAGTTACACCATAAAAACATATTATCTAAATTTTATAGAAGAACAATAAATTATTTTTGTTCTTCTATAATAAAAAGGAACAGTGTTTTTACAATGTTCTTTTTTATTATAGAAGAGATTTAAGGAGAGATACAATTTGAAAAAATATCTTAAAATAGTTAGTTTAATTATTACTCTATTATTTTGTATTAGTAATTCTAGTGTTTTTGCAGAGGAAAATAACAATGAAATGGGAGGATATACAATAGAGGGTATTCCAAATCAGAATCAAATTGATCCCTCTGTAGGCTATTTTTATCTACATGAGAATCCAGGAAGCAAGGATGAATTAAAAGTTAAATTAACAAATAGCTCAAGTAAAGATAAAACTTTGGAAGTCAAAGTTACTGATGCCAACACAAATATTAATGGAATAATTGATTATACAGGTCAGATTAAGAATAATAAATTATTAAAGCTTCCATTGACATCAGTAGTTAAAGCAAGTGAAGAGGAAGTTATTGTTCCTAAAAATAGTTCTATTGAAACTAGTTTAATGATTAATATGCCAGACAAGCATTTCGATGGAGTTATTGTAGGAGGTATTGTTGTTTCAGAGAAGAAAGAGGATCAAAAACAAAATAATAACTTATCTGTAGGAAACACTTACAGCTATACTATTGGAGTTGTCTTAACTAATGAAGATAAAATTAATTTAAAAAAGAATGTTTCGGTAGAGCTTGAAAATGTAGGCCCAATACTTTTTGATGGACGTAAAATAGTCCAGGCAGATATTTTAAATCCTAATCCTTATATTTTTTCAGAAGCTACTGTATCAGGCCAGATATTATATTTAAAAAATAATAAAATTATAAGTACGCAGAAGAAAGAAAATATTAGTATTGCACCCTATTCATCCTATCCATTTCAGTTTGATTGGAATAAAAAAGACTTAGAGCCTGGAAAATATTTATTCACAGGTGAAGTTAAAACAAAGGAAAAGACATGGAAATTAGAAAAAGAATTCGAAATCACTGAAAGCAAAGCAAAAACAATCAATAAAGAATCTGTTTTTAAGGTACAAGTTCCTTCATGGTTAAAGCTTAGTTGTTTATTATTGGCGATACTATCAATTGTTAATGTATTAAGTTTATTGTTCAGAGTGATTAAAAGAAAAAAAGGAGATGAATAAGATGAATAATAAAATAATTAAAATTTTTACTGTTTTGTTTATGTCCTTTACTTTTTTTAGTTCAACTATTGTATTTGCAGAAGCAGATAGTAGTACAACACAAACACCAGTGACAGTTATTTTAAATCGCCCAATGCAATCAGGAAATCTACCAGGAATAAATACAAATAAACCAAAGAATACTATCGAAATATCAAAACAGAAGAAAAATAATATGCTTCCACAAACAGGTGAGTCAGCTAATTACTTATTACTGTTATTAGGTTTAATTATTCTAATATTTGTGACTTATTTTTACAACAAAACTAATAAATGGAGGGAAATGTGATATGTATCTGATTCCAATTATATGTATTACTTTGGGGATAATAGTATTTTTATCTAGTATCTTTTTATTTCTATTGGATTATAAGTTTGTTTTTTTAAATAATATTAATAAAAGCTATTTAGTGTTGAATATTTTTTCATTGATACTTTCATCAAGTTTATTGATACTTGGTATAGTTTATTTACTTAATTTGAGAAGTCAATTATAAAAAGGAGACATGCCATATGTCTAAAAATAGATACAAAAAAATATGTTTAGGAACTGTTATCTTGCTCAATACAGGATTATTAACATCACAAAATATATGGGCTAATGATAATACAGTAACCTCAAGTATAAACGATAGTATTAATAAAGACTCGACTGGAAAATTAGCCAATTCTGAATCGAGTATTGATAATACTAAGAATAAAGAAAATGAAGTGAATTCTTCTGAAAAAAATAATTTAAATTCAGAAAATAAAATAGAAAATCAAAAGAAGGAAAGCGATCAGAATCCAAATTCATCTTTGGATTCAAATAATATTTCAAATAAAAATACAAATAAAAATGAAAACAAGAATAGTAACTTAGAAAGTGAAAAACCAGTACTTAAAAATAGATCAGCCGGCTTTGCATCTATTCCTTTCAACTTGAAAGATTGGAAATATACAGAGACTGCTGATTCAATTATTATATCTAAGTATATTGGTACAAACACAGACTTAACTATTCCTGCTGAATTTAATAATAAACAAGTTATTTTTACTGCATTAAATACTGGTCAATTTTCTGGTAATCTTACTAGTTTAAATTTTATTAGTGTGAATAATAAAAAAGTTCAGGTACAATCAGATAGTATGTTTATCGCATTTCAAAATTTTGCTAATTTGAAGACAGTTGATTTTTCGGGAATTGATTTAAATGCTATTAATAATTTAGAAAATAGTTTTTATAAATGTACATCTTTACAAAGTATTAATTTCGGTTCAAATACTTTTCCTAATGTTACGAGTTTTTCAGGAATGTTTTTTGAATGTTCAAACTTAGAATCTGTAATAGGGCAATTTACAATGAATTCTGCTAATAATTTACAAAATATGTTTTCTGGATGTAGTAAGTTGAAATCTCTAGATACTAGTAAATGGGATACTAAAAATGTTACTAATATGTATGCTTTATTTGGTAATGATTTTCAATTAGGTGATATAGATGTTTCTAATTGGAACGTATCTAAAGTGACAAATATGGAGTTAATGTTTACAAGTTGTTATAATATTCATAATTTAAATATGACTAATTGGTCTTTAAATAGTAATGTTAATATAACAAAAATGTTTTACTCTGTTAAACAAAGCCCATTATTATTGCTAACAAATGATGAGAAATTGCTGAATTATGATTATGATTATGCATGGAGAATACCATATGGTCCTAATTTAGTTGGAAATGGTGGTACTTTTAAGAATAATCAAAATTCTATGAGCTTTTTAGAGTCACCAGCTATAAGGCCGAATGATCCAAAACTAAATAAAGATCAATTTAAAAATTTATTTACAGAATTTATGAATAATAATATTCCAACACGAGACAAATATGCTTTTACAAATTGGAATGTTGAAGGAACATCTATTGAAAATGCTAATAGTATAAATGATTTATTTAATACAAATTATATAGCACAATGGGTAAGTGATTTATATAGTACATCTACTGACAACCAAATTATAGATACTAATTCCTCTTTATCATTTGCGTACTATCCAAAATCATTTAATACTGGATCTATCCCTATCAATAATTCAGGAACCCAATCTGTACCTTTTATAAAAAACCAGAGTTTTAACATTGGGATTAAAGATAGAACAAGAACAAATAAACATTGGTATGTAACTGCTCAAATTGTTTGGAATAATAATCAAACAAACGACTGGTATATTCAAACTAATAATAAAGGGATAGTTAATAAAAATATTAGTACTGGAACATCAACTTATAATCCTAACTCAGATATTGTACCGAATACTGATGGGGTGTCTGGGGCAAAAGATCTACAAATAACAAGCAAAGCTCCTGTTCAGTTTATTACAAGTGATAGCTCAAGTGTTAAAAACGATGTTTATGATTATGATTTTGGTAATGTACAATTAGTGATTCCTGAAACTCAAAATACTAAAGTTGGTAGCTATCAAGGTAATGTAGAATGGAATCTAATAACTGCTCCTTAACATTATATATTTTTGCGAAATATATATAATTTCTGATAAAAAATAAAAAAGTAATATTAAATACCAGTATATTATTATAAATATAAGAATACGCTTAAATACTGGAGGGTTCAAAATGGCTAGAATATATGAAGCAGTTATTTTAAATAATGGGGGGAGAAATGGGGAAGTTTATTCTGTAGATAAAAGTTTTTTTTATAGAGTAGTTTCTCCCACGTCACATGTAAAAGAGACTACTAATCCAGAAGAGTTATTCGCTGCTAGTTATAGTGCTTGTTTTAATGGCGCTTTAGAATTAGTACTCTCAAAAAGAGGTCTAATGAATAAAAGTATTGTTACAGCTAAAGTTTCATTAAATGAAAATGAAAAAGAAAATTATAGTATATCAGTTGTTTTAGAAATTTTAATTGAGGGTCTTTCAGAAGAGTTAGCTATGGAATTAATAACAGAAGCTGATCTAGTTTGTCCTTATTCTAAAGCTATTAAAGGAAATGTAGATAAGGAAATTAAATTAGTAAATAAATAATCTTAAAAATTCTCTACACGAGTTAACTTTTAAATAACTCGTGTAGAGAATTTTTATGTTAAAGAATTTTCGATAAGAAAACATATCATGATATATAAAATCAAGTTGTTTTATAGTTAGTATAAATAAAAGAATTACTAAAAATAATAGTAAATAATAACGTTTTTTGTCAATACAATAATGAACCTTATTTTATTTTAGAATTTATCAAAAAATATTAATCTAGAAGATTGAATATTAAATTGCAAAAAAAGAGAATCCTATAAATAAAAATCATTAAAAAAATAAAAAAATTTTGGAGGAAAATATTTAATAATAAATAACATAAAATGGAGGTGGAAATTTTGATTGAAAGTGGTAATACGGCATTTATGATGCTTTGTACGGCAATGGTCTGTTTAATGATTCCTGGGTTGGCGTTTTTCTATGGAGGTTTAGTTAGAAGGCGCAGTACATTGATAATTATGATGCAGTCTTTTATTTCCATGGGAATTGTAACCATGATTTGGATATTTGGTGGATTTAGTTTAGCATTTGGTCGTGATTATGGAGGATTAATAGGAAATTTCAAAAGTTATTTTGCTCTATCAAATGTAGATTTGAATCCTAATATCCTACATGGATCTTCTATTCCATTTATTTTATTTTTTGCTTTTCAATTGATGTTTTGTGTTATAACAGTTCCATTGATGACAGGGTCATTTGCAGAACGCTTAAACATTAAAGGTTATTTACTACTATTGATTTTTTGGACTATCTTAATTTATATTCCTGTTTGTCATTGGGTATGGGGAAACGGTTTTTTAGAAAAAATAGGGTTTGTTGACTTTGCAGGTGGCTCCGTGATCCATACTACTGCGGGGTTTGGCTCATTAGCAAGTATTTTTGTTTTAGGTAATAGAAAGTTAAAGAAAAAAGGGATGCAACCAAATAATCTAATGGCAGCTGCTATAGGAACAGGACTCTTATGGTTTGGATGGTTTGGTTTTAATTCTGGTGGTGCATTAGGAGCCAATTACTTAGCTTCAATAGCTTTCGTGAATACAATAGTAGGTTTATCAAGTGCGATGGTTACTTGGATGATATTTTCGTATATTCAAAAAGGGAGAATAAATTTTTTAGATATTTTAACTGGATCAGTCGCTGGTCTGGCAACTGTTACCCCATGTTCGGGATATATTAAACCTATTTCAGCTATTTTTGTAGGGATATTTGCAGGAGTTATTTGTAACTTAGCTGTTAAGTATAGAGAAAGTAAAGGTTGGGATGATGCGCTTGATGTCTGGGGAGTCCATGGCATCGGTGGATTTACTGGGACAATCCTAATTGGTTTTTTTGCTGCATCAAGCATTAACGAAGTTTCTGCAAGTTTAACACAAATATTGATCCAAACTGGTGGTGTTGTTCTCATTGCTATTTATTCTTTTGTATTAACTTTTATTATGTTGAAGATATTTAAATACTTCTTTAATATCGAACCAACTAAACAAGAAATTGAAGAAGGGTTAGATGAATATCTATTAGCTGAAAAAGCTTATATGGAATAGGACTACGGAGGTGTAAAAAATATTAGGTGTTATTTTACTTTATGTAGGTATAGTTTTAATCAGTAATGGATTATATCGATTATATGAATTAAAGGATCAATCTTTGGTAGTGATGAATTATTTTACTGGAGGTTTAGGATTGATACTTAATATTGGATCAATATTAATCGGTGTATCAACAGGAAAAACAAATGAATGGTTTTATGGTAGTGCCACAGGTTTACTTTTTGCTTTTACTTATTTATACACAGCCATTAATAAAACATTTAATTTAGATCAAAGATTATATGGATGGTATAGTCTGTTCGTATCTATCAATGCTATTCCAGCAGGGTTTTTATGTTTATATGGATATGGTGGAAATACGTTATATGGTTTAATTTGGTGGCTATGGGGTTTTCTATGGCTTACTGGATTTATTGAAAATATACTTGGAAAAAATTTGGGAAAATTAGTAGGATATATATCTATTATTGAAGGTATTATTACTGCTTGGATTCCTGGTATGTTAATGCTTTTAGGTTTATGGCCATAATAATCAAAGGAGAGAAAGAAAATGCAATTGACAGAACGAGAACGTGAAAAAATGTTGATTAGTTTAGCAGCAATGATTGCACAGCGTCGAAGAGATCGAAACTTGAAACTAAATCATCCAGAAAGTGTTGCTTTAATTACTGATTTAGTCTTAGAAGGTGCAAGAGAAGGAAAAACGGTTTCTGAACTAATGGATGTAGGTAGAAATTTGTTAACACGTGAGGATGTTATGGAAGGTGTTCCAGAAATGATACCAATTATTCAAGTGGAAGCTACTTTTCCTGATGGAACTAAATTAGTAACAATTCATGATCCAATTCAATAGGAGGAATATAGAAATGATACCTGGAGAATATAAATTATCAGATAAACCAGTTCTCTATAACGAAGGTTACGAAGCAATTGCAATTGAAGTAAAAAATATAGGAGATAGAGCAATTCAAGTAGGATCACATTATCATTTTTATGAAGCTAATGAGAGCGGTTTGCAATTTAATAGAGAACAAGCAAAAGGAAAACGTTTAGATATACCAGCAGGTACAGCAATACGTTTTGAACCTGGTGAAGTTCGTAAAGTTAATTTAATTGATTTCGGAGGTAACCGCAGAATTTTTGGGTTCAATAATAAAGTAAATAAATTTCTTGAAAATTAGTATTATAAATTAGATTTGGAGGTAATATCATGAGTTTTAATATGGATAGAAAACAATTTACACAAATGTTTGGACCTACCATTGGAGATAGTATTAGGCTAGGAGATACAGATCTTTTTGCATGTATCGAAAAAGATTATACGGTTCACGGACAAGAAAGCAAATTTGGTGGAGGAAAAGTACTTCGTGATGGTATGGGAGTAAGCGCAACTGAATTGCGCAAAAATAACCCTTTAGTTGCGGATACCATAATTACTAATATTGTTGTTATTGATTATACGGGAATTTATAAGGCTGACATTGGAATCAGAGATGGGAAAATTATGGCTATAGGAAAAGGCGGCAATCCCGATATAATGGACAGTATTGATTTTATTGTAGGTTCAAGTACTGAAGCAATTTCTGGAGAAGGTAGAATATTAACTGCAGGTGGAATTGACTTGCATGTTCACTATCTTTCTCCTTCTCTAACTCATGCAGCTCTTGATAACGGTATTACTACTTTATTTGGAGGCGGTACAGGCCCAGCTGATGGATCAAATTCTGCAACATGTACTCCTGGACAATATCATATTCACAAAATGCTTCAAGCATATGATCAAGAACCTATTAATATAGGTATTATGGCTAAAGGAACTGGAGCTATACCAGATACTATTTCAGAACAAATTGAAGCTGGAGCCGCAGCAATTAAAACTCATGAAGATTGGGGAGCTACTTATTCAGGAATTGATAACTCTTTAAAAGTAGCTGATGAATATGATGTACAATTTGCTGTTCATACAGATTCATTGAATGAAGGTGGTTTTGTTGATACGACGTTAAATGCATTTGCTGGTCGAACAGTTCATACGTTTCACACAGAAGGTGCAGGTGGTGGTCATGCTCCAGATATCATGGTCGTTGCAGGACATAACAATATTTTACCATCGTCAACTAACCCAACAAATCCTTATACAGATAATGTTATTGATGAATTATTTGATATGACTATGGTATGTCATAATTTAGATCCTAAAGTTCCAGAAGATGTAGCATTTGCTGAATCGCGTGTTCGTAAACAAACAATTGCTGCTGAAGACGTTTTGCATGACATGGGTGCACTAAGTATTATGACTTCTGATGCAATGGCAATGGGACGTGTAGGAGAAGTTGCAATGCGTTGTTGGCAATTAGCAGATAAGATGAAGAAACAACGTGGTTTATTAGAAGGTGATACAGAGTTAAGTGATAATAATCGGATAAAGCGTTATATTGCAAAATATACAATTAATCCTGCAATTACAAATGGAATTTCAGAATATATTGGATCAGTTGAAATTGGTAAATATGCAGATTTAGTTATCTGGGATGCTGATAAATTCGGTACTAAACCCAGAATGATTTTAAAATCAGGAATGATTGCTTACGGTGTTATGGGTGATGCTAGTTCAAGCTTACCTACTCCTCAACCTCGATTAATGAGAGATTTATATGCTTCTAAAGGAAAAGCTGTTGGAGAAACTAACATTACTTTTGTATCTATGTATGCTTATAACAATGGAATTAAAGATAAATTAGGATTAAGTAAAATAGTTTTACCTGTAAAAAATACTCGTCATTTAACTAAAAATGATATGAAATTAAACAATTATGTTCCAAAAACAATTAAAGTTGATCCACAATCATTTGTGGTAACAATAGATGACGAACCAGTCACTTGTGATTCTTCGTCTAATGTTTCATTAGCACAGCGTTATTATCTTTATTAAGAATGAACGAGGAAATTAATATGATTTTAGAGAGTATGTATGGACATGTTAGTAATATAGATATCGTTAAATACCATATAGAAACAGCTTTTGTAAAAAGTGATGACTTATATAAATCAATACTAAGAGTAAAAACTGATCATGGAAATGAATATGGTATTAGACTAAAAGATAAATCAAAACAATTAGAAGATGGGACAATATTCCAATTGAATAATCATAATCTGCTTCTAATATCTGTTTTACCAGATAACATGATAGTAATAAGTCCTGAGAATATTGAACAAATGGGGACTATTGCACACTTAATAGGAAATCTACACAAGCCAGTTAAAATAGAAAATAGTAAAATATTTTTAAATTATGATAAAACAGTTGAGAAAACATTATTAAGCCAAAAAATTAAATATTCCATTGAAGATATAAAACTAAAATCACCGTTAAAATATGTAGATTTTTCCAATGGAAAGTGAATTTCTTAATTACTTAGATGTGTTTCAAATTTGTGATTCAACTTTTCCTATAGGTTCTTTCAATCACTCATTTGGAATGGAAAATTATTTGTACAATAAAACTATTAAAAAAAACGATGATTTTAGTATATGGTTTAATAATTTTTTTAATACACAATTTAAACATGGAGAGGGATTATTAATAAAACTAGTATATGAGTCATCTGGCACTCATAATTTAAAAAAAATATTATTTTACGATGATGTAATCACAAAGTCTTCTTTAGCTAAAGAAACTAGAGATGGAAATAAATTAATAGCAAAACAATTAATTAATATTTTAGAGGTACTGTACAAAAATAAAATTCCTATGTTAGATAAATATAGAAATATCATTTTAAAAAAAGAAGCTTATGGTAATCCTGCAATAGTATTTGCACTACTTTCATTATATAAAAAATTAAGTCTAGAAGAAGCGATATTTATGTATTCTTATAGTGTAGGGGCTACTATTGTTCAGAATGCTGTCCGTTCTATTCCTATAGGACAAAAAGAAGGGCAGATCATTTTAAAAAATTTAACGGTTTCGTTGCCTAATTTAATTTCACAAATAATGAAATTGGATGAAGATACTTTAGGAGCTAATACTCCTGGAATTGAAATAGCTCAAATTAGACACGAATCTCAAAGCTTTAGGTTATTTATGTCTTAAAAGGAGATTGGATGTTAATGAAACAAGCAATTAAAATTGGTGTAGGTGGACCAGTAGGATCTGGTAAAACTATGTTGATTGAAAGATTAACTAGATTTATGCACAATGAATATAAAATTGCAGTAATTACTAATGATATCTATACAAAAGAAGATGCTGAGTATATGGTTAAAAATTCTGTGTTGGATAGAGATCATGTTATTGGAGTAGAAACGGGTGGGTGTCCACATACAGCAATTAGAGAAGATGCATCGATGAATATTGCAGCAATTGAAGAATTAGAAAGTAGATTTTCTAATTTAGACATTATTTTTTTAGAAAGTGGTGGAGATAATCTAGCAGCTACTTTTAGTCCTGAACTAGTAGATTTTTCTATTTATATTATTGATGTCGCTGAGGGAGAAAAGATTCCTAGAAAAGCTGGACAAGGAATGATAAAGTCTGATTTATTTATTATTAATAAAATAGATTTAGCTCAATATGTTGGAGCTAATTTAGACAGAATGAAAGAAGATTCAAAAATATTTAGAGAAGAAGGAACATTTTTATTTACTAATTTAAAATCAGATGAAGGTTTAATAGAAGTAATTAATTGGATAAGAAAAAACTGTTTATTAGAGGATTTATAATAATGAAAGATACCTACGATGGAATTATTGACATGAATTTTATATATAAATACGATAGAACCATTGCTGATAAGACATATAGGAAAGGGAATTTTCGTATATCGTCTATGTTAAGAAATACAGATATAATTCCACAATATTTTATTATTTCAACTGGAGGAGGATATGTGGAAGGAGAATCGTATTTACAAAAGTTTAGACTAGATCAAAAATCCCATGTTATTTTGACTACACAAACTCCCAATTATATTTTCAAATGTGATAATAGAAAATTGACTAAACAAACAACAGAAATTAGTTTAGAAAAAGATTCTTTTCTGGAATATTATACAGATGAAATTATACCTTATAAAGATGCTATGTATCGTCAAGATACGAATATTAATATGAAAAAAGGATCTAAGTTAATATTAACAGATGGATTAACTAGTGGTTGGTCTAAAAATCAGGCATTATTTCAATACAAAAATATTATGATTAAGACACAAATCAGTATGGATAATGAGTTAATATTAAATGACTGTATGGTCATTGACAGTAGTAATAATAATATAGAAGAGATTGGTATTTTTGAAGGAAAAAAGTGTTTTAATTCAGTAGTTATTATAGACGAAACAATAAATAATGAGATTATTTTAAAGTTACAAATAATTACAAATAATTTATCAACTAATTCTATTTTAGGAATTTCTCTTTTAGAAAAGTATGGTCTAGTAGTTAGAATTTTAGGTGATTCAATACAAGATAATCAATTAATCATGCAAACTATAATCAATTATTATAGAAGGTGTATTTATAATCTTCCTTCTCTGAATTTAAGAAAATTTAATTTTTAGATATAAAAAATATAAAAATTTATTTTTTTATTTCATAATTAAGGAGGAAGAGTATGCATTTACCAGATAATTATTTAAGCCCACAAACATGTGGATTTATGTTTGCTTTATCCACCCCAATAGTAGTTACATCAGTAAATAAAATAAAACTAGAATTGAAAAATAATAGTTTAATGGCTCCTATGTTAGGAATTTCGTCTTCTTTATCTTTCCTAATTATGATGTTTAATATTCCTATACCTGGTGGGACAACTGCTCATGCAGTTGGCGGAACTTTATTAGCAATTTTGGTAGGGCCATATGCTGCCTGTATTTCGCTCTCAGTGTCATTAATATTACAAGCATTTTTGTTTGGTGATGGTGGAATTTTATCATTAGGAGCTAATATTTTTAATATAGCGTGCATAATGCCTTTTTCAGGATACTATATATATAATATTTTTAGAAAAAAACAACATAGAGAGCTAGGTACAATTATAGGATCGTATGTAGGAATTAATTTATCTGCTCTACTTGTATCTTTAGAACTAGGAATTCAACCTATAATTTTTCATGACTCTAGTGGAGTTCCTTTGTACAATCCATATTCTATAGAGATAACTGTGCCAGCTATGATGATAGCTCATTTATTTATTGCTGGTGTTATAGAATCTTTTTTCACTTATACTATTTATAAATTTATATATAGGGTCTCACCAGATTCTATTTATTACGATAAGAAAGACAAAGTCAATATTAGATATAATTTAAAATATCTATACCGTATTATTTTTATGCTAGTAATTATATCACCTATTGGCTTAATTTCTAAAGATACAGCTTTTGGAGAATGGTCAGGTAAAGAATTACTAAATAGGTTAATTAATGAAAACATAATGAGTTCACTACCAATGGGAATAAAAAATGGATTATCTTATAATTCTATTTTTACTGATTATGTGATTCCAGGAGTATCAGATTCTATCAGTTATATACTTAGCGCATTGACAGCAGTTTTATTATTTATTATTGGAAGTAAAGTTCTAGGAGCTATATATGGAAAATCGAAAAATTCGAATTTACCTTCCTGAATGGATTAACAAGGAAGACAAAATAAAATATAATGGTAAAAATAAAGATTTTGTGTTAGTTAATTTGTCTATTATCAGTAAAATTTTATATTTTTTTACTCTTAATAACATATATTACAGATCTAGAACAACTCCGGTTATCAGGCTACTAAAACTTTTTATATTCTCATTCGTTATTTTTTCATCAAATAATCTATTATTTATTTGGATAATATTGGTATTGTTATTGTTTAATCTATCCTTTTTTTCTGGATTAGTTTTAATAAAAATAATTAAAAAAATATTTAAATTACTAATATTCTCTATTATTTTTTTATTTCCATCTATTTTATTTCAAAAAACGAATATAGAGTTATTTTCTTTAAGAATATTAATTGGTATGTTAAATTTTGCTATATATTCTTCAACGACGAATTGGACACAATTTATCTTATCATTAAGACAGTTGAGGATACCTTATGTAATTTTAATAACTTTTGATATAGCACTGAAATATATATTTGTACTAGGTAGATATTTAGAAGATATATTATATAATATACGATTGAAAATGTTAGGTCAGAATATAAATTATAAATTATTCGGTGCAATAATAGGACAATTATATTTTATATCTAAAGATAAGATGATTGAATTATATCAAGTAATGAAAATTAGAGGATACGAAAATTCACTTTATAAAAAAAAGATAAAACTCACTAAGTTTGATTTTTTTACTATATTTGAATTAATGATAGTTTTATTATTATTTGTGCTATTTAAGGGAGAATAATAGATGATAAAAATTTGTAATGGTAGTTATGATTATAAGGAAAGCTTCGGGGTTAAGGATATAAATATAGAAATTAATAAAGGTGATTTTATTTGTTTAATGGGGCCAAATGGGTCTGGAAAATCTACCTTATTGAAAATAATTGTGGGTATTTATGTACTTAAGACTGGGAAATATTTTTTTAATGATAAACTAATTGACCATAATTATTTAAGAGACTCAAAAAAAGCTAGTCAGCTGTATAAAGATATTGGATTCGTCTTTCAAAATAGTACTATTCAATTATTTAATATGAGTGTATATGATGAAGTTGCATTTGGCTTAAAAAATATAGATTTATCTAATGACGAAGTTGAAACTAGAGTATTCGATTGTTTAACATTATTGAATATTCAAAAATTGAAAGATAAGGTTCCTTATCACCTTTCTGGAGGGGAACAAAAGCTTGTAGCTATTGCTAGTGTTTTAGCTATGAATCCTCAAGTCATTCTTTTGGATGAACCATTTAGTGGCTTATCTCCGAGATATCAAAAATTAATATTTGACGTTATTTGTGAACTAAAATCTTTTGGAAAAACTATTATTTTAACTAGTCATAATTTTAGAGAAATAAATAATATATTCGATAGAATATTTATTTTTTCAGAAGAACACACTATAGTAAAAGAATTGAAATATCAAAATATAAAAGATAATCCAGAAATATTAAATTATTTAGATAATTTATAAATAATACTGTGTAATTAATAAATAAGGATTATATAAAAGTTACTAGAATAAAGAAACTAAATTGTATTTAAAAAGCTGCTCAATTGAGCAGCTTTTTAAATACAAGCAAAGTAATCCATTCACTATTCAACAAATGGTTCTTCACCCAAGGCATGTTGAGCAGCAAGATTCAACATGCTCCATTGGCGGTCAAATCCCGGTTGAAAGAAGAAATCAGCTGAAGCCAAATCTTCGAGAGTCAGTTCTTGTTGGATAGCTAATGCAATGACATTACCTTGGGCTGTGATATCATAAGTGGATAAAATGGCGCCACCAAGAACTTGATGAGTTATTGGATCAAAGAAGAGCTGGACAGAAGCTTTTTTATTGCCTTGTTGTTCAGGAACATATTTGGGACGCAACGTATCTTCATAATAAGAAGAGTGGACATTAACCCCTGCTTTTTCTGCCGTAAAACTATTTAATCCACTAGCTGCAAAATGATAATCAAATACACTTAAAGCAGAAGAGCCTACGACACCACCGAAGGGGCTACTTGGTATTTTTTCAAAGAGATGTTGCACGACATAACGTGCTTCTCTTCGTGCAACTGTTGCTAGAGCAATAGGCATCTTCGCTCTTGCTGGAATCGAGTAAGTAAGTGTCGCATCACCTACTGCATAAACATCTGGAAGGTTTGTTTGTAGATATTCATTGGTCCTAATCCATCCTCGTTCGTCTAAATCAACGGAGCCTTTTAACCACTCGGTATTTGCTTTTACACCTGCTGCTTGGATCACTAGATCGACGGGTATTTCTTCTTTTTCTGTTTTAATTGCTTTAACATTTACATCTCCAACAAATGCACTTATTTTTGCATTAGTCACTACATTGATTCCTTTTTCTTTTAAGTGATTTTCTATAATATCAGTCATTTCTTTATCCAAATAGGTACCTAATGGGCGATCTATTATATCTAAAAGTGTGACTTCTTTACCTGCTTTATGAAATGCTTCGGCTGCTTCAATCCCGATATAACCAGCACCGATTACTGCTACTTTTTTTACTTCTGGGTTTTCTAATTTAGCTTTTATTTTTGTAGCCCAATTATAGCCACGCATCAAGAAGATGTTCTCTAACTCTGCTCCAGGTAATGGTAAAGAGTTTGGTTTGACGCCAGAGCTTAAGATCAATTTATCATATTTGTATTCTTTCTCTTTATTTTCTGCAGTACTTTTCACTATTACTGTTTTTTTATCTGCATTGAGTTCTATTACCTCGTGATTATTGTAAATATGAACATTTGGTTGTGGGAAGCTTTCTAGTCTGAAATTTCGTACATCTCTAACATTTGTTACTTGATCTTTTAAGTATAATTCCATTCCACATGACATGAAAGAAACATAATCACCAGCTTCAAATAAAGTAATCTCGACATCTTCTCCATATCTTGATAGCAATTCTAAAATGGATTGGTGTCCCCCGTGTGACGCGCCAACAATAATAACTTTGCTTTTATTCATAATATAATAAATCCTCCTATAAATTGAATTTATTTGTAATTAAATATTTCTATAAATTAATTTTTAGAAATAAGTAACCAAAGCATAGTATATTCAATAGCAGTATGTTTTTTTTTTAAAATATTGTTATTTATATTATAAATTTTAAGATAAATAGTTATTAACAATTGATTGAATAAAATTTATTGAATTTAACATTATTCGATGTATATGATCCGTAAAGATTTTAAACTATAAAAACTAATTAAGAAAGATATTAAAGAAACCATACTTTAATGTTTGACTCTTTTTTTTTGCTATAAATTTTAATATTAACAAAAAAAAAGAAAAATATGGTAATAAAAAAATATATAATTTCTTTAATTGATTTATCTATAAATAATAAGTTTAAGGAGATTAAAAATGAATAGGAATAAGTATAAATGTGGCGAAAAAAAAGTAAAATACGCTTTGAGAAAATTATCTCAGGGAGTATTTTCAGTTGCTATAGGATCCGCATTATTTTATAGTGGTCCAATTATGAATAATGTTCACGCAGATGCTATCTCAAATGCTGATAAAGTAATACAAGGATTACAAAATAAAGATAGTAATTTTGCTAAGGTTGAACTCATTCCCATTTTAAAATCTGAGTTGAATAATAATGAAAAGTCTAAGATTACTAAGAATCTACCAAAAATAACTGTAAATAAAAATCAAAAATATTATTTAGTCTATCAAAAGAACTCACAAAATATCTTACCGAAAACCAATGAAGTAAAATCATCAATAAATTATTTATTTATAGGATCTAGTATTGTTTTAGCAAGTTGGATTTTACTTTCTAAAAAAGCAAGAAAATCCAAATTCTTATTCAGTGTACTTTTACTTAATTCATTTAGTGGTGTACAGGTATTAGGTTTGACTATGAGTAATGATCAATTATTAAATAGATATAAACAAACCGTTGAAGTTCCTGTAGGAAGCTCTCTTCCTAATATTGATGTAAATATTCCTGGATATGAATTTTTAGGCTATGCACCTGTCGAAAATTATTCAGGAAAGAATGATATATTAAAATCTAATATTGGTAACAAAAAACCAGAAGAAAATATTAAAGAAGTAAAAAGTTCTATAGCGACTAAAAAAGATGAAACGGTGACAGAAGTAATTCCATATACAACAAAAACTATAGATAATCCAGAACTAGAAGAAGGAATTACAAAAGTCAAAACTGCAGGAGAAAACGGAATAAGAAGTATCGTATACAAAGTAACTTATGACGCGACAGGAAAAGAAATTAACCGAGTAGAAGTAAGTAATACCGTCACAAAAGCACCTGTAGAAGAAGTAATCGAACGGGGAACAAAACCGAAGGTTACAACAACAGAAAAAGATGAAACGGTGACAGAAGTAATTCCATATACAACAAAAACTGTAGATAATCCAGAGCTAGAAGAAGGAATTACAAAAGTCAAAACTGCAGGAGAAAACGGAATAAGAAGTATCGTATACAAAGTAACTTATGACGCGACAGGAAAAGAAATTAACCGAGTAGAAGTAAGTAATACCGTCACAAAAGCACCTGTAGAAGAAGTAATCGAACGGGGAACAAAACCGAAGGTTACAACAACAGAAAAAGATGAAACGGTGACAGAAGTAATTCCATATACAACAAAAACTGTAGATAATCCAGAACTAGAAGAAGGAATTACAAAAGTCAAAACTGCAGGAGAAAACGGAATAAGAAGTATCGTATACAAAGTAACTTATGATGCGACAGGAAAAGAAATTAACCGAGTAGAAGTAAGTAATACCGTCACAAAAGCACCTGTAGAAGAAGTAATCGAACGGGGAACAAAACCGAAGGTTACAACAACAGAAAAAGATGAAACGGTGACAGAAGTAATTCCATATACAACAAAAACTATAGATAATCCAGAACTAGAAGAAGGAATTACAAAAGTCAAAACTGCAGGAGAAAACGGAATAAGAAGTATCGTATACAAAGTAACTTATGACGCGACAGGAAAAGAAATTAACCGAGTAGAAGTAAGTAATACCGTTACAAAAGCACCTGTAGAAGAAGTAATCGAACGGGGAACAAAACCGAAGGTTACAACAACAGAAAAAGATGAAACGGTGACAGAAGTAATTCCATATACAACAAAAACTGTAGATAATCCAGAACTAGAAGAAGGAATTACAAAAGTCAAAACTGCAGGAGAAAACGGAATAAGAAGTATCGTATACAAAGTAACTTATGACGCGACAGGAAAAGAAATTAACCGAGTAGAAGTAAGTAATACCGTTACAAAAGCACCTGTAGAAGAAGTAATCGAACGGGGAACAAAACCGAAGGTTACAACAACAGAAAAAGATGAAACGGTGACAGAAGTAATTCCATATACAACAAAAACTGTAGATAATCCAGAACTAGAAGAAGGAATTACAAAAGTCAAAACTGCAGGAGAAAACGGAATAAGAAGTATCGTATACAAAGTAACTTATGACGCGACAGGAAAAGAAATTAACCGAGTAGAAGTAAGTAATACCGTCACAAAAGCACCTGTAGAAGAAGTAATCGAACGGGGAACAAAACCGAAGGTTACAACAACAGAAAAAGATGAAACGGTGACAGAAGTAATTCCATATACAACAAAAACTGTAGATAATCCAGAACTAGAAGAAGGAATTACAAAAGTCAAAACTGCAGGAGAAAACGGAATAAGAAGTATCGTATACAAAGTAACTTATGATGCGACAGGAAAAGAAATTAACCGAGTAGAAGTAAGTAATACCGTCACAAAAGCACCTGTAGAAGAAGTAATCGAACGGGGAACGAAAAAAGTAAAAATAGATAAAAATAAACTAGAAATAGTTATTGATCAGGCAAAGACGTATCAAGAAAACCAATACACAACAGCTAGTTGGGATGTACTAAGAAAAGCATTGTCATCCGCAGAACAAACATTTAATGATACAAATTCAACTCAAGAACAAGTAGATCAAGCTGTAAGCACTCTACAAGCAAGTATTAAACAGTTGGAGAAAAAACCTGTAAATAAAGAACAATTGAAACAGTTGATTGATCAGACAAAGACGTATCAAGAAAACCAATACACAACAGCTAGTTGGGATGTACTAAGAAAAGCATTGTCATCCGCAGAACAAACATTTAATGATACAAATTCAACTCAAGAACAAGTAGATCAAGCTGTAAGCACTCTACAAGCAAGTATTAAACAGTTGGAGAAAAAACCTGTAAATAAAGAACAATTGAAACAGTTGATTGATCAGACAAAGACGTATCAAGAAAACCAATACACAACAGCTAGTTGGGATGTACTAAGAAAAGCATTGTCATCCGCAGAACAAACATTTAATGATACAAATTCAACTCAAGAACAAGTAGATCAAGCTGTAAGCACTCTACAAGCAAGTATTAAACAGTTGGAGAAAAAACCTGTAAATAAAGAACAATTGAAACAGTTGATTGATCAGACAAAGACGTATCAAGAAAACCAATACACAACAGCTAGTTGGGATGTACTAAGAAAAGCATTGTCATCCGCAGAACAAACATTTAATGATACAAATTCAACTCAAGAACAAGTAGATCAAGTTGTAAGCACTCTACAAGCAAGTATTAAACAGTTGGAGAAAAAACCTGTAAATAAAGAACAATTGAAACAGTTGATTGATCAGACAAAGACGTATCAAGAAAACCAATACACAACAGCTAGTTGGGATGTACTAAGAAAAGCATTGTCATCCGCAGAACAAACATTTAATGATACAAATTCAACTCAAGAACAAGTAGATCAAGTTGTAAGCACTCTACAAGCAAGTATTAAACAGTTGGAGAAAAAACCTGTAAATAAAGAACAATTGAAACAGTTGATTGATCAGACAAAGACGTATCAAGAAAACCAATACACAACAGCTAGTTGGGATGTACTAAGAAAAGCATTGTCATCCGCAGAACAAACATTTAATGATACAAATTCAACTCAAGAACAAGTAGATCAAGCTGTAAGCACTCTACAAGCAAGTATTAAACAGTTGGAGAAAAAACCTGTAAATAAAGAACAATTGAAACAGTTGATTGATCAGACAAAGACGTATCAAGAAAACCAATACACAACAGCTAGTTGGGATGTACTAAGAAAAGCATTGTCATCCGCAGAACAAACATTTAATGATACAAATTCAACTCAAGAACAAGTAGATCAAGTTGTAAGCACTCTACAAGCAAGTATTAAACAGTTGGAAAAGAAACAAATAGAACCAAAAGTTATATTAAAGAATGTAATACCTGATATTGTTCAAAAATCTGCGTCTATTGACTATAAAATAGTGGATCCAGATAGTACAATTCAGTCTGTGCAAGTAAATGTATATCAGGGAGATAAGTTTGTAGAACAGAAAGAATTAAGTTTAATAAACTATACAGTAATAATTAATAATTTAGCCTATAACACGCCATATACTTTAGAAACAATTTATAGATTTAGTCTAAATGGACAGACTATTTCTAAAACACAAAATGAAACACAAATAATTGAATTATTACCTAAAAAACTAGAGATTAATAATTATGCTTCAACTAAGCTATACAAATTAAATACAAATGGTGAATTACAAAATATTATTGGTTTGAGTGATATTCCGCAAGATTACTCTAATTATATAGTTAAGGTAGATACTCTAAATAATAAGGATATTCTTTTACCAGTACATCAGATACAAGAAGTTACTCAAGATGGAATTGCGAAATATAAGGTAATAGTTCATTATCCAGAATTAGTGACGTATGATCCAAAAACTAATGACTATATTGAGAATTATTCTTTTTATATTAACAAAATTATAAAAAAAGAAAACGAGTACACTACATTTAATGAATTAGTTAATGCCATCAATAAAAATCCTAGTGGTACTTTTGTTGTGGGAAGTGATCTATCAGCTTCAAATTCATCTGTAACAGGCGACAGTTATATTAGTGTAGATTTTACTGGAACATTGAAAAGTGAGTATGGTCATACTTACAATATTTATAATTTAAGTAAACCTTTGTTCAATTCAATTATGAATAGTACTATTAAAGATATCAATTTATTAGATGTATCAATTTCTGGTAGTCAAAGTAATGTTGGGGCATTAGCTAAAACAGCTATAAATTCTGTAATTGATAATGTTCATGTTTCTGGAAAAATTAGTGCACCAACTAATATAGGTGGGGTTGTTTATTCATTAACTAAAAATTCTACTATGCTTAATAGTTCATTTACTGGTTCTATTAATCTAACTAGCAGTCAAAATTATTTTGTTGGAGGATTAGTAGGTAATCTAAGCGGACAATCTATTATCAATAGGAGTTATGCTGATATAAATATTGTAGCTACGGCATATAGAAATGATAATAAGATTGGTGGTTTAGTCGGACAAAGTGACAGTAATACATTAATAGAAAATTCATATGTAACTGGAAAAATTAAAAATTCTGGAACAGGAGGATTCGTAGGTGGAATTATTGGTAGTGCATGGTGGAATGGTAGGCTACAAAATATAATTACTTCTGTTAAAGTAACAGGAGGAAATATTATACATGGGGACACTGGCTATACTAATGCACCGTTTACTAATATTTATTACGTTGAAGGAAATGCCAGTGGTAACACAAATCATCAATCTACAGGAATTACAACAAATAAGGCTAAAGAGCTTATTAATAACTGGAATATCAAGATAATCCCTATTGAGCCAAATTATAACTTAATAAATTATAGTTATTTATTAGGCTATGAGAAGGATAGAGAGGTTTCTTATCATAATATTGAAAAGTTAATACCTTTATATGATCGGTATACTATCCTCCGTTATGGTAATTTAGTAAATAAAAACGATAAACTATATACAACAAAGATTTTATCTGTTACACCAATGCAAAATAATTTTATCATTACAGATATATTTAGTAATTTAAATAAAATAAATCGTTTATTAATTCATTATGAAGATGGAACTGTAGAATTCATGAAATTATCTAATAGCTCTACTTTTAAGAATACAAATTTAGTAGAATTCCAGTTAGGTGATAATTTGATTTATACACCAATGCAATTTAAATCAGATTTTTCTAATGTATTAACTAATGTTTTACGTAAATTTCAGGATATTGAATATTTATCTCCAGATATGTTGAATAAATTTGGTTTTATGTGGACTCAGAATGAAATACAAGCTGCACAAAATAAAGCAATACAGGATTATAAAAATAATACAAAAAATCCACCAATAAATCCTGAAAAAGAACAAGAGTTGAAACAAAAAGCATTACAAGATTTACAAACTTCAAAATATAATAAATTACGGGATATGTATTTATTAGAATCATTTACAGAAGTAAAGAAAAATATATCAAAAGAATTAAAGTCTATTTTGACTAATGGTTCTGTAGTTGACTTAAATTCTTTGGGAATTGTTAAATATCTAACAGATAAATTACAAAATCAAGCTTTAAATTTATTGTTAGGTTTATCATATGTAAATCGTCTATATAATATTAATTATGGTGATATTAATATTAAAGATTTAGCGATGTATAGAACAGATTTCTACGGCATTAAGTCAAATAATTTAGATTGGTTAATATCATTTGGAAATATAGGATACGAGAATCTAAGAGTTAAAAATAACTATAATAGTTTCAGTGCACAATTTTCGTCTATAACAGGAAAAGCTGATTTAATTGACTATCTCGATTATAATCGAAATTTATTCTTGCCAAATGTTGACGAAAATAATTGGTTTAAATCTGCAACAAAAGCTTATATATATGAAGCAGCATCTAAAGAAGTTCCAAATGCAGATGTTAAAATTTATTCTCGTTTGAAGGGTAAGTATCGTGCTGAGTATAAAAACTTTATTTTACCATTACTAAATTTAAAATCTAACGACGTATTTGTTGTAACTAATATGTCTACCATTACTTTCGGATTATATGAACGTTACATTGATGAAGCATTGAAGAAAACACCAACTATATATGCACAAAAAGTAAAAGAATTTGAAAAGACCATTAATCATTATGGAGATTTGTGGGCGGGATACTATGATACGTGGTATAGAATTGTAGACGATAAGGTCAAAAGCAAATTATATACCAGCGATATTCCAGTTTGGGATGGATATTGGATTATTGATAATACTCAAAGTGGATATTGGAAAAATCGTTGGGTAGGACCTTATGATTCAAGTGTACCTGGTATGACAGAGTTTTTTGGAGCAATTGGCAAATGGTATAATCCTAATGGAACTGGAGCATATGCTAACGGAAGCTTGGTACACTTTGTAGTAGATGCAGTAGTATCTGACTATGGAACATCAACCTTAACCCATGAAATGACTCATAATTTTGATGGCAAAATTTATCTAAATGGATATGGGCGCCGTAATGGACAATATGCAGAGAATTTTGCTATGGGATTACTGCAATCTCCATATACAAAAGATTCTTCTATTTATGGCTTGAACCTTGTCTATAATTGGCCTGAAGATAGTTTGAGATCTCAAAACTATAGTCCAAGTATATTTAAATCCGATCTAGATTTAGGAAACTATATGCATGGTGTATTTGATGTAACATATTTATTAGATTATGTGGAAGCAGAAGTCTCACTTGCTAAAGAAAAAAATGATCAAAAATTACTTTACAAAAAGCTTACTTCTTCTGGTGGTACTGATAAGGTGGTTGATTTTACTGATGAAGAATGGAATAGAATGAATCTTCGAACAGTAAATGATCTTATTGATTACAACGTAGTATCTAGTCGATACTACAAGGGAGCGAACGTAGGAAATAATTCATATTTTGAAGTATCAATGTATGCACCAATTTATGCAGGTTTACAAAGTACTACTGGAGTTTCTGGCGGGCTTATTTTTAGAAAATCTGCTTATGAATTATTAGCTGCAAAAGGTTGGGATAATGGTTTTGTTTCTTATACATCTAATCAATACGCGGATGATGCTAAGAATGAAGGACAAGTTTTCTCAGATTCTTATGTTGTTCATAAAATTTTGGGTAATGAGTACAACGATTATGCTGCATTCAAAAAAGCAATGTTTCAAGAACGTATTGCTAAAAAAGATAAGCTAAGAGAAATTACAATTAATTGGGATAACTCTAACAGAACTATTAGATCATATGAAGATTTAAAATCTTTATTTGAAGACGCGTTAAATAAAGATTTAGCTTTAGCTAAAAGTAATAGAAACATGCACTATATAGATGATTTAAAATCAAAAATTATGCAATCCTGTCATCTTTTGACTAATGATTTCAAATCATCAATTTTTAAATAGAAAATAATATATGTAAAAAAGACAAACCTTATACAAAAATAAGGTTTGTCTTTTTTTTATGTAATAATCTATAAAGAAGTGATAGATTAGGCTATTTCCTTTAGAAAAACGATTGTTTCATGCTTTTATCCTTTTTATTTTTACCAGTTTTTTCATATTAAGACACACGAAATTGAGCTCAATTTTCATGTGTACTCATTTTTATTGATAAATATTGAATATTTCTATAGATAAATAGTAGTCGATTTTTTTGAGAAGTAATAGCGAAATTTTTATACCCAACACCCATAAATTCGTAATAAGTTGTTTTGTTGGCTCAATTCTTCAAGATAAAAAGTCTATTGCTGGGAGTTAAATTATATTTTATTTTGAGAACATCTGTATACATATACAAATTATGCTCTTATTTTAATATATAAAAAATACAAGACACTTAAAAATTAGTATTTTGTCTCTTTCATATATATTATTTTATACATAAGCGTTTTTTATTTTATCTGAGAGTTATTTTTCAAAAATAAAAAGATATTAAAATACCCTTGAAGAATCAGAGAAAACTTCAAGGGAGGGTAATAATTTGTGTTTAATGGTAAAAAGAAGAGATATAAGTGATTAATATTACCCATTTAAATTATAACAATCATATTATGTAGTATTTATTGTTTTTTTTCATTATTCGATGTATTTTAGATAAAATTTATGAAGTAGCAGAGCAAACTCGCGACTTTAGTCGTGTAGATGAAGCTGATACGATTAGGATATAGATTTAGTTATATCAATCAACAGATCTATGTTAAAATGCCTAGAACAATGAGGATTAACGAAACTGTATGTTAAAACTGTTAAGAGGTGTTTTTTGTATGTCAGAAATTCATTATGGACGTGGCTATACCTATTCTATTCAATATTATCTTGTTTGGTGTGTAAAATACCGCTATGATGTTTTGTATGGTTATGTAGACATGAATATTAAACAGTTATTGAAACAAATCGCTGATGATAATAATGTAAAAATTATGGAAATAAAATCAGATAAAGACCATATTCATCTGTTAATTGAATGTAACCCTCAGCACTATATACCAAATATGGTAAAAGAGTTGAAAGGTATATCGGCTATAAAAAACATCCTGAACTTAAAAAACAGCTTTGGACTGGACATCTTTGGAATCCAAGTTACTTTATAGCCACTGTTAGTGAAAACACCAAAGAACAAATTAGAAAATATATACAAAACTAGAAAAAGAAATGAGGTGAATCTGTATGCTACAACATAAATCTTATAAATTTAGAATCTATCTTAATCAAGAACAAGAGATATGAATGGCTAAAACTATTGGTTGTTCAAGATTTATCTATAATCATTTTTTGAATTTGTGGAATCACGAATATATGACTACTGGAAAAGTATTATCTTATAATTCTTGCTCTGCCATGCTTCCACAAATGAAAAAAAATTCAGAGACAATTTTGTTAAAGGAAGTTAATAGGTTGCGATTCTTTCGGATGGTCAAAAAATTGATAATAATAGATTCACTTCGAAAATGAAGAAGCAACTAAAACGTGAACAAATAAAATTGTCTAGACGCGCTTTATTAGCCAAACAAAAAGGTAGAAATATTTTTGAAGCGAAGAACTATCAAAAGCAAAAACGAAAAGTGGCTCGATTACACGAAAAAACGCTGATATGGACTTGAAAGATTAAGAAAGATAAATGGTATCCTACTAGTCAAATTTGCCTATAAATAATAGTCTTCACAGAATTTAAAATAAATCAGCAAATTTTATCCAATATACTCCATAAAAAAAATCCCAAATAATCCATTTTTATCTTTACTTTTATGAAAGCGGATGCTATATTGTTTTTGGAGTTGTTATCCAAAAAAATAAAATATTCGGAGTGTTTAGGATAATGAATAAAAATAAGTTTTTAGATCTCATTTCAAAAGGTTTGATTGTTTCGTGTCAAGCATTACCTGGTGAACCATTTTATAAAGAAGAAGAAAGTTTAATGCCTTATTTTGCTTTGGCTGCTCAAAGGGCTGGAGCAGTTGGTATACGTGCAAATTCTGTTCGAGACATTATTGAAATTAAAAAATGTGTATCATTACCAATGATTGGAATTATTAAAAGAGATTATCCACCAGAATCTCCATTTATTACTGCCACAATGAGAGAAGTAGATGAGTTAGTAGAAACTGGTGTTGAGGTAATTGCTCTTGATTGTACTCTTAGAAAGCGTCATGACGGTCTATCTATAAATTCTTTTATTACTAAAATAAAAGAAAAATATCCTGAACAATTATTTATGGCAGATATTTCTACATTTGAAGAAGGAAAAAATGCATATAAAGCAGGAATCGATTTTGTAGGAACTACTTTAAGTGGATATACTGAGGAAAGTAAAAAACAAAATGGACCAGATATAGATTTGATTAAAAAATTAGTAGAAGAAGGAATTTGTGTAATTGCTGAGGGAAGGATTCATACTCCAGAACAAGCAAAAGAAATAAAAAAACTAGGGGTTGTGGGTCTTGTTGTTGGTGGTGCTATTACTCGTCCACAGGAAATTGCATCAAGATTTGTTAAAGCATTAAGATAGGAGGAGAAAGAAAATGTTTAAAAAGTTTTCACAATTAGGTCGTGCTTTCATGTTACCAATTGCTATATTACCAGTAGCTGGACTACTATTGGGGCTAGGAGGAGCGTTAACAAATGAGAGTGCTATAAATGCTTATCCATTTTTAGGACAGCCATGGTTGCATACGATTTTAAGTATTATGAGTTATGCTGGAAATGCAGTTTTTGCAAACTTAGCACTAATTTTTGCAATTGGGATTGCTGTAGGACTTGCAAATGGAGATAAAGGAACAGCGGGTTTAGCTGGTGGAGTAGCTTATCTAGTATACACCGCAACCATTAGTGGATTTCTTGAACTTTTTTCGACAAAAGACGCAACACTTGATACAGGTGTAGTTGGATCAATTGTTGTGGGGGGGACTGTTGCATTTTTACACAATCGATATAGAAAGATAGAATTACCACAATTTTTAGGATTTTTTGGAGGATCAAGATTTATTCCGATTGTTTCTAGTTTAGCCGCAATCATTATTGGTTCTTTCTTTTACTTAATTTGGCCGCCAATTCAAAATGGTTTAGTAGTTGCTGGTGAACAAATTGCTCAAATGGGTAGTTTAGGAACTTTTTTATATGGTTTCTTATTGCGTTTAACAGGTGCTGTTGGACTACACCATACCATTTACCCTTTATTCTGGTATACTTCTTTAGGTGGTACAGAAACTGTAGCTGGATCAACAATTGCTGGTGCCCAAAATATTTTCTTTGCTCAACTAGCTGATCCAAACCATACTGGCTTATTTACTTATGGTACTAGATTTTTTGCAGGAAGATTTGCAACAATGATGTTTGGATTACCTGCAGCATGTTATGCTATGTATCGTGCAATTCCTAGAAAAAATCGTAAAAAGAATGGTGGTCTTTATTTTAGCGGTGCTCTTACATCATTTTTAACTGGAATCACTGAACCGGTTGAGTATATGTTTTTATTTGTTGCACCATGGTTGTATGTAATTCATGCGTTTTTAGATGGATTGTCTTTTTACTTTGCTGATATATTAAATATTCGTGTAGGGAATTCTTTCTCTGGGGGATTAATTGATTTCTTGTTGTTTGGTGTACTTCAAGGAAATGATAAAACTAATTGGTTGAAATTGATACCATTCGGTCTTGTATGGGCACTTATATATTTCTTTGTTTTTACATTTTTCATCAAAAAGTTCAAAATAGCTATTCCTGGAATGGTAGAATATGCAGATGTACCTTCTGAAGAAGTAATAAATAAAAATACATCATTGCATGAAGAATCTATGATAATTATTGATGCACTTGGTGGAAAGAATAATATTGAATCTGTTGAAGCTTGTGCAACACGTTTACGCATTGCTGTAATAGATGGTCAAATTATACAAAAGCAAAAAATAAAAAATCTTGGAGCAACAGCTGTTTTTGAAGTTAATGGGGGTATTCAAGCAGTTTTTGGGGGAAAAGCAGATTTATTCAGCCAAGAGATTAACCAAATATTAGAAAAAGATATTTAGGAGGTATTCTAGATGTTTCAATTTTTAAAAAAGAAAAAACAAGAGATAATTCATGCTCCTTGTTCAGGACAAGTTATTCCAATTACAGAAGTAAAAGATCCTGTATTTTCACAAAAGTTGTTAGGAGATGGATTTGCTATTATACCTAATGATGAAAAAATTACTGTTCCGATTACTGGTCAAGTATTATCAGTATTTCCAACGAAACATGCAATTAGTTTTAGAACAGAAGAAGGATTAGAATACTTAATCCATATAGGCGTTGATACAGTCAAATTACAAGGAGCTCCTTTCACTATTTTGATTAAAGAAAATGATATGGTAAATCCTGGAGATATAATTGCTGAAGTAGATTTTAATCAAATAATAAAAGCAAGAAAAGATCCTTCAGTTATTGTTGTTTTTACAGAAAATAATCAAGTTAAGAATTTAAGCTTGAATAAGAAATTTGTAGAAAACGGTAATACTTGTGGGAAAGTTAGCTTTTAAATTAATGCAACATCTATCAATAAATAATGATAGATGTTGCATTTTTCATTAACAGATTTAGTTAATTGCGCTCGTTAGGAGTACAAAATAAAAAACGTGTATTTCCACTCGCGGACGAAGTAGATTTAGATATAAAAATCTAGAATATACCAAATGGAATTAGCACATGGACATCGAACACGTGTAATCTTCACTGGTGCAGGAACATCTCAATATGTATGAGACACTTTAGTTCCTTATCTGCGCAAGCACGGTAATCGTCAGGCATTTAGCTTTGAAAGTATTGGAACGACCGATATCGTCGCAGAACCTGAAGAGTATTTAATTAAAGAAGAACCAACTTTACTTGTATCATTTGAGAGGAGTGAAAACAGTCCTGAAAGCTTGGCGGCAATTAAAATTGCAAATCAAGTAGTTAATACGATCTATCATTTATCAATCACGTGTGCTGCAGAAGGGAAATTAGCTAACCTTAGTCAAGTAGATTCCAATAGCTTTTTATTCTTGATGCCAGCACGATCAAATGATAGTAGTTTTGCTATGACTGGTATCTTCTCCTGTACGATACTGGGAGCTTTGTTGATATTCGATCAGACAGCACTAGAAGAAAAACAAAAATACGTGAGAGTCCTGAATGGTTTAGGAAATGAAGCGATCGACCGTGAAAATGAAATTGGAAAGATCGTTCAGATGGATTTTGAACGATTTGTTTATGTTGGTTCAGGAAGTTTAGCTGGATTAACAAGGGAAGCACAATTGAAGATTTTGGAGTTGACAGCCGGAAAAATTGCAACTTTCTTTGATTCATCCATGGGCTTTCGCCATGGACCAAAGTCGTTTATTAATGAAAAAACAATTATATTCGGTTTTGTTAATAATAATTCTTACACGCGTGATTACGACTTGGATATTTTAGAGGAGATATGCAGAGATAAAATCGTTTCCGGAATGTTTGCTATTACTCAACCAGGACAACGGAATTTTACTGGGGATAAATTCGAGTTTGTAAGTGAGGCAGAATTGTTACCAGATAGTTATTTAGCACTAGGCTATATCATGGTTGCACAAATAGTCGCTTTGTTATCATCTATTAAAGTGCAAAATAAGCCGCAATGGACCGTTTATCGACAAAAGATGGTATTATAAGCGCCTTAGCGATTGATCAACGTGGCGCATTAAAAAAATGATCAATTCCTTAAATGTAGAACTAAATGATGAACAAATTTAGCGCTTAAGGAGTTAATTTCTAGTGAATTAACCCCTTATGCATCTTCTATTTTATTGGACCCAGAGTATGGCCTTCCTGCTGCAAATACACGACATGAAGATGCTGGTTTATTGTTGGCCTATGAAAAAACCGGTTATGATGTAACAACACCAGGACGCTTGCCTGATTTATTAGCAGATTGGTCAGTTTTACTATTAAAAGAGCAAGGAGACGATGCGGATTAAGTTTCTACTTTATTATGACGTAGATGAAGATCCAGAAATCAATCATCAGAAGCATGTCTTCATAGAACGTTTAGGTAGCGAGTATGCCGAAGAAGATTTGCCATTCTATTTAGAATTGCTATCATATGATACTCAAATTTCAGATGCTAATTCAATGGTGTGTTGTGTGGTCGAGCTACTTGGAAAAATGGTGTGAAGCCGTTTATAGAATCTGGTGAGGAAGCTGCTTGCGCATGGCTGGAAAGCGAAGGTCGGGAAAATATAGAAAATCTGAATAACGTTTTGGCTCAAACAGCCAGTTCTTGGTATGATAAAGTCCAAATGGTAGAAAAATAAGCGGTGAACCGGTATATTGTGATAATAACTATAACAATATACTCTTAAATTGATATTTCCTATTCACTTGGTATGCTGAATCCAGACACTATCAATCAAACAGATCAAGTTATTGAAATAGCAGGTAGACAAGATCTTAATGTAACCTGCGTAATCCATTATCTAAAGGAAGATGGGTTCGTTATCGGAGTTCTCGGTCGGTTACATGGGGTGTTTATTGCATGCATATGAAGTGAACTACTCGCCACTTAACTAAATCTAACGGTCTTTAACGTTTGAAGTGAGAGCTTCTTGGAAAGAGAGCATACTTGATTACTTATTTCTAACAGTGGTGTCTCTTGTTGACTAAGCTATTCCCGTAGTTCCTACGGTTCGTATTTATTTAATCTAAGCCAATTCTATAGAATGTAGTCTCAGACCTTAGGCCAGAATATTTATACTGGCGTTGACATCTCGATTATGATAAGTATGACAAATAGGACAAGTCCACTCACAAATATTAAGCGATTTCTTGCCATCTTTATACCCACATTCTGAGCAAATTTGACTAGCAGGATACCATTTATCTATTTTAATGTTTTCAAGTCCATATCAGCCTGCTTTTTATTGTATCTTTATTATAAATTTAGATCACGATACATCAGAAATACTTTTCGCTAGTTTATTATTACTCAACAACCCTTTTGTATTTAAGTCTTCAATACAAATAATATCGTTTTTTTGATAATTTCTGTACTCAATTTATTAAGAAAATCAGTATCTTTAATTAATGAACTATGAACCCATTCTTTACTAATTCTATTCCTATATAAAACTTATCACTATTTTGGAGTTTACCAGAAATGATTTTTTGGTTTAATTCATCATTTATGATTTGGTATTACGAGATGACTATATTAACTCTTTAAGTAAAATCAAAGAATTAAATTTTTCATTAACATTATTTAATTTTAACACATTTTGTGAAGTTGAGGTGGTTGACTTTCTATTTTAAATTATTTAATACATCAATATACTGAGAATGCTTTTATTTAAGAGGGTAGCTTTTGAATATATGTGAATTTTCTCAATGATAAGCCCTTTAAGATAATATCAGGAGCTTTCTACTATTTTTGAGTAGATTCCAGCCTATTTGTATCACTCGTTATATAATCTGAAAGCATTGAGCTTAATACAGTTGAAATTTATGTATCATGGAATTTACATGAGTCTAGAAAAGGATATTTCCATTTGGAGGGAATTTTAGACTTGGGGTATTTTTTGTGTCTATTACTGAGAAATTAGGTCTATACGCAATTATTAGATCCTATCTATATACTGTGTAGAGTGGGAGTTTTGTAGGTACCTTGATTTGTTATTGAATTAGGAAATTTGGATATGGATAAATGAAAATGATTATTTAAAATATGTAGCGGATAAAGATAGACAAATAATCAATAAAAATAGATAACCCGTGCGTGGTATCTATTTTTATTTTGTTCTTTGTTATGAAATGAGACAAAAAAATTTTTATAAATTTTTTGAAAAAAATGTTAAAATGGTTTATAAATTAATCCTGCTTTTTTATAATAAAATCAATCTATTTTTGGAGGGAGTTTATTGAAACGAACAAGTAAATTATTATCAGCGTTGCTTTTGTTAGGACAAGTGGTTGGTAATACTCCTATTGTTTTAGCAGACGAAAATCAATCGAATGTATCGACGACAGAGCAATCTTATACAGTTAATACTGAAACAGTGGATACAGATACTTTAACAACAGATAGTACGAAAACAGTAGAACAAGAGAAAACAACAGATTCTACAGCAGAGATACCTGTTCAAACAACGGACCATTCAGTGAGTGAATCAACAAATTCAACGACAGAACAAACTACAGCTTCTTCAACGGATAGCTCACATTCACAAACAATTGATTCAAAAGCAGAGACAATCACTCCTGACGCTACAGAATCTAGTCAATCAGAAAATAGTACGCAAGAAACAACCAAGCCTTCAGAAAAGAATTCTTTGGAAAAACCAACAACTAACCCAAGCGAATCAGGTAATCAAGAATTGAAACAACCAACGAATTCTGCGGAAGTTACTCCATCACAACCAGTTGCGCCACAGTCTTTAACAACTGTAAAAAATACGCAACCAAATGCAGAAGAACAGGATCAACCAATTACTCAAGAAGAGACAAAAGCTTATCATCAAGCACCAACTGCGCCAATTCAAAAACTAGTGCCTTCTAGCACACAGGATAACGAAGGAAATATTCATTTTGAAAAAGATGAATCAGTTGAAACGTTTATTCGTAAAATTGGCGAGTCTGCTCGTAAAATTGGACAAGAAAATGATTTGTATGCTTCAGTCATAATTGCACAAGCGATTTTAGAATCGGCAAGTGGTCAAAGCCAGTTAGCACAAGCGCCAAATTACAATTTATTTGGAATCAAAGGCACAAATAACGGAAAAAGCGTCTCTTTTGCGACACAAGAAGATTTAGGTAATGGAACACTTTACACTACCCAAGATATTTTTAGACAATATGAGAACTACGAGGGCAGCTTAAATGACTATGCTCGACTATTAAAAGAAGGTTTAACAGGAAATAATCATTTTTATGATGGAGTTTGGAAAAAGAATGCGAAAACTTATCAAGAAGCAACGAAATTTCTAACAGGACGTTATGCGACAGATACTAGCTACGATAAAAAATTAAATGGTTTAATCGAAACTTATGACTTAACTAAGTATGATAAAGAAGTAGTGGGTCCACAATTAAATAAAAAAGGATATGTCGCTCCATTAAAGAATTACACGATTTCTAGTCCATTTGGTAATCGTGGGGGAGAATTTCATAGAGGATTAGATTTGGCAGCACCACAAGGCGAGCCAATCTATGCCATCAAGGCAGGAACTATCGTTAAAGCAGAGTATCATCCTTCATGGGGGAATTATGTCACCATTGAGCATGAAGACGGTACAACGTCTTTATATGCCCACCAACAAGAATATCAAGTCAAAGTGGGAGATAAAGTGAAACAAGATCAAATTATTGGCTACGTTGGCTCAACAGGAAATAGCACTGGTAGTCATTTACATTTTGAACTTTGTTTAGATCATAGTTTAAGTCAATCACAATTGGTTGATCCAGAAACAGTCTTATTTTAAAAATAAGACTGTTTTTTTATTTGATTTTTAAGAATCAAGAGCAATATATTGTTACGAAGATATGATCGATGAAATAAAATAATTGGAAACAAAAAGGGAGATCTACAGTGATAGTAGAAGAAAAACTACGAATTTATGTGGTTAATGATGGGAAAGTAAGTTGGGAATTCTGGAAGATATTGGACATCTACTTTTATAACATTACATAAAATCCAATGGTTGGATAGTTTTGTGAGCTGCATTTTTTGCTAGAAATGATAGTCTTATTTGGCAAAAAGAAGAGGAAAATAAATCAATTTAGGATTTATTGCTAAACCATATAATAAATATTGAAGGATACATTTCTTAGAAATAATGAACAGTGGATCGATATTGAAGTTTCAATCGTTATAAAAATTATTCATCAATATAGTTTAAAATGCGATAGCATTGGGATTAGTGATATCAGTATATCTAATGGAGATATCATAATCTTTAATTGTTTGATAGATTTGAAGATAAAGAATTTTGTTTTTTTCTGAATTTATTTCTGAACGTGAACCTTTCAATTCAGTATTTTTAGCTCTCAGCATTTGCCAGTTAATAATGCCAAGAAAATAAAGACGTTTTTTATATTCTGTAACGTACTTGCTAGAAATAATTGGTCTATTAGATTTTTATAGATTTAAAATTTTTGGGGAATTATTTTATTCTGCGTTCGAATAAGCTTTTCATAGTAAATACTCCATCTTTTACTTGTAACTGAAAAAAATTTCAAAATTAAGCAAATAGTTTCCAATCTTCTATGTAAGTATTTACTAAATATCCAGGAAGGATAGTAATCTTTGGGGGATCACCAGTTATTTATTTGAAAAAAAGATAAAGAAAAACCTTCTTTATAATTTGTTTCAAACAAGCAGGAATACACAATATTCTTATAAGTAAAATCAAAAGTGGCAATATAAACACCTAGCTTTTTCATCCCTAAAGATAGTATTCAGTGATTGAACAAATGCAGTATGAACAGAGTTTAAATGGGAAGGACAAACGTGCGGTGTATATTCGAGAAAAAGGTGAGATGAACTTATATCTGTATTTAATCATGAGAAGTTACAACAAATAAGAGTGTTTCATAGTGGAGAAAAAAACTTGATATTCAGTCATTAAACTCCTCCAGTTCATAAGATAAGCAACCATTTTAGGATAAGAAAGATAAATAAAAAATAGAAAGTAACTTAGATACTTTTTTACTAGGAAATCATCACCAGATCTTAGAACAATATTCTGAAGCAACGCTGGTGTATGGTTCGCAGCAATGGAGAATAAAAATTGGCAAATGAGGAGCGTATCCTCTCATCCTTTTTTTATTTTTATGATAGGGAAAATATGAATTATCAAAAATACAAAGAATTAGGAAATTTATTCAACGAGACATTTAGATTGATTGTTTCTGATAAGAGCAATTTGTTTGTTTTTTTAACAGATTCAGATGTTCCATAAATATCGTATTTATGAGCAAATAATTATTTAAGGACAGAAGCTGAATGCTACCCATATCGCTGATTTTGATACGTAGAAAAAATTAGGACGATTTGTTAAAAAAGGAGAAAAATCTATTGGTGTTATTAATCAGTCAACAGGGAAAATAAATGTAAAACATTACTTTGATCTTTCTCAAACAGATGGAAAATAGTTTAATTTTCCTGATTATACGTTAGAAAAGAATTACTGGAATCTTTTAGTTAGTCAAGAAATATAAAATATAGTTGATGAGATAGTTGACTTTACTGAAGAATCAGACATTCGCAAATTATCTATATAAATTGGTTTATTTTTAGCAAAAAAATAAGATTATTGGTTTTGAAGCAATTGAAATAAATGAACAAGAACTAACTATGTTACAAATTTTTACTAACTTTTTTAAAGTAATGAATTATGGGAAATGACGTGAATCGACTAATTAGTAAAGAAATTTTGTTTTATAAAAGAAAAAGAAAGATTAAACATGAGTCTAAAATATTACGAGAACGAGACAGGACAACTGATACCAGAAGTCGAGTATCTCCATTATTCATTGGGGAGATGTGGGAAAATAGCCATAGCCAAATTATAGGAAGGTAATAAATCAAACTAGTCGAGGGCGATCCTGTGGAGTGGGATACGACATCAACAAAAAAGTATGAAACAGAAGGGGTATTTATTCCGAAAAGAGAAACTGAAAAAATAATCAGTCATAATAAAAAATATTTAAACAACTTTATCCAAGTAAATCAAGAGAAAAAATCAAAGCAAATCTTAAAGCAATTCAGTTATCGAAATAAATCAGTTAAACACCTGATCGAATCACTAACAATAAAGAACGAGAAGTTCTTGAAAATATGTTGGTTGGGTTGTTTTGCTTCAATTTTTGACAAACGAGATGACCAACATCTGAAATATTTGGATGCAGAAATATCTTCAGTCGGACGTATGAGAATTGATCCACAAGTAGGTATTGGCATGGCTCATCAATTTGAAAACGCCATAAAGAGACTACCTGAGCAAGTAGAAAAAAAGCAGGAACACCTCAATAAAAACTCAAGAAAATGGAAGAAAAATTAGAAGTAACGAATAAACAGTTTTGTCAATCTTAACAACAAGAAGAGGATTTGAAAGAGAAGATAGCAAAACAGTAGAAATCGAGTGTTCACTAATTAATAAAACAGATACACATTCAATGTCTGATGAGATAGAAGAAAATGTAGAATATGAAGGAGAATATTCTACAATAGAAAATAATATGGAATAAATGGAAATGTAGGAAGTTCCTACATTTCTTATAATTTTGGAGGTAATTGAAATGACAAATGAAACTTATTCATTAAAAGAAATATTAACTAAATTAGAACAACAGAAGATGGAATAATGTTTATTTCTGATTTAGACATAGCAATGGTTGATGAACGCACTCTAGAAGTACGTACTTTCTACATACTATTATTATTAATAGTCTACTACAGTAAAATAGGAAGAAATTCTTATAAAGTAGATTTGTTTTTTTATTGAATTACTGATTTTATGACCACTCTCAATTAGAAAAAAGAATGTCGACTAGACACCATTATTATTTTTCTTTCCAATTCCGTGATTGAGGAAATTTATAGGGCCAACCAACTTTATCAAAAATCATCCGTTCCTGTCACTCGTATCTTTTTAGAAGCTGCTCGAGCAAGTAATGGAGAAACTGTTAAATAATTTTCAGCAATAGTTAAGTTATTAGTTAGGCTACCAATGGATATTCCGTCCTTATCTAAAGGAGTCAATTCTTGTTTATTATCTATTACATTAGTTGGTTCATTTATGCTATCAGCAAAAATGGAAATTGTAGTTCCAGTTACACTAACTCTAAAAATACCTAAAGATAAAATAAACTTACTTTCATTATCTATCGTATCGAAATTTAATAAGAGAAATCGTTTTCTAAGTAAATTCTAACAGATAAATCAAGTAATATACTAGAAAGTTCATAAAATTTATTTTTAATATTAAAATTGTTTGATTATTCTGGATTGTTATTTGTTCTAAACTTAATACTGTTCTGTTAAACAAACGACTATAAAAAATAGGAAATAGGTCTGTAAAAATATATTTGTTTTTGTTAAAAATATACATAAAATGATTTAAAATAACTATTTATTTATATATATATTTCGAAAGATACATTGTTTTATTTACAAATATTTAATATTCTTAAATTACTCTAAAAGTAATTTTTCCAAAGCATATAGGAAGCGTTGTATCTCTGAGGACTGCTCTATAAAGAGCAGTTTTTTGTTTCAATCTATATTATTGATTTATAAAAATTTGACTATTTAAAAGTAAAAGAAGACAAATCTTACGAGCAGCTTTAAAAAATATATAATATTTATATTAAAATAACAAATTTATAAAAGGTAATCAGTAAATAATCATAAAGATGTGAAAAAAGAAAAATGATAAAACTCAATATTTAAATAGGAAATATTAAGTATATTAAATGACTGTATTTAATTTTATAAGATATAAAAAGGTATTAATGTGATTTTTACTTTTTATAGCTCATAAAATTTAAAATACAAGTTTGAAAATCGATACTTTTGTTCAGAAAGATACTAGTCAGTATAGTGTTCTATTGACTTTCTACAATCTTTTGTTTAACAAAAGATTGATTTAAAATAGAAGAAATAATGAAGAATAGGTGACTAACGTAAGTTAAAAATATTGGAACTATTTTCATTAAATTAATTGATAAATAATAAAAATAAAAACAAAAAATAAAAAATAAGTACTATAGTCAGAAATCTATTTTACATGCTATTATTTATTTACACCATACCAAACTAATTTTTTCTCTCATAATTACTAAGATTACTAGAATTTTCTAGTAAAGTTTTTCCTCTATTGCATCAACAGTAGAGGAATTTTTTTCAGAAAGTCACTGTTTTAACTGGTTTAATTGATCTATAATCCTTTTAAAGTCTTGGTTTACGTGATCATTAGATAGAAAAGAAACATACTTCAATGTGGCATTTCTATGTAAGCTTTCAGAACATTTTAATCAAAAAGAATGATTGATACCATTAGGTGGTTTGAAACCAAGCCTAAGGTGTAGTACATCGTATCATCGATTTTAAATTCTTCTTCATAAATGTGACTTAACAAATTTTATCTATAAATAATATATGCTGATTCATTGTATATTACTACAATAAATAGCTACTTTTTTCGAATTTTCTTTCTCTTAAAATTTGACAAACTTGTAAACAGAAGAAATCTGAAAGGCGTTCTATTATTGAATACAAATGGATAATATTTTTTCTGTCATTTCAAGATCACCTGGCGTAACTGTATTTTAATCAATTGGTATTCGATCATTAAATATACATATTTTTTGAAATAAAAAAGTTAACTAATTTGATATTTACAAAGGAGAATTTGTATTTGCTAAGATCTTATCTCAATAACGTAAATACATCTTTTATAATTCCCTACAGTGGAATACTGTGTTTAACGTCTAATAAGATAAATAGACATGGGGGGAATTCAAAAACACAATTATAAAGAGGTGAAAAAATGTTTATTCAGTATGTTTCCATAGGAATAGGATGTTTTATAGGAGGATGTCTGAGATATTTTTTGAGTAAAAAAATGAATAAAAAGAATAACAAATTTCCTCTTGGTACTTTTCTAACAAATATTGTAGGAGCATTTTCAATTGGTCTTTTTTTCTATAGTTTACCACTAAAAAATACTTTACTTTATCTTTTTTTATCTGGTGGAGTTTGTGGCGGTTTAACCACCTTTTCTACTTTTAATTTTGAAGTAATAAATCTGTTTCTAAATAGGAAAATCTATACTGGTCTTTTTTATTTATTAATTACTTTCTTTGGTACAATTATTGCTATAGTTTTAGGAGGATTAGTTTCTCTTATGTTTAAATATTAGAAAGGTGGTATAGCTACAGAATATGAAAATAAAAAATTATATTATTGTTGGTATAGGCTGTTTTTTAGGGGGAGAATTACGTTATTTTTTAGAAAATATGTGGACAGCAAGGATGAACTACTTTCCATTTGGTACGTTTTCTGCTGATATTATTGGTTGTTTGTTTATGGGAATAATCATGGGATTTGTTTTAAAAAAAGAGATACAATCTTCAAAAATAAAATTGTTTTTAGCAACTGGATTTTGCGGAGGCTTAACTACTTTTTCTTCATTTTCTTTAGAGGTAGTAAAATTTGTAACACAAAATAATTGGAATATGGCTGTTTATTATGCAGTAACTAACTCGGTTTTAGGGATAATTGCGATATATTGTGGTATAAAATTATCAATACTGATTGTCAATAAATAAAGATGATGATGTAAATTACATTATATAACAAAAGTTCATCATGCTTCAAGTGTTAAGAACCAATGGATTTATTTAAGTGGTAGTATTTTACTAAATTAACTAATGATAGAGAAATGAAAAACTAGTGACTAATTTCTTTAAAAAGTAATGAAGTCTATATTTATATCTTATATTAATAAATAAATTATACTGCTACATGGACGAAGAATCGTCAGAGTATGAATATTAAAGAATCAGTGAAACGTAGAAATGTTTAATCCGTATCTCGAATTAATTCATTCAGACCATGTCTAAAGAAATCAATTGATGCAAAGAAATAGTATCATAACGTTATGTAGCTAGTATTTATACAGACTAAAAATAGTAGGAACTATGGGATGAGTAGATAAGAACACAACGATTAGTAAAGAAATACACTATCAAGTATGCTTTATTCCCAAGAATCCTGTGACCTCAATCATGAGAGGTTCAAAATGAATATTTATGTAGTTTTACTTTCTAAAGATTCTAAGGGATTTAGTCCTTTACGTAAAATTAATCTAACATTTGGAAAAGAAGAGAAATATGCCGTATTTAAAATTACTCGACTAATTTATGATAAACATAGAAATCCTTTGGAATATTCTTATAATTATATTAATCCCAAATATTATTCTATTAAAATAGACGCTGATTAATAGAAAAAGTAAAGTATGAGTAGTAAAGAGCGCATTATTTAAGATGTGCTCTTTACTACTCATATTTTATTAATCGTTTACAAATACGGTGGAATTCGGATTACAAATACTAACGGCAAAAAATGGGATTTATATTATGTAAACAAAGATATAGTATCTGGACAAAAAGTATTAAAAGTGAATATGGTCTTCTTGTTTATGGAAAACTTGTTCTTTATAATGATCGTGATCATTATATTAAAATTGTTTAACGTAATTCAGGTATACGTTATCTAATTTTTATATATGATGTTGCCGTTGGAGACTAGAAAACCGTCTTATGAAGTATCTTATTTTATTTGAAGATAAGTGATTGGTTATTAACTATCTGATTATGCCAGAGTGAATTTTAAATGAATTGAAATACTATATCGTATAATCTTAGATAAATGGGATTATGATAAAATTATGTTCAATTTTAAGATAGAAAATTAAGTAAAGGAAAAATAATTTTTTTAAAATAGAGATAGTCTTTTTTGACTATCTCTATTTAATACTATAATTTGAAGTCAATTAAAATTGATTGATCCAAAAACTGTTTTATTCTAAGAAATAGGATGAATAATACAGATAAAATCCTATTTCTATGGTGTTATTTATAGTATAAGAGTGAAGAAAAATAGATTCGTTATTTCTATAATTTATTTTTAGAGTACTCTATTTTTAAAACTAAATTACGATATAGTACTCTACGCAATTGATGCAAAAATGATCAAAAATCACGATATTTTCTTGTATAGAAAATTTACACACAAAAGATTTTATAAACTGTAAAAAATATTTAAGATGTACTATAGTCTACTTTACTCACAAAACTAGACTATAAATATGACTAACATATATATAAGATTATTAAGATAAATACATTGTTCCCTTATGGTTACATTCCAGTTAGTTTTATTCATAGTATGGTTACAATAACGATAAGAAAATGATAGGAATCATAAAATGCATTTTTATTGTGTAACTTAACTGTTATGACTAAGATAACAATGTTAGTCATAATGTTTTGATCAAGAGCCTAAGATTGATTTATTGAAACTTAGATTATTAAAAAAATTTAAAAATTAGTAAGGTGGCTTGATCAACAAAAGAAACAGATGTAAACATTCTCTACTTCTAAGAAAATTGTAAACTTAGTTGTGAGGAATCCAAAAATTATTTATAAAGAATAATACACAAGTTATTTAATCAATACTTTTATCAAGAATAGAGCGCAAAACTTTTTCTCTTAATTCAACTGAATCAATATTATTGTTTTGTTCATAACCATGTACTAATAGATCACAAATGTAAAGTTGTGATATTTTTCCAGCTAAAGATCCACCATTCAAAAATTCTTCAATTGCTGTTTGCAAAACTAAATCTGCAGATTTTCCTATAGGTGAATGAACATAGTTGGTTATGGCAATAATTTTTGCTCCATTTTTTTTAGCTATTTTCAATGAATCATAAGTATCTTTCGTTTTTCCAGATAAAGAAAAAATAATTACTAAATCATTAGCTGTTAATAAAGAAGCGACTTGGGCTTGAAAGTGAGGATCTAATACAGCTTTTGCTTGAACTCCTACGCGAAGAAACATATTTTCTAAATCAAGGCTAGTATTTCCACTAGAACCCACTCCAAATAGATAGATGTTTTTTGATTGCGTAATCATTTCAATGGCGTCATTCAATTTTTCATCGTCTAAAAGCCTAACAGTGGAATAAAGAGCTTCTGTTAAGCTATTAGCAATTTCATCATAGTATTTTGCATTAGTTGGTTGTTCTTTTTTTTGACTAAAATCTTCCTTAGCAATTTCAATTTTTAAATCAGAAAAACCAGAAAAACCAATTTTTTGACAAAAACGAATAATAGTAGCATCTCCAACTTTTGTATTTTTCTTAATATCACTCATTGTACTATAAATAATAGTCTTCCCAGAATTTAAAATAAAATCAGCAACTTTTTTTTCAGATTTAGTTAAAAATGGATAATTTTCTCTAATTAAATAAGTATAATTCATATAAACTCCTCTACAATTGAATTTTTCTCTATTATACTCTAAAAATAAAATAAACTCTTAGTAAATTCAGTTTTAACTTTATATTTTTGAAAGCATAGGATATATTTTTTGGAGTGTTTAGGAAAATGAATAAAAAGAATTTTTCAACAAATATAGAGCCCAATTCAGACATGAATGTTTCTGAAATAATTGATTATAATCTATAAGAAAATAATACTCAGGAAACAACAAACAATTCAAAAACTGAATAAGTTGAAAAACCAACAGCAAAATTAAATGGGATAAAAAAAGAAGTCACTCAACTATCGGTGTTTTAAAAATTAATACAACAATAAACTCCACATAAAAATTTTAAGAGTACAAAAAATATACAAGAACATGTTAAGTCAGATTCACTTAAGGAGAATCAAATTATTACCAATAATGCTACCATCATATATTCAATATTTAGTTACTAAAATGATAATTGGAATGATGGGAATATTAATGGAAAAGATATTTGTTTTTATTACATAAGAAGGCTTAGGAAACGAATTATTTTAATCTATCAAATGTTGCAATTTATTCAATCATTTGCTTCAAAAGTAACATAACATGAAATCTTTCTAAATCCAGATACTTTAATTATTTTTATATTAAGTAACTTCCTAGCTATTTTCCTCATTATGTGATTAGGGTAGTAGTCTTTATGCAGGAAGTCTCTTTTTTTATTTGATTTTATCATACTAATGACAGATTTATCATTCATATTATAGGTTCTGATATCTCTTGAAAATTTTTCATGACTATACACTTTTATTTCTTAATTACGTTCAAAATTCCGTTGTTTATTGTAATTGTTCATATAGCCATCCGATAGATCTACTAAAACAATCTTTTGAACCTCCACGTCATCCTAAGTAATTCTCTTCTTCCAGCTCATGTATAAGAAGCTAATCTAAATAATAATAGAGCACAATCATTTTTTATCTCTCTCACTCAATCAAAAAATTGTAGAAGCTCTTTTTTAGATTCTATTTATAACTGGATGATGAGGATTTTTTTCTGAATCCTTTAAGTATCATCCATTGTTTTACCAAGTAAAATTCGTAAAAATAAACTTAGATTATATCCTTTTTTGTATTATTTGTATATTTATATAGTATTTATTTTTGAAGAAGCTATAGAAAGTCGATGAGAACTCATGATCTATAAAGTAATCACACTCATTCATTTGTTGGTAAAAATTCAAAGCACAAAGAAGAGAAATAAACTGTTTGTTAGTTACATGATATCTTATCTGATACAATTTGAATTAAGAAGGATATAATTATAGAGAAACTAAACATTATTTATCAAAATTATTACCTAAATTAACAAGAATTAGTATGATACAGTATTAGAAAAAGTTAGTAAAGATATTCTACTAAGATTACTTGAAAATGAAAAAAAGAATTACTATGTGATATTTAAAGATAGACAGGTAACTAATTATAATGAAGACTTTGAGAGATTTATTGAATAATAACCTTACAATTCTTTTTATTTGGTAATTATACCTTTTCCATTCCGTTAATAAATAATCGTATTTAGAGAATACCTTCAGGTAGTAAAAGCTATCTGGAGGTTCTTTATTGTGTTTATGAAATCTGCTTAAATGAAACATTTCTGAAATGAATTAAGGAATGGCTTAATAATGTTGCTATAAAAGTATTGAGATTAATTAAAAATAATGAAAACTAATAGGAATTTTTTTGTGTAAACTCTAAATTTTATTTAATTTCTTAAATATTTTTTACTGGATGATGTTTAAGATCAGTATTTCATATGATAACTCTTTTATGAATTATGTTTTTCTTCTCTAGGACATGCTAATATGGGATAATTAAAAACCTTAAATAAAAATAAGGGTTGCCAAAAAATTAAATATGATATCCTTAAAATTAGGAATTTAAACACATAAATTTATATTTTAAAGATGTAGAAAGAAGGGGTCTTTTTGTTAATTATTCATAATTTATCTGTTTCTTATGGGGAAGTTCCAGTCTTCACTGATATATCTGTTCAATTTAATCCAGGAAAAATCACAGGAATTATTGGACCAAATGGGGCGGGAAAATCCACGTTAATTAAAGCATTATTAGGACTTGTAAAGACAAAAAAAGGAATCTGTAATTATAATGGTAAAAATATTAGAGAAGTTCAAAAGAAAATTGCCTATGTGGAACAAAGAAAAGACCTAGACCTTAGCTTTCCTATTAGCGTCTATGAATTAGTATTAACAGGGAGTTATGGGAAATTAGGTTTGTTTAAAACACCAGATGAAGATGAAAGAAAAGCTTGCAAAGAAGCTATAAAAAAAGTAAATATGAGTGACTATTGTGATAGACAAATTGGTAATCTGTCAGGTGGGCAGTTGCAACGTATTTTCGTAGCTAGAGCTATTTTACAGCAGGCAGAGATTGTTATTTTAGATGAACCTTTTGTAGGGATTGATTTAGAAAGCGAAGGTGCTATCATGAAAATTTTGAAGCAATGGCGTAATGAAAATAAAACAATCATAGTTATTCATCATGATTTAAACAAGGTGTTTGATTATTTTGATGAGTTGGTTGTAATGAACCACGGTATCATAGACTATGGACCTACAAAAGAGGTCTATAATTCTAAAAATATTGAAAAAGCCTTTAGTGCTGATTTGTCTTCAGTATTATTTAAGGAGGTATATTAGATGGATTCCATCATGAATTTTTTCCAAGCGATGACAAAATATGATTTTTTACAAAGTGCGTTAATAACCGCTATTATGGTAGGAATTATGTCTGGAATTATCGGCAGCTTTATTATTTTGCGTGGAATGTCGCTGATGGGAGATGCTATTTCCCACTCAGTTTTACCAGGTGTTGCTGTTGCCTATATGTTGGGTATTAATATTTTAATTGGTGCATCCGTGTTTGGGGTGTTAGCTTCGATGTTGATTGGTTACGTTGCCGCCCATAGTAAAATTAAAGTGGATACTGCTATTGGGGTAGTTTTTAGTTTTTTCTATGCTTTAGGTTTTATTTTGATTTCAATGGCAGAAAGTTCAACGAATCTACACCATATTTTATTTGGTAATATTTTAGCTGTTAGCAACAGTGATATTATTACTACTGCAATTGTACTAGCACTTGTAATTTTATTTATCCAAATTTTTTACAAAGAGTTACTCATTACATCTTTTGAAGAGACTTTTGCTAAAACGTATGGTTTGAATACACAATTGATTCATTATAGTTTAATGCTTGTGTTGACATTAGTGACTGTGTCAGCTTTACAGACAGTTGGTATTATTTTAGTAGTTGCTATGTTAATTACCCCTGCAGCTACAGCATATTTTTGGACTGATCGCTTAAATATAATGTTAATTTTTTCTTCTGTTTTTGGAGTCATTTCATCAATTTGTGGCCTTTACCTTAGTTATACTTTTAATTGGGCTTCGGGTCCAGCTATAGTAATTGTAGCGGCAGGAATGTTTTTGATTTCGTTTGTATTTTCGCCTAAACAAAAATTAATATACTTAAAAAAATAGAAATGAGGATATAATATGAAAAAAATATATATAACAATAGTTACTATGGTGTTGGTAGTAGCAGGAGTAATTTATTTCGTTAATAATCGGAATGAAAGCTCTAGCAAAGCGATAGAAAAGGATAAAATTAGTGTGGTAACCACTAACTCTATTTTGGAAGATATGGTTAAAAACGTGGCTAAAAATCGAGTTAATTTGTATAGTATTGTACAAAGAGGGGTTGATCCTCATGAATACGAACCTCGTCCAGAAGATATATCAAAAGCGACCGATGCTACAATTATATTTCATAATGGATTGAACTTAGAAACTGGAGGGAGTGGATGGTTTAAGAAACTTGTAAAAAGTGCGCATAAAGAGTTTAACAAGGACGTTTTTGCTGCTAGTGAAGGGGTCATGCCGTTACACTTGACGACTAATGAAAAAGAAGAGGATCCGCATGCTTGGTTAGACTTAGCTAATGGTATTCAGTATGTTAAGACAATAACGAAGGTATTAAAAGAAAAAGATCAAAAGAACGCGGATTTCTATATAGAAAAATTGCAAAAATTACATGAAGAAGCACAATCCAAGTTTCTTGATATATCTGAAAGACAACGCTTGCTTGTTACATCAGAAGGGGCATTTAAATATTTTGCTAGGGCATACCATGTTACTCCAGCTTATATTTGGGAAATTAACACAGAAGCACAGGGGACTCCTGAGCAAATGAAAACAGTGTTAGCTAAAATTGAAGCTTCTGATGTTAGACACTTGTTTGTTGAGACCTCCGTCTCACCAAAATCGATGGAAAAAGTTGCTTCAGAAACTGGTTTAGAAATCTATTCCAAAATTTTTACCGATTCTCTGGCAAAAGAAGGAGAGGAAGGTGACACGTATTATACTATGATGAAATGGAATCTTGCTAAAATACATGATGGTTTAGCTTATTAGTTTATATTTTTCTTTGATGATCTGCAAATCTTTATGTACAAATAATACTTGACACTATGATGTATAGTAGTATAGGAGTGATGATAAGGATTGACGCCAATTCAAGAAAAATACTTATTGGTTATTGAACAGATTAGTTTCCAAAATAAGATTGTAAAAAATAGTCAAATTGCTAGTTATTTGAACGTGAAGCCTTCGTCTGTGACGGAAATGGTTGATCGGTTATCTGATAATGGTATGGTTAATTGTGTTTCGTACAAAGGGATAGTTTTAACTGATAAGGGAAAACAAGAGTTAGAGATTTTAAAAAAAAGATGGCAGATTATGACAACTTTTTTAAAGGATCAATTGGATTGTTCTGAAACAGAAATAGAAAATATTATGGAAGAATTAATCCAGATTAAAAATCCAGTATTTTTAAAAAAACTTGATTTGTATATAAAAAGTACTAATGTAGCATATTAAACGGAAACTCAAGTGTTTAATCTTACAGTGTTCTTTTTTGGAGAAATTTTTATTTTTTAACTGAACTGTAGAATTTAATTAGTTAAGTTTACTACCCAATTAAAATTTTTTATGTTTTTTATATATTAAAAATCATGAGCAATAAAGAGATCCAATTTATCATAAAATCATTCTTTGTCAATAATAAATCTCTCTAAGTAAAAGAGAAATTCTATTATCTAATAGTTCAACACAAAAAATCCGGAATAGAAGTTCACACTTCTATTCCGGATTTTAATAAACTTGTACAATTTAATTAGAAAATATTCTTTGTCTCTATCAATCAATAGCGAGCGCGTGATTTTGATGGATCTATCTGAGGTGCTTTGCCTAAGTGAGCTTGAATCATCCATATCCGTTTTTCGGTATCCGCTTTAAAACCTATAAAGATATCTTGTGTTGAGTCATCGCCTTCTTCACCACTAACTTCTATTCCGTTTTGGTATAAATCAGCTAAGTAACGATAGCCTTCAGCAAGCGTTCCTAAACGTTCTGGGATTGTACGGTCCCAGTTGCCGATTTCATCAGGGATTTTTGTATTGTCTGCCATTTCCTTTAATGTTGAATATGGTGAGCCATCTAATGTAATCAAACGTTCAGAAACTATATCTAATTGGTCATTCAAGTCATCCATAAAATCATCCATCATGGGATGTAAAGTTAAAAAGTCAGGCCCTCGCATGTACCAGTGTGTTTGATGAACGACCATTACCATTTGACTTAAGTCAGCAACAAGTTGATTCAATACTTCTTTTGTTTGTTCAAATTTCATTACGATTCCTCCTTTAATTTACTTACTTCAAACATAATATGAATACCATAAAATGTACACCAAAGACCACTACTTGATAAGATTTCTCATTGTTGTCTTTATTTCTTCTTTATAAGATAGAAATAAGGATTAAAAGAAAGCCACGATGAGAAGTTGTGGATTTTATTTAAGTCATTTTGGATAGTCATTCCAAAATATTATTATTAATTAAGACCAAATTCATTTTTATTAGTTGCAATATTATCTGTGAATGTAATTGACAAATAAGAACCTAAAGGTCCATTGGTATTTGTTGACCACGTTACATTTTTAATTAATTTACCATTAGTATTTTTAAATTCCGATATATCATTTGGTTCCCCAAACTGCTTAACAGCTTGTTCGAATTTAAATCCTTCATTTAATGTAATATCTTCATATTTTTTGGATGAAATTAAATTTTCTTTATTAAACGGAACATATAAACCTGAAATAGATTTACCCACTACCTTTTGATTTTGAGTGGTAACAGTTAATCTAGATCCAATTTCATCAGTGTTTCTACTTCCCCAAGTATATATACTACTACTATTATCTGATTCAGATAAATAAGATTCTGTATAGATTGGCGAACCTAATATCTTAGAGATATTTGTAATTTCATCTCCGATTTTTAAATTATCGTATTGTTTTTTAACTTCTTTAGCTGATATTTTTTGTTCGTGTACTATATTATTAAATTCTTGTTTTTCTTGATAATTAAAAATAAAAAACACTAATCCTGATATTACCGCAATTAATATAGCTAACCAATATGGTCTTTTTTTCAAAATAAACACATCCTTTTATTTAAATATTAATTTTTAATAATTACCGTGTTCCCCAATTATTATCTCTTAGATTACAAAGTGCATATATTCTGACAGGTATTAATATACAAACATGTAAAAATCCATATATTATAAAAATAAAAAAACCTTTATCTTTTGTCCTATATATTGCATAAAAAACTCTAATCAAAGACATGCTAATTAAAATAAATATATATATAAATATATAAGTCATATTTTTTTGTACTATGCTTTCCTTAATCATTAATGTAATAGCTATAAGTAGCATAGGGGGTAGAACGATTTGCATAGATAAATCATACAAGAGATAGAATGGTTTTTTTAGTATAAATTGAAGAGTCCAAATAATTTCTCTATAAAAACTTTTATTCCACCTAACTTGTTGTTTTATATATGCTTTTAAGGTTTCTGGAACATACGTATGAGAAGAAGCATTGAAATTATAAACAGCTGTATATCCTTCTGATAAAATTAAATTTGTTAAGTGTCTATCGTCACCATAAGTACAAGGTACATTAAGGAAATTTTGAGAAATATATTTGTCTTTAACTATATCAATAACATCAGATTTATAAGCTGAAAAAGGGCCAGAACAACACATAACTACATTACTTAAACTTTGTGCTTCTCGTTCTTGGTTAAATGCTGTCCAATACCGATAAGAAATTAATTTAGTCAGTAAGTTATTGGCATTATTTTCTACTTTGACATCTCCTGTAACAGCACCTATTTTTTCATCATCGACAAATCTTGATATTAGTTTAGCAATAGAGAAGGGATCATGTATGATAGTATCTGAATCTATGGTAACAATATAATCACCCTCAGCATTATCAAAGCCAATTTTTTGACAGTGACGCTTACCTATGTTCTTTTTAGGATAATATATTTTTACATTGTCTTTATATTCATATTTATAATAAACAGAATTAATTAATTCGGTTCTATTATTGGACATATCATCTATGATGATTAATTCTAATAAAATATCCTGTTGATTTAATATAGAAGTTATTACTTTCTCAACAATTTTTTTTTCTTCATTGTATATAGGCAAAATAACAGATACAGATAAAGGTGTTTTGATTCTTTTATAAATATAATTTTTATTTTTTTGATAGTCTATTTCACTTCTTAGTATTTGTACAAACAAATGTACTATAGATAGAATGCTGTATACAATAAGAAATAGATTTATTTTCACATCATATCCTCCTTCTTAAATTCATATAAATATCTTAATTCATATGAAAGATATCTCGTGTGTACACTTTATGATTTACATCAGATAAAGATGAATCGATTCTATTAGCTATGATAATGTCAGCTTTTTCTTTAATAATATCTAGATCATTGGTTATACTAATTCCTAAGTAATTATCCATGTCTTTGATTATAGGCTCATATATATATATAATAAGATCTCTAGATAAATCCATTAATAATTTGATAATATCTAATATAGAGGATTCTCTAAAATTATCTGAATCTTTTTTTTGTACCAATCTGTAAATTCCAATTACTTTAGGATTTAATTCTAAAATTTTTTTTACAATGTGTTCTTTTCTTAATTTATTTGATTCTACTATAGAGTTAATCAAACTATTGGGTATAGTACTATACTGACTTCTTAATTGTTTAGTATCTTTAGGTAAACAATACCCTCCGTATCCAAATGATGGATTATTGTAATAATCACCTATTCTATCATCCAAACCTAATCCCTTAATTATATTAAAAGTATTTAGATCATTTATTTCTGAGAAAGTGTCTAATTCATTGAAAAAAGCTATACGCAAAGCTAAATAAGTATTTGAAAAAAGTTTGATAGATTCTGCTTCACTTGAAGTGACATAACATGAAGATAATTGCTCTTTCAGTGAATTACGAAAATATAAATCATATATTTTTTTAGCAATAACATCGTTTCCACCAATAACTATTCTAGAAGGGTATAATCCATCTTTTAAAGCGGATCCTTCTCTTAAAAATTCAGGACTATATATTATTTTTTTTGTCTTATGTCTTTTTTGCATTTTTTCAGTAAAACCAATTGGAACAGTAGACTTTATTATAATTACAGTATCTTTCTTTAATTCCATGATATTATTGATAACAATTTCGAGCGTTGTAGTATTTAAACAATTTGTTTGATAAGAGAAATCAGTAGGAACACAAATAATAGTATAATCTGTATTATAAATTGCACTTTTGAAGTTACTCGTAAATTTTAAGTTAAGTTCTTTTTTCTTCAAGTAAATTGTCATTAATTCATCATCTAAGTAACATTCTTTTTCTTTTAGCTTATTTATCTTGTTACTATTTATATCATAGGCTATGACATTATCTTTTTGGCTTAATAGAATTGCATTTGAAAGTCCCACATATCCTAATCCAATAACTGAAATATTCATCTTTAACCTCTTTCCTTTTTTTAGATTACGTTTAAGTTTTATTTTACAAATTATAAATTACTAATTTATATTTTTTTTAAGTTGATTGTTCTAATTTTTATCATATTTTTTAGAAAAAAATATCCATCCATATGTTATAAGTTACATAAATTATATAAATGTTAAATTTTATATTTGAAAGCATATAATTAATAACAAATAATACGATAATGATTAAATATAATTATTATATAATTAAAAAAAAGGGGGGGATTAAATGCTTAAAAATAGTAGAATGGTATTAGTTTTAGCTTTATTAGCCAATTTTGTAGTGGGAACTCCTGTTTTAGCAGATTATAATGAAGATAATATTTTAGGTACTACTACTACTGAAACAGATGAAAATGGAAACATCAAAACAATAATTACAGTAAAAAATAGACAAATTGAAACGTATAATTCTTCTGATTCTGCAACTACTTCTAATAACTCTTCTATTACAGTAAACGGTACTTTCTTTAACGATAAGTACTCTCAGGAATTAACTACAATTTTATCAGTAAGTGGTTTTGTTCCTTCAGGAAGAAAATTTATATTTCCGCCACATAATACATGGGTAGGATCAATGTTATGGCCAGTTCAGTATTCAACAACTGTTAAAAATAGTTCTAAAGATAATACAGTAAAAATTTCTGATTCTACTCCTGCAAATACAATTAGAAATAAAGAAGTATCGAATTCTATCACTTATGGAATTGGGGGAGGAGTAAAAATTGAAGGCAAAACTCCGGGAGCAAATTTGGATTCTAGTGTTGCTTTTACAAAAACAATTTCTTATCAACAACCTGATTATGAAACTGTGAAAACTGTAGGAACTACTCAAATGGCTACTTGGAAAACTACATTTACTGAAACTACAGATGGTTATACGCGAAATAGTTGGAATCCCACTTATGGTAACGAAATGTTTATGTATGGTCGATATACTTACGATGTGAAAAAAAATTTCACTCCAGATTATAAGTTATCACCATTAATTACAGGAGGATTTTCGCCTAGTTATGGTATTGTACTTAAAGCTAGGAAAAATACAAAAAAATCAACTATTGAAGTTTTTCTAGATAGACAATCAGAAACTTATAAGCAAGAATGGTCAGGATTTAATTGGTATGGTAGTAATTATTTAGATCAAACAAAACCTGATTGGTCTTCTGGTGCTGCATTAACATTTGAAGTTGACTGGCAAAATCATACTATAAGATTTATTGCATAATAAATTAACAAAGAAAGAGCGAGTAAAATTGGCTCTATACTTTTTGATGTTGGTGAAATTCACCAACATCTTTTTTATGATGTAAAAACATAGAAAAGACACCCTGAAATCCTTTAGAATTAATTTGGCTAACCAATTCATAGGAGGATTCAAGATGTCTTATACTCAGCTTATCAAAGATACCCTAAATATTCTAGACCTAACTATCTATTTCTAGGAAAATTGTTTAACCAAAGAAAGATATAAAGGACAAATTTGCTTGATTTACAAAGGTACTCTTCAATACACGCCCGAAGAGTGTCCACATTGTCTTTGTGTCGTCCCCTCTAAGATCATTCGTTGGGGGACGACAACCGTCCGGTTGTTACTTAATGACGTGTCTGAATATCGGACCTATCTGGAATTGAAGAAACAACGATTCAAATGTAAGACTTGCCAACGCACCTTCGTAGCGGATACCTCTGTCGCTGAGAAACACTGTTTTATTAGTCAAAAAGTTCGTTGGTCTGTCGTTACTCGCTTAAAAGAGAATACTTCGATGACAGAAATCGCTCGTCAGAAAAATATTTCCACTTCTTCGGTTTATCGTGTCATGAAGAGATTTTACCGCCCATTGAACCCTTTCAAACAGACTTTACCAAAGATCTTATGCTTTGATGAATTCAAATCAGTTTGAAGTGTCGCAAGTGCCATGAGTTTTATTATGATGGATGGACAAAGGCACGAACTACTAGACATTGTTGAAAATCGACGATTGCCTTATTTAGAACGCTATTTTTCTCGGTTTTCCTTAGCGACTCGAAAAGCCGTTGAATTCATTGTTATTGATATGTATGCGCCTTATGTTTCATTGGTTAAAAAGCTTTTACCAAATGCTCAGTTGATTATTGATCGTTTCCATATTGTCCAACATATAGGCAAAACTTTTTTAAACCATCGAGCGAAGGAAACCAATGCACGACTCAAAAGTACTTCTCAATATCAACGTGGGCTTGGTAGAAAAATGAAACATTATTGGAAACTCCTACAAAAAGAAGAAGCAAAGTTGAACTATGAAAAACGGGTTTGGCATGCCAGTTTCAAAGATTACTTAACTGAAAGTGAGGTTGTCGACCGATTGTTAGCTACTTGTCCCAATCTACGACAAGGCTATCAGTTATATCAAGATGTTCTTTATGCAGTAAAGAAAAAAGATCATTCACTATTTGAGGACTGTTTATCCAGAGAAGTCAGCCAGCTACCTGAAACTTATGTGACAACTTTGCGAACATTTAAAAAGTTTCTGCCACAGATCCGAAATGCCCTCCGCTACAGTTATTCAAACGGACCACTAGAATGTTTAAACAACCATATTAAAGTATTAAAACGCAATGCTTATGGGTTTCGAAATTTTTATCATTTCAAACGACGGATCATGATCTGCCACGGTAAAACCATTTTAACCAAATAAAAAGAACAGAAAGAAGTTTTTCTTCTTTCTGCCCAAATTATTCTAAGATTTCTCTTTACCAACATCATTTGACAAAGCGCCGTAAAATTTACTCGCTTTTTCTTTATAGTGCTATAAAACATTATTCAAAATATATTTCCCTCTATGAAAATCTAAAATTATTAAGTTCTTTTATATAAAAATGTGGTAATAATCCAAAATCTCTATAATCTTCTGCATAATACTCTAAACTATCTATATAATCTTTTAATACATACTTAGATTCTCTATCAATATAATTTTTTAAATTAGTATCTTTATCAAATTCTGAATAAGATAGAATACCAATTATATTAATAATCTTAGATTCAGTTTGAAGAATCACTTCTAAGTTTTCTATATTATCTATTTTTTTACATAATATTTTACTTAAACAATCATCTCTAAGCTTTTTAATTACTATTAAGCCTTCATGTATATTTTGCTTGATATAAATACTGTCTTCTTTTCCAAAGGTACTTTTTCTTGTATTTAGTATTACATTATAAATTATGTCAATATCCATCCATTTCATATTTAAACCTCAATATCAATAATAAAATACATCTAATAACTGACTATTATTTAGTTAAATCATAATCATATTATTAATTATATATTTTAATATGTGTGTATTTTTTTTATAATTTTATAATTTTATATATATTTACAAATAAAATAAAAAAATTGAAATTAAAAGAAAAAGACTAAAAAATAAATTGGAATTTTTACTTATCCGATACTTATATGAAAATATTTTACCTTATATTTTCTATAAAAAAACATAAGGTAAATGTTTACTGAAAATTTATAGTTATTATATTCAAAAATATAATTAAGTAAGTTTAAATATCTAAATTGTGATAATATTGAAAAATTTGTTATCTATATATGGCTATGAGATTGAAATATATTAATTTACCTATTTATTGGAGTAATGTACATAATATTATAGGCAAAATCATTTTTTTATTAATAGGAGGAATAATATATCCGAAACGATTAATTTTTAATTAATTATATAACAGACTATAAAAATGTACACGACGAATAGCTCACGTGGATACATTGTAATACATGTCTAATATAGAATGATTATTTTTAAATAAAGTTAGTTATTTATTAAATAGTTTATCTTATTAAAGGCTGATATCTTTTAGCAATAGCAATTATTAGTATATAAAAATATACAAATAAAAATTAACAACTACTATTTAATGGTAGTACTTTATGTTAATTTTCAATATTTTGTTAGTCAAAAATTGAATTTTAATTTGTATGTTTGTATCATACAAATTAATAATAAACTACTTAAAGTGAGTAGTACTTAATTACAGTATAAATTAACAAAAAGGTTGGTAGTTAAATCAACTAGAAAAATAGCCAAGATAAAAGATCAGATTATTATCAACGTTTTTATTTAATATAATTTAATTATGTAAATTAAAGATTCTAAGAACTTTTATATAGATCTGCCCGTCTAAAATTTAAACAAGAGCTTAGAATCTTCATATAAGTAAAGTTAATTTTTTATACAAAAAGTCGGAATATTCTGAGTTACTGAAATGATATAAAATCATAAACTCAACCCATTGATTTTACTGACTTTCAAATCTTAGTATCTATCAGTTTATGATTATGTTAATATATAGCTAAAATAAAGAACTCAGAATATTTTTAAGAAGGTGAACAATTTGAACTATAATGTTCAACCGCTGCGAACGATGGAAGAGATCCAGGATTTCCAATTCTGGTTACGAAGAACAACTTACGCTGAACGTGATAGCTTTTTATTTTTATTTGGGATAAATAATGGTTTACGGATGTCCGATATTATAAAACTTAGGGTAGGGGACGTTCGTAGAATAGATAAACCTGTAATCATCGAACAAAAAACGGGAAAGAGAAAACCAATTTTTATAGATAATCTAAGAGAAGAAATTTTAGTTTATACTGAAGGAAAAGAAGACCATGAATGGCTGTTTCCAAGTAGACAACAGGGAGGGCATATTACTAGAGATCGTGTGTATCAAATCTATGCTGATGTAGCAAAAAAACTAGAAAGAACAGATATTGGAACCCATACTTTACGAAAAACTTTTGGGTATCATTATTATAAGAGAACGAAGGATATCGCTACATTAATGTTTATTTTTAATCATAGCTCGCAAGCAATTACAAAAAGATACATTGGTATAACTGAAGATGAAATAGGGGCTTCACTTCGTGGTTTTAAACTAGGCGTATAATCTAACAATTCAACACAGTAGTAGCTGCTTAAGATTATTTAATTATGACTATTTCTCTAAATTTATTGTGTTTTTTAAGAAAATTAATAAAAACAAACTCTATCTAACTTTTCCATTTATTAGGATAAACTAGTAGAGAAGTTGCAGTAGATTAGTCCTTATCTTGCAAGAATCAAGACATATCTACAGCTTATTTATTTTTAAAAATAAATAATTCAAAGGAGCGTTCAAGTTGGGAAAATTTAATTTTTATTATGATGAAAGTGAACATAGTAGAAAGATTAATGGAAAAACGATTTTACAAAACAATTTTTATGATAATTTTGTTACTGCAATAGTAGGATATAATTTAGATGATCTATTTGAAATTGAACAAAGATATCTGACGTTTGAAAAGTATTATGAAGATCGAAAAAAGGGGGGAGAATTAAAAAGTACAACTATAAAAAATTCTCAAATTAAGTATGGATTTGCTTCTATGGCTACTGATAACGTAAATTTTTTGAGAGATTTTTTTAGTATTTTTGATGATAAAATATATTTATATTATTCTATTAGAAGTAAAATTGAGTACGTTATCTTACAATTATTGCTTGAAAAAAAAAATGCTCCCTTTTTTCAAGATATTGTTTATAGTATTACCAAAGCTTTAGTTATATATAAACCAAAAGAAATATTGGGTGTGCTGGGTGAAAACGACGCGCAATTATTGCTTTTATTGAAGAGTTTTTTTCAAGATAGTATAACGGCTAACAAAAATAACTTAGTATTAAAGCAACATGAAAATCAAGCATTCAACTTCATTATTTCTATTTTGGATAGTCTGAATCCAAATGTGAATATTAATTGGCAGTATGAATTCTCTTTTTTGGGTTTTCAAAAATATTTAGATGATTCGTCAATATCAAAGGTTGATATTTTTATTGATAAGGAAGGTAATGAGCTAACTTTGAATGCCGCTAAGAATCTAGGCTTTATCAATGCAAAAGAACTCGATTCAGAGAATAGCATAGGTATCAGGTTATCTGATATGATTGCTGGCATAATATCAAAACTTTTAAAATCATTACGTAAGGCTTTAACATATCAAAATGAGACAGAATATACTAAAAAAAAAATATTGGACCAAAAATGGTTTGATTTGAATGAAGATCAATATAAATTGTACAAGAAATTATTTTATATTTTATCTCATTTAAACAATGTATATTATAAATCTTTTTCTGGCATATATGCTGATGATTTTGTTATATTAATCAGTTTCTTGGGATATATTGATAGTTTTTCTAATTATGATGATTTTGTTAATTGCAAAGATAATAAGCCGGAAGTATTGAACTCAAGTACATATTCAAGACTACAAGACTATTATAAATCTTTCGATTAAGATAACAAAATCAATCTATAAAGTAGCTTGGATTGTATAACTTTTATAAAAATTAAAATAAATGATTAAAAGCTATTTTGAACTAGACTGATTTTATTTTGTAAACTTAGATGAAAAAAGGCTTGAAACTACTAGTACTTGATACAAGGCTTATGATATCAACTAGAGTATTAAATAACAGAAATAGGGTGTTTTTATTGGGTAGCGAGAAATTAATTATTTTAGGAAATGGTTTTGATTTAGCTTCAGGTTTACGATCTTCTTACTATGATTTTTTTTCTAAAAGAATAGACGATGAACTTATACGATATTTTGATGAAGCGTACGACTATTTTAATAAAAATATGTATGGTAAGGATGTCAACTTTAATGTTTTATTTAACTTTGATTTTTTGGGAAACGATACAGGTCACGCGGCTGGAAAAGTTATTAAAATTCAAAATATATCCCATTCTGATAATTCAGAACATAAAATCTACGAAAAAATCTATAAAAGTGATTTAACTTTTTGGGATCTTGCTTTTTATTTTTCTAAAAATCAATTTGGTAGTGAAGAAATTAAGGATTACGATTGGCAAGATGTAGAAAGAAAGATGTTAGAGTTTTTAACTGGTTCTAAAAAAGATAAAAATGTTCCTCACTTGCCTGGAATGGAAAGTTATGTAAAGAGGTGTTTTGACATCAAAAATTCAGCAACTTTTCTATGTTTACATTTAGCCTATTATTTACCTGATAGAAAAGAATATTCAAGTAATGAAATAATAGAATATTTATATGATGAATTACAATTGTTTGAAAAAAAATTTGCAGAATATATTAAAACTGAATCAAATAAAAATGATTATAAGGAAAAAGCAAAAGAAAAAATATGTAAGATTTCCCAGAAAAGTATAGAAAATTTCAAAGATAAAATTTTCTCATTTAATTATACAGACCCATTTAGCGAAAACGGTTTAGATATTATAAATGTTCATGGAAAAGCAGAAACAAATTCTATTTTATTTGGTATAGATCAAGAAACTATCTCACCTGATTCATATATTTATAGCTTTACAAAAACTTTTAGACAAATGACAGAAACAAAATTAGCTAAAAGTTATGCAGTGGATATTTTACCTAATAAAGACGATATATCTGAAATAGCTTTTTTCGGTCATTCATTAAGTAATTTAGATTACTCATATTTTCAAACTATTTTTGATCATTATGATATTTATAACTCTCATGTTAAATTAGTTTTCTATTATGAAAAATATAAAAACAAAACTACTAGAGATATAGAGTTAGATTTGGCGAATAAAATTAGTCAAATGCTATATGCTTATTCGCCAAGTATCGATAATAAAAAAAAGGGGAGGAACTTATTACACAAGTTGTTATTAGAAAAAAGACTGATTATTGACGAAATTAACTAATCGCATATGGTATAATTGAGAGGTAGAAAAGCGGAAAGACGATGGCTGATCTCTTGAAAAAGGAGTGGGGCCTAGAGTTCGTAGCTTTATCCCTGAAAGGAAGTAGGCACGTATCAACTTTTGAGCTTTTGGGACGTTAGTTTTTCTGATTATTGACCCTGACGACCAAAAAATAACCATCTAACATGAATTGACTCCCAAGTGGCGAAGAACTATCTCAAAAGTCAACCATTCACTAAATAATTATCTAATTTATTTAGTGAATGGTTTTTAATTTTGGATATTGAATACTTTTATATATTACCTCTATCTATCAGTAATTATAATTTACTATGTAGTAAAGAATTAATATCAAAATATTTTTTAGATAGCATAGCTAAGAGATTATTTTCTATAAATGCTGGTTATAGTTGGTATTTAAATAAGTCTAATTTAAACATGTTCTTGATACTTTTGAATCTTAATTCTTGATTCGGACTCACAGCACCTAAAAAAGCAGTGGTAATTATTTCTTTCTCACCTAAAGTTAACATATTATCAATTAGTTTAGGGGAGAAATAGACATTTTCACTATATTCCGCTAAACAATAAGTTAAGAAAGAAAAAAGGTTCTTATCATCTTTGCAAGAATTTAAAGATTTAATAAAATTGTCATAGCATTTATCCTCTTTAAATCTGGAAACTATGATAATAGTCTCCGTTTCTTTCGGGATTATAGATAAATAAATACTTGGAACAAACAGAGATTCATTATAATTATAAATATCAGCAGCAGCTTTCCCCTCTATATCAACACATACAGCAATAGCTGTTGTAGCTGTAAAAGCAACTTTGAAAGGCAGAATTTTAACGAAACTTTCTAATTTATCAAATTCACGAGATTCAAAAATACTTTTAAATCGATTATAATCAACTTCCATATCTCGTATCGTTAATTCGTTTCCTCTATAATTATTTGATAATTGCTTATTTCTTGTAGCTTCAGGCGATTTCTTAAAAAGTGAAGAAAAACTTTTTCTAAGTCTGTATTTCCTGTGGGATTCAAAGCAATGTGCTCTAAAAGCAAACCAATAATTTTGTTCAGAGTCTCCTTTAAAAGGAACATCTTCGATTCCTTTGAAATATTCTTCATCGTGATACTTACAAAAACCGTTAAAAACACTTGCTTGTTTTTTTCCGATTTTTCTAAATTCTAGTTGGGGAGTTAATAAATTTCTATGATAGTTCATATCTAACATATAGACATGATTGTCATCAGCAATTAGATTTAAAACACCATTATTTTGTAAAGAATGAGCACCTATGTAACCATGTTTACAATTAGAATCAAATCCAAAACACATCTTAAAATCGGTATCTCTAAAATGTCTATGTGATTCTGCGTATAGTCTTTTCGAGTTATAATTTTGTTTATTGTTAGTTATAGTTTTACTTTTTTCATAGCAACAAAATTTATATTTTTTTCCGCTTTCACAAGGACAAGGATCATAAGGTTCAAATACATAAGGAGTAGTGGTGTACGGATTCATAGTTAACCTCATTTCAGAATAGTGGTATTTAATTAAAGTCTATATACTATGGTTTTATAGTTAGAGAGCAGTAGATGAGAGTGTTTCTCTCTACAAAGTTAGTAGGTAAAAGCAAATGTGTACTAAATACAGAATACTTTTAAATTAATATGGTTATAGAACCACTGATATATAGATATCAAAGAAACTTATAAAAAATTTTTTCTCTGCTACTGTATCGGTTATGGTCAATTTTACTTTAAGCAAACTTTTTTCACCAGAAATTTTCAATAATAATTATATGTATGTAATTATTATTGAAGATAACCTTTGCATAGTACTTGTTTTTTAACACCTCGCAAAGGAATATCGGGCAAGAGAAATTTCTCAAAAGGCTAATCCTTCAACAATTAAATAAAAATCTAATTTATTTATAGAATGATTTTTAGTTTTGGATGTTGAAAACTTTTATATAGACCACCTCTACTTATCATTAATTATGTACTATGAAATACTTAATAGTCAATCATATCTATTAATAAAAGATTGTTAGAACAACAAAAAAACCGCTAATCCCTTGATTGTCAAAAGATTCACAGTTTCTTTCATCATTCCTACTACGCTGTACCGCCTATTTATATATTATGCTTATAAAGCATTCAGCGCATCAATTGTAGAGGAATTATCTATATGGGTATATAAAGTTGTTGTATTAGTACTAGAGTGTCCTAGTTGTTGAGCGGTTAGCACTAAAGAATTTGTTTGCTGATAAAGTCTTGTGGCCAATGTGTGACGCAATTTGTGTGGACTGACTTGTACCCTAAAACCTTTCGAATATTTTGCTACCATTCGTTCTATAGCAATTCCTGAGATCCGTTTTGCTTCTCCTTGGTAGGTTGTCAGGAAAAAGGCTTTTTCATCATCTGAAGCTTTATACCGTTCTTTTCGAATAGCTAAATAATTTGCAAGATATTCCATCGCAAATGCTGCTATATTCACAGCATCTCTTTTATTTCCTTTTCTAGTCACTACAACATTGTTCTTCTCTAAAGATAGATCTTCCAAGTTAATATTTACAACTTCCGATAACCGCAATCCAGAACCTAAGATAAGAGCATTTATTGCAAGATCTCTTTCAATATCTCTTTGATAATAAACTAATGCTCTTTTACTCAAAGTGTTCTTATAGTCCACTGCAATGTAATCCAAATAGTTTTGTGTATCATCTTCTAAAAATAATTTTTTCTCTATAGCATTTGCACGTGCAGCTAACGTTGTTTTATCTGCAATAGTAGATACTTGATCCATAGGATTTTTTTCTAAATAGGGCTTTCCTAAAGGATTATTTGAGCTCGTAGAAAGGTACTTAAACAAAACTTTTAGTGCTGTGATATTTCGGTTAATAGTAGGAATCGATAAGCCCAAGTTATTGTTGTCTTCAAGTTGAGATTTAGTAGATTCTTTTTTGACATTTTCTTTTGCACGACGCTTTAAGTGGGACTTATATAGATTTAAATCATAAGCTGTTAATTGCTTTATTGATGCGATGGAAGTATCGGCAACAATAGATTCGCTTAGTAGCCAATTATAAAAGAGTTTATAATTTTTCAGGTATTCTAGCGTTGTACGAGGAGATTGATCTTTATCCTCACGTTCCTGAACAAAGTCTTTTATATAATCTGGCATATGAAGCAATATTTCATCTATTTTTATATATATTTCCGTATTTTTCATTATATTCATCCTTTCAAAGAGTAGGGGAGAGAAATAACTCTTATAATTGGACTATACCAATTGTAAGAGTTATTGTCAATTGGTATACATAATTTTTTTATAAAAAAATTGATTTCACAATATTTTTTTATCAAACACAAAAATTGGTATACGCGAATAAAGTAGGGGTAGAGAATCAGAAGTTTTGACTCTTAAAAATCGGTCAGAAAGCAAGGACATTGCAGAAAAGTTAAATTTAAAGAAGAGCTTATTGATTATTTCAAAAAGAGGGGATCCGGATTTTAAAAATTTTTATTACAATTATATAGAAAGAACAATCTTTCTATATAATTAAATAATTGAAAATAAGTGAATGTAACTAGTTAAGTGTTTAAGAGAGTAAGAAGGGGAGAGCAATAACCAAAGAACACATAATTTAGCCTAAAAATCTAAGCAGATGTTGAGGGGTAATTTATTAACTTGTTTTGCTATAGCTATTTAAAAGAGTAGACTTGAAAATTGCACTTGTTTGTAAGTTTACAAATAAGTATTTGCCTGATTACAATTAACAGAATATATGCTATGATAAAATTATCAAAAACAGGTTCATATTACGACCGAAGGCCACTAGCGGTCGAGCCAGTGGCTTTCTTTTACGTTCTTTTCAGATCAACGGGTAGGCTTACTGTCTTTTTTGACAATTCTGCAATCAAGCTATTTACAGATGTAGGGGCTGCTACTTCTGCCGCAATTGCAAAAAACAAACTTTATCTATTGTATTTAGTTGATTGTAATTATTAATAGATATGGTATAATTGTTTTAACGAAAAGATAATTCATTATACACCAAAAACCACTAGCTGGCGGGCTAGTGGTTTTCTTTTACGTTCTTTTCAGATTAACGGGTAGGCTTACTGTCTTTTTTGGCAATAATTTTGCAATCAAGCCATTTACAGATGTAATGCGCGATTACTTTTGCTACAATTGCAAAAAACATATCGAAAAGGTAATTCATTATACAACCTCCTCCCCTTGCCAGAATAGGCCGGGGTAGCAGACAGCATAAACATTATACCATGACTGAAAATTTCAATTTAGTATATTTCTCCACATATTGGTGGACCATTACAATTAAATACTCCATGGTTCTTATTGATCCAGATATAACTTGTAAAAATCCAACTATATAGAAAACTATAATTTTCTATACACTTGCGTTTGAATAGTAAAATTATACTCTGCTAGCGCTTGAAATTTTCCTCATATAAAAAAACGCAGCTCCAAGTTTTAACCAATTTTATTTAAAAAACTCCTTTGAAGTGAAAAATTGATGTCACTTTTCTTTTTAAATGGCAAAAATTTCAATCTTTAAATGGCGAAAAACAAAGAGCGTGAGACCCTATCCTTATCTCACGCTCTTTGTCTATTTTTCTAACAAATCAAGTATTTCTTGAGGAGAATCAATAATTATATCTATACTTTGAAATTTTTCTATATTTTTGGCTCCCCATTTAGCTAAACCAAATGCTATCCCACAAGCTTTCGCACTTTGCATGTCATATAATGAATCACCAATATAAATCGTTTCTGCTTTTTTTATGCCCAATTCATCAATTGCCTTTTGTATGGGATCCGGAAAAGGTTTATGCAACTTAGTATCTGAAGCTGTAATTTGTATATCAAAATATAGATTTAAATTAAATCGATCAAACTCATTTTTCATTTCTTCTTTTGTTTTAGATGTGACAAGTCCTAATTGAATTCCTTTTACATGCAATGTCTGTAATGTTTCTTCTATATGCGGAAAAACTTGGGCATTGTCTGCTAATAAAAGTACGTTTTCACCCCATTTTGATAAGAGAGTTTCCTCTTCTTCTTCAGTATTTACAAACTTTTTAATAGCTTCTCTTCCAGGAATACCTAAAATATAATGTAATTCTTTAATCGGGATTTCCTTCTCTAATTCTTCACGCAATGTTTTTTGCAGAGAATATGTCATAACATATTCTGTATCAATAATCGTTCCATCAACATCAAATAATATCGTTTTAATCATAGCTATTCTCCTTTGTGTAGATGATTTTGCTCTTTCCTATTCTAACAACTAATTCTTCAGGAATTTTTTTATCAGTTATCAAATAATCAATTTCTTCAAACGAGTAGACAAGGTAATTGTGTGATAAATTAATTTTTGTATGATCACATAGTAATACGACTTTATTACTTTTCTCTCTAACTGCCTGTTTCATTGCGATGTCTTCTTCATGGGCATAATAGATTCCCTGATTATTTATACCCGCACAACTTAAGAAAGAACTATCAAACCGATACTTAGTTAATTCCCAGATTGGGTATCCACCAGTAACTGAACGGCTTTCTCTATTTAAAGTTCCTCCAAGAATCGTAGTAGGTATTGAAGTGGTCTTTAAGAATTGATCGGCAATGTCAATCGAGTTTGTCACAGCTAAGTTTATATTTCTATTCGCTAAATATTGAGGCAAAAGTGAGATTGTGGTCGACACATCTAAATATACGGTTTGCTTTTCAAGTAATAGTTTACTTGCTTCTTTAGCAATTTGCTTTTTCACTTGAAGTTCTTGATCTGTTCTTCCTAAATATCCATCTATTTTATTAAACGAATTTGCTAAACTAATACCTCCATAAGTTCGGATCACAAGGTTACTATCCGTTAACTTTATTGTATCTCGCCTAGCCGTGTCTCTAGAAACACCTGTGAGTTGCATAATGTCTTGTAAAGTCAATGATTTTTCTTTTTCCAGTCTTTCCATAATTATCATCAATCTTTTTTGTTGATTCACCTATTCAATCCCCTTCGTAAAAAAATAAGTAATTTTAAGTATATAAATATAATAGCTTAAAATAACTTAAATGTACACTAGTATATAATGTACAGAAAATCAGGCGTTTCTGAACAGTCTATTTTTTTATCTTATTTCTATAATTTTGATTCTATTATGTGTTCATAAACCCATATCAAAATCTATGTTCATTTATACCATTGGTGTAAAGTTATGTTACAATAAAATTAATGAGGGAGTGATTTTTTTGAAAATTGGATACGCCCGGGTATCTACTGGTTTACAAAATTTAGATTTACAAGAAGATAGTTTAAATAAGTTTGGCTGTGAAAAAATTTTTACCGATCATATGAGTGGGGCAAAAAGTAATCGACCAGGATTAGAAATGGCGATCGATTTTGTTCGTTCTGGTGATACACTTGTTGTTTGGCGTTTAGATCGTCTAGGAAGAAATATGGAAGATTTAATTTCGATTGTGAATCGTTTGAATGAACGAGGAGTGAGTTTTCATAGTCTTCAAGAAAATATCACAATGGATAAATCCAGTTCGACTGGTCAACTTATGTTTCATCTATTCGCAGCATTTGCAGAATTTGAACGTAATTTGATCTTGGAACGATCAGCAGCTGGACGTGCTGCCGCACGTGCAAGAGGAAGGTTTGGTGGACGTCCTGAAAAATTGACCTCTCAGGATTTGGAATTACTGAAGACTTTAGTGGATAGTGGTACGCCTATTAAGACGATTGCCGAACGTTGGAATGTTTCTCGAACAACGATTTATCGTTATTTAGATAAAATGGATGAAAAAGATGGAAAAACAAACGCTCACTAGTTTTTCTGATCAACAAAGAATAGATGCGATGAAAAAATATAAAATTATTGAGCCTTATCTTAATAAACAAGAAACGATAAAAGAAATAGCTATTAAAAATAAAGTACCTACTCGTACACTCTATCGTTGGGTACAAAAATATGAACATGATGGTCTAGTTGGTTTAATTAGGAAGACACGAACTGATTTTGAGCAAATTAGGGTTTCAGAAGAAGTTCAACAAAAAATAGAAGAATTCGTATTGAGATACAAAAAAATAAGTACAAAGACATTATCTCGAAAAATTGCTTCCTATTGTAAAGAGAACAAACTGGATATACCAAGTTATTCTCAAATTTATAAATTGCGTAAAAGGATTCCCAAAAGTCTCATTCAGTTAGCCCATGAGGGAGAGAGAATATATAAAGAGAATTATGATTTAATTGCTATAAGGGAAGCAACAAGACCGAATGAAATTTGGCAAGCAGATCATACCTTATTAAATATCAATTTACTTGATGAAAAAGGAAATATAAATCGTCCCTGGTTGACTATTATATTAGATGATTATAGTCGAGCTGTGGCTGGTTATTATTTGAGTTTTTCTGCTCCTTCAGCAATCAATACATCATTAACCTTACATCAAGCTATTTGGACAAAAAAAGATTCTTCGTGGCCTATATGTGGTATTCCTGAAAATTTTTATACGGATCACGGAAGTGATTTTACTTCAAATTTTATGGAACAAGTCGCTGTTGATTTAAGAATAAATCTCATTTTTTCTACCATAGGAATTCCAAGAGGGCGTGGGAAAATTGAGCGTTTTTTCCAGACGATTAACCAAATGCTTTTAGAAGGATTACCAGGTTATATTGAAAATAACTGCAACGAAAAATTATTAACTATTCAAGAATTTAAAGAGAAATTACACTGTTTTCTTATCAATGAATATAATCAAACAAATCATTCTTCTATTAAAGTAAGTCCGATAAAAAAATGGAGTGAGCATTTATTTTTACCGAATATGCCTAATAGTTTAGAAGAGTTAGATTTATTGTTATTAGAAATTCCCAAAACTCGAAAAGTCCACTCTGATGGAATTCATTTCCAAGGATTACGATATACTAATCCTAATTTATCTGCGTTTGTTGGAGAACCTGTTTTAATCCGTTATACGCCAAATGATTTGGCAGAAATTAGAGTATTTTATAAGAATCGGTTTCTTTGTAATGCCATTTCTCCAGATATTTCAAATTATGAAATCAATATGGATGATTTAATTTTTGCTAGAAATAAACGAAAAAAATTATTAAAACAAAAGATACAAGTACCAAGTTCTGTAGAATTATTAATTGAAGAGAAAAAGTATGAAGAAATAACTAACCCACCTAAGAAATCAGCTTTAAAGAGGTACTATAATGAATAAAACCTTTATTGAAACAAAAGAATATAAACGATTTGCTGAATTTTGTGACGCATGTATTAAATATAAGTATATTGGAATTTGCTATGGTGCTCCTGGCGTAGGTAAAACATTATCTTCAAGGTATTACTGTAACTGGGATAATATAGAAAAGCAAATTGCCTATCATCGTGCTGATGATATTGGAAAAAATGCAACAGATGAAATATTAAGTGTAAATAAAGTTTTTTATACTGCACCAGCTGAAAAGATGTCTCGTGTCAGTTCTGATATTAACACAATAACTAGTAGAATAGGTCTGACTAAAGCAATGCATATGGTATTAAAATACAATCAAGAATATCCTTCTGTGCCTAAAACCTATGAAGCAATTGATTTAATTATTGTCGATGAAATTGATCGTTTAAAGCTTCAGCATTTAGAACAGCTAAGAGATATTTATGATAGAAATGATCTGGCAATGGTTCTTATCGGTATGCCTGGTATTGAAAAAAGGTTGTCTCGTTATCCGCAACTTTACTCTCGCATAGGATTTGCGCATGAATTTGATAACCTTAGTAAGGATGAAACACATCATATTTTGGAATACAAATGGTCAGACTTAGGAATTGATATTAAGTTAGAAGATTTTTCTGATTATGAGGCTATCACAACTATCATTAAAATTACAAAAGGAAATTTTAGGCTTATTCATCGTTTATTTGCACAGATTGATCGTATTTTAAGAATCAATCAAATGGATAAGATTACTGTAGAAGTTGTCGAAGCAGCAAGAGATAGTTTAGTGGTAGGTATATAAAAAGCTACCAAAAAATTGGTAGCTTTTGTCATTTATTACTAAAAATTTTTGCCATTTAAATAGAAAAGTGACACTGAAAAATCAACGCTTTAAGCAAATATGGATTTGTACCATTAGAGTATACCCAAAAGACACAGCAAATACACTGTAGATAGCTGGTTCAAGTTGTAGTCGTTGCTGGCGACACCACCTCCTTTAATTCTTTCCTAGATTATTGAAATGTGAATAAAAAAATAAAGGCTAGCTTTTATCAAAACTAGCCTTTATTCCTTTTCTTTTTTCTCTATCTATGATATACTGTAAGTAAATAAGGAGCGATGCGCAAACATAGCCCCTAAAGTGTAGCCTGTTTAAGACAGTGGCTAGTATTTTTATAGGTTAAATAAACCCGTCAATCCAGCCAAAGATTATGACGGGTTTATTTTTTGTTGTTTTTGCTAATTGTCAGCATAATGCCGACTAAAGCAAGGACGAATGATCCAAATTGAATCATTAAACCAATTGCTTCAGCAACAGACAAAAAATGCTACTCCCTTCTATGAAGTAGGAAAATGCACATAGGCATCACCCCCTGAGTAGCCACCGTCATAAACTTACTACAGTAACATTATATCATAGAATGAAGAACTTTATCTCGACAAAAAGGCTGATTAAATTTTTTAAATATGTTGATTATTTTATGAAGAGATATATTCACTTTTCGGAATATATAGTGTTTTCAGTTATTTATATTTCATGTTCCTTCCTCTTCTGTCATTTTGGCACAGTTTTTTCTAATTATTTGTCATATTCATAGTCAACTATAGCTACAAAAGCAACTAATTTTGGAGATAGATTGAGATATTTAAAAATCTATCATGAAAAATTAGTTGCTTTTGTCACTTAGCGCTGAAAATTTATGCCATTTATCTAGAAAAATGACACACAAGCTAGCTGTGTCTCTTTCGTTTAAAGGATGATGATTTCTGGGCAATACATTCTGTTTCTTAAAACGCCAAATGACAACAGGTAACGGTTATGAACTCAAAACAACTATTTGTGATTGTTTTCGCTTTTAAGATAAGTCACATGTTATATTAAATTCGTAAATACGTATCTTACAATTTATTTAAAGAGGTGAACATCATGAAAAAAACATTATTAAAAAGTTTGCTATTATCACCTCGTTATTAACTTTGGGCTCAACAATTCTCCCAACTGGAATGGTTTTTGCTAGCGAACAAAATATCACCGAAAATTCAAGTTATTCTAGCAGCGATAATGTGGGTGTATCTATACAAAAAGACGAGAATGGTGACCTTATGGTAGTAAAAATGGAAACAAAAGCTCGTGCTAATGTTGCAAGATGGGGTGCATGGCAATATACTCATATTGCTTTAAGTACTGGCGTAACAGCTGGGGCTATAAATACTGCCTACTCTAAAGGAATTGGTTCTGTTTTAGGTATCTTTGGACTGCCTGGCTGGGCAATAGGAAATCTTCTAACTGTAGCTGGTTGGACAAATTATGGTAATTCCCCAGGAAATGCAGTCGCTCGGCTATGGGATAAAAATCATAATGGCTGGGTAGGCTTTTACAAACGAACTGGTTATGATGGAGCGGGAAGAGCTGTAGCCACTGCTTATAAAACAGAGTAAATAATTCAAAAGGAGAACCTATGAAAGCTAAAATAGATTTATTCTACGAAAAACATCCTTATCTCGCACTTTTAATCAACTTATTGTTAGGTAGTATTATCGGAATTTCTGTTGAATATTTACTAAATAAAGACTTTATAGGTTCTGGTTTCTATACGGTATTGTTTTTAAGTCTTCTTGAAGCCTTTTCGATTTACAGGAAATCCAAAAAAAATAAATAACTTCAAAGTCCCTTTTATTAGAAGGAACTTTTTGTTGCTTATAGCAGGCAATAAATTATTCACGATTGGTTATTCTAGTAATTCTGTTTTTTTTAATTTTAATCCTTCCTGGTATCCATATGCCATTTATCTAGAAAAATGACATCTGGTTTTCACATGTATGATTAGGGTGTGTTTTAAATAATATCAGAAAGTAGGTAAAATTTTAAGAGTTGCATACATACGTGTTTCATCCATCGATCAAAATGAACAACACCAGATTGAAGAAATGAAAAAATTCGGTGCAGAGAACAAGAACAGACTGAATCTAAACGTCGTCAGGCACAAGGAATTAAAATTGCTAAAGCGAACGGTGTTTACAAAGGACGTCCTAAACTATACAGTGCTAATGCAAAAGATTCTCAACGTCGCCTTGTTTATAAAAATATCGTTGAAGATATAAAAAAAGGTGTTGCAATCGCTAAGATTGCGAAAGACTACAATGTTACGAGACAAACCGTATATAGAATAAAAAAAGACAGCATGGTCAATGACGAATAGTTGATCATGCTGCTGTTTCTATTTTATTTACTTACTTTTTGAAAATTAGATTAACATTCTATGAATTCATAAACTATGTTAACATTTATATAAAAATAGTCGAAAGGAAATCATAATATGTTTATGAAAACAAAATCTTTAGAATCAGGTAAGAAAAAAATTGATCTAAAAATAATCTCTTCTGGATACTTTAAAGATTTCATAGTTATTGATACAAAATGGAATAAAAAGGACATAGAAAATATTCTAAATAGTAGGAACAATTAAGTGCTATCACTTTTGTTTCTTCAAATGAAAAGTGACGTCACTTTTTGAGTGATGGTACATCAAATCCTGCTTTTTCTTGTGCAATCAATAAATCTAACGCAATACACATAATCCTGGATTCACTTTTGCCGTACTTCTGTTTGAGTTCCTGCAATTCTTTTTGTCTTTTTTCATCCAACGTAACGGGTAACCGTTTATTTCCTATTGCAATTGGCATTGGTACTCTCTCCTTTCATCGAAATAGCCCTATGAAGAATATAGATGCAATCACCTTGAATAGTAGACTCACAAGGGCTAATACAAATCGCCAAAAGATCAAACAAAACACCAGTATTGCCAAAAATATTGCGAGGTTCAAATGTACAGCTGCACCATGACGCATAAGTATCTCGCCAACAAACAGTACGAACAATAGAGGAATGATTTTATTCATATGGATCTCTTTCTTTCTCTTAGGTTATCGGGCTTTGCCCGCTTATTTCGCACTACCTAAGCGGTGGGGGCGGTTGGAGCGATTGGTGCTAAATAAGAACCATTCCCTTAATTTCAAGGTTTTTTGTTCTTATTTCATACATTCTCACTTTTCGGTATAAATGTTTATTGACCTTTTTTCCTTTCAAATCGTTGATATGGCATTCGTTTACGGTCAAGTTCATTTTGGATTTCTTCTGTATCATCGTAAGTGTAGGTGTCTAAAAAAACAGTTAAAGTCGTGTACCAGTCGTCGCCTGGGTTATCTACTTCTTCTACATATTCCCTCAAAAATGCTTCGGGTACAGCGAGTTCATAATCCATTCCCATTAACACGATAGATTCCGTCCCACACGTCAAAAATCTAGTAAATACAAGGTAATAATCTTCTACCGTCGCATCTTTGCTGTTTAGCTCTTCCATTTCTTCTTCCATTAATTCCATGCTCTCAAAAATTGAATAATATTCTGATTCTGAGTAATAATGTTTCCTGCAAATCGTGTAGCTGACAAAGTTTTCGACCAGCTCACTCCTTTCTAGGTAAACATTCATGATATATTTTTCTGTTTCTAGTCGTAGAAGCTCCGCTCCTTTTTTTAACGTGTCAGGACGACGTTTATACACGTCTAAACGATTATGGCTGACTGTAATCTTCGTTTGACTCGTTTCACTTTCCAAATACAACTGTTCTTCCACTCTTTGAATAAAGTACTTCATTTCTTCCATACAACTAAAGTCTTTTTGAATCCGTCTGATTACTTCATTCAAGTGTTCTTTATTTGTTAAAAATTGCGAAACATCTTCTGTTGTTAGCTGATAAACCACCTTATTCATTATCTTTCTCCTCCGATTGAATCGTATAAAATGCACCATTTTTTCGATACTTTCAAAAGTATCTAGCCAGTCGCTAGCCATTGCTTTAGCTTTCTTAATCTGTGCGAATTTTGCATAAGTCAGTTCTAAGGCTTGATATTCGGAAGGTTTGATAGTGCTTGGTTTGACACCTACTTCCAAGCATAGTAAGGCTTGGAAAAACCATTTTCCATTTTGTTTTTTCAGTTCTTCCAGTGTTCGATAGTACGTCGCAATGAGATTCATTTCGACACTTGATTCAATCATTTCTTCCACTGCGACTGACAATTTTTCCTTGTAATGTTTTTTGGGTACACGTGTTTCATGGTATAGGAACGTCATATCCTCCATTTTTTGTGCCATTTTATCCAAAGGTAATTTGACAAATTCGTCATAGTAATTTTGAGCCATATTTTTTCTCCTTTTTAGTTCTCTAATTTGGTTAACCAATATTCGTTTTCATAAGTTTCCAAGTTTTCTTGATAATGCAGTTCATATCCTGCAATTTTAACTAGGTCTTCAAATAGAATAGTCGGTGCATCCTCTACTAAAGAGGTTTCTATCGTCCAGTACCGCGGAATAAGTAAAGCTTCTGCTACTTTTTCAGAAATGACTTCTTTGTCCACCAAAATTTGAACGACTTCTTTTACAGTCAATAATTTGTGTTGTGTTTTCATCAGCGTTTCTTTCCTTTCTCATCAATCAAAATATAATCGCCATAAGACAAGGTGTATTTTTTTCCGCATGTTTGACATTGGTACAAACGATAGCTTTTGATACATTTCGCTTTTTCTCCACAATCGCATTCGACAGTATGTGGTGCATGATAGTTTGGGAATAATTCGCTGAAGGGAACACCCCAATAATCAAATTTCTTTCGCATGATTGATTCTGCCTCCTCTTAGGAAAGGGTTTACTTCCTTTCGTTAGTTCTTTCTTTATTGATTTGTTGGCCAGAATGAATCAACGAAAAGCGACAAGGACAAGGGCGCGCAGCGTGCCATTTACCCTTGTCCTTGTCGCTTTTTGATGATAAAAGGCAACTTGTTGCCGGTCTGGCAAATCAATAAAGAGATAGCGAACAGGAACGAACCTTTTGGTGAGAGGAAGTTTTTTCTATTTTGTCTTGCTTTGCAAGACCCCTTATCTTAGTGAACGTGCAACGTTCACTTCCTTTCTTCTCGAACGGCGGTGGCGGTTGGAGTGAGAGAGAGGTTTTTCAATTGAGAAGGCGCTTGCGCCTTCCTAAAAAGGCCTTTTCATTTTTCTTGTTTCTATGTAAAACAAAAAGAGCTGCAGGCCTACATTAGGATTGCAACTCTTCTTTTGTTATATGCCCATCGATCGCGTAAAATGATCGGGATTTCTAACATACATGCTAGCAATAACCAGCTGATTTCGTTTATTGAAGTGACCTGTGACGGCAATATTGTATTTTCCATCATCCATAATTAGCAATTTATCGATAATTTCAATATCTGCAACTACACAATTAATCGATTCATGAATCGTTTGTAAAGTAAAGCGAACCAATAACGGTTGCGTTTTTATTACTCGGATTTTATCAAGCAAACCAACATATTTGTTCATCACAATCACCTCGCTAAAATTATAGCAAAAATCCAATCATTTGGATATTTCAATTATGCTATAATAGTCTTGCTGTCTGCTACCCCGGCCTAATCTGGCAAGGGGAGGAGGTTATAGGTTTGAAAATTCTTTTTGATTTTGTTTTTGCAATCATGGCAGAAGTAGCCGCGCACTATATCTGCAAATGGCTTGATTGTAAATTTGCCAAGAAAGACAGTAAGCCTACCCGTTAATTCTTATAATAGAAACGTAAAAGAAAACCACTAGCCCGCCAGCTAGTGGTTTTTGGTTATAGATTGAAAATTCTTTTTGTTGACTAAATTATAACATAAACCGTAGCAAATGCAACCAATAGAAAATGCTACTTAAAACGGTAGATCATCATCGCTAATATCGATTGATTGTCCACCAAATGGATTCTGTGAAGCGTTCAATCCATTGTTGTTAGGCGTCGCTGTATCCCGTTGTTCAAAAGTGGTGGTGCTTGGACTCGTGGACGATTGATCAGCGTGCACACGGCTCTCTGTCGCTGCTTTGCTTTCTAATAGTTGGAAGTTATCAGCTACAACTTCTGTCACATACACACGTTGTCCTTGCTGGTTATCGTAGGTTCGGGTTTGAATCCGTCCGACAACGCCGATCAAACTGCCTTTTTTAGCTAATGTCGCCATCGTTTCTGCTGGTTTGCGCCAAATCACACAGTTAATAAAATCAGCTTCTCGATTGCCGTTTTGATTCGTGAAATTGCGGTTGACGGCTAGGGTAAAAGTCGCTACTGCAGTACCACTTGCGGTATAACGTAAATCTGGATCTTTGGTTAAGCGTCCTACTAAAGTTACATTATTGATCATCTGTATCTCTCCATTTCTCTATTCATCTGTTGGTGTCTTTGATAAGCTAGTTTTCGCTCTTTTTCTTCGACGTGAATCACTTTTTCCATCAAATTACTAATCGAATCCATTGTCTCTTTATACGTGATCGACGCAGCATAAGGATTGCTTTTTTGATATTTCTTCCAGGTGTCTTTTAGCTCGTGACTATTTTTCAGTACATCCATATCCTTTTCATAGTAAATCTTTAACGGATCAGTTTTTCCTCGACGTGTAAATGTATTTCTTACACTATCTTTCAAGGTCTTCTCATCGATCTTCTCCATTTTAGGAATAGTATAGAGATCATAAAAATCTTTTCCTCTCGAATTATCTGTTAAAAAATCAAAGGTTGCACTTAATTTTTCGGCAATAATTTGTTCTGTAGGATAAGATTCCAAAGGAATCGTTCGATCTTCAAACATCAATTTATGACTATGAGTGATCGTTGCAGGATAGATCGAGTCACCTGTCGTCACGTCTACCTTAAAATCTGGCCGCATGTTTTCCAAATGTGCCAGCACACGTAAGCTAAACCCTGGATAATAATCAGCTTCCCTCGTTTCTTTCATTCCTTGAATCTCAAATTGAATACCTTCTTTCGTCGGCGTTGAAAAAATATCGTTTAGAACCGTTGTCAATGTTTCTTTGGTTACTTTCATTTCCCGTAAAGTCGTATCAATATCTTTAGTTGTTCGATTTTCAATGCCATACTTTGAGCCAATTAAGAAGCCGCCTTTTAACACAAAATTTTCACGATAAGGAGACTCTGAAATTTTTTCCAAGAATTTTTCCATCATAAAATGTCTTAAAACAAGCTGCGGATCAACTTCTTTTTCTCTGGAAATATTCTTCACTTTTGCTTTTAATTGCGTAGGTGTCATGTGTCTTCTACTTTAATTTAAAGCCATAATATAAGAGCGCATCGTTTTGTCTGTAGGCAAAATTCGTCGATACTCATTCAATTTTCTAAGATTTTTTCTGTCCGACTCCATGTAGTTTTTGATTGCTTTTACTTTAATTTCATCCTCAACGTTATACCAGGGATTCCAAATGTCACACAAGGTTCTTTCTGGATCATAAGCTATAACAGGATTCCCATAGCGACTCTTTATTTCGATCTTACCTAATTCATACCATTCCGCTTTTGAATAGTGTAACTCAACTGCGAATTCCTTCAACCCCTTTTCAGAAACGTGATAACCGTAAGGTACGGTTAGATCGATCTGTCTAGGGATCATATCCGTTAAATCATATAAATCCAACGCGGTGATATGCGAAATAATGCCGCGCTCATATTTCTTTTGTGCCATAAACAATTCATCAGGAAATTGACAAGGTAAGGTGAAAAAACCTGGATACTCACGATCCAGCTCTCCACGATCTACCATACGTTTGATCGTTACAGGAGAAATGCCCGCTTTTTTGGCATCCTTCAAAGCCAAAGTTCCGTTAAATTCTTCTAGCAGCTTGTAAACCATTGCTTTTGTCATTTTCTCCCTCCTTTGTATACGTATAAACTTATAAAAATAGTATAACATAAGTTTATACGTATACAATAGCCAGGAAGATTTTATCGATCTAATTCAATTTCTTTTTGTATCCGCTGCTGGTTCTTCAATTGCTGCAGTCTTCGTTTATTGGCACGTAATTTCTCTTGTTCTGAACGAATTTTGGCTTTTTGATTTTCGATTTCTTGTTGTTTGTGTGTTGTATTTCGCATAAGATAACCCCTCCATTATTTTGTAGTGCGGCGTGTTCTTTTCTTAAAGTTCGTTTTTTTCTTTTCAGAAAATTCAAATCCCGTTGTGAAATCTTCTTTTAAAACGATCGTTGCTTCAAACGAACCCTTCTGACCTTTTAATCCTTTCACAGGCTGGCTTGTTCTGCCATTTTGAATGATTTCCTTCAGCTGTGTTGCTGTGAGTTTCTTTTTGGCAATCGTTGTCCATAGTTTGAAATCACAGGCTTCAGACGTGCAAGCCGCCACCTTTTGATAAAGTATGACTTCTTGTTCCTGGCATTTTGGACAAATTCCTAAATGACGCGCGGCTTCTTGCTTTTCACTGGCTGCTTTCACTTCTTGTAACGTCGTTCCAAAATCAGTGGATTGGATTTGCCCTGGTACGACTTCCAATAAGTGAGAGACAAATTTTTGGATATTGGCTAGAAAAGTGGTTTGTGTTCCTTTTCGTTCACCGATCTTTAACAAGTAGCTTTCCCATTTGGCGGTCATTTCGGCGCTCGTAAGCAGCGGCTCTTTTTCCACGGCTTGGCAAAGCAAAATCCCTTTATTCGTCACCACGAGCTTATTTTTCTCTACCTTGATATATTCCTTTTGTTTCAAGGTTTCAATAATATTCGCCCGTGTCGCTTCTGTACCGATTCCTTCCACTTCTTTCAATATGGATTGCGCTTCTTCACTATCCACGGTTTTCCCAGCTGTTTTCATCGCCGTGATCAACGTACCTTCGGTATAAGGTTGTGGTGGCTTGGTTTCTTTTTCAAGGACTTGTAGATCTACCGTCACCATTTCTCCTTTTGTCACTTTAGGAAGTAGCGGCTCTTCTTCCTTCTCTTTTCCGTCGCTCTCTTTGCCAAATAACTTCTTCCAACCTAGATCTATCGGTACTTTTCCGATTGCCTTTAACTGAAGCTGCTGGACTTGCGTCAAGATCGTTGTTTCTTCATAGGTATACTTTTCCGCAAACATGGCCACCGTTGTTTTTAACACTTGTTCATAAATGGCCTGCTGCAGTGGACTTAGTTGTTCAAAAGCCGCTGCTGTCATAACCGTTTTTGTAGGAATGATCGCGTAATGTTCCTGGACTTTCTTGTTATTCACATACCGACTATTCGGCGTATGAATAGGGGTTGGGATTGATTCGGCCTTTAAAAAATGCTTGTATTCATCTAAATGATCCAACAAATACGCATACTCCCCTTCCGTAATATAAGGGGTGTCTGTTCGTGGATAGCTTAGATATTTCCCTTCATACAACCCTTGCATAGCTTCCAAAGTGTCTTTGGCACTAGCTTTCATGAGTTGATTCATTTTAGACTGAAGGCTAGATAGAGAAAAAAGACGTGGACTTGCCACGCTTTTTTTCTCGGTTTCAACTTCAAGAATCGTGCCTGGCTGTTTTCCCAATTGAACACCTTTTTCTTTTAAATAAGCTTCAAATGCTTCTTGCGTCGCTTGGGTTTCATTGGGATCGAGTTTCGCATCAAATATGCCATTTTGAGCGGTTACTTGGGCTTTCCCTTCAAAATATGGTTCTTTTTGGAAGTTTCTAATCTTTTCCTGCAATTGATAAATCATGTAAAGCGTTGGGGTTTGGACTCTGCCTAAGGAAAAACTTCCTGGTATGCCTTTTTGCTGCAAGAGTAAACTATACAGCGGGCTGCCGTTCATCCCAATTAACCAATCGGCGATTTGACGTGCTTGTGCTTCTTCAAATTTGGGATAGGTCTCTTCTGCGTCTCGTAATTGCTGGAATCCCTGATAAATGGCTTCTTTTTCTAAGGAGTTGATCCAAAGTCTTTTAAAGGTTTTTCCTTGATCGGCGCCTGCTTGTTGAATGATTGACCAGGCAATCAGCTCCCCTTCACGATCGCTATCAGTCGCGATCACAATCGTATCAGCTGACTGCAGCTGGCGTTTGACGACACTAAATTGCTTTTTCTTATCTTTAGGAACGTGATAGTGGTATTGATGGGGAAAAATAGGCAAATGCTCTAATGACCATTGTTTCCATTTTTCATCGTACATGTCAGGAGAATCTAACTCGACTAAATGACCAAATCCATACGTAATCACGGCTTCTCCTGGAAACAACCGATCTTGGATTTCAAAATACCCGTCTTTTCGGGTAGCTTTAGAAAAGCTATCGGCATAAGCCTTCGCTTGTGACGGTTTTTCTGCTAAAATGACGGTTTTCATAGTGATGACTTCACTACCTTTCTTGTTGCCTGCCTTGTTGAAACAACATCGCACGTTTTTGCTTTCTGATTGCTTGTTGCTGGATCTCATGTTTCAATTGATCATTCCAATCTTTTTTCACTTCAGGTACAAATTCATGTTCATGCTTTTTATAGCCTTTGTAGTATTGTTCTGCTTTATAAGAGAAAAGAATCTGCGCATTAATATCCCCTTTTTCTTGATAAAAACGATCAAAATCGTACGTACCATCCACGCGTTCACAAGCTTTTAATTCTTTTGCGACTTCTCTACAAATATCTTTCAAATTAATGGCTTCTATTGAATCGTTAACAGAAAGCTGCTGGCCAAAAGACACATTGACTTTGTGAGCGGAAACCAGTTGATTTGTTAATTGCAGATTGTTTTCTGTCTTGTGTATGGCCATAATAGCTTCTGGTGTGACCTTTTCTTCTTTTGCGACTTCTTCATAAATGATTTTGTATTCTTTTGGCACTTGCCAATCATTAGCGATTCCTCGTTCACAACGTACTTTCTGATTCGTAAATGGATCGACTGCGCCCATTAATTGTTCTTTTTCGTAGAAAATATGTCCTGCACGGTCATTATCCACACAAATCTCAATCGATTGAGGAAAGGCTTGTTTCTTTCTCAATTCAGATACTGCCTCACCAAAATAATGACTAATCACATGGTGTTTTAACCCTTCCATAGAGACTAACCACGTATCGTTTAACTGATCACGATTCAGTGCAGCGTAACTAAGTAAATCAATACTACTCTCAAAAAATTTTAACTGCTTAGGGGCACCGATCTTTAGATTAAAGCCATGATTCGCTGTCGAATTTTTATCTATATGCTTATATGTGCCTCTCTCACCAAAACGTTCATAATCAATGAACGTTCCTTGATAACTCGCCCCTACTGTCTCTTTTGTCTGTGGATCTTTCCATAAAAAGGCGACCGCATGATCCAAACGATCGTCTCGAACTAAGAAATTTTGCCGTTCATGTTTTGGCTTTAGTTCGGCAATCAATCCCTCTTTTTCTGCGTAATCAATCAACCAATCGGGCAGTTTTCGTTCTTCCTTCAGATAATTCCTTCCTTTTTCTGTGAGTGGTTGATAATCAACGGGGTGATCTTTGTACTTTTCTGTCTCAAAATGAAGATTTTCCACTCGTTCTGTTTTGTCTTCATTCTTTAGAATAAAATCAGTGGCTGCTTTAAATTGTTGCTTAGGGTCTTGGATATCTTTGTCTATGAAAAAAAGTTTAGCTAATTCAATAATGTCGCCACTAATATTTTGACTATTCCAATATAAACGTTGTTTTCTTCGATCAAAAACAAAAGAATCATGGTCTTCTAAGCGATAGTCTCGTCCTTTATTGACTACAGCCATTCCATTGTTTCGAGCAAAATCCACTATATCGATCTGTTTACATCGATCAATAAGACTCATTTTTTTCTCTGTCATTTTCAAACCTCCCAAAAGAAAAAAGACTATCCGTTTTTCAGATAGTCTTTTTTACTTGTTTTATACGCGTTCTTTTTGTGACAATTGTTGTTCATAATAGATTTCATTTTTTCGTTTGGCCACTTCTGACACTGTTTCAAGTGAAAATCGGAATGGATTTCCTAGCGCAAATTCTTCTGAAGGTAACGCCGTTTGAATCTCTTTTCCATAACTTTTTCCTTTTAAAATCACTTGATTATGCTGCGGATCTTCAATAAACGCCGCATCCTTCAAATGTAACGTTCGGCCTGTATCTTCTTCCAGGACTTTCCCGTCTTTCTTGTCGATCCAAAGTGAACCAACAGGAACAATATTCTTTTGTTCTGCCGTTTCTACAGTATTTTTATGCTCCTGCTTCACTTCTGCTGGCTGGATCTCTGGTTCTCTTTCTCTGTATTGATTGATTTCATTAGAAATGGTTTGAATGAATTCATTTGCGACACGACTGACATCATTCATGATTTTCCCACGTTCCGCAGCTTCCTTATCATCCAACGTCTGACCATTCTTCGTCCATGTCGCAATATAAGGAATAGCTTTCTCCGAGGTGTCCATCCCAAAATGCTTGCACACAATATAGGAGGTCATTTCTGCCTGTAGTTCTTTTGTTGCAGTATCTAATTCTGAAAATTTGTGCATTCTAGCATGGGCTAATTCGTGAATACTTGTGGCTAAATGCTGCGTAGGAGTATTTCGAGTATTCATGACGATTTCTTCTTCGCCAGTAAATTCGTTACGAACGTACGCCCCACGTGCTTGTCCTAATTCTCTTTGATAGACTTCACTTTCTGTCATATCTCGAATTTGAATTCCAATATTTTTGGCTACCGCTTGAATCCCAACTTGAAGTTCTGTCTGCCCTGTTTGATCCAATTGAAAATCAAAGACGCGGTTCGGGAAGATTTTCGGATAGTCTTCAGGCTTCAATTGTGTTTGTGTGATATCAAACACTTTTTCAATCGTGTAGTAAGGTTTTTTGATCACTTCGATTTGACCACTTTCGATTCGTTTTTTATCTTCTGGTGCAGCCTCTGTTTCTCGAACAAAGCCACGTCCTTTCTCATAAAATCCTTTGACCGTTTTTCTGACAAAGATCTTGTTCCCTTGTTCCCCTTTTTTGATATAGATTCCTTCTTTTTTCAACGCGGCACGACCTAAACAAGCCGTTGCGCCTGGAAATTGTTCCTCGATCAATAATTGATTTCTAAAGGATCGTTCTGGAAAACGAGACATAAAATTCAAAAGTTCTTTGACGTCTTCAGGTGAATGAGTATGCTTTTTCACCGCATCAAGCGCCTGTTGGGAAAGTGATTTGACTTCTTGCTTAATCTCTTCTGCCGTTCGTTTTTGATAACCCTTTTGTTTTGTTTTTGTCTCTTTAATCTCATTTTGTACTTTTGAAATAGGTTCATTTTTGACTGTTTGTTCTTGTTCCTTTTCAGGTGATTGTTCGCACAATCTAGCTAACTCTAAATAGATGGGTTGATTACTGTTGACGCCATCCCCTAGATCCATTCGGATCTGATCGACTACTTCTCCGTTCTTCACTTCTTCAAAATAGAATTTATAATAACCTGCTTCTGCGGCGTATTGGTTATCCAACGTTTTGAGTTGATCGATCAATTCGAATGTTACGATCTCCCCACCATAACTTTTCAATCCTTTTTCTGGATCATTTTCGTTGAATTCTACTCGATAGAAATGATCGTTTTCTTTCTCCTTCAAAGAATCAGTTGGCGCAGCCTCTTCAAGTAATTCACGAACAGCTGCTTTTTCCTCTTCCGACGTGGCTTGGTATTTTTTTGATTCCTCAAATCCCCCGTTTTCATTCAGTTCTAAAGCAACTTTTCGATAGCTTTTCAAAAAATAAATGGTTGGATTTTTTTTCCATTGCGTCACTCGTCCGCTGTCAATAATTGCTTGTACTTCAGGAAGAAGATTTTCTTTTCCTTTTTCTGATCTTTCTTTCAGCTGTTCTAATGTTTCTAATTTCCGTTGGTATTTTCGGATCGTAGCGGCTGAAAAAGTCGATTCACCTTTTTCAAAGCGTTCGATTTCTTCTTTGATTCTTGGAATATTTTCGATCGTCATATCCAGGCCACCGTACTTGTTATAGCCCATTTCCTTTAGCTCTTCTTGTCCTTCAAGCTTTTCCACGTATTCTTCTTGTTGCTTGATCTCTTCTCTCAGACTTTGGACTTTATTTTCGATTCGTTCTTGTTGCCTAAACCAAGAATGCCCGTTTCTCTTATCGTTCATTGGTTGACCGTTGGTCTTTCTTTGGTGTTCAAACATCTTTTCGATTTGATCATTTAATTCATTTTGCAATCGTACTAATTTTCTTTTGGATTTTCCCAAACGACTATTGTCTAGTGGTTCTTTTTCTTCTGCCATGTCCGTTTCCTCCTAAACAAATGGATAATCTTCTGCCGCATCGACGAACGTCTTCGTAGTCAGATTTAACGTTAAAATATCGCCACTTTGATACGCTTTTGCCGCTTTGTCTGTGACGACAAAAGCTCTGTCTGTTTGAATTTCTGTCACAAAAACGAGATTGTCTCTGCTTTTTTCAACAACAACTCCAATAGTTGAATAAGCCATTTCTTCTTCCTCCCTTCTCTTTCTTTTGATATAATGTAGTCGCAAATCGCACCACTCATTGAATTGGCGGAAAACAATTCATTGAAAAAAAGAGTCCTGGACAATTACGTTCAGGACTCTTTTACTTCTTTTATTCACTTAACAACTAACATTCTGTGAGTGAAATAGACTCTTCAATGCTTTTACACGGGAAGTTATTGATCCCCTCTTCATTCATTTCCCAAGTAGTATAATAAGGCGCTAACTTGCCCTCATATTCTTGAATGATAAAATATTTTTCACCCTTCACATGATTACAACAGTACACGCCAGTAGCTGGGTACTCAACAACTAAAAATTGATTTGGATCAAACTGTTCGTTTCTCAACATTTCTCTTATCTGAAACAAATGCTCTTTTTCAAAACAATCGGGAAGTTGTTCGATTCGTTCTTCTCTTAATGATCCTTCTATAACTTTCCATTGATCTAAATATTGTTTCATTGCTATTCCTCCTACTGTCTTTCTTGTTCCATTTGGATTCTTCGTTGTTGCTCTTCGTAGGCTTTACTTGCGTGGTATTTTTCTTCATGGGCATTAATCGTTCGATTTAATTGACGCAAACTCCGTTGCGTGACAACTCTTTGTTGGAATTGTTTCCTGCGTTTCATGAATTCTTCGTAACTATACTTGTATTCATTCGTTGGCAACTGTTTAAGAGTTTGAAAGGATCGTTCATTGTAAATAGATTGCAACTGAACGACACCTTCTATTAAAGGTTTTATTTGACTATCCTGTTTCTTCAGTTCTGTTAGAATGGCATTTCCTGTGCGCTTTTTTAAATCAAAGAGAGCATTTTTTTCTGCATCCTTTGATTCTCTCTTGCTTTCCCCATAAAGACTTTTTGTTTCTTCTTTCAATGCTTTTGAAATCTGTATATATTCTTGGTATTCAGGTTCTTTTGTTAAAACATATTTGGTTAACTCATCGAGTTTCTCTCTTGTGTATGGTGAAAGTTTGGTTCGTTTTTCATCCCCGTAATTCCATTCCGAACGTTTGTCAGGTAAAGTTTTATATACTTCATTTAATAAGTTCATTGCGTGTCGATCGTAACGCGCTGGCTCTTTTACCACTTTTGTTAAGGTGTCACGCAAATCACTTTTCCGCGTCAATAAATTTCGTTTCTCCATACCAATCATTCGATCCTTTTCATAAGAAAAACGTTCTAACTCATGTACATAATTGGTCTTCATTGCGTCTAATGTTGCTTGTCTTCTCTTACCTTTCGGTACGATATAACTCACACCATTTTCAACCTCCGTGTAAGGTTTACGCGTATTTTTTTTTTCAACAACTGCAAAATGAATATGGATATGTTTGGTATTACGGTGAATCGTTGCCATCCAGTAGCCTGTTTTGTTCAGTTGCTCTTTCTCGAATAATGTCTCCATCATTTTTCTTCCAGCTACTTTTAATCCTTCTTCATCTAAAGTATCTGTTTTGGGATCGTACAATCCTATTTTTTCAAGATACGAATTATCATGAGAGACAACATCTTGATAAATGATTGAGCCTTTTTGTTGTCCTTTTTGGAAGATTTGCTTAATCTCCTTCAGATCACTTCCTTTCACTTCGTCTGAAGCCATAGAAAAAACTCCAGGAAGGTTTCCTGAAGCTTTTTTGTGTGGCTCTGTTTGATATTTTTTTATTGCTTGGTTCAAGCGTTGGTATTCTTTTTGTTCACTTTGCGTCAGTTCTTTCTTTTGTTCTAACGCATAGTGACGAGTCATATAAGAAAGATATTTGGTAAAATCTTGTTCCTCTAACTTGTCAAAGTTGATTCCATTTCCCATCAAAGATTGAGCTTCATTCGACGTTTCACTGAATTCTTTACCCGTCTTACTCTCCGAAAAAGTTTCTCCTTCAGGAATATAAAAATCCTCTAAAGCATTCTTGATTCGTTGCAGTTCCTGTTCTTCGTCGGGCGTGCGTCGTTCCTTTTCTTCCAGCGCTTTTTCTCTTGTCATATAATCAATGTATGTTGAAAAAGATTTTTTATTGGGCAAGGTAAATTGACAAGTGAGAATGACTGCAGGCGATTTATTCATCATGTTCCCCTTCTACTTTTTATCTTTTTAAAAACTTTGTTGGATCAAACGGGTCTACTCTGGCATGAACAGATTCATTTATTGGTTTCTTGATCTTAGGAGAATACTTTTTCGTTTGATTCGCTTTTATTTTCCCTTCCACACGCTCTTTTGCTTCTTGATAGACAGTTGAATTTGTACCAATTAGTATTCCTGTATCTTTCAAATGAAGATCCGCAAACTCTGAAACCATTTCGGTTAAAATAGAAATTTCCTTTCCCATTGCATTCAACTTTGCGTTCGTCATATTATTATTTTTTTCAATTTCTGGATCGTAATTCATACATAAAAATCGAATGGCTTCAGAATAATTTTTTACCGTAGGTTGAGTTTCCATAATATGTTTTAAAACTTCATCGTGCGCTTCATAAAATGTAATATGCTTTTCTATCGCTTTAACCATAGAACCTTATCTCCTTCCTAATGTGTGATTAATATTTCAATTAAGTTCTTGACCTCGTTCGTGTATGTTTCCAAAACTTTTGTATTATGCAGCTGAACATCTGTAAATTTTTCCAATAAACGATCAAATTGATCTTTCTTGTAGTCCATTAAAGGACGTTCAAAGTCGTTTTCAATCAATAGTTTTAGATAATCATTTCGACTCCATTTTTGACCAGTTTGTTCTGTTAATTCTACGCATCTACGATCAATTTCTTGAACATATTTTTTATTAATACCTCTTACTTTAATCTCTTTAATTTCCATTTTCACCCTCCGAAAAAAGTATGGATAGTCTATGGAGTCTATCCATATGCTATCCATGTATAGCTGTTTTACTATCCATACACTATCCATAAATCGAATATTTTGTACCCACTTTTGTTTTAGAGAAACGTAATAGGCACAGCCTATTGGAACACTTTTTTTAAAAAGTGTTCCCACGTTTCCTTATGCTCTTTAAAAATTAAGGTTATTTGTGTATTTAGACAATAAAAAATCCTTCTAACTTTGTCGATTAGAAGGAAATATTTTGTCATATGAAAAATGAATTTAAGAAAAAGTGTATGCTATAATTGATACGCTGTCTTCCTGTTTGGTTGAAATCTTCAGCCAGAAAGGAGGAGTGTTAAATGTTTTATGTGCTTGATGTTTGTGTTAGAATCGTGGTTAATGTTTTCTCCCATCTCATTAACAAATGGTTAGATTCTAAACATGATAAAGACAGCTAGCCTGTTCATTATTCGGTTAATAGTGAATAAAGAAAAGAGCCTTACGCAGCTGCAACTGCTAGGGCTCTTTTTGAGTATTAAATGTTTTATGTGTTTGCATTATCAGTATAGCATACACTTTTTTCACAGACAACTTTCTACATTTTTCTTCTTTTTTCAATCAAAATAAACTAATGAATAATATAAACTCTTATTGAGAACTGTTGGAAATGATTACTGATATCTTCAAACAAATGATTCAAATTGACTAGACTCATTGAATCTCATCTTCTTCCATAGGAAGCTTTTTAGTTACTTCTAAAGCATCACTTTTCCAGCCAATGTATGGTTTGTTTTGTGGAATATTTCTTCCATTTAACGACAATTTTCCAATGCCATATCTTAGATTTGCTTCGACTTCATAAAAATTGTAGACCTCTTTTCTTCGGTCGATTGCTTTCGTCTCCGGGCCATCTTTTAACGTAGTTCTGATGCCCTTAACGGTAGCTTCATGGATACTCGTGTGAACAATATCTGTATTGATTAATTCGTCATATCTTCCAAAATCAACATAGTACTCATAACCAAGAAGTGTCGGAATCAAGTCAATCTCAATTTCTTTTTCAATTGAACGTTTAATAAGTTTCGTGGATACATACCCGACTAAAAAGAGAATAATACCCACTTCAAACAAATACATGTGCCCATTTACAAAGTGAATAAACGTCATTAAAAATTCCTTCACTCCTTTTGTTGTTCTTCCAAATTGTTCGATTTGTTTTATTAAAGTTGCTAGAATTGCATTTACAATAATTAAATCGAATAGACTTTTGAAAAGTTTTCCCGTTGTTTTTGCCTGGTAAATTGCATGACTATTTGAGTAAAAATAGACAATAGCATGACAAAAATCAACGTCATTAGAACTGTAAAAAGCACTGTAAAAATGTCTGATGCTGCAATCCTATTAGGATCATTTAATAAGTAATAGGCCGTTCCAAATACTCCAATCGAGTAAATGATTAAATCAAGTATAAGACGAGCCAAATAGATACAAAGTTTACCTAATGGCCATAATTTTAGAATCCAAAATTCTTTTCGCTTGCTATTTCTTTTCAATGGTAACCAAGTATGCTTCGTCCAGTCATTGGATTTTATTTCGATTTCTTCCTTAAGTTCTTTCTTCTTTTCTTGCCAATGAGGGGGCATAATTTCATTGATCTGTATACATAGATAAAGGAACATAACACACGATAGCGTACTCATTAACCCCTTAAGTAACAGATCTTCGTCAGACAACAAAAGAAAAAGCGTTCCGACGATCACGGACACACTGACAAGAAACCCAACGATAAATAGGGTGATATAGCTGATCCATAAAAACTTTTGATACGTTTTTTTCACATAGAACCCACCTTAATTTTTTATTTATTATCAGCTGTAAAATATTTTTTTGCAGCTATATATAGAGCTTCAAATGATCTGAATTTTAAGGTATCTAAACTCTTCCTACCATTCTTCAACTCAGATATTGTTGTGTTAGATAAATTCACTTCTTGACATATTTCTTTGGCTTTTACAACTTTGAGATAGGCTTTAATCAATACTTTCTGCTCAGCGAAAGTATCTTTGCCAACCAAGTTCGCTCGCTTCATTTCTTTTACTCCACCTATTCTTCTAAATATTTTCTTTTGTCATACGATCAATTTTTTCTTGAAGTTTTTGAATGATCTCTTCTTGATTTTTCATTTGCGTTTTCGATGTTTCAATTTCTTGCTGGTAACTATTAATCTTATTTTCAGTATTTTCCTGATCGTTTGCGACTTGATAAGGCAACTGATCTTTTAGCTTCTTCACTAATTCTTCATTCAAATCAATGGTTGCTTGGAAGGATTCAATCTGTTTTTGTGCTGCTTTTTGTTCTTTTTTGTATCCTTTCACTTTGTAATTGATCGCATGTTGTTCATAATCTTCATCTTTCACTTGATCTTTAACCTTATCTTCGTGAACGTAATAAATCAGATCTTGTGGTTCTTGCATATCCACTTTTGGATCAATTTTTTCAGGAATAATGGTTAAACGCATGGCGATATATTCTTCTGGTACATGTGCTAACTTCACTACAAAATAATCATCAGACACCTTGATCACTTTGGCTTTTATTGCTTGATAATCCCCTTTAGCTGTCTTTACTTCTACACGATAATTAAGATTAGCTAGTTCTTTTAATAAGCTCTGATCTTCATCGTCGATCGCAAATTCAAAAACTAATTGCTGGTTCGCTCCTTTTTCTTTTGAAACCATCGTCAGTTCCTTCGTGTTTAAAAATGCGTTCGTGCTTACTTCATCTGGTATGTCTACCTTTTTATGTGTGTAAATCGGACTAGCAAGAATCAAAAAGCCGAGAATCATAAAGATCCCCAGCCATCTAAGATAACTTTTTCGTTTTTTAAAACGTTGTCTTGCTCCTTTTTTCTTACTCATTTTCTTCCTCCTAACGAGTGAAATAACTAAAGTCTGTGACTTTCCATTGACCATCTACTTGTTTTTCAGTGACAGTTAATCCACCTTTTATTTTTTGTGGTTTGACATCTTTGAATTGAGGATTGCCGATTGTATAATCAACAAATACGACAAAATTTTGTTCCTCTTTTACACTGCTTGTTTGAGCGTAAGTTTGCACGTCACCTAATGTAAAAGAGTAACTTCCGTAGTCGTCATGTTGGTGATCATCGTCTACAGGACTTAATTTGTCGATCACTTCTTGGATTGCGACATCTTTTAGTTTTTCCGTTAATTCATTTCTGCTTAATGATTTATCAATGGCCAATTGACCGAACTCTTCTGCCGTCTTTCTTTGTGCTTCAGTTACTTCCTCTTTTGCTTTTGTGCCATCTTGTTGCTTCAGCTGATCGATTTCTTGGTTTTTCTCATTGATGGTTTGATTTAACTTGTCGATCTTCGCCTGTGCCTCAGAAGAATTTTTTTTGAGCTTATCAGACGCGTTTTTAGCCACTTCTTCAATTTTATAGGTATTTGTCTCTTGTTCTTCTTTAAGCTGCCAAAACAACGCAATATTGCCGATTAAACTAACGCTAATTGCAGCTGTTAAGACAATTTTTAAGGTTTTATTTTCCATATTTTTTCTCCTGATCTATTTTTTACTGCTATTCAAAAATGGTAACGGATCGATCCATGTACCATCATCAATGAATGCATGTCCTTGTGCTTGACGCCAATCCATTCTAGTAAATCCTAAATGCAAGTGTGCTGTATCTCGTATCCCAATTACTTGACCAACTTTCACTTGATCGCCTACTTTCACTCGAGAATTTCCTGTACTATTTGCAAATTCTTGATACACCATATTCAAGCCATCGTAATTAATCACGATCACACACGCACCCAAACCTGAAATACCAGGATTTCCAACGTACACGACTTTTCCGCCATGAACCGCATGAATCTCACTTCCTGGATGATCGACTGAACCAAAGTCTAGTCCATCATGGAACCCGTTAGGTCGGAATTCTCCTCCTGGATTTTTCCCAAAAAGTTGTCCTCCACTGAACGAATTTTTATCTAAGCTACTTCCTGGGAATGGATTGCCCCAGCTTCCTGTAATCGTACCACCAGTTCCGCCGCCTTCTCTCCAGTGTTTAATCGCAAACTCATCGTACTCCATCAATTTATTTGTATTAATAATAGACATACAATTTTTATAATAGGCACTGTCTTCAGTAATTCCTGCGGCGGCATACCCTCCTCGTTCTAAGATCAATAAGCTTGTGCCAGGGCTTTTATTTCCGACACATGCATTAAAATTTGATTGTGTGGCTACCATAAAGCCGTAATAGGAGAAGGCGGCTTTAGAGTTGGGAAACTTCATGTACCAGCCACCTTCAATGCCACCAATTCCTCGTGCAGTTCCTTTAGGAAACAGACAACCATCAAACCAAGTAATCCCAAAATAGTTGAGATCATTTCTTGCGGACGCCGACGTACCAAACGCTGATTCGTACCCGTATTGTGAAAGGATCACACTTGGTAATAATTTATATTTCACTGCTGAACCTACAGCATATTGCGCAATCTCATCAGAAAAAGGGCCTCTTCCTTTGATTTCTTTATAAATGGGTAATCCTTCCGAATATTCTCCTGTAAAAGCTTCGCCACCACTACTTGAATCTGAATCAGAATTATCAATCGAACCCGCCGCAAGTATTAGAAAAAGAGTCACGAACACAGTGATCAAAATAGTAATCAAACCTGCAGAAGTACCAAACAACCACAAAAATAAGCGTCGCTTTACACGACGCTTCAAATGTTCCATAACTATATTTGTATCATTCTCCATATAGTCAGTACTCCTAACTTTTTAATTTTAAACAACAAAAAAGCGAAGAAATAATAATTACTCTTCGCTTTTAATAAAATAATTTAATTTTTTCAATACATTCTTCTAAAATTTCCTTTGGCACAGCTTCCACAAACTGAAATCCCCTGCTCTCAATGTCAATCATTCGATGGTGTTCCAAAAGAATTTGTCCTTTTATTTTTTGCGTGCCATTCAAATCAACGTGTACGGGAAAAGGTTTCGCTTTTGTTGTGATCGGTGCTACACCAATCATATAGTTCAAATATTTATTAGGTTTAGACAAAATAATACATGGTCTTTTTCCCCGTTGTTCATGTCCTTTGGTAGGATTTAAATCAATATACACAAGATCTCCTTGCGATAAATCATGATAGTTCTTTTTCATTAAATGATCTCCCTACCTTGCATATTTCCCCATTCATATTTGTCTTCTTTTCCTAAAGGTTCTCCTTCATAACTGGCGAACAATTCATCTAAAGTTTCTGGCTTTTTATTTTTAGGAGTTAAAACAATTTTTCCTTCTGTTACCACCATTTCGAATTTTAAATTTTCAGTATTAGATTCTCCTAGAACTGACAATTCTTCTTTTCCAAAACGAATACCTTGTGAATTTCCCCATTTTTTCATTTCGATTTCTTTTACTAACATGGAATCCCTCCTTCTCTCACACATAAGTATATACTTGTATACACATAAATACAAGAAGTTACTTTCCACCATCAAACAATTTTAACTGACGTTTGTTCGGACTGAAATGAACACGAATGGTTTCTTTTGAGCCAAAATTGATCACAGCGTCTCCTTGATTTTGTTGAGGAATGGATTCTAATTCTGAGTTCGTCATTGATTTACCAACTAATCCTTCTATATGACGTAAAATAGATTCATCCATACGCATAAAGATCTTCGTAGAAGAAAATTCAAAGACTTTCTTCAGTTTCGAGAAGTTATCAGAAGACATATTTTCTGGCACCATTTCTTGTGGGGATTGTGTAGCTAAAACAGTCATTGCTTCTATTTTACGCATTTCTCGTTGGAAGTTTGTGACATAATTTACCGTTTCAATGAAATCTGGATTAATCGATACTGATAGGTAAGAGTTTGATATTATCTCCGTCTTTTCCCCCAGTCCACACCGTACGTGCGACTTTCACCGCATACGGCGTTCCCTCGTCTATAAAAGACATTCTGTTTTCCCGTCCTACAAATATTTATTAAGCTATTTCTTCGTTACCAACTTTTAATCTCAACTCATTGAGTTTTTCTTTTTGGTTTGGATTTAATTTTAGATATTTTAGAAGTTCCTCAATCGTTTCACTTTGTGTAGCGTGTATTACCCGATGAACCTCCTCAGTAACAAGCACTAGGTTTTCATAGCTATCATTTTTGCTTTCATGATAAGTGATAATATGATGACAATGCATTTCAGATAAGATAAGCTCCTCACCTGTTACTGCACATCTTCCCTTTTGAGCGATGAATTTTGAAATTCGATTGTCCGAAAATTCAATCGTTGCTCTCTTACTAAGCACTGGATTGCTACACAACCACGATATCTTCCATTCTTCTACGGTTTGTTGTTTCTTATGAATGGCTTCTCTACCTTCTTCGGTGTATTTATTAATATTTCTTTTTTTACACATCGGATGCCTGTGTTGAATATACCCTACTGGTAATATTGGAACCCCTCTTATATATCGTATTTGTCCTAACCGTAGGTAAGGTTTGTATCCTTCGTACTTTCCGTATTGTCCTTCTTTTGAGATTCCTTGTTCTCGTAGTCGTATTTCAAGACTTGGTCTGAGTTCTCTTGCAATTTTTCGCATTGCTACACTACAATGAGTCGCAATTTTGAAGTAATTATGGATCCCAATAACCATACTGTTATAGACTCCAATATAGATAAAGGTATCTTTGCTATTAGGACTTTTTTGAATTCGTTTGATTTGTTTTTTTAGTTTCACTTTAATCATACTTTGTGCTTTTGTACCTATATGCGTATTAACAACCTTTTTGTTACCTTTGGTCACTAATTTCATCGTAAAGCCTAAAAATTCACTTTCTTCCTTTGAAAGATTTGTGATTTTTGACTTTTCTTCAGATATTGGTAACTTTAGACGCTCCTGTAACCACATTTTAGTTGCATAGAAAACTTTTTTCGCTTCATTATAATTTCTACAGAAAATTTTGAAATCATCTGCGTATCTCACTAGGTATATTTCTTTTAGAGTTGTACTCTTTCTGAGCTTGTGATAGATATTACCTTTATCCCAAGCTCCATTTTTCCTAAAATGATGTTTTAGCTCTTTGGCATCTTTTTCCTCCCACTGATTTGCTACCCACCAGTCAAATTCGTTGAGATTGATGTTCGCAAGTAATGGGCTAAGTATTCCGCCTTGTGGTGTTCCTTTTGTTGGGTATATCAACTTCCCATTTGGAAGTAATACGGGTGCTCTTAACATTTTCCTAATGATTAAGAGAAGCTGTTTGTCTCGTATACCCATAGACCAGATTTGTCTCATGAGTTTAGTATGATTGACTTCGTCGAAGAAACCTTTGATATCTACATCTACCACATATTCCATGTGACTTTGATTCATTCGGGCCATACAATCTGCTATTGCATGTTCTGCTGATCTATTTGGACGGAAACCATAGCTGTGATTATTGAATTTTGCTTCACATATTGGTTCTAATACTTGTAAGATGCATTGCTGTGCGATTCTATCCCATATTGACGGAATACCCAACGGTCTTAATTTACCATTATATTTAGGAATTTCTACACGCCTTACTTTTCGAGGGTTATAATGTGCGAATCGCTTCCTAACAACTTCTACGAATTCATTACGGTTGAGTTTTTCAATATCTTTAATCGTTACTCCATCTTCTCCTCTTGTCACACTACCGTGATTTCTCTTTATATTACGATATGCTAGGACAATATTGTTATCAGAGATGATAATCTGCATTAGATTTTTGAAATTATCTCTCTTCAAACTTTTGGAGTATAGCTTATCGAAGATTTCCGTCATGCCATAATATTCTGCATGCCGCAACTTCCTATCTTTTGGACTTGTTTCTTTTGTCATGGTTTATCACGCTCCAATTGGCTCGTGACCTTTTTAGTCATACGAGAATCCCATGGTTGAACGGGTTTCATGACTTTTACAGACGACTCGAGCCTGTTCCTCCAGTTCCATTACAGAACCTTCATCAGTCGTGGCTCTACTTTCACCATCACTAAAGTAAGTTATTTGTTATTCACATATTTCTTACTACCACTTCATCGAGTATGCACTCTCCATGTTGATGGCTTCCCCTGTTCCCTTATATCTATCCACATGCCTTAACTTAGGTGCTAGCTTTTGCCCCCTAACTTCTCCTACGCCTGTAACGCAGTATGGTCTTTCATAACAACGACTTTTACTCAACCACAAGTTAACACAATGAGTGATTTTCGCTCACTGTCTCTCCCATTTCTAGGAGCTATGCCTTTCGGACAGTACATTCGCTAGTTCGTCAGTACGTTTGTACATACTCACCATATTAAGTTTTTTTGGACACCCGACTTATCGGATACACCCTTTACCTCTAAAGAGCTTTCGTGGTATTCACTATTTATTTTACCTTACGGTATCCTTCAGCCGACTTCACCGAGCTTCACACAACGTTGGTCTGCATAAACTACTTGTTGCATGTCGGAGTATCAGTGGAAGCCCTTTGTGGCGTTACCCACTCATTTGACTTCTCGTTATAAGAGTTATTACAGTAGTTCTTAGACTACTTGCAACCCACAGCTTTTCACTGCAGAACAGGTCGCACCATTATGGCACTCATCAATCATAGCCAAGAAGCGTTTAAAGTCTTGTTCCTCCATTTGTTTTTCTTTAATTAAGCGTCGTTGTCTTCGTCCTTGAATCAATGCCTGATTCCAAATCAACGTCATAGCCATGTACATTTGACATTGTTGTACCCCACGATCTAATCCTGTAATAGAGTCAATGTCAAAAAAGACCAACTGTTGTTGGTCAAGGTGTCGAATCGTACTATGACCATCAAAAATCATGCCATACGTCTCACATAAGGATTCTACGATGGATTCCATTTCTTCTTTTCGATTCTTTTTCTCTTGGGAAGCACCTGGTAATTCCAGTTGTCCTAAAAAGTCTAAAAATTCTTTGAACGTCGGATAATCTTCTGGATCTTTCCCTGTGACTTGCGTCTCAGTATTTGAACGCGAATTTGAGGAAGTAAAGCCGCGTGGTACTGTTCCATACGCTTCATAAAAACGATTTAAGTAGGTCTTAAATTCTGCTTTCATCGTTCCTTTTAGCTGAGGGCTCACTAACTGTACCTGATAGACCACTTTGTCTAAGTGTGTTTGATAGGACGCTGCTTCATTGATCTTCAAATCTTTGACTGATCCATCGTCATATAAACTGGATGCTTCATCATACGTCCGTGTGGCAAAAATTTCTAAAGGATTGATCATCCCATCAGATCCGTCTAAACGCATCATAATGCCGTTATATTCCTTTAAGAAAGGAATAAAGTCTTTTCCCTTTTCAAAGCCCCAAATAAAGTCTCCTGCAGCTAAATGGGCTTCCGCGATCATTTTAAGAACGGTCGATTTACCAGCTCCCATCATTCCTAGAAGCAAGGTATTAGTAGACAACCGTACACTATTTTTATACGTCGCATTCCAGACAAATGGGCCGCCTGTCATGGTTTCCCCATATTGTGTACCTCCTGGATCTTTTAGCGTTTGGTGGTGGAACGGGAAACCTCCGCCAATGTTTAACGATGGTAGTGATTGCCCTTTGATATTTCCGAACCATTCAGCTTGTTCATCGAACATGGTAAACATCGATTGCCAATCTCGTTTGGTTTTATGCAGATAAGTCACCGCCCGATAATCCATCCCTTTGAGATTTTCGATCAGTTCCTGCGCTCGTTCATCTACTTCTTGAATCGTGTTTCCGTAAACATGTACTCTCACTTTGACTTGTTTAGAAATTTCACCATTAGAAGTCAATTTTCTGGCATATTCCGCTAGTTCCAGGTATTCTTCTGCGCTTTTATTTCGGTCAGTCGCTTTTCGTTCATTATCTGATCGATCATTTAATTCATCTAATGCGCGGTTGATTTGATCAATCACTTTTTGCTTTTCATCTGTGCTAACATCGAGTGTGGCCACTGTATGAGGATTATTCATGAGATTGGCCAACCAAAAAAGCGTAGGATTTTTTGTGTAGTGATAAACTGTCACACACCGTGAATAACCATTTCCATAGGTCACATACTCTTCATCGAAATTTAATCCACCTTGTGGCACCACTTGTTTTAAAAAATCTAAATCATACCCTTTGGATTTTAAAATTTCTATTTCCTGATTTCCTAGTTGTTTTAACGGATCAAGTATCTTTTGATTTTCCTGCGGTAAAAAAGCTGATTTGATTGCCTCCAGCATCAACGTTCACCTCTTTTTATTGGATTCATTGTTGTATTCACAGAGTTCCCTCTTTCACTAAATTCATATTCTATTGCACCTAACCATTGAAAATGATTATTCATCTACTTGCTTCCTCCATTCTTATTCATCACCTATCTAAATAGGCTGGGAAATGAACGCTTAAATCAATAAAAAAGAAGCCTATTTAAAATAGACTTCGCTGACTTCTTTTTACGAGTGATTATTTATTTTGAGACATACAAATGAATCATATTCTTTGCTAATTTTAATAACTCTTGATTTCGATTGTCTTCACATTTTTTAGATAAAGCTAAATTTGAAAAGTACACTGATTCAATAGGCAAAGTTTTACTGAATATTATGTCATCTTCTTCCAATCGATTCTCTCTAAAAACTAAAAAATCCATCGTTTCATGTATTTCTTCCTCTACCACGCATTTTTCATGGTTTAAAAAGGTAAAATACAGGGTAACAAACATTCCTTCCTGATTCTTTATTTGAACGTAATCAGAAGAAAAAGATGCAGGTACGAATTGAACTTCTGGACAATTTTCTTGAATTACCTGATGAAGCTCACTATTTTTTTCAATCATCCTTCCAAATAGAGGAATCGCAGGACTACATTGTCCAAAAATCCATGGAAGATTGTTTAAAGTTGCTTCCTTGTATAACCACCCTTCGTTTTTTAAGTAAGTGGTAAGCATCTCTTTTGCTAATTTTTTGTTGATAAGAAGACCAGTTTGTTTTTTTAATATATAAATAATACGATCAAACTGTTCTTCTAATGTTAAAAGAATACGATTTGCTAGTGGGCTACTTGTACTTCTTCTTCCAGACGTTTTTTTCCACTTTGAGTTAGAAAATGGACATTCCAAATAGTCTTCTTCTGAATACTTAGCCAAATATGGAATTGTACCTTTATGATGCTTGCCATATGGTTTTCTTCCAGATTCCCGTGTTTCTTTATATAATCCAATAATTTGAATTGGATTATCGCACTCCGGACAAACGGCATAATAAGAATCCCTTCCTTCTCTTTCTAGTACGTACGGTCTTCTTTTTTTTGTTTGTTTTTCATAGCTAGCAGGCGTTATCCTATACACTTTACTAAATCCTACTTTAGTTTTGAAAGAATCCATTCAATCTCCCTTTCCCATCAAATTTGACGAATTTGAAGCCACCAATCATCTGACAAAGGCGGAACATACCCTTCTTTTTCTGCAATTGCTAAACACTTTAAAACAGTTGATAATCCTAAAGAAAATTCATGATATTTATCTTTCATCATAAACATCAATTCCTCCACACATTCTTCACCTTGTGTATGATCCTCTACTTGCCACATTCCTTTTTCAATTTTAGGTATTGCTTTGTTATGATAGCTATTATTCATTTTATCTGACATGTTTTCCTCCATTTTATCACATCCATATAATTGTTGTTATTTTTATATTCAGTCAACTACTACTCATCATTCATATTGTTCATTCGATAAAGAATCTTGATCAATTCTTTTTTGTAAAGTGGTTTTAACCCTAAAATGCCACTAGATCGCATTAACTGACGGTTTCTGGTTTGTAAATCCTTGATTGTCTTTCCTTCAATGATGAAAAAGAAACTTAAGTCAGGACGTTCTTGTTCTGCTCGTTTCAATTCCTGGATCTCCTCTACTAATTTCTTTTCATATTTTCTTAATCGCTGTAGATTTCTTCCTAAGGATTGTTCCATACGATTCTTATCTAATAACTGCCGCTTTTGCACGATTTGTTCCGTTAGATCCGTTTCTGTGGTCAAACTAACTAACTTAATTGTTGGCACATACGTACGCATGACGGTGGTCAACTGATTCATTCGCTCCAGTTTCTCTTGTTCATTTAATCCCTCCACGTCAGTGGAAACTACACGATAATAACGTTGAAAATGATCTTCTTTAGTAACTAAGACTCCCTCTTCTGTACAAGATTTATAAGGAAATAAGTCCAAGATAGAGCGCTCTTCTGGTTTTCCAAACTGCAAAATGGATTTCCTGTCAACGGAATTTTGACCTTTGACTCGCATTTATTCATCCTCCTTATACGTACCATGATAATTTCGGTTAGGATCTAACGCATGATAATGGTTCTTATCCGTAAAGAACATAGATTCGATAATCGCAAAAATTTGTCGTTGACCTGGGTTATTATAGGGTTGCCAAACAATTACTAAGGCTATCGCAATCCATAATCCATAATTCAAAAGCGCAAAAAAGAGTGGTAAATGGACAATATTATTGACCATTTTCGCCCAAAAAAAGCAGCCACCGATCGTTAATAGATCCAAAAAGAAAAAAGCGTAAAACTTCCATTCTCCACTAAAACGTGGTGGATTTTTCATACGAATGTATTTATCCATAATATAATCAGACTCCTTATATTTTGTATTTTTAGAAACAAAAAACACTGTGATTTCTCACAGCGTTTTTCTAAATATTATAACTCTAATTCATTTCCTAAATCACGAGAACGTTTTTTTCCACGTCGTAATTGATAATTCAATTGACGATTTTCTTCTTTTAATTCAAAAATTTTTTGTTCTAGGTTTCTTTTCTTTTGAATCAAGTCATAGTTTTGTGCGCGTAATTCTTCGTTTTCCAAATGAACTCGTTGCATTTCATCGTTTAATCGATTTAAATTCTCCAATGATTCTTGTATCGTTTCTTGCCTAAAATTAAGTGAGCCAAGTTGACGATCTTTTTGTTGTCTTTGCTCTTTCAATTCTGACGATATTTGCTCAACAGAATGAAATAGCTCCGTTAATTTTACTGTGAATGTGGGCATAGCATCTTTCAAATAAGTGAATCCTTCTGAAAGGTGTACAATAATGCTTTCGGTATGTGTTTTTTGACCATCTAAAATAGACTGATGATCTTTTTGTAAACTCCCCGTATCTTTAAATCCTTTAATAGTCGCCACAAATATCGTTAAAAATGCTCCCAATGCAGTTATAAACGTAGCCATAAAAATATCCTCCACAATTTTCTCCTTTCCATTTTAACATAACATGTTTTATGAAGAAAAAAAGCCCTTAAAGAGCCCTTTTATTGCTTGATATTCTTCAATAGTTCTTCTTTCAATTCATTGTTCCTGTTTTTAGTTTCTCTTGTTACATTTATTTTTGTTGGTGCAGTAAATGCCACATTTGCTGGCTTGTAACCCGTGTGAACTTTTTGAATAGGTTGTGGTGCAGCTTCTCTTGTCACAACATTTTGAACGGACGCATTCCCTGTCTCCCCACTTTCAGATAAATTGTAAGAAACAGTTGCCAGATTTCCATTTTCAGGCAAACGACTTGGTTTCATTTGAACAGTACCTGCAGTTGATTGGTGAACAAAACTTCGATCATTCTCATTAAATTGATTCAAACGACTATCTTTCGTTGGTAAATTTTGTGTCTTAGGCAAATCAAATTTCGTTGATTTGCCAGATCCAACTTCAATTCCATTATCATTTGGCAGATCGATGGAATCATCATCCGTTTGTACTTCTTGATTTCGTTTTGGTAAATCTGAAATACGCTTTTCATTTTCAGAATTAATGTTAGATTTATAACGATATTGTTCTGGATCTTTTTTTGGTAATTGACCATTTTGTTCTTCTTCTGAATTTTCGTTAGAATGCAACCCATCTTGGTGATCTTTGGCTGAAGGAATCGCTGCACCTTCTTGATTTTCTTTTTCGGTTGTTGTATTAGCTTTTACTGCTGCATTGACTTGTCCTTCCCCATACGCATCTTTCAATCCTTCTTTGATTTCTGAAGCTTTTTCTTTTTGTTTCTCTAGTGCTTCGGATGGATTTTTCACAGTTTCAGCCAATTCTTTGGCTCTCGTGCCATCTAATTTCTCTTCTAAGGCGTCTTTTGCTTTTTCTGTAAGATCTTCAGCCGTTCCTTTTAATCCACGTTCATTGACGTAACCAAGACCTTCTGCGGCTTTAGAAACACCATTTTTCGCTTTCCCAAACATTTCGGAAATTGTTTTCTTACTATTTGGCACAGTTAGTGCTTTATCGTCTGGTTGTTCTCCTTCGTTATCAGGGGTAATATCTTTTCGATTGCCAAATCCATTTTTACGAATATCATTTAAATTGCTTAAACCACTCTTACCAGCACTTGCAAGATTTTTGGCTCCACTGCCAACATTTTTCGCAATATTCCCTAAAGCAAACATGCTAAGAAGAGAATTGCTGCCGTTTTTCAAACTCGTATCAACACCGAAAATCTTCGTAACAGATTGAGAGCCTTTGAATAGCGCAATAGTTAGTACAATTAACGCGACAACATACAAGAATCCGTTGATCTTTCCTGCCGCATGCAAATCCCCGATACCCGAAAGCATCAATGTATAGATTCTTAATTCTAAAATCGTAAATGCCAATAACAAGAAGGACTGAGAAATATCTTCTATCGCACTTTTCATCCGTTGACCTGTCTCAAAGTCCGTTGACGCGGCAATCACTAAATAGAATTTTTTAAATACTAGCTCAATAATGCAAGTAACAATCGTAAATAATATAAATAAATAGGCCACTGCCAAAGAAGTTTCACCAGCTAAAATAATTCCTGGTTTGCTAATATATCGACGATAGCCTGAAGTATACACATATTTTGCTAACCCTTCATCACTAATCTCCACAGGAATTTCTTTCCCATTATCATCCAGTTCCAATCGATATTGCAACGCTCTTAATCGATTCTTTTGTATGTCTGATAGCCCACTCTTATCTTTATTCGCCATGTCTTTAGCTTGGTCAGGAGTAATAATTCCATTGATATTCGCTGTTTTAAAATTTTTAGCAGTCAAGGCATTTCTTTTGTCTGTTGGTAGGGATTCTACTTTATTCGGGTCAGTCGCTAGTAATGTACTTACATCGATCACATTATTTTGAATAATTTGAAAAGCAGGTGAACCAGTTTTATCTGCTTTATTCGCTGCAGTGACGTCTCCGTAAAAACTTTTACTGATATTTAGCCCTTCATCGATTAAAGAACTACCACCAAAAATCAAAATCATGGCCATGACTAAATTCACCAAGATATTTTTGATTTTTGGTGGGTGTTTACTCATAAAAAATTTCAAGCCTAAATAAATTAATGTGACGACACAAAAAAGAGCTAATACCTTACTAATCAAACTTTGAAACAGTTCATTCACACCAGCAGCGTTCAATAAGTCTTTTAAATCAAAACTTTGATAAATTGTTTTTTCTAGCAATGTGTTGAGATTATATAATCCTTTAATCAGCCCCCACAAAAAAGTATTACAAATCCAACTGAACACATCTTGATATTGCAGATAATTACTATACTCTTGTAATACTTTCGTCACGGTTTTGGGGTTTGCATCACCTTCTCCAAATAAACCAGACCACCAGTCGGTAATGCCAGAAAAAATTCCTCCAATAATCATTCTTTCACCGCCTTATCAGCTTCTAACAAAAGTCGTTTCTTTATAACCTCTGTAATTTCTTCATTTTGACGCAATTTTTCAAGGTATTCTTGCAAACGATCTATTTGCTTCTCTTCATAAAATTGAATAAGTAACTTTTGTGCTGTTGAGTTGTCTAAAGATTGAACGATTTTAATAAAAATGTTTTCTTTAGCTTCCTCTACTATTTGATCGTGCATATTGTGATAAAGTCGACGTGCATAGATATCAGGTAGAAAATAATCGTAATCAATTTGTAAAGCCTTAAGATCCAAGTCCGCATGTGTACAATGTATGTCTATATCATTGATATCCCACGATGGATTGAAATCTTCAATATATTGATAAGCATAAGGAAGATTTGTTTCCCCATGATTAAAAATAGGATACGGCCGTATTTTATGACCTTTCAAATCTTGTCTTTTTAAAGGAGCGAGTACAATCGTTTCACCTTCTAAAAAAGTAGAAATTCTTTCAGGAGTTAAGATACGATCTGAATCAACATTGCGATTGATATGAGTATTCATACCTAATGAATTGATGGTACTGTTCTCTTGTTCAACCGTCTTATTCCCCACTTTTTTAGAAAATTCTTCGATGGTATTATCATCTGTCGACATAATATAAATATGTGTCTGACAATTTTCTTTGATAATCGCTGCGTTTTGTTCCCCATACTTCGCATAAAGTTGCTGATAGGATTGAATAAACAGATCCCACAACATGTTTCGACCAGCTGTGACTGTCATGATTCCTTCCATATTATCCATTGGTGGCATATTCCCAAATTCATCTAAAATAAAATGAATCCTACGGTGACACTTATCTCCTTTAGTCTTAACACATTGCGTAGATAATTCTTTGTATAACTGACTAAGAAAAATACTAACAATGATATGATTAGATGGATCATAATCAGGTGTGAGCATAAAAATAGCCATTGGTTTGTCGGTATAGTGCATCCGAATAGACTCTACTAATAAGTTACTTTTATCCTCATCTAATGTTAGAACGGCTTCTTTTTCTAATTCTGGCAAATGGGTTTCTCCTCGTTTTTTTCGATAAACCATATTTCCCTCTTCGTCTTTCAATACTTTTTGAGAGAATTCATACCAGGCCACATATTCTTTTCCTTGATGGTCATATTTTAAGCAAACATGATCTCCCTGCTCTAAGTGACAATCAAAGTTGATTTCACAAAAACCTCTATAACCAACTTTTACACGTTCCTCATGAAATTTCCTTCCTTTATGATAAAATTCCACTACGACTCGTTGATTTAAAAGACTTTCATGTAATTTCAAATCTAAATATTTTGGAAACCCAACCGATTTATAATCAATGGTTGATTGAGAAGTCATTTTCGCAATTTTCGTTAAGGTAAATGGATTCAATCCTGTGATTGCCGTCGATAAAATATTCCCTTTTGCCTTATCAGAACCAATTTTTGTTGCCCCGTATTGCTTTTTCGCTAGATTTCCAGGTGGTAACTGATTCATGAATTCATCTAAAGCATTGAGCTGCTTGAATTCATTCTCAGGATCTTGATAATTAAAACCACCAATCTCAGAAAGAAGTTCGACGAGATTATTCGGTGTTAATTTTGTGTAATCCCCTGTTTGATCCGCTTGTTCTAACAACGCAAAAATAAGCGCATTGACGGCTTTCTGTGCATTTTCGTTAAAGTATTTGTTGTCTGAAGCATTGGCATCATAATAAATCGTATTCGTGAAAGTATTGGTTAACTGTGTCGCTGTGTCTATGTCTCCTCGTTTCCAGTATTTTACAATGAGTGCCAATGGATTATCACTCATTGATTGCAATGGATCGGTGATATTAAAGGCATACACATCATACCCTCTAGCTTCTAGTTCATCTTTGCTAGCAACATATAATTCTGTTTTTGGATCATTAACAACCATTGAACTTTGTCTTTCTGCACGCGACAAATTGTCAATGGTTGCTAAAACTTCTATCTGTCCTTTCCCTGAACGGGAAGTACCGACAATACAAGTATTTACTGTATCCGTCTGAATATACCAGTACTTTTTATAATGAGTAATTGGTATTCCGCCATAACCAGGAAAACCTCCCTTTGATTCTGGTATTTGCGGATAAATTTGTTGGATTTCCTTTAACGTTTTTAATCGGTTATCTCCTTTTTGCCCATCTGCTAGCGGACGAAACCACATGTCCATTTTCAATCCCATAAGTACAGCTGGAACAACACAAATCGTAGAAACAACTAAACGTGTACCTAAACTCGTTGTTGGGGTCAAAGGATTCCAAAAACCAATTGAATCAAAATGGAATAACTGCGGCATTTCTTGTAACTGAAAAAGATTCACTCCTTGTAAACTTCCTGGAATAATCTCAAATCGATGAAATGCTTCTGGTATTCTTGTAACAACATAGTTTAAAGGAAGATAAGCTAAGCCACTATAAAAAATCTTTTGAGAAATACGTTTGTCATGTTTTTCTGGTAGCTCTTCTCCTGAAGGAGTATAGCGATAGAAATGAGAAAGATATCTATTCTTTTCTAAATTGAATCGTTTGTCTTTTCGTTTCGTTGTTTCTCTCACACGCATTATTTCACCTCATTTGATTCTGAACTTTCGGAAGAGTTTGAGTGTACAGTTGAATCGCTCGATCCATCTTTGGTCTTACTAGAATCACTCTCTTTGCTGTTTTCCATACTTGAATCTGTTGTTGACTGATTGGTACGATTCAATAATTCTTCTAATTGTTGTTCATACTCTTTTCTTGCTTTTTCCTGGGCTTCCTCCTTGATTGACGCCGTTGTGGCTGCAGAATCAGCCTGTGAAGATTGATTGATATGATTAAAAGCAAATACTGTTCCTCCACCTAGAAGCAAGCTTAAACTTGCAATACATCCCACCATCCATCCGTTAAAGGAACGCTGTGGTGAAGGAGTTAAATTTGCTTGGTTGTTGTCCACTGGCGTTTGAACAGTAGCTACTGGTTGAGGGTGTGCTAGATAATTTAATTGGGCTTGTCGCAATGTATCCATTTGTTCTTGACGTTCCTTACGAGCAGCTGCTTCCTTTTCCTTTTCTTGCTCTAACCGTTGTTTTTCTATCGCCATTTGTTGTTCCGCAAGATCCTGTTCACGTTTTTTTAGTTCTAATTGTTCGCGCTCTTTTTCTTTTTGCCGTTGTTTTTCTTCTTGTTCTTTCAATTTTTGTTGTTGAATTTCATACTCTTTTTTCCATTTTGGAATTTGTATTTGTAATTCTTGCTGGATCTGCTCGTGTTTTTCCATAAGAACTTCAGTTGTTGTTTGATATAGCTTATTCAGTTGCTCATTTAATTCTTTACTAATCTTTAGCTTATCGGTACGCAAACCTCGGTAGAATTCTTCTTTCCGTTCTCTTATACGTTCTTTTAACAAGTTATCTTTTTCTTTCGATAACGCTTCTTGATTCGTCTGAGTAAAATTGTTGATTTTTTCTACACACAAGGAATACGCATTGTCGCGTTTCTTTTCGTACCGCTCTTTGATTCTTTGTACTTCTTCTTCAATCATTCGCTGTTCTTCTTTATTTAGTTCCTCTTTTGCTCTCTCCCAATTCGACGACTGTTCCGTCGCATACTCATTTATTTCTTGGTCTGTTTCCTGTTGGCGTTCTTCAAAAGTAGCTAATAAATCTTCTTGTGCAATCTCATGCCAATTGGTTGATTGAACAGACTCTAACTGTTCTAAAAGTGTACCTTTCCCCTGTGAGATTAATTCTTCTTTACTCTCTAAAAATGCTTGATAGGTTTGGGGTAATTGATATTTCGAATAAAGCTCATTTAAAAATAATTTATTTTTTTCTTTCATCCATTCATACTCTGGCGGATATTGATCCAAAATATAATCTAATACAGTTGCCTTTTGTATCTCTGTTTCGTTTTTCTCTACTTCTTCACTGATAAGTGGTTCAATATATTCCTGAGAATCCCCTTCAGTCCATGTTGGCTCTTCATTCGCTTCGACTGGATCAATCTCTACTTCGATCGTCTCTTCCGTTGTTTCTTCAAAGGGATCGCCATCCAATTGATCCATTACCTCGTTCTCTTCCTCAAATATCGATTTCTGAGTCGGAATATCAGCTTGTTCGGCAACATTCACTGGCTCTTTTTCTTTTGATTCCTTCTTTGGAAAAATTGGTCGTTCCCATGGTACTTCTTCGTTTACTTCGACTTCACTCACTTGACTCACTTTTCTTTGGTCGTTCTCTAGCTCTTCTTCTAAAACTTGTAGAAGTTTTTCGTTTCGATAAGACTCTTCCACACTCATGGTTTCATCCGTTTCCTTAAACACATCAAGGCGGATCAAATCCATCAATGTAGGATAGAACCCTTCTGAAATTTGATAATCCAGCGGGCCAAAAACGTATTCTGTACCAGCTTTCTCTATTTTTCCTTCTGTGTCATGTAATGTGAGAGTCAACTTAACAGAAGATTGACTCTCTTGTTCCAGTACTTTACCTAACGCATGTAGTTGTTCTTCCGTTTCAATGACCGAATATTTCATTGTTTTTGGTAAAAAAGAAGTCCGCTTTCCTACTTCTTTCGTTGCTTTTTTTATTAACTCTTTATCTTTTTTGGTATTGCCTAAAATAGTAAAATACATGAATATTCTCCTTTCATAAAAAAGGAGTAAAAAGTAGGATTGTACTTTTTACTCCTTCGATTTGTTTTTTACAGTCCTTGTGGCGTTTGTCCAAACATTGAGAACATTGAGAACACGATAGAAGCAGCAGCTAAAATCACTCCTACACCCAGCAATACATAACCTACATGTGTTTTCCCGTTTTCAGCTCCTCTTCGTCCAAAGAAAAAGAAAATCCCTCCAATAATAATGGAAGCAACGGCCGCAACAGCTGCAATAATCATCAGATTATTTTTTAAATTAGTAGCTGCAGTTTGTATTACTCTAAAAACATCAACCGCAGCTACTACTTTCGGTTGAGTTAAAAAATACATTGTAATTGATTCAAACATAAGATTGTTCGCTCCTTTTAATGTTTAATAATTTCATCGAAAACAAGTTTTTCGCGTTCACGTTGATAGATATATCCTTCCAAGTCCTTATCTTTTCCTCTTAATAGATCAAATTGTGCTTTTTCAAGGACTTCTTGTTTCCACTGTGCTTCAGAAACACCACGACGTTCTAATATTTTAGACGCGGCTTTTTCAAATGGCGTTTTGGCTTTTGCCACTGTGATTCCTCCTTCAGGATAAATAAAAAGACTAGCAATCATTCGCTAGTCTTTTGTAATTTGTATTTATTTGATTGTGATCCATCATGAATCAATTTCTCTTTCGTTCGCTTTTCGTCCTTACTAGATCCAAGAAAAACCATTTTTTTTACGCCATCCTTCTCGTAAGGAACGACAATAAATAAAGAATCAGGTTTATTTATAAATTGTTTTACGCCTGCAGAATCTACTATTTTAAATCTTTCTAAACCTTCATAGTCTTTTTGTCTCTTAACTGTTATTTGTACAGGATCTGGATGCCATACACTTTCAGAGTATTCCCATGTTGTATCATCTATAATTTTTAAATTATGAACAAGACCTCCTACTTCTTCTTTCCAAACAGTCCCTGGCTGCAATAAACTATTATCTTCTTTAGCTTCAGATTTCTTGTTACTTGAACATCCACTTAAAATAATAAAAAATATTGCAAACATAGAAACAAACCATAGTTGCTTTTTCTTCATTTTATTCCTTCTTTCGTCGTTTATTTTTAGTATATCAAATAACGAAAGTAGCAACAAAGCACGTTCTGGTACACGGAGAACGGATACTCATAATTTTCCACCTTTCTAATAGAAACTTTTTCTCTTAATATTGTGATTTATTACAAAAAAGAGATATAATAGAGAAAAAATCAAGAGGGAGCATTGCAATGTACGCTGATAAAGAGAAAATCGAATGGTTACTATTTGAAACTGGTAAGACAGCATATGAAATTAGCAAACATTCTTCAGTCGCAGAATCAACAATTGCGGATTTGATAAAAAAAAGAAGTGCGATTGAAAAAATGCGATTTGATAATGCTGCCAAACTAACCAAATACGCTGAATCTATTTCTTCATAGCACACAAACAGCCATCCTTATACTTTTCATAGGATGGCTATTTTATTGCAGAAATTGCACGGTATACCGTTGACGTAACGCGGTGTGCCGTGCTATACTATGAATGTAAACAAAATAACTAATCAAATAGGAGTTGAAAACATGAAATTATTAAACCCAAAAACTATTATAGCTATTGGAACATTTGCTACCACACTTGCTCTTGCTGGATCTGTTGACGCTGCATCAACTAACGTCATGTATCGCCTTTACAATCCTAATAATCATGAACATTTCTACACCTCTAGCAAAAAAGAACGCGATCACCTGGTAAAGATTAAGTGGGGTAATTATGAAGGCCCCGCTTGGGAAGCACCGACTAGCGGTGGCCATCTTGTCTATCGCTTATACAATAAAGGCCTTCGTGATCACCATTACACAGCTAGTTGGAAAGAAGTACAATGGTTGACCAAAAATTACGGTTGGACTTATGAAGGGCCTGCATGGCGTTCTGCCGAAAAAAATAATAAACCGATCTACCGCCTTTTCCTTCCTGGTGTAAAATCTGGTTCACACCATTACACAGCCAGTTGGAAAGAAGTACAATGGTTAACCAAAGACTACGGTTGGAAATACGAAGGAATCGGTTGGTATGGAGCTGACACCTCTAAACCCAAAGTGAATAAATCAGCTTTAGAAGCTCTTTATACGAGCGTTAAAGGAACGAAAAAAGGTGACTATACCGACAATACCTGGAACGCATTCCAAACCGCTTTAAACAATGCTAACAAAGTGTTAAATGACTCAAAAGTGACTCAAAAACAAGTGGATAGTGCAAAAAACACATTAGATTCTGCTTACAAGGGATTAAAGAAAAAACCAGCTCCTACTGTGAACAAAACGGAATTACAAGCCTTGTACAACCAAGTAAAATCAACTGCTAAAGGAGATTTTACAGAAGAATCTTGGAAAAATTTTCAGACTGCTTTATCCAATACTAAAAAAGTACTAGACGATTCTAAATCTTCTCAAACACAAGTTAACAACGCTAAAAATAGCCTTGATTCAGCGTTTAAAGGGTTGCAACACAAACCTAAACCTTCAGAATATGCGGTAACCGTCCGTCATATGAATCGACAAACTGGAACGCTGCTAAAAGAAGAACATGTCTCAGTAAAAGCTTGTACAAGTTACATTGCAAAAGCTAGAACCGACTTGACTAACTTTGAAGCACCACAGTATCAAGTAAATGGGAATGAAACACAAACACAAACGATTAACACAAATACCACATTTACTTTTTATTATGATGAAGTCTTTCTAGTTGAAGTGAAAGCTCGTCCAAATAAAGTCTCGGATACTGATCCAAATATCCAAGAACTCTATAATTACAGTAAGAGTTATCCCGTTGTTTATGGACAAAGCATTACAATTGAAGCACCTACGTTCACTAATTTTGTTCTTGACCCTAGAGAAAGCTCTAGCAACACTGTGACTTTAAACAACGTTACAAGCAATCAAGGAATCAATTTTGCCTATACTCATCAATACAACGTCACTGTGAACCATATAAACGTTGACACAAACGCTGTTTTATCTACTGAAACACAAACGGTTTACGAGGGAGATAGTTTCTCTACTTCTTGGAAAAATATGACCGATCAAAACTACTTCTTGTGTAGAAATGACGATTCATCTGTTACCGTTGATAAAAATGGACAACGTATAATCAATAAGGTTGACCAAAACCGAACAATCACTTTCAAATACAAAAATATCTCATTAAGTGATTTAAACAACTATGTGCGTCAAAAAGAACTTGCTTGGTTAAATAGCTACCGTCAACAAAATGGCGTTACTCCAATGCAATTTAACGACGTCGTACAAAAAGCTGCCGATATACGTGCAAAAGAATTGCAAGTAAGCTTCAGTCACTATCGACCTGGCGGCGGTACTTTCCAAGATCTCTTAGAAAGTTTAGGCTGCTATGGTGCTAAAGGAGAAAATATCAATAGTTTCTACCTTTACGTTGACGAGATCCTTTCAGATACAGGAGCAGTAAATGCTATGGTTATGTGGAAAGATAGCGCAGTTCATAACGCAAACTTGCTTTACAACAATCAAAGCATCGTTGGTTTATCCCATGCTTATGAAGTTTCTTCAGACGGATCACTTTCTTCAGATAATGTATTTATTAGTGCCAACCCAATTTTCAAATAGAAAAACAAGGCTTATTTTCAGCCTTGTTTTTTGCTTAATTAAATAAAAATTTTATTTTTTATAGTAAAAGGACAGGCTCTATAAAACAATTCTTGTGCCAAAAATTGATATTCTGGCTTAATATTTATTCTAAATTCATCAAAAAGTTCTGAAATATTTTTATGAGGATCAAAAAAAGTTTTTCCTATATCTTTAAAAAACGGATCAACAACGATTCCTCTATAAACAAAGAAACTAGCTTGATTGACCTCTCTTAAATACTGAATCATCATATCTTCGTCATAAAAGATAATATGATCTTCAAGATATTCATTATCAAAAAATTTTTGAACGATATATAATCGCATGTTATTCCTCCTAAAAAAACAGCCCTATTCCTTAGAATAAGACTGTTTTTGGATCATTATAATCATGTCCCTTCAAAAAATGATTCAAATGAAGAAAATTTCAAATACTCTAAATCTGAAGAAATAATTTCTGATTTATCAAGTATAAATGGTTTTTCTCCCAGAAAAACTTCTAAAACTGAAAAGGAAGCTACTTAAGAACCACATAACTAAAAGTAGCTAACACAAGTAATAGTAAGCTGACCACTAAAGTTGTTACTAAATGTATAGAACCTGTTTTAGGAACAATAACTTGTGGCAAGTTAGGATCAACCCCAATTGTCACAACATTTGTTTTATTAGAAACATTATCTACTGCTACTACGGCTTGGTTATCAATATTTTTTTCTGATTGTAATGGAGTTTTAGCTGTAAATATCAGCTGAATTTCTCGTCCATCTAAAAGATTGTTACTTAAGAAATCAGCGGAAGCTTCCCACTTCAATGTTCTCGAATTGCTATCATAGGTTAGTGTGCCTTCAGAAGTAATATCTTTACCTGTACTCTTATCGATTACTTGCGCAGAGCCTTCTTTACACGTCAAACGAGCTTCAATCGGATCTTGAATACTAAATTGCTTGTAGTGATCTGACGCAGCGTCTACGCCTTTTGTATGCCATTTTTGTGTGACTAGATATTGTACTTCAGACCCTGCATTTAAAGGAGCTGTCGGTGTCCCCTTCTTACCGTCATTTCGTCCGTTTACATCTTTTCCATCTTGTTGCACTTCTTTCACTGGAATTTTAGGGAAATAAACGGTAATGATATTTGTATCCTTTTCTACTTTATTAATGATCGAAGTTCCCTGATTTTTGGCTACACTATTTTGATTGGCCAATTCATTAACTTTTACATTGATCACTAATTCGTAAGTTTCGCCGTTATACTTCATTCGATTTTTTAATGTATCAGCTTTCGCTGCATATTTTACCTGGTGTTTTGTTTTGTCATAAGTCACTTCACCAGATACATCGAATTTTTTGTTTGATCCACATTCTACGTGTGCATCGACGTAATCTACTTCTTTTGGTAAATTATCAATTAACTCAAATCGATCGTAAACCGCAAGTAAATCCACTCCTAAACGATTCACTTTTTGTTTGATTCGATATTGAATTGTATCTCCTACTTGCAACATTTTATCGTTCACGTTATTTCCATCTTTATCTACCCCTGTTTTTTCAGGTTGATCAGGAACAACGCTAAAGATTGTCGCAGAAGATAAAGTAAACCAGGTTTGAACATTAGAAGAACCAATCACAAACGTCGGATTTGCTTCAGATATTTTAAAGGACACCGTCCCTTGACCAAACTTCGGATCTCCTAATTTATCATGCAAATTGTTGAAATCATTATCCGCTTGTGTCAGCTTAGAGCTTCCTCCTGGGTGACCACCTACTACGTTCAGATTGTTGTAGAAAGATTTAAATTCTGAAAGAACCGTATCTTTTCTGACATACCAATCTGTCGTATTCATTTTGTCATAGTGGGCATATTCTCCTTTAAGATCCGTGCTTTTTCCTCCTGCAGGGTTCAAAGAGTTAAAACTGATAAATGTATCCCCTGAAAATTGAACGGGACTACCGTCCTCATATGTGGCTACTAGCTGCACATTCATTTGTGTTGCATGGTAAACAATTCCTGAGAAAAGATTGTCTGAGATCCAAAGGACTGTTCTTTTTTTAGATTTACTCATTGCACCATTTGCATTTTTATAGCCATCGTCTCGAAAATGAGTCTTTGTATAGTTGTTATCTAGAATATTCCATGGCAACGTATCTGAATATAAGTGGATATTAGATAGAACTAGCTTGATATTCACTTTTTTCCCGTTATACGTACCGATTTTTCCGTAGTCAATATTGACTTTGGTGTTGGTTGTTACGCCTTCTAAAACAAGGTTTGTTTCACCATATTCTTTTTGGAAAGAAGGGTAACGTATATTTTTGTTTCCCTCCACTAATCCTACGTAGTCGTCTTTAAAACCACCTTTGTTGGCATCAACATGATATTTGTAAACTTTGGACGCTCCGCTTACAGTAATATTTGTTTTTGCATTAGGTACATCTTTTGGAATAATAAAATTATTCTTTACGTTCTGGATTGGATTTGACGGATCGACAATAACTTTTTCAGCAAAGACATTGGCTGTTTTTAACCCAAACAATGTACCTAACATCATCATTATGGGAAAAACATATTTTAACCGTCTTGTCCACGAGTGTTTAAAATTCATCCCTTCATCCCCTCTTTTTTATAAATGACTAGTGAAATTCCGACAACAACGATCAAATTGATCGTAGTAAATAATGGATTCCTAATGAGCTTTTCCATAATATCTAGCGGCATAGAAGCAGCTGGTATGTTTAAAATTCTCATTAGGTATGGTTGGTAACTTGGTAAAATAGATAATTGAGAAAATAATAAACCGCAGTACAAAAAGACTGCGGTTAAACAAGAAAGATTGAATAATAATAATTTGATCCATTTCATCTTATTTCTTCCTTAATCTCTAGAAAACAAGTGAGTAACAAAATCCCAACAATGCTCAAAGAAATTTTTCTTTACGCCAGTAGAAACGATTTTTTTCACTTCTTCTTTAGGTTGCGAAGCTTCTGATTTAGGATAGATCCACACATCCTTTAAGAATTCACCGTTTTTATCAGAAACAGGTGTTAATAGCAAAATATCCTCGCTATTAGAAATGTTTTCAGGACTTGATTCATTGACAATATAATAAGCTTGTTTCTGATTTGCCTGTACTTCTACCGAGAATTCAAAGACACCTGTTTGTTGATCAATTGTCTTTGTTTCTCCATTAGAAACTAGCTTCAATTGATCACTGGACAGTTTTTTCACTCGATCTTTTAATTGGGATTCAATTTGATCAGTTGAGAGATCCTTAACATCCATCTTTTGTAAAATGTCCGTTACATCATAAACAGAAAACTTCGCGCCATTTACTCCTTCTTGTTTCTCAAGCTTTTGCCCCTGGTTGTCTAATTGTTCTGAAGAAATAATCTTTTGAACGTGAATGGTCTGTTTGACTATTTGATCGTCTTCAGCAATTTTAGGTTCTTCTGAAGAATCAACTGTTGACAAATCGACGGTTTCATCGCTGCTTTGAATCGCGCTGCTATCTGATGTTTGGATTGTTTGTTCTGTGCTACCCGTACTTTCTTGACTGTCTGCAAACATCAACTGTGTGTAGGCAGTGAAAGAAAAAAGAGCGGCTACACAAACAAATAGCCATTTTCTATTTCTCATATTGGTTACCCTCCTTTATTTTTTCTTTTTATAAACAAATAGCGAACCAATGATCATGACTGAAAGAAAAACAGTACTTCCTAAAAGCCATTTCCAATATAATTTTTGTTTCTTATTTTCTTCATCTTTTAATTCTGATTTTGTAAAGGTTACTCGTTTCCCATATACTAGGAAACGGTGTGTGTTGATACCCTTAGGCATACATGTCATTAGCGTTACTCGATCTTCATTGGGATTTGGTTCTAAGTAAGTGACAAAGTTTCTTTGTAGTTCGTCTTTTTGCACTTCCTCAATCCGATCGATTTGATAAGCGTGCTGCTCACCATCAACTTTGATATAAAACTTTTCTCCCTTTTTTACTGAAGGTAAATCATCAAAAAGATTATCTTTATAAAGTCCACTATGACCTGCGATTAAAGGATTTTTACCGTTTCCTCCTGTAATATCACCAGTTCCTTCCGTAATACCTACACCATTTTCTAAAATTTTGTCGGACGTTCCGTCATAAATTGGTAGTTTTAAAAAAATACTTGGAATTGTAAGAATACCAACAGGATCGCCTAACTCAATCTTAGCAACATCCAAAGAAGAATCCGTTTCTGCTGCCGTTCCTGTTCGATCGATTGCAGCAATCTGCTGATTTTGCTGGTATTTCGCCACGCTCGCTTCAGCAGGCATCAAAAGTAAGACACCTGAAGCTGAAAGTAACCAGAAAGCAATGATCCATTTCCCCATGATTCGCCTTTTCTTAGGCTTCCTGATAATCATTGGTTTTGATCCTTTTAAGCTTTCTTCTTAAAGTAAACCACTGCAGAAATGGCTCCTGCACCTAACAATAAGCAAGAGATCAATATATACGTTTGGAAACCATTGCTACCAGTCATTGGTACTGAAGCTTTTTGATTGTTTTTAATCGTGATTCGATTTTCTTCTTTGTATGAATCTTTGTCTACTTTGAAAGAGATCTCTTTCGTTAATTTCTGATAGTTTTCAGGCGCTTTTGTTTCTTCCAGTGAATATTCACCTTCAGTTAAACCAGTGATTTCAAAGTGACCTTCTTTATCTGATTTTAGGATCGCTGCATTTGCTACATCGTCTACCCATACTGCTTCTTTGACACCGTCTTTATCCGTATCAACCAATCCACCATAATATTTTCCTTCTGCATTTTTAACAGCAAATTCTGCGCCTTCAAGCGGTGTTGCTTTGATTCCTGTTCCAAATAGCCCGCTATCAACTTTTAAAAATTTTGCGCCATAAGTCACAACATCAGCTTTCGTTTTTTCGTGGTGTTCTTCCTGATTAAATGGATTGTTGTTATAAACGAAATCCACGCTATTTGTTAATGGATTGGCAACAGCTACGCTGTCATTTACATACATGTTATAAGTCATTTGAAGATCTTGTCCGTGTAAACTTGCGACAGTATCACTTACTTGGCCATTATTCACGATAAAATCGATCACAAAGCCATTTTCTGAATTTTGGATTTTATAATCTGTATTTTCTTTTAATACCACAGATCCATCTTTATTTGTTACTTTGATATTTGCTTTAGCAGCGACATAAGAAAGTCCTTGTCCTGCTGTATCTCCCCATTTAAATACACTGTAAGGAGAAGTTTCGCTTTTCACACCGTTTACTGTGATACCGTCTTCGCCACCTGCAATGTCTGTTGGAATATGAATCGTTCCTTGATAATTCACTGCGTCACCAATTTGGAAAGAATGTTCTGCCCCTGTTCCATTGGTTACTGTCTTATCGATTACAGGAGCTTTGTAATTTACATAGGAAGCTTTTAAGTCACTTGTCACGCCATCATTCGTAATTTCGAAGGTTAATTTATTGTGCGCATCGTTGCGAGCGTCAGCGCCCAATAAATACTGATCAGCAGTAGGTTCTTGATCTGGTCCAACTACTATGTCTGAAAGAATTTCTACAAAATAGTATTTACCCAACGTTAAATCTGTTGCAGTCAGCTTTCCTTGATCATCCGAAACAAGATCGCCTAGTTTGGTTCCTTTTCCAGGTTCTCCTTTATACAATTCGAATTTAGCGCCTTTAAGAGGGGTTTGTTTGCTTTGCTCTGTACCATCATCACCGAATTTGGTTAATTCAAAACTCAACTTAGAAACAATATTTTTAGGATATAAGTGAATGTCTTTTAAAAAACCTGAACCTGTGTTGTCAGTCATTGGAGCAATGACCACCATTGGTTTTGCTTTTTGAGTTACTAATCCTGCAGCTGATTTACTTTCATAAACCACGTACACATTTCCCTTTGAATTGACATAGGCTGGTTGATCCGCAAAAGTGATCTCACCATTTTCATCTACAGCTGAAGTAATTTTATTGGTTGCATTCTTGACGTACTCACTGTTAGATCCCTTGTCTTCTACATCTTTAACAATTTCGTCCACTTTCGCGTTGGTTAGATCAGAATCTTCAGTCGGTAATACTTGATCCGTAATATTTCCTAACGTAAACTCAACATCACCATAATCTGCCTTGTTGTATTTCGTTACACCTGTAGGATATTGATCGTGCGTATAACCATCGTTTTTGATCCCGTCAATATCAACATTCAATTGCGTTCCTTGATCGTACATTAATTTATGAACCGTGATATTGACCTTCTCTGGTGGCGTTTTTTGCGTGACATCTTCTGCATGTGCTTGATACCCCTGAAAGCAGCTTGCAATGATTACTAACATTCCAACAAGCATTCCAGCTTTTTTTACATACCGATTTATTGCCATTTTTTACTCTCCTCATTTCATATTTCAACGACTAGCGTTGATTAAAACCTTGTTATTGTAGCTCTCCCTGTACCACGTATCTTTCTTTTCCTTGTGACGTATAAACACAAGTAAACAACGTTAATAAAGGGTTCTCTCCTTTCTTCGGTAAAGACAAGAAAGAATTTTCTCCAGGAATACCATCAATTAATTTAAAGTATTCAGGTACGATAAATTTACGCGTTACCTTGTAACGATAGACGCCATCGTTACTAACTAAGTTCATCACCTCCCCTAATAACAACTTTTGAATATCAGAAAACAAAACACCTGGCATTTCCATGTTATGACCTGCTAGGACATAGTTTCCTTTGCCCATTTCAGCATCCTCATAAAAATAAGTAGCTGCTCCAAGACTCAAAGTGTATTGATTTGCCCCTTTAAAAATCGGCAATGCTAAACTAAGTGCAGGAATCTGAATTTGTGCAAATACTTGTTTATTGACACCCATTTCGATTGCTTCTTTTTGTATAGACAGTATTTGCCCCAAAGACATATCATTATTGACGTTCGTTGCATCCTCCTTATAACTCTTTGCGTGTGCATTGATTTGATCTACGGGCATCTTTTTTTCTATATTTTGCTTAAACACCTCTCCTTCATGTTTTTGGTAGCTAACATAGCCAAACATACTGCAAAAGACCATTAAAGCGACTCCTAAAAAAACAAATAACCATTTTTTCATCCATCTGCCTCCTTTCAGACAAAACAAAAAACACTTTTTCACAACGAAAAAGTGTTTTCTCTTATTACTATTCTATTTCATTTATCTGGTGGTTTTATATTGGTGTGTAGCCATTGCTAACATTAAGAACACAATTGGTACCCAACTGATTGTAGTTAATGTTTCTTCCATGAATGATTGACACATGATCGCTAAAAAAGCCCACAGGAATGTTAGTTGTCCGTTTGTCAGCTCACATTTTCTTACGAGCAACCATAAGAAACTAAGCAAAAGAATAATCGATAGAGCGAAACCAATCAATCCATAGTGATTGACGAGTGCGTGATACGTATTATGATTACCTAGAATCTGATTTCCTCTATGGAAAAAGAAAGGTTTCATCCCTACAAATATTTGTCCTGTTTTTTCGCCTAATGTTTCATAGAATTTGCGCCAAATTTCTTCTCGTCCTGTAAATAAATGAACTTTGTCTGACATTGCAGCAAAATAAGAAATCGGTAAAGCTAGAACCGAAACTGCTGCATACATCCAAAAGGACAAGTGTGTGCTTCGAAAAATCTTCTTAGGTAAAATTTCTAAGATAAGGAAGATAACCAGCCCGTATAATGCTGCTTTCGATTGGCAAACCCAAATCGTTGCCCCAGCCAGGATCAACGCTGGTAATGATAACAATCGCATGTAACATTTTCCAAATGAACTAGCAAATCCTGTGATAAGAAGGGCTAATGTCATTAAAGAACTACCTATCGTATTTGTATTGATCCAAATATCTGATAATTTGTTCGATGGACTCCAAATACTTTGTCCTTCTGGTACTGGTATCTCAGTAAATACTCGATAAACCGTTACGAGTAAAAAGACATAGAATACTGCAAGATACAAGCTACGATCAATTACAGTAAATTCCGTCCATTTTACAATCAAAATAATAGCAATAATTGTCGGAACGATCAGATCACTATAGAAAGTATCTCCTCGGTAGCTTCTAAAAAAAGAAAAGAAAAGGTAAAAAAGAATTCCTGCTGCAATGAAGAATAGATCGTTTCTCTTTACCTTGTACAGATTCAAAAGAAACAAACAGCCTACGAAAAACGTCACTAACTGTGCAGCATTATCATAAATAAATAATATCGTAGGAGGATTTAACCCCACCGTCCATATTAAATATAGAATGGATACCAACAGTAACAGAAAAATGGCACTCATTTTATTGATCAATTTTTCTACAAGTTCTTGAATGTGACTCACTTCCCTTATTTATTGATTTTTTCTACATTGACTAATTCACACTGGATCACATCGCACTTTTTCATATTATTTGCTTGAAAGGCTAACAGTGTGAGTAGTGGTTTTTTACCTGCTTTTGGCAAGGATAAAAAGGATTTGTTTTCCTTAGATTGAACTACCTGGCTGTAATCAGAAATTTCTCCTCTTTTGGAGACTTCATACTGATACTTGTAATGAGCATCTATTAGATCAATTTCTTCTCCTTCAGATAAATCAGTCATATCGGATAATAAAACGCTTGGTGTATCTACGTTATAACCAGCAAGAATATAATTTCCATTTCCCATTTCAGTATCTGGATAATAAGTAGAAGCTACTCCTAAACTAAGCGTGTCGCTATTCGCTCCTTGAAAAACAGGGAGAATAAATCCTGTAGAAGAAAAAACAAGTTTTCCAGCAATTTCACCTTTGAGATCCTTTTCTAATGCCTGTTTTTGATTAGTAATCAGTTGTCTCTTAGAAATATCCGTTAAACTGGTCAAATTATCTTGATAGGTTTTAGCCTGTTCCTGAATATGGATTGTTTTTGTTACACTATCTACTCTCTCAGCGATTTTATCCTTTTGATAACCTTGATAAACAAAATAACTAAAAAGTAGAAAAACAATGATTACGCCCACGTAAGGATTAAATAAAGTTTTATTGTTTTTATTCATCTATCTACCTTTTATATTTAAATTAATTTACCTACATCTAACCAAGATAAACCACGTTAAATTTTACTATTCTTTTTATTCAATAACAATGCCACATCATAAACGATCATTTTCATATCATAATCGTCAAGAAACTTCTAAATCGTCAAGAAACTTCTAATAATAGTTGGCAATTGGAACTTGTTTTTACATAAGTTCGCCTCAACTGTTCAAAATTTTTCATTGATCCCAATAGACAGGCTTTCTCCTTCCCTGTTATTTGCATATCATTGATATATTGCATGACAGATAACCTTTTAAGGTGTTTTTGTTTCATCGTTTTTAGTAACTTTTCTTCCATTTCTTTCGACACTTTTTTTCTATTTTCGATTTCTTTACAATTCATGAGTTTTCCTACCTTCCTTGTTTTGATAAAAATAAAAAAGCCTATGATCACATACGCTCTACACTTCACTCTTGGGTTATCTTTTTCTTTCTTTTAACTACTGGCCTTGCTGGTTTCAAATCCTTGATTCCATTATAGGTTCTCCAATAATCAAACTCTTTTCGTAATCTTTCTTTTTCCATATCTGTTCCTTTGGATAAGGCTTTAAATACATCTTTAGGTGAATAACCACGAGCTAACAGCTGTACATACCTTCCTTTTGTCAAAGTATCCATATCCATCGCATCTAAAACTGGTCGCGCCATCTAATTTTCCTCCTAAATAAATTCCTTACTCAATGCCTAAGGTAATACTTCCTTTTTATTAATCGTCGTGATTCCTTCTAAGCCTTTATCTGTAAAATCTAATTTGTAAAAAGATAAATGTTTATTGGTTATTTTCCAAAGTAATTGGCCTGAGAATCATTACCCAATTTCTTTTTACTTTGAAAAAAATTATCGAATCTTGGATCTATTAAACCAATGTAGAATCAATGCTTAATACACAAGATTTTTGTTCATCAATAATTGTAAAAATATCTTTTGTAGCTTCCTCCATACCGATCGGTTGTAACGTTTTTTCACTAATTGTTTTCGCATTCTCTTGCATTGCTTCATTTCTATTTAACTCATGCAAACATCTAATAAATTCTTCGTGATCCTCGATATCTGCTACTACTTGTTCATACAATTCTGCACAGTCTTCTTCATTCTTTGCTGCGATTAACGCATAATAGTATGGTGATTTTACTTCGAAAAATTTCATAATTTATTCCTCCAGTTTTTATTCTTCTTTATCCGCTACAAATTCAATGATTTCAACGCTGACAATATAATCACTCAAATATGACCAAGTATCTTCAACAGATAATTCATCTCCATTATCATTCATAAGCGTCATTTTAAACCATTCATTACCTTCATCATCTTCAGGTAGCAAGCCGAATCCAATTGGATTATCAGTCAATGTTTGATCGTATAAATCATCCTCGTCTAATGCTAAAACATCTAATCCTTTACAATTTCCGCCTCTTCTAAATGTCACAAATCCTTTGTAATCCCAACGTTGGAAAGAAACCTTAATAGTATGTGTGCCCCATCGTATATTCGGATCATAATTTTTCATTTGTCATTCCTCCATTACGTAAATTTCATTTTCTCTATGTTTTATATCAATTTTTTCACTTTATTCAGGACTCGTTCATATTTTATCGTTTTTCGTTTACTTAAAAATACATAAAAAATATCGACTCGTTTATGGCGTCCGAAACGAGAAACCCTAGTAGAAATCGGTAAATGCTCGATTGATCCAATGACCAACGTCCTCGCAAGTATCTACATGTACTGCAGCACACGACACAATTTCTTGTGCGTCCTCCCCATTACGAGAAGACCTACTCCTTATTCCATGAGTTTGCGTCAAAGCCTAGATCCCTTAGTAGCTGCTCATGATTAATCTAGGCGCTATTCTAACTTGTCTAACTTCTAAATTCCCTCTTGTTTACTCTGTGCATATTATTTACACAAATTCATTTCACCACTATCCAAACAAGGGCATTTACTCGATTGACCAATTTTTTACGTTACCAATCGTAAAAACCTACCCCGTCACTCCCCGAAGGGAATTGTTGATAGATCAAGTCTACTCCTTATTTTTCGAGTGATTCTAAGTTCCTCTAGAAGTCTCGACAATATTTTCAAGCAAGCGAAAAACGATAAAATACAAGTTATGAGAATGATCAATTCAACTGATCAAACGCCCCATCCCTTTTGCGGTACAACGCAAGACTCCATTTTTTCTTCGAGCAATCAGTACACCATTTTGGTCATAAACATGTTTGATTGTTGGATATAGCTCTTTTAAAGGGATAGGATCTTTTAAAATCATTTGCTTGCGTTTCCCAGTATAATAAATCATTTCTTCTGAAACTTTGTCTTTCTGGATTATATATTTCTTACACTGCACAACGGTTTTACTTTGGCCTGTTGATAGTTTCTTCGTGGTTTTCTCTGTAGCGGTACACCGTTTACCGTAGTGACAAATATCTTCGAGACTCAAAATTCCAGTATATAACATAAAATGATCCTCCCAGTTTATTCAAATATTTTTAATAATTTTTCTTGTTATTTTTCAAAAATAGAGAATTGATTCTCGTTCATGACAAACAAAAAAGAGGGAACGCATTCAAACATGCGTTCCCTCTAATTTCAGCGTTCGTCATACGGCAAAGAGCCACACAGACATTTTTATAACATTATACCTTGACATAATCCATCGTAATATCACGTATTTTTAACCATAATAAAGCCAAAAAAAAGTGGTATCACTTTTAAATATCTGTTATACTAAAGTCCGTTGCGGGTAGTGCCGTAACACTGAAAGGTAAACGCATTAAGGTGTCTTCTTAATGCCACCTGTGGACGTCGACGAAGGTTACCAGCCTTCCGAGTCATACAGGGCCTTTCTTTTTTTTTGTATTTTCAATTGTCCAAATTTATCGTCCAAAAGTGCAGAACGAAAATCAATTCATCACAAGCATAGCAGACAATTAAATTTAAAACAACTAAATTTATACAAAAAAATGTAAGCGAATAATATTCGTATTGTCTGAAAAGAAGTAATATCAAGGTTTTTAGCTTGTTTAAAAAATGAAATTACCTCTCTTCGCGTATTATTATAACTCAAAAAAAGAAGCATGCAAACGTTTGTTCCCTTTTTTGTTGTTTGAAATTAATTATTACTTTTAACACTTATGATGTAAAAAGTTACGTTTGTGATTTTTATCATAATATTTTAACTCATAAATTCTATTAAAATAGCTATTTCTTTGTAACATTCGTAATATAATTAGAATAATAAAAATTTTTTAATTTTAATGCCACTCCATGAAACAAAAATCACTTTATCAGTAAATTTTCACTCTAACCAGTCTTTCGTAATAGTGTGTGGGGAGCTTTCAGAATTTAAACGTTTTTCACTAAATACTTTAGCAGCTATTGGTTTTTCGATAAACCAATTTTTTACATAGACAAAAATCAGGTTCTGGATATTTTCAACTTTTTCGATTTTTAATTTTTGATAGGCTTTTAACAGTGTCGTGTATAATTCTTGTTCTGCATTGACATAATAACTATCGAGTTCTTCAAAAACTATCGAAATGCCACTTTCTGTTTCGGCTTTTTTCTTTGCATTATGAATAGTCTGGACAGTTTTTTGAGCTTCACTGTAACTTGAAGAAAATGTTTTTATTAAATTTAATACTCGTTCAGGGACAAACGTAGCAATGCTGTCGTTTGTCATAATTGTCTCAAAATTGTCTAACAACAATTTATCTTGTAGGCGGTCTTTTTCAGTGTCTATATTGTGTCTATTAGTGTCTAATATATTATTATTAAGTTCTGGTATGATTTTCATACCCTCTGATTTATCAACGTTTTGGCACGGTATGATTTTCATACCCTCTTGAGCTCCAAGGGATTCAGCGTATGATTTTTCGTCGAGGGTGGGTATGATTTTCATACCCTCTGATTTATCAACGTTTTCCCTATTCTCTCTATCAAATTTTTCGAGTAAGTAGATATCATTTTCTGAGACTTTTAATTCTGCTAGATATAGTCTATTAGGATTATTTTTCCCTAACTGTTTGTTAAATCCCATCTGCTTTTGTAATAATAAACCAAAGGATTCCAACTCTTTTTTGATTGCTATCGCTTTTTGTTTTTGGCAGTTTAATACGCTACATAGTTCATTTGTCGTATAAGTAAAATAAACATTACCTTCTTCATCGATTTGCCTTTTACTGATTGCGATCTCTAATCTTGCTTTTAAAAGCATATAGGCAATCTTGGTTGAATCTTTCATTTTTTTGTATTCGTCAGAAACAATAAAGACTTTTGGAAATTGATAAAATAATTCGTTGTAAACTCTATCTGCCTTAAAAAAATTAAAATCAGTCAT
>NZ_JBIOLX010000001.1:2852500-2882886 GCF_051711065.1 Enterococcus sp. DIV0703 | reverse complement strand
ATAAGGCTTCCTCCTTCATTAAAAAGTGAATAACTAGTACTAATTTATCATTTTTTCATATAGTTTTCCACAGAAAGAGCAGAAAAAATTTTTTATTTGAGATTATCCACAAAATTAAGAGAGAAAAAAACAAAAAAAATCACAACGAGGAAAAATATTTATCCACATCACTAATCAACAGGTGGATAAGTGTGTTTTAAAGACAGAAATCCCAGGTAGGTTGTGGATAAAAAACCGTTGTTTATCAAGGAGTTAAGCATTCAATTCACAGATAAATGACTGTTTGTGGATTACTTTTTTTACAGGTGTTTATTCTGTGTAAAAAACCCTAAAAAATAATTGTGGATAAATCTTGTGTATAACTTTTTCCACAAATGAATCACACGAAAAAAAACTAAACTGTGGAAAAATAGAATGCATAAATCCAGAAGTTTCCTTTCATTTTATATTGACAAATTACCTTGATTGTCGTTATACTATCAAAGTATGTCTGTGTTTTAACAGTAGATAAGAAATTTTGGAGGTGGAATACATGAAAAGAACATACCAACCAAATAAACGTAAACGTCAAAAAGTTCACGGATTCCGTAAACGTATGAGTACTAAAAATGGCCGTCGTGTTTTAGCAAGCCGTCGCCGTAAAGGAAGAAAAGTTCTTTCAGCTTAAGCCACTGGGGTTTCAGTGGTTTTTTTTATGCCCTTTTTTAGGGAAAAGCTGAAAGAATAAAGAGAAATATGTTATGATTATGGACGTAAGTGAAAGATAGAAAAGGAAAGAAAACGAATGAGAAAAGCGTATCGAGTCAAAAAAGAACGAGAGTTTCAAAACGTATTCCATACAGGAACGTCATTTGCTAATCGTAAATTTGTCGTTTACCGCTTAGAAAAAAAAGACCAGCCACATTTTCGTGTCGGGCTTTCAGTAGGTAAAAAAGTGGGCAATGCAGTATGTCGCAATGAGGTAAAACGTAAGATTCGTGCGGCGGTCTATTCTGTAAAAGAACAGATCGATCCGGAATTGGATTTTATCGTGATTGCAAGACCAAGTGTCAAGGGACTAACTTACGATGAGATTCGTTCCAATCTAGTCCATGTCTTAAAACTTGCAAAAATAATCGATAGAGAGGAAAAGAGTAAGTGAAGAAATACAAACGTTTACTTTTGATGGCAGGCATTATCAGTCTAGTCGTTGTCTTATCCGGTTGTGGAACTGGAGAAGTAAGTGCACAAAGCACAGGAATTTGGGATCGCTACATCGTTTATTATTTTGCAGAAGCGATCAAGGCATTGTCATTTGGAAATGCAGGGATTGGGATTATTTTATTCACTTTGATCATTCGTGTGATCTTGATGCCGTTGATGCATTTTCAAACCAAGAGTATGCGAAAAACCCAAGAACTTCAACCAAAATTAAAAGCACTACAACAAGAATATAGTTCAAAAGATCCTGAGACACAAAGTAAGTTACGTGAAGCGCAACAACGTTTATATGCGGAAAATAATGTGAACCCATATGCTGGTTGTTTACCGTTGTTAGTACAGATGCCGATTTTGATGGCGTTATGGCAATCGATTTCACGTGTGCCTGAATTAAAACAAGGAAACTTTTTATGGTTAAATCTAGGAACAGCAGATCCAACCTTTATTTTACCGATCCTTGCTGCGGTATTTACTTTTGCAAGTACGTATCTAAGTAGCATGAGTCAAATTGAATCAAATGCATCAATGAAGATCATGAATTTTGTGATGCCTGTGATGATCTTAGTTATGGGGGTCAACTTAGCAAGTGGTCTTTCATTATATTGGGTAATATCTAATGCTTTCCAAGTCGTTCAAACATTACTAATCAATAATCCATTTAAGATTAGAAAAGAGCGAGAAGAAGAAGCTCAACGTATTCGTGAAAAAGAACGTGCGTTGAAAAAAGCCATGAGTCCGAAGAAAAAACGTAAAAAATAAGGGAGGGAATGCTAATGCCGATTTATGAAGCTGCGACAATTGATGAAGCAATCCAACTTGGTTTAAACGATTTAGGATTGGATAAAGAGCAAGTTGAAATTGAGATACTAGATGAAGGTAAGAAAGGATTTCTGGGGATCGGGCGTAAGAATGCTCGTCTTAAGATCGAACCTTCAATTAGTGAAACTGTTTCAGAAGCAATTGAAGAAACGGTAGAAGAAGTTTTAGAAGAACCTTTAGAAAAAACGATAGAAGAAACTGAAACCATTGAAGTCTTCACAGAAGAAGTAGAAACCAGTGAATTAGGCGATGAAGCAGCTTTAACGGAATTAGCAGTCTATCTCACGGATATTACCAAGCAATTAGATGCGCCAGCTTTAGTAAAAATGACACGCGAAGCAAATACCGTCGTTTTTCAATTAGATACACAAAAACAAGGGATTTTAATTGGCAAACACGGCAAAACATTAAATGCGTTACAGTATTTAGCCCAAGTTTTCATTCACCGTATTGCTAAAAATAAACTATCTGTAGTAGTAAACGTTGGTAATTATCGTGAAAAAAGACAAGAAATCATTCAACGCTTAGCAGATCGTACTGCCGAAAAAGCAATTAAATCCGGTCAACCAGTCTTCTTAGAACCAATGCCGGCATTTGAGAGAAAACAAATCCATGCGGCATTAAGCAAGAATGAATATGTGAAAACTCATTCTGAAGGAGACGAGCCTTATCGTTATCTAGTAGTAGAACCTGTAAAAAAACGATTATAAACACTAAAAGAGTTTGCTTCATTAACAAATGCTTGTTAATGAAATAATGCTTGATAAATAAGAGAAGTTTAAATCAATGAAGTAGCGAAAAAGTAAACTGATTACTTTTTCGCTACTTTATTTTTGTTGTGTTTTGCAAGAAATCTTTTTTTCTCTGTTTTCTAAAAAAAAGTTTCTTTCTCCAAAATAATCTATGTTACTGTGAATACGACTGGGGGAAAAGGAAGGGAAAAATGGAAGAGAAAAAAAGAAAAAAAATGATAAAAGATATCGAAAAAGCTCGTGAAAAATATGTAAAAAATGAACAAAAGTATATTGCAGAAATGTCGCATGTCTTTAATCAAAAATGGAATTGGACTTCTAATATGCTGGATAATGAGGCTGGAGTAAAATATGATAACCTTATAGAGTATATGTATTTGTATAAAAAGGTAGTTGAAAAAAATCCTGAACAGTTTACAGAAAATGGTAGAGAACGAAAGAACTTAATAAACTCTTTAAACGGTAGTATAGGATGTAGTTACGATAACAAATATTTTAAGCCATGCATGAAAGACTTGGTAAATAATGATCCGGATAGTTTTTTAGTTATACCAATCATGTATAACCGAAGAGCAGGCGATGTTCATAGTGTCAGCCTGCTTATTCAAAAAGAAGACAATAAAATTAAAGTGCGCGTTTGTAATAAAGGAGGTCAACTTGTACCTAATGAAGCGCCAAATGTTGATGGAAAAATTTCTCTTGAGCATTTAAATAAAATAGCGTCGTTTTATCAATGGGAAAACTGGAATGATTTTTCCGATAAAAAGAAATTAGACCTTTGGAAAGGCGTTAGTAAGGAGGATAAAGCAGAATTTGTAGAGAGTTTCGCAGCAGTAGAAAAAGTGTGGGTAGATCTGGATACCAAACAATTAAAATCAATCTATGTATATGAGTTTGAAGAATCAAAAGAAAACATAGAAGCCATTTCAAAAGCTGTTCGTATAGGAAGATATGCTCCCAAATGGCGAGATTTTTTAAGTTTGTCCCGAAAAGAAGGTGTGAGCTTTGGAAGCTTTTTCCAAGATAAATATATGTTGTTTTTTCATAAGACAACAGAATTTCCGTTAAAAGAGCTTCATCATCATGCATCAGAATGTAAGTTTGAAAATTATGTTGCAAGGTCACAAATGACAGGGGCATGTATCGTAAAAAATATAGGATTAGCATTCAAATATACACTAGGTTATAAAACTAAGGCAATTATTAAAGACAAAGAGTATGATCAATGTAAACAAATTGAGGGTATGGATGAAATGCTGCTAAAAGTTGCTAAAGATGAGGTCAAGAACCAGAGTTATAGTGATTTACTTGATCAGAATTACGCGTTTTTTCTTAAAAATAAAAAAGAATTGGCGCAAGAGACGCCAAGCATGAAAATAGTAAAAAAAGAATTGTTAATAGATGTTGTAAATGAAGCTGGAGAAAAAGTTGGAGACGTGCTTACAAACCAGTTTCTTATAAATCAGAAAGATGTTAAAAACGAGTTACATAATAGAAAAACGGGTGAAGAATACCTGAGAAAAGTTGCTGCTGTAAATAAAAAAGTTTCAAAAAAGAAAAAAGCAGAAAGACTAAACTCTGGATTGGAAAGATAGAGGTAAACCCTCCTGAATAGGGATAAAATAAATGTCGTTTTATCCTATAGTTGAAAATTCATTCAATCATACATAGAAGATCAGTTATATTGAGAAAAACAAAATTTAATGGTTGATATGCGTGGTTCTTTTTAGGAATCACATTGACAAACTTTTTTAAACAAAGTATATTTTATTAGAAATCATTCTTATCGGAGTATACGATGCTTAAGTAGTCTTACTTTGATAGAAAAAGCACATGGAGGTTAGCCTTCGTGTGTTTTTTTGTAGAACTGAGATGAGATAGCGATTTGTTTTGAATGGCTATTTTTTATGTTGAATAGTCGTGAAAAGGATCGCGACGATACAAAGGATGAAATAAAAAGAATGTACAATATCCTCAAATCAGAATGAATGTATAAATGAAAAAAATTTTTACGATATTGTAAAAAAGCAGAAGTTGTCAGAGTTCTCTATTTTCAATACTTGTGTCTTGTAACTAAATATGATAACCTATGTTCAGAATTTAATCATGGACAAGCAGTCAAAGTGCGAAGTTCACCATTTATTGTAAAGGGTGAAGTGGGCACTTTTTTTGTGCGTAAAATTAAAAAGGGAGTGAAAAAATGGCTGAAATTACTTTAGAATTTGATACGATTGCTGCAATTTCTACCCCACCAGGAGAAGGAGCGATCAGTATTGTTCGACTTAGTGGAGACCAAGCGGTAGCTTTAGCAGATAAAGTCTATCGTTGTGGCAAGAAAAGCTTATTGGAAGTACCTAGTCATACGATTCATTATGGGCATATTACTGATCCAAAGAATGAACAGATCATTGATGAAGTGATGGTTTCTGTTATGTTAGCACCTAAAACATTTACTCGTGAAGATGTCGTTGAAATCAATTGTCATGGTGGGATCGTAGTCGTAAATCAAATTTTACAACTGCTATTACGAGAAGGAGCAAGACTAGCTGAACCTGGAGAATTTACAAAAAGAGCTTTCTTAAATGGTCGTGTAGATCTTTCTCAAGCAGAAGCCGTGATGGATTTAATTCGGGCGAAAACGGACAAAGCAATGGGCTTAGCTTTAAATCAATTAGATGGCAATCTTTCTTCGTTGATTCGTTCATTAAGACAAGAGATCTTAGAAACATTAGCACAAGTAGAAGTCAATATCGATTATCCTGAATACGATGATGTGGAAGAATTGACTACACGATTATTGCTTGAAAAAGCGACGATGATCCAACAAAGGATCCAAGCTTTACTTGCTACATCGAAACAAGGAAAAGTCTTGCGTGAAGGATTAAGTACAGCTATCATCGGTCGTCCAAATGTCGGAAAATCAAGCTTGTTGAATCACTTATTGCGAGAAGAAAAAGCAATTGTAACAGATATTGCGGGAACGACACGAGATGTCATCGAAGAATACGTGAACGTTCGTGGTGTACCATTGAAATTAATTGATACAGCAGGAATCCGTGAAACAGAAGATCTCGTGGAACAGATCGGAGTAGAAAGAAGTCGAAAAGCATTATCTGAATCGGATTTGATTTTATTGGTCTTGAATCAAAGTGAGCCACTGACCAGAGAAGACGAGCAGCTTTTAGAAGCCACTAACGGTTTGAAACGGATTGTACTTTTAAATAAAACAGATTTGCCGCAAAAGTTAGAAAAAGAAGAACTTGATCAGTGGTTAGAAGATGAACCGGTGTTTGCCGTTTCTGTGGCTAAAAATGATGGTTTAGATCAATTAGAAACAGCTATCGCTGATTTATTCTTTGGTGGGCAAACCGGTGAAAGAGATGCTACGTATGTATCAAATACCAGACATATTGCTCTACTTGAAAAAGCATCAATTTCATTAGCAGAAGTAGTTGCTGGGATTGAAGCAGGGATGCCTGTAGATCTTGTTCAAATCGATATGACACGCTGTTGGGACTACTTAGGGGAAGTCGTTGGAGACAGTGTACAAGATGAATTAATCACTCAATTATTCAGTCAATTCTGTTTAGGAAAATAAAAGGAGGAAATGTACTTGAATCATTATCAAGCAGATACTTATGACGTCATCGTTGTAGGGGCAGGACATGCTGGTTCAGAAGCAGCGTTGGCTGCAGCCAGAATGGGCTCCAAAACGTTATTACTAACTATCAACCTAGACATGGTAGCGTTCATGCCATGTAACCCTTCAGTCGGAGGACCAGCAAAAGGTGTCGTAGTGAGAGAAATCGATGCTCTTGGTGGCGAAATGGGTAAAAATATCGATAAAACGTACATTCAAATGAGAATGTTAAACACAGGAAAAGGGCCTGCTGTGCGTGCTTTAAGAGCGCAAGCAGACAAGCATGCTTATTCCGCAGAAATGAAGCATACGATAGAAAAAGAACCTAATTTGACGTTGCGTCAAGGAATCGTCGAAGAATTAATCGTCGAAGAGGGCGTTTGTCGAGGTGTGGTGACGTCAACTGGTGCTTGCTACCAAGCAAAAGCTGTTGTTATTACTGCTGGTACAGCTTTACGAGGCGAGATCATCATTGGAGAATTGAAGTATTCATCTGGACCAAATAATTCACAGCCTTCTGTTGGATTAGCTAATAATCTAAAAGAATTAGGTTTTGCGATTGATCGTTTCAAAACAGGAACACCTCCTCGGGTTAAATCAAGTACGATTGATTATTCAGTGACTGAAGAGCAACCTGGCGATAAAGAACCAAATCATTTTAGTTTTAGCACGCCAGATAGTGCGTACAACTTAGAACAAGAATCTTGCTGGTTGACTTATACCGGTGAAACGACTCATAAAATCATACGTGATAACTTGCATCGTGCACCGATGTTTACTGGAATCGTTGAAGGTGTGGGCGCTCGCTATTGTCCATCGATTGAAGATAAGATCGTACGTTTTGCAGATAAACCAAGACATCAATTGTTTTTAGAACCAGAAGGCTTGCATACGGAAGAAGTATACGTTCAAGGATTATCGACTTCATTACCAGAAGATGTCCAAGTGGATATGCTACACTCTATCGCAGGACTGGAAAAAGTTGAAATGATGCGTACGGGATATGCGATCGAATATGATGTTGTCGAACCCCATCAATTACGTCCAACGCTCGAAACGAAAGTCATCGAAAACCTTTATACTGCAGGTCAAACGAATGGGACTAGTGGTTATGAAGAAGCAGCGGGCCAAGGGCTGATTGCTGGAATCAATGCAGCGCTCAAAGTCCAAGGAAAAGAGCCTTTGATCATCAAACGCAGTGACGGTTATATTGGTGTTATGATTGATGACCTAGTGACTAAAGGAACCAATGAACCTTATCGCTTGCTCACTTCACGTGCTGAATATCGTTTATTATTGCGTCATGACAATGCAGATCTACGTTTGACGGAGATGGGACACCAAGTAGGTTTAGTCAAAGAAGACCAATACCAAGCTTATCTGAAAAAGAAAGCTGCTGTTGAAGCAGAAATTAAACGTTTGATGACTGTCCGGATCAAACCGACAGAAGAAGTCCAAGCATTTTTGGCAACTATCAATGCTGCGCCATTAAAAGACGGGGTTTTAGCGAGTGACTTTTTGAAGCGACCTGAAATTAGCTACAGCGATTTAATGTTGTTTATTCCGGAAAATGAAGCATTGACAGCGAAAGAAATTGAACAAGTTGAAATTCAGATCAAGTACGAAGGATACATTAAAAAAGCACTTGAAAAAGTAGAAAAATTAAAACGAATGGAAGCCAAAAAAATACCAGAAAATATCGACTACGCAGCAATTAATGGATTGGCTACAGAAGCAAAACAAAAACTACAAAAAATCCAACCAGAAACCATCGCTCAAGCTAGCCGTATCAGTGGTGTAAACCCCGCTGATCTAAGTATTTTGATGGTCTACATCGAACAAGGGAAGATTGCGAAAGTCGAAGTGTAATGCAGTGATACGAAAGGATTCGTGAGAATAAATAAGTCCTTATCGTATCGACTGACTCCGTTTTTGACTCCGTATATCACGCATTCATGTAGGAGTCGAACAATTCAACTGTTTCTTCTTGTCGATTTTTCGATACTTGGATATAGATGTCCATGGTTGTCTTAGATGAAGAATGCCCTAATCTATCTTGCACGTCCTTTACTTGAGCCCCTGCTTCAAAAAGCAATGTGGCATGGGTCTTTCTAAAGCCATGGACTTTGATTATTTTCATATCAGGGAACTTCCTAGCTACTTTACTCATTACATGATTAGGGTAGCCCTTATACAGGAAGTCCCTTTTTTTATTTGCTTTAATAGTGCTGATAACAGGTACATCATCCATATTATCGATTCTGATACCTCTTGAAAGATTCTTTTTTATGACGGTACGTTTCCACTTCTTAAGTATGGTCAAAGTCCCGTTGTCTATTGTGATTGTTCTCTTGGATGACTCTGTCTTTGTAGGATTTATACATAGAAAGCCATCAGATAGCTCTACTAGCGTTTTATTGAACTGCACAGTCTTTTTATCAAAGTCAATGTCTTTCCACGTCAGCCCCAGTATTTCCCCCTTCCTAGCTCCTGTATAAGCAGCTAGTCTAAAAAATGCTAGAGCACGATCATCTTTCAGCTCTTGCAAGCAATCAAAGAATTGTCGAAGCTCTTCTTTCGTGTAAAACTCCGCTTCGATTTCAGTAGAACTGTGGCTAGACTTAGGTGTAATGGTACGTTCCATGGGATTGGTCTTGATCACGCCAATCAATATACCGTAGTTGAATACCTGTGAAGTGATTTGTCATTTGTTGTACTATTGTATTTTGAATATTATCTAAATAAAGCTCATGTATATGTTGAAATACTGTATACTGATATGGGAATGTCAAACTACTCCCACATTTTAATCGTCTGAATTTTATATGGAATTCTTAGAAAGTACAAGCTAACTAGTATTTTTGGAATCTCCTTAAATGAAATACATATAAACTGGGAGTAAATGCTATAATAGTCGCTATATAATCTTTTTATTTAAAACAGTAATAAAGAATATTTTAGGAGATTACGTCAGTTTTTCCTCTTGTATAACATTAAAGAAAGTAGAGAAAAAAGAATGAAAAAGGTACTACTTACAGTTAGTTTGTTGGCTAACGTAGCGTTGACTGGAGCATTGATTTATACCAGTATAGAAATACAGAAGCTTGATGATCAACGGGAGAACCTTACAATAGCCAATGATCAGTACAAAAGAAAGTTAGATGACATGGAGATACAGGAATCTGAGGTAAGTTCTACAAGCGATTCTAATGCTTTGGTGAATAATGATTCTGTCAAACGTATTCCAGAAAGTAGTACAGCGTCAGCAAAGAATTCAAATGATAGCATAGAGTTGCATAACCATCTTTATCTTTTTGATGATTTTAATGGCACTATTAAAGAAACTGGAGAACCCGCTCATATGTCGGAACACTTTACTAGGAGTTCTGTAACAATATCAGATAGTAATGGCACCTATAATGCTACTTTATTTGATAATAATGATGGTACAGCGCAGATTACAGATTTAAACGGTAATATTTTGTACAGTGGAAGTTGGAAGCCTACCAAAGCACTTGAGATTCTATCACTGAAAAGTTCACTCCAAAATTCCACAAGAAATGATTTAGTGGCTTTTTTTGCTCAAAGATCATGGAATAGTCCAGAAATTGCAAGACTGGCTCAAACTGCTTTAAAAAATGCCAGTGCTCAGAACATTTCAAATGAGCAATGGCAACAAATTTCCAATGATATTATTAAGCAATTAGAAACTATGGAGAATGGTAACTAATTATACTTAAATATTGGAACAGGTGATTGGATTATTAAGCATGTCTTGTATTAGAGTTAATTGTCCTACCCCGTTAATAACTGACCGTGTCTTAGGAAATACCTTCAGGTAGTAAAAGCTATCTGGAGGTTCTTTTTTTCGGTTTATGGTATCCGCTTATATAAATCGTATCTGAAATGAAACAAGATATACTTGTATAAGCATTGATATAAACACGTTTCTGTTATTTCAGATAGTGATAATTAAGATACGTACATTATCTAAAAATAAATTTTAAATTACTGTTTAGTTTGTTTTTTATTGTAATACCTAATGGAAATATTTATATGTATATGAGATGATAAAAGTCAGAAAAACATTTAAAAGTAACATTTCCAAATCATAAGTGTTTCGATATGTATAGTTACAAATAAGGTTGTATTTTTCCTAATACATGTCTAAAGTCAATATTAAGAAAAGGAGAATCATATGATAAAAATTCATGGAAACAGCCATCGAAGAAAAAATATCTATAGATGAAAATTACAGATTCTTAGGTAATTATTTTAAATAAAATAACAACTAAATAAATTAGTTGTCTGTGAGTAAAATAGCAAATATAAAAGTATTGGTAAGTTAATTTTTATCAATATTTTATATTTGCTATTTTTTAAAGTTATCATTCTTTTATCTTAAATTGGTTAGGACGACATGTTCAGGTGAGAGTTCTCTTCAAAAAATATAAGCCAATTAAAAGTTTTGTGTTATACTAAGTTCAAATTTATTGAACAAAAAAGAAATTTATAACATGAAGTTGGCGGAGATGGATATGTCGTATTATAGAACAGTGAAGTTGAAATTATGTGAAGGAACAATATTAAATGATTTAACAAAAATAGAAAATGATATTTTAATTAATAATCCAGTTACGTATATATATTTCAATTTAAGAAATAAAATAATATACATTGGTGAAACTAGTAGCTTCAAAAATAGACATAAAGAACATTTAGCTGAAAAAAATCCCAAAATCAATTATCGACTATTTACTGATTGCTTAGTGATCTATTCAAAATTATTTCACAAATCAGCTATCTTAGATTTAGAATCTCTATTACTTAATTACATGATTGCAGAAGCAGATAAAACTAAGTTTGTTTTTGCGAATGGAAATAATGGACAAACAAAAATAACTTATGAGAATAAGGAAGAAATTTTGACCAGTGTATTTTATGAATTGTGGACACATGAGTTATCTGATTTAGGATTAGTTAATAATCGAAATCTTAATGAACTAAGAGAGAGCCTGTTATTTAAATATTCTCCTTTCAAACAGTTATCTCTTAAACAAAAAGAGATTATTGGAGATGTAGAAAAAAATTTATTTACAAAATTTTTAGTCGAAGCTCCTGCAGGTTCGGGTAAGTCCGTTTTATTTACAAATCTAGCTTTTTCTTTAGCAGATAAGTATCCTGATTTGAAAATAGGTGTAGTCACTACAGGCAATTTAATCAGACAATTTAATTTAATCTTCAAATCAATCAATTTGAATAGTAGATTGACTGTAAAAACTGGTTCACAATTGATAACAGATGCTAAGAAAAAGCATGAAAATTTCGATATTATCATAGTTGATGAAGCACATAAGTTAAAAAAATTTTATAAAAAAGGTCATCCCAATGCGAGAAGGCATCTTAACAAGGATGATGAAGAGATTACGCTTCTTGAGGAAATTACTGAAGGTTTAGTTTTATTATATGATCCTTATCAAGGGATTAAACCACAAAACATTAGCCCTTCAGAGGTTCGGAGATTAACCAGTAATTATCAGAAACTCTCCATGTCACAACAGTTTAGGATTGGGGGGAACGGTTGCTTTTCTGGAGAGGACTATCTAAAAGGAATTTTGTATGGTCTTCAGTTAAGCGAAGAAAGAGATTTTAACCAAGAGGTATTTAAGAATGATTACTTTGGAATTGTGAACAGTTTCAAGGAAGTGATTGACTATGTAGATGATCATTCTCATGCATATCCTGAAACAACTAATAGGGTAATAGCAGGATACTGTAAAGAATGGATATCCAGTATAAGCAAAAAAGCCAACAAAGGAAAGACGTTAGAAGAACTACCTTATGATTGGGAGATTGATGGTATTAAGAGAAGATGGAACTCTACTTATGAAGATTGGGTTAAAAAACCTAATTCTGAGAGAGAAATTGGATCTATACATGCAATTCAAGGTTATGACCTTAATTACTCTGGAGTAATAATAGGTAATGACATTACGGTTAAAAACGGAAAAATAGTTGCGGTTCCTGAAAATTATAAGGACATTGGAGGAACACCTCTAAAAAAAGAATTTTCTTTGTCCGAATTAACTGAGTATATTTTGAATATATATTACGTTCTTCTTTCAAGAGGAATCGATGGTTGTAGAGTATATTTTGAAGATAAAAAAGTAGAAAAGATATTTAAAGAACGTCTTAGTTTATAGAAACATCTTAACTAGTTATGATGAAGTATTTGAACAGGTGATTGATTACTAAGCATGTCTTGTATTAGAGTTAATTACCCTACCCCGTTAATAACTAACTGACCGTGTCTTAGGAAATACCTTCAGGTAGTAAAAGCTATCTGGAGGTTCTTTTTTTCGGTTTATAGAATCCGCTTAAGTGAAATGTATCTGAAATGAAACGGAGATAAAGTGTTTTTTTGCTGTAATGACAAGGTTTTAGCTGTTTCAGATACCATATAGTCAAAAATAGTTTATTGAGAAAATAGGAGAGTATTTGCTACTAACTAGTAGAAAAAAATGGAAAAAAAAAGTACATGTAATCATTTCAGATAATCTGAAATAAAAAAACATACAGCCATGTAGTGGTACTGTATGTTTTTAAATTCTCAGCGGGCTTGTTTTGACTCCGTGTCTGACTCCGTCGTATTGATTTTAAATGATATTCGATGACCATTTAACAGGTCATTTTTGAAATTTTTGTCTCTATATGACTCAGTTTGATAATTATTGATAGATCAATTTGGGTCTACATCGAACAAGGGAAGATTGCGAAAGTGGAAAACCTCTGATTTACGGTTTTCCATAAGTAGCTCCATTGGAAAATTAGCCGAAGATTTCAAAAAATAGGAGGAACTATTTTTGGATTCTCCGGCTTATTTCTCAGAGCTAGATACTCCTGTTAGAATCTCTAGAAGATAGTTTTTTTTCGTCTTTTTAGCAACGATACTAGTAAAGAGAAATCTTAGCACCATCAATGGACAGGAGGTATTTTGCTTTTTGTCCATTTTTTGATGGCGTAAATCTCCTTTTTTCAGGGCACAATTCGGGTAGGTTGAGCTAGAATTGATGGGAAATTACCTCGTAAGTCTCGAGTCTCCTCCTATTTATAGACTGAGCCAAAAATTTGAGAAGTATCAAGTAGGTAACAATCAACAGCAAAAACTAGTGTTTGTGTTTTCTGTCAATTTCTGAAAATTCTTTCTTATTTCTCGATGTTAAACACTTTTGTCTCAACCCCCACTTAATTTTTTATGAAAAATAAAGAAATTGTTGTTATACTAAATGATGTTGATAGAAACGAGAGCGAAACATTGTAGCTTCAGCATTTAAATAAAGATAGAAGAAAGGAGCGATTGGTTGTTCAAAACTTATTTTCGTTTTAATAAGATTCAAGATAACCCATTTCGTATCATGAACCTTATGCTATTGATTTTTATCGTACTATGGTTAGGATACATAAACCAGAATTTCTTGATTTCAAGTTTTTCTTCATTAGGGATCTTTACTTTTTTCTATTATCAAAATATACCCATGAAACATTTAATTAAGCGCATGTTTTTCATTGGCTGTGGACTTTTATTTGCCTTTGTATTAGGAATGTTATCAACCTATGTTTTATGGTTGGAACCTTTTGCTGTAGCTGTAGTGGCTTTTGCCAGCCGGTTTATTTTGCGGTTGTTCCATATTTCAAAACCAGGTGGCTTATTTTTTGCGATGCTTTCGGCGATGGGAACAAGTATGCAGTTACCGATTGATCATTTGCCAATGGTTTCTCTTTATTTTTTCATGGGGGTCATGTTTTCATTGATCGCTGCAGTTATCACCAAGTTACTTGATTCACGTCCAGAACAAGTCATTGAACAAATCTCTTTAAAAGAGAGATTCCAAGAAGAACCGTTAGTGATTATTGATTCTGTTTTCTACAGTGTTGCTTTATTTCTTTCCGTCTATATTAGTCACGGATTGCAGTTGCACAATCCTTACTGGTTAACTCTTTCTTGTGCTTCTATTCTTTTAGCTGAGAATTTGGATGCAATGAAACATCGGCAAGTACAATATTTGATTGGTTCCATGGGGGGCTTATGTGTGTCGGCTGTTTTATCCTTTGTACCATTTACTCAGTTACAAACGATTTTTCTGATCACTTTTCTTTACGGTATCTCACAATTTTTGGTTGCTAGAAATTATGCGGTTGCCAACATTTTTCTTAATCCGATGGCACTGATGTTATCGACACTAATTCGTGGGGCCTACTTGATATCCTTGATCGAATATCGCTTTTTGGGAATCGTGATCGGAAGTTTTATTGGTTTAGGTGCTGCATGGGTCATGACTGTTGGGTTACAGCACTATCTCAATGTTGTGCGGAGAAAATTAGAGACAAAATAATAAATAAAAGTATATACAAAAAAAAGCCAGTTCGTTTTTGAAGTGAGGATCAAAGACGAGCTGATTTTTTTAACCCATACATTTGATATGTGTTCATTTTTTGTTTAAATTTGAATAAAAAATCAACTAGCGTTAAAAATTAGAGATAACCTAGTTAAGGCATTTATTTTTTTTAATTACTTACATATAGAAGGATGTGTACTTCCTAGTGCTTCCTTTTTAATTTTTTAAAACCTCCTATAAATTTACCGGTAGAAAGATTGCAACTCGATTCATTTTGCGTTAAAGTAAAAAGAGATTTCGTGAAACAATTGCTGTTTCACAATGAAAGGATTAATTATGACACCAGAAGAATTTCGTCAAGCATTGGCAGATAAAGACATCCATTTATCTGATCAACAAATGAGTCAATTTGAACGTTACTATCAGTGGTTAGTTGAGTGGAACGAAAAAATGAATTTAACAGCCATCACGGAAAAAAATGACGTTTATTTGAAGCATTTCTATGATTCATTAACGTTAGCTTTTGAGGTGGACTTTTCTCAGCCTCTTTCACTTTGCGACGTAGGTTCAGGCGCAGGTTTTCCGAGTATCCCACTGAAAATTGCGTTTCCTAACTTACAGATCACGATCGTTGATTCACTGAATAAACGAATCAACTTCTTAACGGAATTAACAAAAGAACTTGGTATCACAGCGGCACTTCATCACGATCGTGCCGAGACATTTGGTCAAAATCCTCAATTCCGAGCTTCATTTGACTTAGTGACTGCTCGCGCTGTAGCAAGATTGAATGTTTTAGCAGAACTATGTTTGCCTCTAGTGAAACAAGAAGGATACTTTTATGCGCTGAAAGCTGCAAAAAGCGAAGAAGAACTAATAGAAGCCAAGCATGCGATCGCAATCTTAGGGGGAAAGTTTATCAAAGAAGATGCGATAGAATTACCGAAAATATCTGACAAGCGACATATTTTGGTAATCCAAAAGAAGAAAGTCACCCCGAAAAAATACCCAAGAAAACCTGGTATGCCAAATAAGCAACCAATCAAGTAGGAGGAGAAGAGATGGCACAAATAATATCTGTTGCAAACCAAAAAGGTGGCGTAGGTAAAACGACGACCACTGTTAACTTAGGTGCTTGCTTAGCTAGTCTTGGTAAAAGAGTCTTGTTAGTGGATATGGATGCACAAGGCAATGCCACAAGTGGTGTCGGTATTCGAAAACCAGATGTTACTCAAGATATTTATGATGTCTTAGTCAATGAGCTACCGATTGCCGAAGCAACTCTTGTTACCGAACATGAAAATTTGAGTATTGTGCCTGCCACTCTTCAATTAGCAGGAGCAGAAATCGAATTAACTTCAATGATGGCCAGAGAGTCTCGCTTGAAAGGTTCTTTAGCCGAAGTGAACGATCAATATGATTATATTCTGATTGATTGCCCACCTTCATTAGGTCATTTGACTATTAATTCATTTACAGCTAGCGATTCTATTCTGATCCCAGTGCAATGTGAATATTATGCATTAGAAGGATTGAGTCAATTACTCAATACAGTTCGTTTAGTTCAAAAGCATTTCAATCCAGAATTGGAGATTGAAGGCGTCTTACTTACAATGTATGATGCACGTACGAACTTAGGAAATGAAGTCGTGGAAGAAGTCCGAAAGTATTTCCGTGAGAAGGTCTATGAAACGATTATTCCAAGAAATATTCGTCTTTCAGAAGCACCGAGTCATGGAATGCCGATCATTGATTATGATCCACGTTCTAGAGGAGCTGAAGTTTACCAAGCATTGGCAAAGGAAGTGGTTAACCGTGAAGAAAAGTAAAGGATTAGGACGAGGGATCGATGCGTTATTTCAAGATTTAGAGAATTTAGAAACTGTGGATGTTGAAGATGAAACAGTTGTACAATTACCACTAAACGAATTACGCCCTAACCCTTATCAACCACGTAAAACATTTGAAGAAGTCTCGCTTCAAGAATTGGCAAACTCCATTGAGCAATCAGGCGTGTTTCAACCGATTATCGTCCGTCGTTCGGCAGTAAAAGGATATGAAATCATTGCTGGTGAACGTCGTTTCCGAGCTTCTAAGTTAGCAGAAAAAGCGACCATCCCCGCAATTGTTCGTGACTTTGATGAAGAAGCAATGATGCAAGTCGCTGTTTTGGAAAACTTGCAACGTGAAGACTTGAACCCATTAGAAGAAGCTGAAGCCTATGATATGCTGATGAAAAATCTTAAACTTACGCAAGCAGAAGTGGCGAAACGCTTAGGTAAAAGTCGTCCATATATCGCAAACTATCTCCGTCTGTTAACGTTACCTGATTTAGTGAAGGAAATGGTCCAAGATCAACGATTATCGATGGGACAAGCTCGTACCTTATTAGGTCTAAAAAACAAAAGTTTGATTCTAAAATTAGCGAATCGAGCAGTTATGGAAAATCTAACGGTTCGTCAGTTGGAACAAATTGTTTCGCAATTAAATCAAAACGATGGGAAAGAAAAAAAGAAAATCCCTCGACTAGCAAAAGAAAAGCCTTATTATATACGTGAAAGTGAAGACCGCTTGATGGATAAGTTTGGTACAAGTGTTGCTATCCAAGAAAAAGACGGTAAAGGAAAGATTGAAATTGAGTACCTTTCGCAAAATGATTTGACAAGAATCCTTGATATCCTTAATATTCAATTCGATGAAGAATAAGTAATAGGAAAGAAGCGTTCAATTCAGACCAATCAACCTTAATTTTTACGATCACTATATGAATATCAAAAAAGACGTGGGAACCGTTCTTAAGAGAAATGACTAAAGGAGGGGACTTTTATGTACGACTTACATGATATTGTTGAAATGAAAAAACCTCATGCTTGTCAGACCAACCGTTGGGAAATCATCCGCATGGGAGCGGACATCAAAATCAAATGCGTCAATTGCGGGCACATCGTTATGATGACTCGTCGAGAATTTGAGAAAAAATTAAAAAAAGTACTTGAAAAAAATGCAGAGAAAGAGTGAATAAATCTATGGCATTAACTGCTGGAATTGTTGGATTACCCAATGTCGGTAAATCAACTTTATTTAACGCAATCACCAAAGCTGGAGCAGAAGCAGCGAACTATCCTTTTGCAACCATTGATCCGAATGTAGGAATGGTAGAAGTTCCCGATTGGCGTTTACAACGCTTAACTGAACTTGTTCATCCTAAAAAAACCGTGCCAACAACATTTGAATTTACGGATATTGCAGGAATCGTTAAAGGTGCAAGTAAAGGGGAAGGCTTGGGAAATCAATTTCTAAGTCATATCCGCCAAGTTGATGCGATTTGTCATGTGGTCCGTTGTTTCGATGATGACAACATCACACATGTGGAAGGACGAGTTGACCCATTAGCGGATATTGATACGATCAATCTAGAATTAGTATTGGCAGATCTGGAATCGATCACTAAACGCTATACTCGAGTAGCAAAAATCGCAAAAACGAAAGACAAAGATGCAGTTGCTGAATTAGCTGTTTTAGATAAAATCAAGCCAGTCCTGGAAGAAGGACGTTCAGCTCGCTCTATCGAATTTACGGACGAAGAACAAAAAATCGTTAAATCATTGTTTTTATTGACTACCAAACCAATCTTATATGTAGCAAACGTTGCAGAAGATGAAGTAGCAGATAGCGATACGAATCACTACGTTCAAGCTGTACGTAATTTTGCTGCCGAAGAAAATGCAGAAGTTATCGTAGTCAGCGCACGTGCAGAGGAAGAAATTGCTGAACTAGACGAAGAAGATAAAGCAGAATTCTTAGAAGCTTTAGGAATTGAAGAGTCTGGATTAGATCAATTAATTCGTGCAGCTTATGATTTGCTAGGATTAGCTACGTACTTTACAGCAGGAGAACAAGAAGTTCGGGCTTGGACATTTAAAAAAGGCATCAAAGCACCTCAAGCAGCTGGGATTATCCATTCAGACTTTGAGCGTGGATTTATCCGTGCGGAAACTGTTTCTTTTGAAGATCTAGATCATTATGGAAATATGCATGCTGCCAAAGAAGCTGGCCGTGTTCGTCTAGAAGGTAAAGACTATGTAGTCCAAGATGGCGACGTTATGTTATTCCGTTTTAATGTATAAAAGGGCTATCAAACGATACGTATAGTATGTTAGAATGTCTTTTGTGACAACCGTTAAAGTAGCGGCTAAGGAGGACTATTTAGATCATGGAATCAGAACAATTACGTGAAATTGTAAAAGAAAACAATCAATTAGAAGAAAAATTAACTAAAAGAAACCAACAATATATTTTTGACTTAAAAAAATCTTTAGAAGCAGCTAATCTATCCGAAGAGGAAAAGGTAAAAGCACTTCATGACATCCTTCCAACCTTAGTGTCTGAACAAAAAGGTGGAAAAACAGCCAGACAATTATTTGGAACTGTCTCTGAAAGAACTGAAGCAATTATCAACAAACCAGTTGAAGCAAAGGTAAATTCTAAACCACTATTGATGTGGCTAGACAATACATTCCTGTTATTAGGTTTGTTGAGTATCATGATTGCTATTACCGGATTGTTTTCACGTGGAACAACGCCAGCTTATGGAATCACAACTTTGGTCTTCGGATCAGCTGTTGGTGGTTGGGTATTTTACCTGATGTATAAATACATTTATCAATATGAGTATCCGGGAGCAGATCGTAGTAAAAAGCCAGGTATGGGTAAAACATTGTTGATCTTAACTGGAACTACATTGGTCTGGGTGGTTGCCTTTTCCGCTACCACACTTCTTCCTCCAGTACTGAATCCGTTGTTAGATCCAGTAGTTATCATCATTATTGGGGCTGCTGCACTAGCTTTGCGTTATTACATGAAGAAAAAATATGGAATCGTTGGAAGTTTATCTGTACCTAGAAGATAATTCGTTAAAGTACGATTCGATGTATATCAATGATGAGGGATCATTATTTGAAACAGTTGTTTGTTTTGAATAGTGGTCTCTTATTTTTTATGGAGAAATGGTTAAAACAGAAAGAACAAAAATTTGAGAAACTTGGTAAATTTAATCAGTAGCTTCTCTTAAAAGAGTTTCTCGTTATTAACCATATATGACTTGTGATGGAAACGCTTATAATAAGGATATTCTTAGAAACAGTGTGGATTATGGGAAGACGGTTGACTTAATAGAAAAAATCGATTATTTTAATAGATAAACTAAAAACTAGAGGAGTGGTACTAAAAATGTCCAACTGGGAAACAAAGTTCACGAAAAAAGGGTTTACTTTCGATGATGTCTTACTGATACCAGCAGAAAGTCACGTGTTACCAAACGAAGTGGATATGAGTGTACAATTAGCAAAAAATATTAAGTTGAATATCCCGATCATCAGTGCAAGTATGGACACTGTAACTGATAGTAAGATGGCTATTGCGATGGCTAGACAAGGTGGATTAGGTGTTATTCATAAAAATATGACAATTAGTCAACAAGCAGACGAAGTGCGCAAAGTCAAACGTTCTGAAAGTGGTGTGATCATTGATCCATTTTTCTTAACACCGCAACATCTTGTAGCAGATGCAGAAGAATTGATGAGCAAATATCGAATTAGCGGTGTACCGATCGTTGAGACTTTAGAAAACAGAAAACTTGTTGGTATTATTACGAACCGTGACATGCGCTTTGTAACTGATTATCATATGGAAATCAATGATGTGATGACCAAAGAAAACTTAGTAACAGCCCCAGTCGGTACTTCTCTAAAAGACGCAGAAAAAATATTGCAAAAACATAAAATTGAAAAATTACCTATCGTTGACAACGATGGTTGTTTAAGTGGATTGATCACAATCAAAGATATTGAAAAAGTGATTGAATTTCCAAACGCTGCCAAAGATGAACATGGACGTCTACTTGTAGCTGCTGCTGTCGGTGTTACAAGTGATACATTTGAGCGTGCAGGTGCCTTGTTGGAAGCAGGAGCAGATGCGATCGTTATTGATACAGCACATGGTCATAGTGCTGGAGTGATTCGTAAAATCCAAGAAATTCGTTCTACCTTTAAAGATGCTACTTTGATTGCCGGTAACGTAGCGACAGCGGAAGCAACAAAAGCATTATATGATGCTGGTGTGGATGTCGTAAAAGTCGGTATCGGACCAGGATCAATTTGTACAACACGTGTGGTTGCCGGTGTAGGTGTACCACAATTAACAGCGATTTATGATGCTGCTTCTGTCGCACGACAATATGGCAAAGCAATTATTGCTGATGGCGGAATCAAATATTCAGGTGATATCGTCAAAGCATTAGCTGCTGGAGGACATGCCGTCATGTTAGGTAGTATGTTGGCCGGTACAGATGAATCTCCAGGTGAATTTGAGATTTTCCAAGGACGACGTTTTAAAACTTATCGTGGTATGGGTTCATTGGGCGCAATGGAAAAAGGTTCAAAAGATCGTTATTTCCAAGGTAGCGTCAATGAAGCGAATAAATTAGTACCTGAAGGAATCGAAGGACGTGTGGCCTACAAAGGAAGCGTTGCGGATATTATCTTCCAAATGATCGGTGGATTAAAATCTGGTATGGGTTATGTTGGGGCAGGCAACTTGAAACAATTGCGTGACGAAGCACAATTCATCCAAATGAGTGGCAATGGGTTGAAAGAATCCCATCCACATGATGTCCAAATCACAAAAGAAGCACCTAACTATTCAGTAGAATCTTAATCAATTAAGGGAAAAAGACTCAACATATTCCGCTTTAGGAGTCAAGTGAATATTCGAAATAAGTAGAATACTTAGAGCATTGTTTTTAAAGTAAAAAAGTCGTCAATCTTAAAATTTGTTTTTCTAAATTTTAAGATTGATGACTTTTTTTCGTCTGACTATGTTGTTTTTGCTCAATATCCAAATAAGAGTGACCACTAAGCTGCTGTTGTATAAATTTAAACCACTGTGAAGTTGAGCGGTTAAGGAGCTAATAAGCATTTTTTACGATAAATTTATTAAAAAAATTATGTTTTAATAACAAATTTTTGTTTTTTTTAGTTAAATTACTATATAGTTAAGATTTTTTAATATGTTAGAATATATCTGAGTTATATTTATATTTTGTTATTTTATGATAGTAAGGAGTTTATAAGATGATAAAAAGAGTAGTTATAACTGGAAGGGGAACTATCTCTTCTTCTGGAAAAAATGCAGAAGAGTTATGGACAAATGTGAGTAATGGTATTTCTGGGATAAAAAAGATAGAAGCAGAGGAATTTAGTAATTTAGAAACAAGGATTGGTGGAGTTATTTCTGATTATGCGATTGACCAGTATCTTAATCAAAAAGAGATCAAGAGAACAGATCGTTTCACTCATTTTTCAGTAATCAGTTCTATGCAAGCGCTATCTGAAGCGAGTTTTGATCATAAGGATTTTGATTTGGAAAAATGTGGCGTTATGATTGGTACAGGAATAGGTGGTATTCACTCTTTAATTGAAAATCAAAACATTATGGAAAAGAAAGGAAGTAATCGTGTTTCTCCTTTAGTAGTTCCTAAGTCAATAGGCAATATAGCGGGAGGTTTCGTATCAATTAAGACTGGATTTAAAGATGTGACTTTGTGTCCTATTTCAGCTTGTGCTTCGGGAAATCAAGCGATAGGAGAAGCATTTCTTAGAATTAAATATGGGCTAAGTGAAGCAATACTTGCAGGTGGAGCAGAAGCTTCGATTGTACCTATTGCTTTTGCTGGGTACAACCAAATGCAAGCTTTATCTACGAGGAATGAGCAACCGAATTTAGCTTCGAAACCTTTTGACAAAAATAGGGATGGCTTTGTTATGTCAGAAGGAGCTGGGATCGTTTTTTTAGAAGAATTCGAACATGCAAGATCACGCGGAGCGAAAATTTTAGGTGAAATTATCGGATACGGGATGACTTCAGATGCTTATCATATGACTACACCTCATTCAGAAGGAGCCAGTCGTGCCATCCAAAAAGCACTTGAAATGGGGAAAATTAGTGCAAATGAAATTGATTATATAAATGCGCATGCAACAGGTACTAAAGTTGGAGATATTAGTGAAAGTCGAGCAATCAAAAAGGTTTTTGGAAAGCATGCTGAACAATTATTGATTAGCTCTACAAAGTCCTCAACAGGACATCTATTAGGTGCAGCAGGAGGCATTGAAGCAGTGATTAGCTTGAAAGCGATGGAGTATAATATTTTACCACCAACTATTAACCTGACAGAACCCGATGAAGATTGTGATTTGAATTATATTCCCAATAATAAAATTCATCATCAAGCAAATATTATTCTTTCAAATGGTTTTGGCTTTGGTGGGCATAATACCTCTATAATTATAAGAAAATTATAAAAAAGCCGGTAAATTACAGAACTTCTGAACAAGAAGAGAGTGGGGCAATAGTCCTTTTTAAAAAGAAAATAAACATATTAAGATTAGTGAGCCTGGGACAAAACTTGTCTCAGGCTCTTCTAGTATCTCTAAAAACGAATAAACGGCGTTCAAGAAGCAACTCCTCAACAATAAGCGAGGAGCTGACCGCTTATTTCATGACCTCTTTATATAAATAAGACAAGGTGGTCTACTTTATCACTTTTAAATTTCCCATGTAAGGAACTAATACTTCTGGAACAGTCACTGATCCATCTTCATTTTGGTAGTTTTCAAGGATCGCTGCGACAGTCCGGCCGACTGCAAGTCCTGAACCATTCAGTGTATGAGCATAGTGGATTTTTCCGTCTGCATCACGGTAACGGATCATTGCGCGTCGTGCTTGGAAATCTTCACAGTTTGAACATGAGCTGATTTCACGATATGTTTCTTGTGCAGGGATCCATACTTCTAAGTCATATGTTTTGGCAGCAGAGAAGCCCATATCTCCAGTAGATAATGCTACTACACGGTAAGGTAAATGTAATTTTTGTAGAATATCTTCAGCATCGGCTGTCATTTTTTCTAGCTCATCATAAGAATGTTCTGCATCAGAGAATTTGACCATTTCTACTTTATTAAATTGGTGTAAACGAATCAATCCTCGAGTATCACGGCCGGCACTCCCTGCTTCCGAACGAAATGCGGGACTAAGAGCAGTGAAATAAATCGGTAAATCTTGCCCATCTAAGATCTCATCGTTGTAATAGTTTGTTAATGGAACTTCCGCTGTTGGGATCAATGTCAAATCTGTATCTTCTAATTGGAAAACATCTTCTTTAAACTTAGGAAATTGCCCAGTTCCGAACATAGCCCGACTATTTACGATATAAGGAGTAATCATTTCTGTATAGTCATGTTCATAGATGTGTTGATCTAGCATAAAGTTATAAACGGCACGTTCTAAGCGAGCACCTAATCCTTTATAGTAAACAAAACGACTTCCAGAAACTTTTGCCCCTCTTTCAAAGTCTAAGATACCTAAGTTTTCAGCGATTTCCCAATGTGGTTTCGGTTCAAATGAAAAATTACGAGGCGTGTTCCAACGACGAACTTCCACGTTGTCCTCTTCGTCTTTTCCAACAGGTACAGAATCATCTGGTAAATTTGGTAAGGTAGTCGCAATTTGATGTAACTTTTCATCTACTTGCGCTACTTCTTCATCAAGGGCTTTAATGTTGCCCCCAACTTCTTTCATTTCATTGATTTTAGCTGTTGCATCTTCTTTGTTCCGTTTTAATTGTGCAATTTCTGCTGAAACATCATTACGATATTTTTTTAATTCTTCCGTTTTAACAAGTAATTTTCGACGACTTTCATCTAATTCCATAAATTCAGCTAAGGTTTCTTTTTTGACCCCACGAGTCATTAATTTTTCTTGAACATAATCAAAATTTTGACGCATCATTTTTACATCTAACATTGCAATTCCTCCTTAAATATAATAAAAAAAGACCAATCCATCCCTCAATTATCTTGGGACGAATCGGTCTAACATTCGCGGTACCACCCGAGTTCAACATATAAATATGCTGCTCTTGTTAACAGATAACGGCTGTTTTGCCGACCTTTCTTATTTCGAAAGGTACACATCAAAGAACTGGAACTTCCAACTTATTTTTTGCTGATTTACACCATCCATCAGCTCTCTTGAAAAAAATAAAATGTACTGGGTTCTGTGCTATATAGATATGATATATAGAAATGATTGTAATAAGAATATCGGATATTTTAATTTTCGTCAATATGTTCCTGACTTTTGATTGGTAATTTTTCATTTCTTTTTATTGGAAGATGCATGATGAATGAAGTCCAGTGTTTATCAGATTTAGCATAAATATAACCACCATGTAAAGCAACGATACTTTGAGCAATGGCTAAACCTAAACCTGTCCCACCGGTTTCTTGTGAACGAGACTCTTCTACTCGGTAAAAGCGGTCAAAAAGATTATCAATTGATTCTCGAGGAATCATAGCTCCATTGTTTTTTACTGTCGCAACGACTTCTGAGCCAACTTTTTCGACTTCAATGACAATTTTTGTAGCGCCTTTGCCGTATTTTAAAGCATTCGTCAGTAAATTATTAAAGACACGAACTAGTTTTTCGGTGTCTCCATCCATAGTTAATGATGGAACCTGTGATGATACAAGGATTTGGATATGCTTTTTTGATGCTTCTAATTCAAAATCAGCAGCTAGTTGTTCAATTAGCTGGATCAGATCAAAAGCCGAAAAATTGACCGGAACAGCTGGTTGTCTGACTTTAGTATACTCAAAAAGATCATCCACTAGTAATTTCATTTGTTTTGCTTTGATATAAGCTGTATGGGTATACTTCAAAAGATCCTCTTTTGTTTGATACTGGCCATCTTCGATTAATCCTAAGTAACCAATAATAGAGGTTAAAGGGGTACGGATATCGTGACTCACATTAGTAATCAATTCATCTTTTGATTTTTCAATTTTCCGTTCATCTTCGATCGCAGCTACTGTACTATCGACTAAACCATTAATGCTTGTTACTACACGACTAAGATCACCTGTTAATTCAAAAGGGATTCGATGGTCATAATTACCATTAGCGATATAGTGAAGCTCGCTAATAATATGACGTAGTTGCATTTGTCGGTAGCGACGGATCAACCGCCAGTATAATACGCCGATATCTAAAAGAAAGAAAAGGGGAATCAGAAAATTTCGGCCGTTCCAAAATAAATCACTATTCAATCGTTGAGCAAAAATATTTTTTGAATCCCAAATCGCATTAGTCAATGAAGGGGAACTACTAATTATTGAAGTAAGGACAACCAAAATCGCAACATTTAATAGTAGAAGGAGAATCACGGTGATAATACCTTCTGCTAATAACTCACTGATTTCCTTAGAAGTTAGATTGATTCGTCGCCGTTTTTCTGTTCCTCTTTTTTTATCTTGCATCAATTTTATAGCCCACTCCCCAAACGGTTTGAATGACTTTTTCTCCACCAGTTGCTTCTTCGATCTTATCTCTCAAATGACTAACATGGACCATAACAGTTTTTGCGGAAACAATACTTTCTTGTTTCCATACACGCTCAAAGATTTCATCTGCACTGAACACACGATTAGGATGACTTGCTAATAAGTATAGAATCCCAAATTCTAATGCTGTAAGCTGAATCTCTTTCCCATCAATTGTTTTTACTTCATGGGAATCTTTGTTAATAATCAAAGAGTTTACTTCTAATATATCCGGTTGATCCGGTGTGATTTGCATTTTTGTTCGACGAAGCAAAGATTTTACGCGTGCCATAACTTCTAAAGGATTAAATGGTTTTGTAACATAATCATCAGCACCAGCAACAAGCCCTTTAATTTTATCCATATCGGTTGTTTTTGCTGTCAACATGATAATCGGTATTTGCGATTCCTTTCGTAATTCTTTAACGACCTGCATGCCATCCATTTCAGGCATCATAATATCCAAAATCAATAACTCAATATCAGGTATCGTTCGAATCTTTGATAATGCTTCTTTCCCATCATAAGCCTTAACAGCTTCGTATCCTTCATTGTGAACATAAATACTTAGTAATTCAACAATTTCTTTATCATCATCAGCAATTAATATTTTCATAGATTGTTCCTCCAGAGTTAGAATGATACTATTTACTATTCATTCTAGCAAAAAAATGTCTAAATAGATAAAAGCAACACTTTGTTAAGGAAAATTTTAGAAGGTAAGAGCTAAGTGAAGTGGCTCATTAATAGAAAACTGAACAATCGCAATGCTGAGAAGGCTATCATTAATGAAAAACATGTTAAAAGCGAACGTTTCTCACTTATAGGATTAGAACGATCGATTACGCTAAAAATGTTGATAAAACAGCTTTTTTCTTATTGACTTTTATTTTTGCTGTTGGTATATTATTATTTGTTCGAAAGAGCAAAGATCGCTAGTGAAAATAGTTGAAATAAACTGTTGACAGAGGGATCACACCATGATAAGATAACTGAGTCGTAAAAAAACGACAGCTTATGAAGCTTGATTTCATCGAAAAAAACTTCAAAAAAGTTGTTGACAAATAACAAACGACGAGTTATGATAAATGAGTTGCTGAAACACTTCTGAAAAACGAAGTCAAAAAACTTTTAAAAAAGAGTTGACAAATAAACGTCACTCTGATATGATATAAAAGTTGCTACGGCAATCTCAAATGATTAGCTTTTAATCAAGTAGACCTTTGAAAACTGAACAAAGCAAAGACAAACCAAATGTGTAGGGCGTCTTGATTGATTCAAGACAACAAACATTTTTAACAAGCAAGCAATATGCTAGCAAACAATTGAGCTTAACAATCGCAAGATTGTTCGAACTTTTTATGAGAGTTTGATCCTGGCTCAGGACGAACGCTGGCGGCGTGCCTAATACATGCAAGTCGAACGCTTCTTTTTCCACCGGAGCTTGCTCCACCGGAAAAAGAGGAGTGGCGAACGGGTGAGTAACACGTGGGTAACCTGCCCATCAGAAGGGGATAACACTTGGAAACAGGTGCTAATACCGTATAACAATCGAAACCGCATGGTTTTGATTTGAAAGGCGCTTTCGGGTGTCGCTGATGGATGGACCCGCGGTGCATTAGCTAGTTGGTGAGGTAACGGCTCACCAAGGCGACGATGCATAGCCGACCTGAGAGGGTGATCGGCCACATTGGGACTGAGACACGGCCCAAACTCCTACGGGAGGCAGCAGTAGGGAATCTTCGGCAATGGACGAAAGTCTGACCGAGCAACGCCGCGTGAGTGAAGAAGGTTTTCGGATCGTAAAACTCTGTTGTTAGAGAAGAACAAGGATGAGAGTAACTGTTCATCCCTTGACGGTATCTAACCAGAAAGCCACGGCTAACTACGTGCCAGCAGCCGCGGTAATACGTAGGTGGCAAGCGTTGTCCGGATTTATTGGGCGTAAAGCGAGCGCAGGCGGTTTCTTAAGTCTGATGTGAAAGCCCCCGGCTCAACCGGGGAGGGTCATTGGAAACTGGGAGACTTGAGTGCAGAAGAGGAGAGTGGAATTCCATGTGTAGCGGTGAAATGCGTAGATATATGGAGGAACACCAGTGGCGAAGGCGGCTCTCTGGTCTGTAACTGACGCTGAGGCTCGAAAGCGTGGGGAGCAAACAGGATTAGATACCCTGGTAGTCCACGCCGTAAACGATGAGTGCTAAGTGTTGGAGGGTTTCCGCCCTTCAGTGCTGCAGCTAACGCATTAAGCACTCCGCCTGGGGAGTACGACCGCAAGGTTGAAACTCAAAGGAATTGACGGGGGCCCGCACAAGCGGTGGAGCATGTGGTTTAATTCGAAGCAACGCGAAGAACCTTACCAGGTCTTGACATCCTTTGACCACTCTAGAGATAGAGCTTCCCCTTCGGGGGCAAAGTGACAGGTGGTGCATGGTTGTCGTCAGCTCGTGTCGTGAGATGTTGGGTTAAGTCCCGCAACGAGCGCAACCCTTATTGTTAGTTGCCATCATTTAGTTGGGCACTCTAGCAAGACTGCCGGTGACAAACCGGAGGAAGGTGGGGATGACGTCAAATCATCATGCCCCTTATGACCTGGGCTACACACGTGCTACAATGGGAAGTACAACGAGTCGCAAAGTCGCGAGGCTAAGCTAATCTCTTAAAGCTTCTCTCAGTTCGGATTGTAGGCTGCAACTCGCCTACATGAAGCCGGAATCGCTAGTAATCGCGGATCAGCACGCCGCGGTGAATACGTTCCCGGGCCTTGTACACACCGCCCGTCACACCACGAGAGTTTGTAACACCCGAAGTCGGTGAGGTAACCTTTTGGAGCCAGCCGCCTAAGGTGGGATAGATGATTGGGGTGAAGTCGTAACAAGGTAGCCGTATCGGAAGGTGCGGCTGGATCACCTCCTTTCTAAGGAATATTACGGAGACTACACTGTTTGTTTTTCACTTTGTTCAGTTTTGAGAGGTTTACTCTCAAAGAGATATTTTTGTTCATTGAAAACTGGATATTTGAAGTAAATTAGTAATACAAACCGAGAACACCGCGTTGAATGAGTTTTTTAATAAGTTCAATTGCTTATTTTCTTGATTGGACTTCTATCGCTAGAAGAAAGATCAAAACCCAACCGCAAGGTTGATAAGGTTAAGTGAATAAGGGCGCACGGTGGATGCCTTGGCACTAGGAGCCGATGAAGGACGGGACTAACACCGATATGCTTTGGGGAGCTGTACGTAAGCTATGATCCAGAGATTTCCGAATGGGGGAACCCAGCATCTTTTATAGGATGTTACGTTTGCGTGAATACATAGCGCATTCGAGGTAGACGCAGAGAACTGAAACATCTAAGTACCTGCAGGAAGAGAAAGAAAATTCGATTCCCTGAGTAGCGGCGAGCGAAACGGGAAAAGCCCAAACCAATGAGCTTGCTCATTGGGGTTGTAGGACTCCGATATGGTAGTTCTTTCAGATAATCGAATGACTTGGAAAAGTCAGTCAAAGAGGGTAAAAACCCCGTAGATGAAATTTGGAAGGCACCTAGGAGGATCCTGAGTACGGCGGAACACGAGGAATTCCGTCGGAATCCGGGAGGACCATCTCCCAAGGCTAAATACTCCCTAGTGACCGATAGTGAACCAGTACCGTGAGGGAAAGGTGAAAAGCACCCCGGAAGGGGAGTGAAATAGAACCTGAAACCGTGTGCCTACAACAAGTCAAAGCCCGTTAATGGGTGATGGCGTGCCTTTTGTAGAATGAACCGGCGAGTTACGATTGCATGCGAGGTTAAGTTGAAGAGACGGAGCCGCAGCGAAAGCGAGTCTGAATAGGGCGTTTGAGTATGTAGTCGTAGACCCGAAACCATGTGATCTACCCATGTCCAGGTTGAAGGTGCGGTAAAACGCACTGGAGGACCGAACCCACGTACGTTGAAAAGTGCGGGGATGAGGTGTGGGTAGCGGAGAAATTCCAAACGAACTTGGAGATAGCTGGTTCTCTCCGAAATAGCTTTAGGGCTAGCCTCGGAATTGAGAATGATGGAGGTAGAGCACTGTTTGGACTAGGGGCCCATCTCGGGTTACCGAATTCAGATAAACTCCGAATGCCATTCATTCATATCCGGGAGTCAGACTGTGA
>NZ_JBIOLX010000001.1:2667500-2850000 GCF_051711065.1 Enterococcus sp. DIV0703 | reverse complement strand
CAGTGGTAGAGCACCACCTTGCCAAGGTGGGGGTCGCGGGTTCGAACCCCGTTTTCCGCTTTGCCAAAGTAATAACGCCGGGGTGGCGGAACTGGCAGACGCACAGGACTTAAAATCCTGCGGTGAGTGATCACCGTACCGGTTCGATTCCGGTCCTCGGCATTACAAATATGCGCCCATAGCTCAACTGGATAGAGTGTTTGACTACGGATCAAAAGGTTAGGGGTTCGACTCCTCTTGGGCGCGTAGTCTTTTTTATATTTTCGGGAAGTAGCTCAGCTTGGTAGAGCACTTGGTTTGGGACCAAGGGGTCGCAGGTTCGAATCCTGTCTTCCCGATTTTTTATTTTTATTGATTTTTCTAGAAATGTATTTTATAATTTGAATGAACTGAATATGCGCCCATAGCTCAACTGGATAGAGTGTTTGACTACGGATCAAAAGGTTAGGGGTTCGACTCCTCTTGGGCGCGTTAATACGGAATCCTGCATTCCGTATTTTTTTATATTTTTAATGATTTCTAAGGGAAAAGTCTTTCTTCTTTCTTTCTGATATTAAATTCGCTATAATTAAGGTCAATATTAGTCAAAGGAATGAGTAAGATGGCGCATCAGAATACCTCGGATTTAATTGAATCATATATAAAAAAGTTTTTAGAAAAGAATGAAATGATTGAGATTCGCAGGATTGAACTGGCCGACCTCTTTAATTGTGTACCTTCTCAAATTAATTATGTGATTAATACTCGTTTTACGATTCAGCGAGGTTATTTAGTTGAGAGTAAACGTGGCGGTGGTGGCTACATACGGATTGCCAAAGTAAGAATTTCTGATAAAAGGCATATGTTGGAACAAGTGAATCAGCTATTCAATGAAACGATTAGTGAAAAAAATGCTTTTGCAATCATCCAAAAATTATATGAGGATCAAATTGTTACTAAAAAAGAAGGCAATTTAATGCTGAGCGCAATTGCCAAAAATACACTGAATGTAGATGGTGGGCTAGAAGATTATGTTCGTGCTCGAATTCTTCGAGCATTTCTTGAACGATTAAGCTATGAAGATGGGAAGTGAAGATGAATGGAAGAACTTTTTACGCAAAAAGCACAATTAGTATTAGAAATTGCACAAGATGAAGCAAAAAAGTTTAAGCATCAGTCTGTTAGTTCTGAGCATATTTTGTTGTCATTGGTTATTGAACCGAATGGAATTGCTGGGAAAGTACTACGTGAAGTTGGATTAACTGAAACAGACATCTACGAAGAGATTGAGCATTTGATTGGCTACGGTACAATGACTTCATATCCTCAAGGAACCTTTTTACCTTATTCGCCACGCATGAAACAAATTTTTGCATTGGCAAATAGTGAAGTAAGAAAAATGGGTGCTCAAAAAGTGGGAACGGAACATATCTTATTGAGTATGCTAAGAGATGAAAGTATCATGGCTACTCGGATGATGATCAATTTGGGAATCAGTTTAACGAAAGTCCGACAATCTTTGAAACAAAAAATGGGCATAAAAAATGATAGTCGTAATAATAGTATCCGTCGTAAAAACCCACAAGAAAAGCGTCAAATGGTAAAAGGTACTCCAACGTTAGATTCTTTAGCAAGAGATTTGACGAAGTTAGCGAGAGACGGAAAACTTGACCCAGTTGTTGGGCGTTCAAGAGAAGTAAAACGCTTGATTCAAATACTTAGTCGCCGAACTAAAAACAATCCTGTATTAGTAGGGGAACCTGGTGTTGGTAAGACAGCGATTGCTGAAGGTTTAGCCCAAAAAATCGTGATGGGTGAAGTTCCTGATGAGATGCAAGAAAAACGCTTGATGATGTTAGACATGGGGTCTTTAGTAGCGGGAACAAAATACCGTGGAGAATTTGAAGACCGTATGAAAAAGGTGATTGACGAAATCTATAACGACGGTCAAGTCATTTTATTTATTGATGAGTTGCATACCTTGATCGGTGCCGGTGGTGCAGAAGGGGCAATTGATGCATCTAATATTTTGAAACCTGCTTTAGCTCGTGGAGAATTACAGACAATTGGTGCTACAACGTTAGATGAATATCAAAAGTATATTGAAAAAGATTCTGCCCTTGAACGACGCTTTGCTCGAATTCAAGTAGATGAACCGACACCTGAAGAAGCAGAAGAGATTTTACGTGGTCTTCGTTCAAGATATGAAGAGCATCATGGTGTAGAAATCACTGATGATGCGATAAGAGCTGCGGTTCATCTTTCTGTACGCTATATCACTTCTCGTCAATTACCTGACAAAGCAATCGATTTGATTGATGAGTCAGCTGCTAAGGTACGCTTAGATCAAACAGATGATCTTTCGGAATCTACAGTAATTAAGTTGGAAATCGAACAATTAGTCAAAGAAAAAGAACGAGCAATCCAAAAACAAGACTTTGAAATAGCAGCACAATTGCGAAGACAAGAAAAAGCATTACACAAAAAATTAGTAAAACTATTGATACTAGAAGAAAAGCAGGAAAATGGTTATGCTGATCGTGTGACTGAAGAAGATGTAGCCACAGTCGTTTCTGAATGGACAGGTGTTCCATTACAACAACTGGAAAAGAAAGAAAGTCAGCGTTTATTGGAATTAGAAGCACTTTTACATGAACGTGTTGTTGGACAAGATGAAGCAGTCAAAGCAGTATCAAGAGCAATTCGTCGGGCTCGTAGTGGGTTAAAAGATCCAAATCGACCAATTGGCTCCTTTATGTTCTTAGGACCTACAGGAGTTGGTAAAACGGAACTTGCCAAAGCTTTATCGGAAGTGATGTTTAGGGACGAGAATTCCTTGATTCGGGTTGATATGTCTGAATTTATGGAAAAATACAGCACGAGTCGGTTGATTGGGTCACCTCCGGGCTATGTTGGGTATGATGAAGGTGGACAATTAACAGAAAAAATTCGACAAAAGCCCTACTCTGTCATCTTATTAGATGAAGTAGAAAAAGCCCATCCAGATGTATTTAATCTGTTATTACAAGTACTAGACGATGGCCATTTAACAGACTCTAAAGGTCGGAAAGTTGATTTTAGAAATACGATCATGATCATGACTTCCAATATTGGTGCAACCCAAATTCGAGAAGAAAAAAACGTTGGCTTCAATGTCCAAGACATTACCAAAGATCATAAAGCCATGCAAAAGCGTATTTTAGAAGAATTAAAGAAAACATTCCGTCCAGAGTTCTTGAACCGGATAGATGAAACAGTTGTCTTCCATTCATTAAGCAAGGATGAAATCCACTCCATTGTTCAAATTATGAGTCGAGCAATCGTCAAACGTTTGAAAGAACAGGATATCCAAGTGAAGATCACTCCGGCAGCAATAGATGTGATCGGAAAAGCTGGTTTTGATCCTGAATATGGCGCTCGTCCAATACGAAGGGCGTTGCAAAAAGAAATAGAAGATCGCTTAAGTGAAGCATTATTAGGTGGAGAAATCCATTTAGGCGATCAAGTGACAGTGGGAGCCTCCAAAGGAAAAATCACTTTGAATGTACGTCTTCCAAAAAAGTATGTAGTTGAATCATAGGAGTTAAAAAAGAAGTGAGAGAATTTTGTTCCACATAACGATTGAAGGTTATGGGCAAAAGGCTCTCACTTTTTTATTTTTTTTACTTTTTTTCTTGTGAATTTAAATTCAAAAATCCACCAATAAATGTAAGAAGTGTTGGCAACTTTTTTAAGCTATGCTACTATTATGGAGTTGTAGGAGGAGGAAATGATGATCGAAATCATAACTACGGTAGAAACTTTTGAACAAGCAAAAGAATTACTTGAAGCAGGAACAGATACTTTGTATTTTGGCGAGGAACTATTTGGTTTGCGATTACCTGCGTCGTTTACAAGAGAAGAACAACGTCAATTAGTTGAATTGGCGCACACATATGGTAAAAAAGTAAATATTGCGATGAATGGGATTATTCATCCTGAAAAAATGAAAAAAGTACCTGAATATCTACAATTCCTGAAAGAAATTGAGGTAGATCAACTGACAGTAGGTGATACAGGTATCATATACACCATGAAGAAACATCCAGAATGGCGTATTCCCTACATTTTTGATGCAGAAACGTTAGTTACTAGTGCTAGACAAATCAATTTTTGGGCGAAAAGAGGAGCTGTTGGAGCTGTTTTAGCTAGAGAAGTTCCTTTTGAAGAAATGAAAGCCATGGAAGAAAAACTAAATGTTCCGGTAGAAATTCTAGTGTATGGTGCTACTTGCATTCATCAATCAAAACGTCCTTTATTGCAAAATTATTATCATTTTACCAAACAAGAAGAGCGAGTAGATCGTGATCGGGGATTGTTTATTTCAGAACCTAAGAAAGACGACACACATTATTCCATCTATGAAGACACTCATGGGACCCATATTTTTGCCAGCAATGACATCAACCTGACAAAAGAATTAGGGTTATTGTATCAACATCAGTTCCGTACATGGAAACTTGATGGTTTATTTACCCCAGGAGAAAATTTTGTAAAAATTACCAAAGCATTTGTGGAAGCGAAAGAACAAATCCTTGCAGGTACTTGGAATGAGGAAAGTGCTGAAATATTAAGCAAAAAGATAAGTGAATTACATCCTCAAAATCGTGAATTAGATACTGGCTTCTTCTATATTGATCCTGAAGCCATCAAGTAAGGAGTATGACGAGAAAAAATGACAACAAAAAGAAAATTGAAACGACCCGAAGTCTTAGCTCCAGCTGGGACACTTGAAAAATTAAAGACAGCGATTCATTATGGCGCAGATGCAGTCTATATTGGCGGAAATGCTTATGGACTAAGAAGTCGCGCAGGTAACTTTACCTATGAAGAAATGGCTGAAGGCGTAGCTTTTGCAAAAGCACATAATGCAAAAGTATATGTTGCTGCAAATATGGTGACACATGAAGGAAATGAAGAAGGTGCTGGGGAATTTTTCCGTCAATTACGTGATGTCGGAATTTCTGCCGTAATTGTTTCAGATCCAGCGCTGATTGAAATATGTGCGACAGAAGCACCGGGCTTACCGATCCATTTATCGACACAAGCATCTGCCACTAACTTTGAAACTCTTGAATTTTGGAAAGAAGAAGGATTAGAGCGTGTCGTTTTAGCTCGTGAAGTTTCTATGGAAGAAGTGGCTGAGATTCGTAAAAATACGGATGTGGAAATTGAAGCCTTTATCCATGGTGCGATGTGTATTTCTTATTCTGGCCGTTGTACCTTATCTAATCACATGTCAATGCGTGATGCTAATCGTGGGGGCTGTTCACAATCTTGTCGTTGGAAATATGGATTATTTGATATGCCTTTTGGCCAAGAAAGAAATCATCTGACAGAAAACGGCGAAATAGAAGAAGAATTTTCAATGAGTGCAGTAGATATGTCGATGATCGAGCATATCCCGGAATTGATTGAAAATGGGGTAGATAGCTTTAAGATTGAAGGAAGAATGAAATCAATTCACTATGTATCTACAGTTTCTAATGTTTATAAAGCTGCGGTCGACAGTTATATGGAAGACCCTGAAAATTATGTCTGCAAGCAAGAGTGGATTGATGAGTTATGGAAAGTGGCACAACGGGAACTTGCTACAGGATTTTATTACAATACACCAACAGAAAATGAACAATTATTTGGGGAACGTCGTAAGATCCCTGTTTATAAATTTGTAGGTGAAGTAATGTCTTATGATGAAAAAACCAAAATTGCAACGATCCGTCAACGAAATCTATTCTCTGTGGGAGATGAGATCGAATTTTATGGTCCAGGATTCACTCATTTTAGCCAAACGGTTGAGGTAATGTACAATGAAGAAGATGAATCCATTGATCGGGCACCAAATCCGATGATGATTTTAACTATGCCAGTGACACAACCTGTAAAACCAGGAGATATGATTCGGAAAAGAAAATAAAAGCATACGCTAATCAATCGAATAAAAATAAAGCATCAAAGTTATATTATCTGTTTAAACGTGTTAAACTTATTTTTTGTAAGGACAAAAAGAGTAGAGAAGAAATTTTTCTTGAAAATTTATCCAAAGTAAGAAGAAAAGCAAGCATCTTCTTAAATTAGGAGGCATAGCATGAAAACGTATGATTATATAGTTGTCGGTGGTGGTTCTGGAGGGATCGCCTCTGCGAATCGTGCCGGAATGCACGGTGCAAAAGTTTTATTAATTGAAGGAAATGAACTTGGTGGGACTTGTGTGAATGTTGGTTGTGTACCCAAAAAGGTGATGTGGCAAGCCAGCACGATTTTAGAAACAATGGAACGAGATGCTTCAAGTTATGGGATTCAAGCAGATGTAAAAAAAGTAGATTTTAAAGAGTTAGTTGAAAAGCGTGAGAAATATATTGACTTTTTACATGGTGCGTATCAACGTGGCTTGGATAGTAATCAAGTGGATGCAATTAAAGGATATGCTACCTTTATAGACAGTCAAACCGTGGAAGTAAATGGGGAAACCTATCAAGCAACAAAAATTCTGATTGCAACTGGTGGTAAGCCTAGCAAAATGACGATCCCTGGTGGCGAATATGCAATTGATTCAAATGGCTTCTTTGAGATGACAGAATTGCCAAAACGGACAATTGTTTTAGGAGCAGGTTATATTGCCGCAGAACTTTCTGGTGTTTTACACGGGCTAGGTAGTGAGGTAATGTGGGCGTATCGAAAAGAACGTCCATTACGAACTTTTGATAAAATGCTATCTGATAACTTAGTTGAGATGTATCAAGAAGCTGGGATCAAAACTTACGCTGGACATATAGCTGAAGAAATCATCAAAAACGACAATGAGTATACAGTTGTATTTGAAAATGGTGAACGACTCTCTGGTGATTGTGTATTGTTTGCAGGTGGTCGAGTGCCTAATACCGATCAATTAGGATTAGAAAATACCCAAGTAAAATTAGATGAACGTGGTTTTATAAAAGTTGATAAATATCAAAATACCACAGATCCACATATTTTTGCGGTGGGAGATGTGATCGGTAAAATTGATTTGACACCAGTGGCAATTGCTGCAGGTCGACGTTTATCTGAACGGCTATTTAATGGGAAAGAAAATTCTTATCTAGACTATCACTTAGTACCAACAGTTGTATTTACCCATCCACCGATTGCAACGATCGGTGTAACAGAAGATGAAGCATTGGCTACCTATGGAAGTGATCAGATCAAAGTTTATCGTTCACGATTTACACCTATGTATTTTGCATTGAATGACTATCGACAAAAATGTGAGATGAAATTGATTTGCGTAGGAGAAGAAGAAAAAATCATTGGCTTACATGCAATTGGTATTGGTGTCGATGAAATGTTACAAGGCTTTGCTGTTGCAATTAAAATGGGCGCGACAAAAGCAGATTTTGATGATACGGTCGCTATCCATCCAACTGGTGCAGAAGAGTTTGTTACTATGCGATAGAAAGTATAACTATAGTGCGAGTCCAAAGTTAGTTTTTAGACTAACTTCAGGTCGCACTATAGTTTTATGCTGTGATACCGATAGACAGTTGAACGAGCAATGATGTAACTCCCTTATGCATAAAGAAGTTCTTTTAGGTTGCTCCAAAAAGCAGAAGTGGGAATTTTTGATATTTTTAACATATTAGTCGAGATCTTCGTTTGATTTAGCTCGATATCAGTTAAAATTAGGTCATATTGATTGATTTTCACATAATCAACAGAGAAAATATTTTCTTGATACATATCAATTTTATATAACGACGGAAATTTTTTTAACAGCAGTTGTTTATAGAAAGATAAAATCCGTTCTTCCTGATAAGAAACAATGACGATGGATAAATGTTTTTTATAAGGAAGGAGTGTTGATAATAATTGTGGAGATAATGTAATCAGTTCTAAAAATAATTCTTCATAAAGCAATTGGTTTTCTTTGATTTCAGTCAAACCGGCTTGTTCGATTGAATTTTCATAAGCTGATAATAGTTTTTCTGATTCTTTGATAAATGTTTGTGATAAAAGATCTATGTATGTCGTCTTAAAGGATTGCAATCGTTCATTAAAATGGATAAAGTCATTTAGTCTTTGTATGTCATTAGGAGATAAGGTAATATCTATGCCCATATAATGATAAAAACTATGAACTAAATTTTGTAATTTCTTTTGCTCCATTAATTCATCATTTTTTGAATTAAAAAAATATAAATGACTATATGAACTTAATAGGTTATGGACATTTGACTTTGTAATACTAAAATTATATTTCTTTTCAATGATCGAACAAAGAACGGTACTTTTTGTCAATAAGTCAAAAAATAATCGTTCACTTTCGGTTTCTTTTTTTAAAGGGTAATCAATTATGTGTCGTTGTCCGATACGAATAATGGACGTATAAAAATAATAACTATTTAAAATTAACTTATATGTACTTACTGAAGAAAACGTATGGTTTTTATTATGATAACGTTGTAACAAGTCAAATATATAGTCAAAATGTGGTAGTTGCTGCGGGGTATAAATTTCACGAAACATGCTACAAAAAAAATGCCGTATAAAACTTTCGTCACCTGTAATTTGTAACTGAGAAGCAACTTTGATCATGATTGGCCAGTTTCTTTCAGAAAAATATTCATTGATTTTAAAAATAATTCGCCGAATACTGGTTTCACTTAAAAATAATGTTTCAGCGAGTTTTGACAAAACAGGTTCATTGATAAAAATCGTTTTTAAGATTTGAACGTTCGTAGAATGATTTAGTATTTTTTTGATTAAGTCTTCCAGATTCATATCATTAGGCATTTTTAATGTTATGTTTTGATATTGATCAATTTTAACGACAACAGGTGAATAGGTGTGGTTAAAAAAAACAATGTCACTTAATAATGTTTTTTTTGTCACATTTAATTGCTTTGTTAGCGTGTTGCACTCAATTGATGACATACCCAGAAGTAATGCTAACTTGACTTGTCTTTCTGAAGTTTTTTCCAGTATATTAAGTTCTTTCATCATCATTTTGGATTTCAAAATCTTAGAAATCGCTTCCTCCCACCTTTCTCTTATGGTATATAAATTATTTTATCATATATTTTTGTTATGTTAGTGTTTTTTTTATAAATTTCTATACTTGTTTTTTATTAACTTTATAGTAAATCGTTCATGGTTATTTGTTACATTGGTTATTATTGTATTTAGTTATTGTTATTTAAAAATGGAATAGATATATTCTATATGAGTGGATTTTTAAATTTTATATTTTAACACAATTCAAATATTTTTGAGAACTTAAATTTCTAAAACTAGAAAAAAACATACGGGAAATTAAAGGAATTGACTGTACGATACTCTTACATGATGTTTAATAGAAGGGAGTTTTGTACTTATGGGGTTACTTGAAAAGCAATTAGAAAGGCAAGTTACCTTACTTTATTTGTTAAATACTAGGTCTTCCAATCTTAACAAACTAGCAAGGAAGCTGACAATTACCGATAAAACACTAATTGCTGATATTGAACACTTCAATGATTCCTACTTTCCTGTTCATATTGAGGTAAATAATCACAAAGAAGTGAGTTTGACGATACCGAACAATGTCAATTTAGATGATATTTTTGTAAAAATACTGAATAATTCAATTAATGTCAAAATACTAAAATACATAGTCATATACGAACCAACACTAACTGAAATTTCTCAATCTTTATTTTTGAGTAAAACAAGTATTCGCAGGATTGTGTCAAAAATAAACAATTATTTTTATACAGAGACCATAAATATTCAGATCGATTTACAAGCAAAATTAATGGTAGTTGGCAATGAAACGGAAATTAGACGTTTATTTGCATGTATGTTTAAAGAGATGTATCGAATACAAGAGTTTGCTTATTTTGATTCTATCTATCAATTAATACGTAGGTGTCTCAAAGCACAAAATAAAACGGCTAGTGCTCCTAAAATTATTTATTCGGTGTATTACATTTTTCTTTCGATCATTCGTATAGGTCACAAACACTTTGTACCGGAAGATGAGTTGGAGAATAAAGAAATGGTTGTCACTGAGCTTTTAACAGTAATTCAAAAAGATACAGTCTTTACAACGTTGATGAGTCAAAAATATAAGTTTAATGTAACTAGAAATAATGTAGCAAATGTCTTAAGTTCCTATTTCGGTTTGCTCTTTACAACAGATACTAATCGCCAGACAATCATGCCTAAGAAAATTGAAACTTTTCTTACTCATTTTTATTATTTACTTAATATTGAAGGATCGGTCAGTAAAAGGACAATCGACTACTTATCTGACTTTATCAATTTTTATAAAGAATTAATGATCTTTAAAGTCAGTTATGCGGATATATTTTATCAAAAAGTGATGCAAAACAATCCTAAGATTTGGCAAGCGTATCATCATTCGCTAGAAGTTGCAGAACTGAGCTTTATTGAAAAAAGTGAATTATTACATAAAGACTTATTTTTGGAATTACTTATTTCTTCCAATCAATTAGTACATATGATCGAACCACAAGTGAAAGAAAAGTCGATTCTGGTTTTAAGTACACAGGAAATTGGTGTCGCTTTACTTTATAAAAATATTATTTTAAACAAGTATCCTTTTTTTAAGCAGATTGATATTTATGAACAAGATGTCTTTTCAATTGATTACCAGGTGTTGAATCAATATGACTTGATACTAACAGATCTCTCCCTAAATTTTGAACGAATCAATGCGGATATTTTAAAAATTTCAAAAGTGCCAACGCCAATTTTTTGGTCGAATTTTGAGGCGTGTTTATATTCTTCCTAAGGACAACTTTTACGAGTGCCATCTTTTTTTATTTTTTGGAAAAAATAGGATGGAGCCAGCTAGAAAGTCAGGTATGATTAAAATAAACAAAAAAATAAAAAAATTTAAAGGAGGAAAAAGTGATGGATTCTGAAGATCGTAGTATGTTGTTTCTTTTATGCTGTCTATTTGGGGGCTTGGGATTTTTGACTGTGAAATTATTAAAATTGACTTGGGAAGTAGCGAAGTGGACTGGGGATAAGCTTTGGATAGCAGTAAAATGGACTGGGGTTAACCTTCGAAAAGGATATAAAGTTCTTAAGAAAAAATGGAATAAACGGCAAGAAAGAAAGGCATTGGCCAAAGAAAAACAAGACCTAAGCCAAGAAACAGATAAGGTCCCATTACTTAAAGATGAACAAGTTCCAGAATTACAACCAATTGATAAACAAGTTTCAAAATTACAACCAATTTGGACAGTGGCGCAACAACAAAATCCTGTGGGAGTATCAGATAAACAAGTAGATGACAAAAAGCGTATGAAAGATGCCACTACGGGAGCAGTAAAAACCAGTATAGATATTAAAAATAGTCTAACAAATGGTTTCCAAATAAACAACGGTCGTAGTGAAATTGCACATCAGATTTAATAAATTGCGCTATTATGCAATTAGAATAGATCTAGTAGAATGATCCAAGAAGGATGGAGGAGGAATGAACTACTTGGTAAGAAAGAATATATTGGAGAACGAAACCGGTGAATGGCAAAATAAATCTAATTTAAAGTCAGAGTTTATCAAAGAAGCATCGTCGTTTTCTGTCAAAAAAGAAAATGTCTTTACTCTTTGTGAAAAGCCAATCCAAGAGAATAATGGAGAAAAGACTGCACTTTTAAAAGTGCAAGATATGTTAGATGACTTTAAATTTGAAGTACTTCGACGGATGGCTGGGGATCGTAAAGTGTTTGAATTACAAAGTGAAAAAACTGAGTATGAAGCAAGAATCGAACACGCCGAGGGAAAAATCAGCGGGGAGCAACTTCAACAAAAAATTAATGTATTAGAAAAGGAACAAGAAACGAAGATCGTAAAGCATGAAAGGTATAAGGCCACAATAGAAAAATTAGAAACAAAGGACGTTTTTTTATCTAATAATAGTCATGAAAGTAATGATTATCTTGGAGCCATCGCAATAGATGAAAAAACGAAGTACTTTGAGAATAAAGATCTGGCCGAAATATTAGCTAGTCAGATCAGTCAATCGAAACAACAACTTACTGGGCTTAAGCAGCACAAACGAAACGAAGTAGCAGATTGTAACAAAAAATTAAATGAATTAAATAATGTTAGTCAGAAAAATCAAAAAATGATGCATGAGATGTCAAATACGCCAAATACGCTAGATCTGCCAAATGCGCCAGATAAGGTTAGAGGCCAAACAATAACAGACGCTAAGATTGTTGATAAAATTAAGAAGCTTGTTAAAGAATTCATGAGAACTGAGAATTTTGAAATAATAAAAACGGATACTTTGGAAGAGATGTATGCAAAAGCTACTGCAGTTGATATTACGAAAGAGGAAGTAGAAAACAGAAAGGACAAGGCGAAAAAAGTTCTCGTAGAGACAGCCACTATAAGGAGGAAAAAAAGACAGGATAGGGGGAGTGTATTAGAACAAAATCAAGACCAAATGAATGTATCAGAAAGGGTTGTAGCGTTTGAAAAGAATGGAGAGTCAAAACCCGACCAAACAGTATCAGTAAAAACACCTAATAAAAATGGAAGTAATCTACCACAAGGAAACAAGCAACAAACGAATCATTCTCTCGATGAACCAGAAGTTGGTTTGCGAAACCAAGCTAAACTTGAAACTCAAACTACTAATAGTCTTCCAAAAGGTGCATCAGAAAAGGATTCGGCAAATAATAGACCTGTCAGTGGCGATGTGCAAAGTATAATCAAACAATTTAATAGCAACAAAGAAACCTCTCACGAGCTCCAGCCAGGTCCTAGAATAAAATTCAATCAAGGACTTAGCCAACAAGACCAACAAGAAGTGTCTAAACCAAACAGAAACAAGCAACAAACGAATAATTCTTTCAATCGATCAGAAGACGATTTACGAGAACAAGTAAAACCTGAACCTGAACCTAAATCTATCAATCGCCTAAGTAATAGTAATCTATCAAAAGAGCACGAGCAGCAAACGAATCATTCTCTCGATGAATCAGAAGTTGGTTTGCGAAAGCAAGCTAAGCCTGAAATTCAAGCTACTAATAGTCTCCCAAATGGTGCATCAGAAAAGGATTCGGCAAATAATAGACCTGTCAGTGGCGATGTGCAAAGTATAATCAATCAATTTAATAGCAACAAAGAAACCTCTCCCGAGCTCCAGAAAGGTCCTAGAATAACATTCGCTCAAGGACATAGCCAACAAGAAGTGTCTAACCCAAACGGAAATAAGCAGCAAACGAATAATTCTTTTAATCGATCAGAAGACGATTTGCGAGATCAAGTAAAACCTGAACCTATCAATCGCCTAAGTAATAGTAATCTATCAAAAGAGCACGAGCAGCAAACGAATCATTCTCTCGATGAATCAGAAGACGTTTTGCGAAAACAAGCTAAGCCTGAAATTCAAGCTACTAATAGTCTCCCAAATGGTGCATCAGAAAAGGATTCGGCAAATGCTAGACCTTACAGTGGCGATGTGCGAGGGCTAATCGATAAATTTAATAGCGAAAAAAAAGACTCTCACGAGCTTCAGAAAGGTCCTAGAATAACATTCGCTCAAGGACATAGCCAACAAGAAGTGTCTAACCCAAACGGAAATAAGCAGCAAACGAATAATTCTTTCAATCGATCAGAAGACGATTTACGAGAACAAGCAAAACCTGAACCTGAACCTATCAATCGCCTAAGTAATAGTAATCTATCAAAAGAGCACGAGCAGCAAACGAATCATTCTCTCAATGAATCAGAAGTCGATTTGCGAGATCAAGCAAAACCTGAAACTAAATCTAAATCTATCAATCGCCTAAGTAATGTATCAGAAATAGTTTCGACGTTTGAAAAGAATGGAGAGTCAAAACCCGACCAAACAGTATCAGTAAAAACACCTAATAAAAATGGAAGTAATCTACCACAAGGAAACAAGCAGCAAACGAATAATTCTTTCAATCGATCAGAAGACGATTTGCGAAAGCAAGCTAAGCCTGAAATTCAAGCTACTAATAGCCTCGCAAATAGTGTATCAGAAAAGGATTCGGCAAATGATAGACCTGGCCCTGGCCCTGGCCATGTGAAAAATCTAATCCATAAATTTAATAATATAGAAGAAAAAGACTCCCTCGTGCTCCGGAAAGGTCCTAAAGCAAATTTTATTCATGGACTTAGCCAACAAGAGGAGCGTAGACCAAATAGAATAGCAAGATCTAGATCAGTTAGTCACACATTACATGAAGTACATAGAGAACAAACAGATAAAGGTCGCCGAAATAGTGCACCAGAACTCACTACGCCATCTGACAAACGAACAACAAGTATATCTCAAAAAATTCAAGAGTTTGAATATGCCACTTCATTGCGTGAACTTTGGAAGATACCTCCTTCAAACTTAAAACGAAGCAATTCAGAACGTGTACTATCATCATTATCTACAACTCAAGATTTAAAAACTCATGACAAGTTAGTTCGTAGAGATCCGGCTCCCGGAGTAATGACGGAACAGGCTATACCAAGTCACAGTTTTGACCAATTTGACCGAATTTTTATACCAAGAGTTAAATTGCGTTACGTTAATGGTCAAAGTTATGTTAATGGTCAAGTTAGTTTACCAAGGAAATTTACAAATCAAACTGCTGAACTCAATAAATTTCCAGAATTAAGCAGTTTTACAAAACGAGTTCTAACACCAGGAGATTCCTTAGATCAATCACCTGCTTCAAACTTAAAACGAAGCAATTCAGAACGTATACTATCATCATTATCTACAACTCAAGATTTAAAAAATCATGACAAGTTAGTTCGTAGAAATTCGGCTCCCGGAGTAATGACGGAACAGGCTATACCAAGTCACAGTTTTGACCAATTTGACCGAATTCTTATACCAAGAGTTAAATTGCGTTATGTTAATGGTAAAGTTAGTTTATCAAAGGAAATTACAAATCAAACTGCTGAACTCAATAAATTTCCAGAATTAAGCAGTTTTACAAACCAAGTTTTAACACCAGGAGATTCCTTAGACCAACCGTCTACACCCAATAGCGATTCAGAAATAAATAATTTTACAAATCAAGTTCCACTACCAAAGGATTCTTCAGATTTACGTTCAGTATCAGAAGGTGACATGAACCAAACTTCTATGCCGGAAAACGTCAACAGTACATTAGATGAAACAGATAGTGTGAAAAAATCAGTTTCGGTTGAAGATCTAAAGTTAGCATACGTAGAAAGATTACGATCTCAGGTCGCGTTTGTCGAACAAAAGATAAAGCACGATGAAGAATTAAAAAAATATGGACCGTACAATAATTTTTTCCTTGATCAATCGAAGAAGTCTAAAGCAGCAAGATCTAAGATAGAAATCGATCTTACTAAAAATAAAACACTATGTGAAGGTTTAAAGACAATTCTTGGCGATGAAAAAAAATTAGCTGAATTTTTAGAAGAGATACAGCCAAAGGATCCTCAGGTGCTAGCTAAGGAACTCGAAAATGTTAAGCAAGATACGGCAGAATTGAAAGGAAAAGCCGAAGAGTTAAAAGAAATTACTTATAAAGATCTTAAAAAGAAATGGTATCAGGTGCTGACCCGCCCTTCATTTTATTTGTTTTTAGCAAGACAAGTACTGTGGGTTGCACCGATGGCGTTTTTTAGTGCGATGGCTGGCGCTCTTCCGCTAATGCCTACTGGCACACAATTATTACATGGATCCGCTGTAGTCAACTGGTTAAGAGGCGTGATTATTGGTAGTTATGTCGGTCAACGCTTAGTAAATGCCGTACCTAAAATCATTCCACGTACTTCCAAGAGAGTCCAACGATTTGCTAAGGAGAGATTTCCTAAGACAGTGGCAGCGCTAGAAAAAGGTTCAAAAACAATTGCTAGACCTTTTAAATCCATCGGAAAATCTGTGCGCTCGACAGCTAGAACAATTGGTCGACCTTTAAAACCAGTCGGTAAAGTAGTGGCTAGACCATATAAATTTGGTAAGGAAAAATTAAGTAATCTTAACGCTAAAACCTTTGTTCCAATCGGAAAGAAAATAAAAGAAACATTCGATATTGCCCATTCTGAAAAGCGTTCATCAGAAGAAAACCAAAATCTGAAAAAAGGGTTGGATGCTAACGGACAGCGGTTGCCGTTTGCTACTCGAGTAAAAAATGCGGCATTGATGACGACAACCAATTTCGCCAAACGTTTATGGAGAAATAAAGTGAAAACGTTAATTGGAGTCGCCCTATTTGTTGGGTTAGCTACTTTCGGCTTACCTTTACTGTTAACCGCAGCACTTCCAGCGATTTCTGGTACACTTATTGCTTCAGTAGCAGCTATAGCAGTTCCTGCCCTTTTTACGTTGCTAGGTGTGTGGGTTGCTGATAAATACTTATTGAAACCCCTGCAAAATCGATTAGCTAATCGAGAAAATGCGAAGCGTGAACAGTTATTTACCGAACGCTCAGCTAAAGTGCAAGAACTAGGACAGCACCACTCTCTTACCCCTGACTTTAATACGCGAGTAGCACGAGTGGCTCAGATAGACAATGAAAAGCAAACAGCTGAAAAACAGAAAACGCAGACGAGCCAAAAAACGCAAGAACAAGAATCAGCTCGGACGAGTATATCTTCCATTTCTACTTTGAATAAACAGACAGAAACTGACAAAGTAAGATTAAGGGATTCTGTTAGTAGAGTGCTGAATAATCCAACTAATGCAAAACAATCTAGTGGACGAGCATCAGTGAGCAGTAAAAATGATCACCAGCGCTCGGAGGGCTACGGACGTTAGTGATAATATCACATAAACGCTATATTCAAATTAAGTAACGAAAGGGATGAACAACCACTTGAAAAAGTCTCAATATGTTTTATGGGTAGTCCACGTAGTTGTGGTGAGTACATTAATGTATATAGGGAATCGTACATTTTTTTTATTTACGATTGATCAAAATACAACCGTAACATTTGTGGAAAAAATAGCTAGATCTTTTCTTCACGCAGTTGATGAAATAGCTAGTTTTTCCTTCCAATTCTCATTTAACGTAAAGTCATTACTGGGAGGGCTCGCTTTTGTTCTTTCTTATGGATTACTAGTATTATACAAAACGTTTGATGAAAAAAAAGTACGCCCAAATGAAGAATATGGAAGTGCAAAATGGGGGAAATTTCGAGATATCAAACCATTTTTGGCGAAGAAAAAGAGTTTTAATATCATATTGACTAAAACAGAGAGTTTATCCTTGTCAGGACGAATGAAAATTACTGGTAAAGATAATTTTAACCGTAACAAAAATGTCGTTGTGGTTGGAGGAGCCGGTAGTGGTAAGACGCGATTTTATGTAAAACCGAATCTGATGCAAATGCATTCTTCCTATGTAGTCAGTGATTCCAAAGGATTGTTATTGATGGAAACAGGAAAAATGTTTGAGGAAGCGGGTTACAATATCAAAGTCTTTGATTTGATCAATCGGCGTGACACCCATCACTACAATCCATTTAAATACATAAGAACGGAAGACGATATTCTAAAAATCGTAAATAATTTGATTAAAAACACTTCAAATCCTGATAAAAAAGGTGGCGATGATTTCTGGGAAAAGGCAGAGACTGCTTTATTGATGGCGATTTTTAGCTATTTGATCCAAGAAGTCGTTGAAGAAGATCGCACATTAGGAAATGTGATTGAATTGGTACGTCTAGCAGATATTGACGAAAATGTTCCTGGATTCGTCAGTCCTTTAGACGTGCTGTTCAATGAGTTAGAAGAGAAAGATCCAACAAACTTCGCGGTTGCGCAATATAAAATTTTCAAACTATCAGGGGATAAGACGACCAAGAGTATTTTAGTTAGTTTAGGGGTAAGGTTGTCTCCGTTTGATATTCCTAGTATCAAAGACTTGGTCTCTAAAGATACATTAGAATTGGACACCATTGGGGATCGGAAAACGATTTTGTACATCTTACTGCCAGATACAGATACCAGTTTTAACTTCTTAGCCAGTATGATGTACCAACAGCTCTTTGATATGCTGGTCTACAAAGCAGATAATATTTATAAAGGACGCTTACCATGTCATGTTCGCTGTATTCTAGATGAATTTGCCAATATTGGTCAAATTCCGGATTTTGAGAAAGTTATTTCGGTTATTCGAAGTCGAGAAATCTCAACAAATGTGATCTTACAAAATATTAGTCAGTTAAAAACGTTGTATAAAGATACTTGGGAAACCATTATTGGTACGAGTGACGTCTTTTTATATTTAGGTGGGATGGAACAAAGTACGCATGAATATATTTCTAAACTTTTAGGTAAAGAAACGATCGAACAAAGAAATATCAGTGTCACTAAAGGCTCAAATGGATCATTCAATGAAAGTTTCCAAAAGCTGGGGCGTAATTTGATGGACCCCGATGAAGTAGCCAGTTTGAAAGGGCAACAATGTATTTTAAAAATACGTGGAGCAAATCCTTTCCTATCTGAAAAATATGACATTGTCAAACATAAAAACTATAAAAAATTAGGGGATGTGACAGACTCATATATGTATGAACGTAATCTCTCTACACCTTCCACTACGTAACATACATATGTAATAGGAATTTAATCCTTGTCAATGATGCTGAGTGAAACTAGTAGAAGATGATATAAGGACTGTCTGGCACTCGGAAATCATGGTGAATCCAAAAGTGGCTTCTTGTTATTTTGAGCATTTTTGATTTTTCGACTTATTTTCAGGAATCAATTCTTAAGCGCTGTGCATTTATTTGAAAAAAATGGATAGATGTTCCAAGTTTTGTAGATGAATCAATCTATTGTGTCCAAAATAACGAATTTTAAAATTTTTTAGAGTAACTATTCTTCTCAGCTAGTCTGCTTTTTGATAAGGACCTCTTACATATATTGACTAAATTAGTCAATTATAAAATTTGAGAGAGGGAGTTTCTAAAATTTCTCAACTTAGAAATAACTGGCAAACATCGGTTGAAAAATTACCATATACTAAAAGTAGTAACAAATAATAAATAACTCAAAAAAGGGGAAATGTTTAAATGAAAGATGCAGCTTTATTAGAAAAAGTTTTTAGTTTAGTATCAAACTTCACTTTAGTAGGTGGAGGTCTTTGGCTAATTTGGGGAACGGTCATTTTAGCTGGTGCATTAAAAGATAAAAATGGTCCGCAATTACAGCAAGGAATTTGGCAAATTGTCGGTGGTGGATTGATTTTAGTTGCTGCAGGCTGGTTCGCAACTCAATTTGATTTCTCTTCACTTTTACAATAATACACTGAAAGCAGGATTTAATTTATGACATCAGCGATAATGTGGCTCTTTAATCAAATCATGTTTTATTTGAATGGAGATGATTTAAAATACACTCTGAGTAAGAATCTATCAGGATACATGTATGATGCATATAAATTAGTAGTAGATTTACAGGAACTAGTTGTTATTCCGCTTTCATTGTCTATTTTAGCCATCTTTATTCTTTTGGAATTTCAAAAAATTTCACTTAAGGTTGAGGGAGCTGGAGGAGCACCAATGCTTGGGTTTGAAATGATCATCAAATCATTTATTAAATTTGCGATTTGTTATGTGGTTATTTTAAAAATTCAAGTTTTGTTAGACGGAATCATAGTGATTACTTCTAATTTAACGTATAAAATTTTACAAGTAGGTGACGAAAAAACTGTAGCGAATGTAGCAGCAAGAGTAGAACAGGCGGTAAATGATCTAGATTTCTGGTCACAAATCGCTGTGCTATTAATTATGTTCATTCTATTTTTAGTGTCACTTGTTGTACGGACGTTGATTCAGGTAACGATTTATTTACGATTTATGGAGCTTTATATTTTTAGCGCGATGGCACCAATTCCGATGGGGGCTCTACCAAGCCAAGAATTTTCTGCTATGACCAAAGGCTTCTTTAAAAATTTTGCCGCCACGGGGTTGCAGTCAACCTTTATCGCCCTGGTTTTAGTTACATATCCAATGCTATTCATGAGAATAATGGAAGACGTTGGCACCCATATGTTTGGGATTATTTTAGGATTAACGATCTATATGATTGGAATCTTACTAGCTATCAATAAAACTAAAGGATGGGCCAAAACACTAATATCTGCATCATAAGGAGGGGAGATATGGCAATAGAAGTAAAAGTTCCAAAAGATATCAAAGAATACAAAGAAAAAGTAATAGCAGGAATGAATCTAAAACAATTATTGTGTCTTTGTATTGCTGGCGGGGTAAATGTCGCGATCGCACTGATATTCATTGCATGGTTAAAAATGCCAATCGAAATCATCAGTTGGTTGATGATCATTGCCTCTATTCCAATCGTGTCTTTTGGATGGTTCAAACGAAATGGCTTATCATTTGAAGTTTATGTTAAGCAATTTTTTAAATACCATATTTCGACAGGAACTAGAAAAAAGAAACGAAAAAAGAATGATGGTCAGCAAGACATGTCAGAAAGTAAAGAATTAGGCGGACAAGAACGATGATGAAATTAAAGTCAAAAATAAAGAATAATCATAAAAATTTAAAGAAGACTTCTAAAAATATAAAGAAACAACAGAAAAAAATCCACAAGATGTGGATTTTTTGCGCGATACTTTTTACTTTAAATCAATTTTTCCCAGCGGTGTTTGTCAACTGGATGATAATACGTACTCCATCACAGTCGAATTAGAAGATATCAACTATCAGCTTTCATCAGAAGAGAATCAGATTGAGATTTTCTCGCAATATTGTGATTTCCTTAATTCTTTAAGTAGTAAAACCCAGCTACAGTTAACTGTCTACAAAAAGAAACGACCGTTGAGTGAATTGCAATCAATTCTCTACTACCAAGAAAAGAATGATTTTTTAGATCCTTATCGCGTAGAAATGAATGATGTTATTTCCAGAAAACTGGATGAAGAAAAAAATGGCTATAAGAAACGGATTTTGTTTACCTTCATCCAGCAACATCAAACAGAAAAACTTGCTCATAAAGAGCTGGAAATGGTTGTAGATCGCTTTGCAATGTTTGCGAGTCGATTAGGTAGTAGGATCAACCGTCTTGAGAAAAAACAGATGTTGACAATTTTGTCTGATATTTTATTAACAAAAAGCGATAAGGAAGAACCAGAAATTGAGGATATCCTACCAGAAGTGATTGAACTGAAACAAAACAAAAACTACTTGAAAATGGATGATCATTATGCCAAAACCGTTTATTTGCAAGAATATCCATCGGAACTAGCAGATACCTTTATTTTTGAACTGTTAGAAATCCCTCAAGAGTTGGTGATTACATTACATATCAAGCCACTTGAGCAAGATGAAGCATTTGACTTAGTGAAGACCAAATTAGCTTTTATGGAACAACAAAAAGTGGATGAACAGAAAAAAGCCCTACAAAACGGCTACGATTTTGAAATGCTTTCCTATGATTTGACTTATTCGCTAACAGAAGCGAAAAATTTAGTTGATGATTTACAGAACAAGGGTCAAAAGCTTTATTCGATGACTGGAAGTATCCATTTCCATGCCCCAACAGTTGAAAAATTAACAGAAGTACATGACGAGGTATCTTCTATTGGTCGACAATTTGGATTTAAGATCATCGAGTTAGAATTTATGCAAGAGGCTGGGCTGAACGCAACCTTACCTTTAGGAAATAATATATTGCCATTGGATCGAACACTAACGACTGCCAGCACTGCGATATTTGTGCCGTTTACTATTTCAGATCTAATTCAAGAAAATGGGAAATATTATGGCGTAAATGCTATTTCAAAGAATATTTTATCTCTTGACCGGAAATTATTAAAAGCACCCAATGGATTTGTTCTAGGAACTCCTGGTTCTGGTAAAAGTTTCTCGGTGAAGCGTGAGATCGTAAATGTACTATTGCGTGATGCCGAAGATGAAGTCATCATTATTGATCCTGAACGTGAGTATTCCGTTATCGGTAAAAATTTTAATGGTGAGATTATCAAGATCGCTAGTGATTCCGCTACCACGATCAATCCAATGGATATCAACGAAAACTATGGAGATGATAGTGACCCGGTTGTTTTAAAGTCGGAGTTTTTGATTTCATTGTTCGACTTGATCATTGGCGGTGCATTGGGGCTAACCTCTACCCAGAAAACGTTGATCGACCGTGTATGTCGTCGAACGTATGAAACGGTTAGCGATCGGATGCCAACTTTTGTAGATTTCTACCACATCTTACAAGAGCAAGAGGAAGAAGAAGCGCACCAATTGAGGACGGACTTGGAAATTTATATCGAAGGAAGTTTGTCAGTATTCTCCTCTGAAACAAATGTCGATATTACCAAACGGCTCGTTGTTTATGATATCAAAGATTTAGGGAAACAGCTCAAAACAATGGGGATGTTGATCGTGTTGGACCAAGTCTGGAATCGGATCACTACCAACCGGGAAAGAGGCGTTCGGACCTGGTTGTATATCGACGAAATGCAATTACTGTTTACAAATGAGTATTCTGAAAATTATTTCTTTGAATTATGGAGTCGTGCCAGAAAGTGGGGGGCAATTCCAACTGGGATTACACAGAATGTGGAGACACTTTTACTTTCGGACCTTGCGCGGCGGATGCTTTCAAATAGTGATTTCGTCATGATGCTCAATCAAGCAAAATCTGACCGTTCACAATTAGTCCGGTTATTTGATATCTCAGAAGAACAAGAAAAATTTGTTGTGAATTCACCAGAAGGTTATGGACTGATGGTATTTGGCGATACAACTTTACCTTTTTATGATCATTTTCCGAAAGATACGCAGTTGTATAAGATGATGTCAACCAAACCTGGTGAAGACTAAAACGAAAATGGAATCAGAAAGGATACGTCACAGTGCCCGATTTGAATGAACCCAATAACGAACAGCAGGAATCACAAAATAGTATTATCAGCACAGGATTAGAAAAAACCAAAGGTCTCATCAAAGACCAAAAAAAAAGTTCAGAACTAACAAAAGCGATCCTTAAAAACAATCAGACAATTAAAGTAACGATAATCGTCCATAGAAATGATAAACTACCAATCATTAAAAAAAAATCTCGTTTAAAAAGAGTCATTAAACAAGGGAAACAAAAGATTAAACTGACTAAGAAACAAATTTCAAAAATAAAACGAGACGTTGAAGAATTTGGAAATAAAACCGTCGTATTAGCTAAAAATAGGTTCCGTAAAGTTTTAGGCATAAAACGCAAAAATGATCAAAAAAAAGTGCGACAGGAATTACGTGCTGATTCAAAAAGTCAGAATAATATCCAGGGAACAAAACAGTCGACAGATCAACCAAAAGTGAATGTGCAAAAGAAACAGCTAAAAAAAGAACAGTTAAAAAAAGTAGCAGAAGAAACAAAAAAAGGCAATTTGGTTGCTCGTTCTTCTAAGGATAGTACCCCTTACAGCTACACTGCTTACAAAGATCAAAAAGGATTTGCACCTCAAGATTCAGTGAAATCCACCAAAAAAAAATGGTACAATATTTTTGGTAAGGGTAAAAACACGGAAGTTGTCTATGTAAATCCTACAAAAGGCGTTGGTAAAAAGGGTGGTTTCTTCAAGAATTTTCTAGGTAAAGCAAAATCAGCGCCAAAATTTTTAGATATGGCTCAAAAGCTGTCACCAAAAGGGCAAGCAAAAGAAGCGGCTATGAAAATGCTTGGTGGGCGAGATGAAAAGGGCGATCTAACGATTATCGGGATCCTCATTACGCTGATTTTTTTAGTGATTACAATCAAGGCGCTATTGATCATCGCGATAGTTATCGTTATACTAGCGATCATTCTCGTGGTAATCTCGGTTGTTTTAGCGATTTGGACTTTTATTGTCGCCTTGTTCACATTGAAAACAGAAGATATGGCGATTGCTGAAGCATTTGAGTATATTTCCTATTTGGATGCCTCTAAAAATAGAGATGTTTATAATCGTTACAATCAATTAGTTGAAGAACATGATGAAGTTTATTTTGAAGTGAATGGAATGGTTGCCGATCCGGAACAATTTTCGTTTGCTTCAAATGGGGATAACTATATCTATTACTTAAATGCCAAATATGAAAATTATAATATTAAAAATAGTGCGCTTCCTAATTATCTGAAACGACTAAAAGACCAAACCTCCATGAGTCCTCCATTATATATGTCTTTTTATGCCCAGTTTAAAGATAAGTATTCGCCAATGGAGGAAGAGCCAGTTAAGATTGCAAAAGTAGAAGATGAACTTCGCGCAATCCATGATGGCACTTTTACATACAAAGTCGAATTTGAAGAAGATAAAGATACAGAAGAAAAAGTTAAAGACAAAGAAGAAGAAGATAAAGAAGAAAAAGACAAAGACAGCGTCACGCTGAATGTCAAAGTACAAACGATTGCTGAATTTCTTGATTTAGATCTTCAAATCGAACTCTATTCAAACAATAAAGTGATAGGAACGATCTCAGCATTCTCACAAGATGAAATCGATAAATATTATCCTGTGTTAGAAATCGATCGTTTTCAGGATAAGATTTTTATGGATAATCCTTTAGGGAAAGTTTCGTATGCTTCTGTTATTGGTAATTATGGTTATCGCGGTCGGGACGATGCCAATATGAATGATGAAATAATCATTGATGCGAAACCACAAACGCCTGTCTATGCCACATCAAACGAGAAGGTAACAGAGATCAGTACACGTACGGCTCGAGATCTAAATGGGAAAAAGCAAACGACAACAAGTATCAAAACGGAAACAGGGAAATACCAAGCTTATTATATTAATGTGACGCCGATCATACGTGAAGGAGCTTCTTTAGAAAGCGGAGATTTGATTGGTTACACAAGTGACAAATTTGACGGTAATTTATTGATGATCATGAAAGAAAAACGAATCTTCCTCTACCGCAATCCAGAAATCAATCCGACAATTTTTATTGAAAATTTGGTTTATGGAAATCGTACGAAATTAAGTCAGTATGATCGAGAACAATCGCAAGGTGAGCTTATTTATCCACCTGAAAAAGTGGTTCAATGGCGAGAAAAAGTAGTAACAGAAGCAAAAAAACAGAACATTGAATCATTTACCAATGTCATACTATCCATAATCTGGGTAGAAAGTGGTGGGGATGGTGAAACCGTTCCGGATATTATGGGAATTGCGAAAGCACAAAATTTGAATCAAACGATCAACCCAGAAAAGTCAATTGAATTAGGTGTAGCTTATTTTGCAAATTTAATAAGAAAAGCACAAATGTATCAATTAGGTAACTTAGCAGCGATCCAAGCTTACAATTATGGGGAAGACTATTTGGACGAGTTGATCCGTACAGATAGTAAATATACATTTGAGCATAGCAAAGCTTATGCGCAAGAAAGAAGTAATGGGGAAGTTGTTTCTTATAATAAGGGCGTGGCTTTAGATCTTGGCTATAACTGGCGTTACGCATTTGGTGATATGTTCTATGCACGCTTAATTTCTTACAACCTCTCAAACTCTACTGGCAAGTTGGTAGAGGTGGCAACTAAAGAAATCGGTACGTTAAATGGCAATAAATATTGGGAGTGGGCTGGCTATGAGAGCCGAATGGAATGGTCTGCGATCTTTGTTACTTGGGTAGCAGAACAAGCAGGGTATCTCAGTCAAGGTCGTGTACCGAATACTGTAAGACCGTTAGATATGTTCAATTGGTACAAAAAGAATAATAAATTCAAAGCCACTGATATAGGCTACATCCCGCAACCAGGGGATTTGATTTTCTTTGATTGGAAAGGTAATAAAACGGGGAAAGACCAGGTGGGGATCGTTGAATTTACAGGTGGAAATACGATTCAAGTAATTGAAGGTAATTCAGAAAATATGGTTCGAAGAAGAACCTATACACTCGATCATTCAGCAATCTCTGGATATGGGGTGCCTTAATCTTTCGACTAGCTAGTTAATGATTCATTAGTCAATTCGTGAAAAGTAAAGGTGGTGAGTAATTCCTAAAAATAACGAAAATCTTTATTTTTAGGAAAAAATATGATCAAAAATTTTTTAGAAACCAAAACAGGTAGAAATTTTTTAATAGGGGTAACAGTTTTTTTCGTTGTGGTCTTGGGTTTGACAAGCTATTCATTGTTCTCAAACACAGCCAATCGGGAAGAGACGACTAAAAAAGGTCAGACAGAAGAAACAGCGGAAAGTAAGGAACGATTAGGAGAATACAGTGCCACTACTTATAGTGGTAAATGGTACTCCAATCGAAGTGACGAAATGGTACTAGAATTAAAAACCGACGGGACCTATCGTGCTTCTTCTTGGCTAGCAGCTGGTAAATATTACTTAGTCGATAACGGGTATTTAGTGCTAGAAGATAAAGAAGGAACCATGAAAAAACTCAAATTACAATCACGTATGGGAAGTACAATCTTTTATTTAAAAGAAGATAAAGAAGAAATCTACTTCTATCCAAATGAAGAAGTTAAAGTCAAAATGGAAGAAGAAATCACCGAACAAGCAGAAGCAGCACAACAAGTGATTTCACAAGCTTGGTTAGACGTCTTACAACAAGGCGCATGGGAAAATACGAATACCGATCGAACATTTACATTAGAATTTAAAGACGGTAAGTTAATCCAGAAAAAAATCGAAGAAGACAAAACGGTCAATGAGCTCACTTATGATTATCGTGTTGTCACCGTCAATCCAGATCAAGACGGTGCAGTATTTGTCATCACGAAAATCGACGATAACGGTAGAAAAGAAGAAGTTTCTTTCTCTATTGGAGAAAAAGGCTCGAAATATGCCCTAAGAGGCGACCCTGGTTCATTTAATTGGATTACGATATACGAGAAAGAATACGAAGCGGTATCTCCCACTCAAGATGGGACCACACGTGAAGAAGCAACGAAAAAGAATGTCTGATTCAGATGAAAAATAAGAAGGAGGTGAAAATATATGATGGAACCGGGAACGGAAAGAGAACTAGATTATACCGAAAGACTCTTTAAAAAGATGCCAGGATGGGCTGTTACTGCGACACTTTTTATTGGAAGAATGCTAATACGCGCAGGTCGAGCTGGGAAAAAATTATGGAATAAACGGAAAGAGAATCAACAACGAGCTTTTCTTACTCAACTATGTGAAGGAAAAAACGGTAGTGAAATAGAAAAAATAATAAAAGCAGATCCTAAACTAGCTAAATTAATCGAACCGAAAAAGAGAGGGTTGATTGGGCGAATAATTGATAAAGTGAGAGGTATTACGCCAGAAGCTAGGCAAAATAAATGGAAAGATAAACTACTTCAACAACCACTTCATAAATTTGATAAGAACCTATTAAAACCACTCATGAATGAGAATGAGGTCATTCGCGATAAAGTCCTAAGTGAGAACAGATTCTTGGGTTCGATTGATCCAAATGCAAGAAAAGTTTATCAAGCCACTCTAAAAGATACAACTAATCAGAGAGCTTTCGTTACGCAACTATGTGCAGGGAATCCAGAGGTAGTAAAGGCACTAGAAAAACAAAACTCTCCATTACTTAAATTAAACGGTCCGAAAAAAAGAGGCTGGCTTGGGCGAAAGATTGATGAAGTGAGAGGTATTACGCCAGAAGCTAGGCAAAGAGAATTGCTCCAACAACCACTAAAAAAATTTAATAAGTTAGCATTAGAAGACCTCATAACTAGAGATGATACTAAGGTAATTAAAGATCGAGTCAATAGTCATATCAAATTCAAGGGTTCGATTGATCCAGTTGCAAGAGCAGAGTATAAAACTCATTTAATAGATGCAAAGATACAGGCTCAAAATGCTAAAAAGGGAGTGAGCGCACTTGACGTCGGTAATACCATGTCTCGTAAAGGAGAACTAAGTAAGCTTACTGATCTTACGAAACATGCAATACCACAGGCTAAAAGACTAACTGCACAAAACCAACGAATAATCGGCGGCAATACACTAACGAAAGGTTTACAGGGACAGCTTTTGCAAGCACCTGTAAGGTAAAAGATTAGCATTCTAAGATAACTTAAAATTAACCCATGAAGTCACAGCTTTTCATTGACTTCATGGGTCTTATTTTTATTTGAAAAATCAATGGATCTCTAAACATAAGACAACAGAATACTGCAAAGTAAGCCCAATGCATAACTACTGTTGAACAAGATCATATTTTTGATGGCATAGCTAAAACTGATGGGGTGAGGCAAGGATTGTTTGAATTGTTGCAAGTTACGATAGATCGTTGGTAATGTGAGAAAAGTCAACAAGATTGGCCACTGGTAGACATGGCTCAATAGTCCAATCAAGACGACCAGATAACAAGCATACATCAATAACTGGAACAACAATTGTCCAATGGGACGCCCAATATAAAAAACTAAAGTATAGCGATGATTTTCGATATCTCTTTCTAAGTCCCGTAGGTTATTAGCTAACATGATATTGGCAATCGTAAAAACCAAGGGGAGTGAAGCTAGGATGATCGTTAGGATACTCCAAATGTTTCCTTCTAAACGGAAGGTTCCTGTCTGAAAAGAAAGAATCAGATCAAATACTTTCGTACTGTAAGTATTGATGTAAATGACCATGGCAAAAATTCCCAACCCCATTGTTACACCGCTGAAAATTTCCCCTAAAGGCATTCGTGATAAGGGAATGGGCCCAAAGGTATAAAAAATGCCAATGAAGCAACAAGTAGCGCCCATCAATAATAATAAAATCCCAGTTCTAGCGGTTAGGATTACACCAATCAGTAAGACAAATAAAATCATTCCTAGGATCATTTTTTGGATCAGTTTTGGTGAGATGCCAGTTCGTCCAATTACGTTTTCTTGGTATTTATAAGTTTTCGAATGGGCTTTTTGGTAGTCCATATAGTTGTTGATTGCTGTAGTTGCTAAATCAAAAACCAACATACCAATAAAAAACAACCCTGTATTAAGCCAATGTATTTCATGAAAAAAAGCGATAGAGAATAAAACCCCTATCGCAAAAGGAAATACACTAGCCACCTTTGTTCGTAGTTCTACTACTTCTAAAAAGATCTTTAGTGTCATAGTTCATACTCCTTATTTCAATTCAGAACGATTGCCCATCGTATATTTAGAATCTTTGTCCAAAACGAAAGTATCTTTGATCGGATCGGTCACGTATACTTTGTTTTCTTTGGTAACAAAAATGGCTTCCGTTCCATCATTCAGTTCACTTTCGACGTATTCCAATCCTTTTTTCACACCCATTGAGAAGACAGCTGTCGACAAGCCATCACCATCAATTGATTTATCTGTGATGATTGTTACACTAGCAATATCATTGTCAAAAGGATAACCAGTATCTGGATCAAATAGATGATGATATTTTTTACCATCTACTTCTAAATAACGCTCATAGATGCCAGAAGTCACTAATGTTTTGTTCCGTTCTTTGATCGTTCCTAAAACAGAACCACGTGCTAGATTCGGATCTTGGATACCAACTGTCCAGTCTTGATCTTCACCACGTGGGCTATGACCTAAAACATAGACATTTCCACCTAAGTCAACGATAGCTGTCGTTACACCTTGCTGTTTTAACACTTTGACAACTTCATCTGTGATATAGCCTTTAGCAATGGCTCCAAGATCGATGATCATGCCTTTTTCTTTCAGATAAACAGTTTTGTCTTTATCGTTCAGCTCAATTTTATGGTAATCAACCAGCTTTAATGCTTGATCGATTTCTTCTTGGGCCGGTTTTCTCGCATCGTCAAACCCAATACGCCATAATTGAGTAACAGCCCCGATTGCCATGTCAAAACCACCTTGTGAATCTTGACTATATTCATAAGCACGTTTTAGTAACGTGTAGATATCATCAGAAACCTTTACTGGCTTGATACCCGCTTGTTGGTTCACTGCGTCGATTTCGGAACCCTCCTGATTGATCGTGATTTTATCACCTAGTTCTTTGACCCGAGCAAAGGCAGGTTTTAATGCTGCTTCTTTGCCTTCATCATAGATTCGAATCCGAACATAAGTGCCTAATAAGAACTGTTCATCAGAATAAGGTTCTTGTAAAATTTTGGTGGTCGTTTTGCTCTCAGAGGTCGTTTGTTTCGTCGCTGTGCTGCAAGCTGCTAACGTGAACAAACTTAAAAAAGCTACGAAAGAGAGTAATCGTTTCTTTAACATGTGTTTCCTCATTTCATTAGTGGAAGGGACGGTTGCTGAGAAATCAAAAAGTGTACTTTGAGAAATAAGCCGAAACATCACAAAAATTTTTCAAAGAAAAATTTTGGACATCTCGGCTTGGATCTCAAAGAAACAACTTGTGCAATCGTCTCTTCCACGGATAATTATAGAAAATTTATTTTGTTACGATATTGTCAACTTGAATTGTTTGAGTGTCGCCTTTTTCAGCAGCATTCACTAATTGTTGTGCATACATTACAAATGAATGTGAGCTGTGAGTCGCACCAGTAACAACTTCAACATCTGCAGGTGAACCATCTTCTTCGCCCATTGCTTTGACAAGTTCATCGTTCAATTCAGGGATGTAAGTCTCTGGAGACGTACCACTTTTTGCTTTCATATTTTTGTTGTAGTCAGCATCGTCTTGTTTTGAGTTGCCGTCTTTGTCGACATAGTCAAATTTAGATTCAGATACTTTACCATCAGCGACTGTCATTTCAAATTGGACACGGTAACCATTAGAATAGTTTTTCTCTTCTAATTTGTATGTGCCATCTTGAAGATCTGCACCGTTATTGATTTCAATTGTATCAGTATTACCAGCTTGAGCAGCTTGGATCAATTGTTGTGCATAGTTTTGGAAGCTTTCTGAAGAATGAGTTGCACCAGTAACAACTTCAACTCCACTTGCGCTTTGTGCTTCGACTAATTGTTCATTCAATTGTGGAATGAATTTTTCTGGGCTAGTACCAGCTTTTGCTTCCATGTTTTTGTTGTATTCTGTATCTTTGGTTTTAGACTCGCCATTTTCGTTGATGTTGTCATATTTAGATTCAGTGATTTTGCCATCTTTGACAACCATTTCGAAGACTGCACGATAACCGTTAGAGTAATTTTTTTCTTCTAATTTATAAGTACCATCTTGTAACTCGCCGCCAGCAACGATTTGTGCTGAGCTTTCAGTTGTTTTTGTTTCTGATGTCTTAGCAGTTGAAGCTTCTGTTGAGCTGTTAGAGCTTCCGTTATCATCCGCACCACAAGCACCTAACATTAAAGCTGAAAAAGCTAATACAGCAAATCCAGTAATAAAACGTTTTTTCTTCATTTTACTCCCACCGTTTCCTTTTTTAGTACACAATATTCTTTGTGATTCATTATACATTCTAATGAAAATCAGCCATAAGTCAACCGTTTTCGTCAAATAACTAGTGTAATCTTTAAACCGTTTTCTTTCTGTAAATTTCGTGAAAAAGAGCTTAACCACAAATTTTTAAAAATAATGAAAATGAGTTAGACAAAAGGGAATAACATCTATATAATGTATAAAGATTGTGTAATAGGTAGCAAACTAATACAAATGTTAATCATTTCAAATAAAGGATTACCAATAAGGAGCGGATGAACAATGACAAAGCAAAATATTGTCGTTGTGGGTGCAGGTTATGCCGGGGTATCAGCAACAAAATACTTGGCAAAAAAACTTAAAAAAGAAGATGTGACAATCACTTTGATTGATCGTCATTCGTACCACACGATGATGACAGAATTACACGAAGTTGCAGGTGGACGGGTTGAACCAGAAGCAATCCAATATGATCTACAGCACTTGTTTGCTCGACAAAAAAATGTTCAATTAGTGACAGATACGGTCACTGGTATCGATAAAGAACAAAAAGTTGTGAAAACAAAATTAGGCACTTACCCATTCGATCAGTTGATCTTGGGAATGGGGGGAGAACCAAATGACTTTGGGACTCCTGGAGTAAAAGAAAACGGCTTTACCTTATGGTCATTTGAAGATTCAGTTAAAATACGTGAACACATTGAACGTACCGTGGCAAAAGCAGCTTTAGAACCTAACGATGCGTTACGTAAAGCAATGCTGACGTTTGTGGTGTGTGGTTCAGGGTTCACCGGAATCGAAATGATTGGTGAATTGATTGATTGGAAAAACCGTTTGGCAAAAGACTACAAATTAGACCCAAGTGAAATTACACTGATGGTTGTAGAAGCAATGCCGACGATTTTAAATATGCTGGATCGTAATGATGCAGCCAAAGCAGAGCGCTATTTAAAGAAACATCAAGTAGAACTACTATTGAATGCACCAATCGTGGAAGTAGCGAAAGACCATATCAAGTTAAAAGATGGTCGCCAGATTCCTACCCACACATTGATCTGGACAGCTGGTGTCAAAGGAACTTCTGATGCTGCTGATTTCGGCTTAGAGTCCGCTCGTGGTCAACGTTTGGTAGCGAATGAATATATGCAGGCAAAAGGATATGAAGATAAAAACATCTATATTATCGGAGACTTGGTTTTCTATGAAGAATTTCCTGGAACACCAACGCCACAAATCGTTCAAGCGGCTGAACAAACAGGTCATACAGCAGCAGCCAATATCGTGGCTGCCATCAAAGGCGGCGAAAAGCATAAGTTTAAAGGAAACTATCAAGGTTTCATGGTATCGATCGGTGCCAAATGGGGCGTTGCCAATTTATTTGATAAGATCCATTTAAGTGGTTTCTTAGCAATTGTGATGAAACACATCGTCAATTTGAAATATTTCTTTGATATTCGTTCTGGCTATTATATGTTCCAATACATGATGCACGAATTCTTCCATATCAAAGACGATCGTAATGTGACACGTGGCCATTCTTCCCGTTATGGAAATGTCTTATGGAGTGTGCCTTTACGAGTGTTCTATGGTCTGGTTTGGTTTATCGAAGCTTTCAAAAAAATTGTTGGTGATGGGCAAGTGTTGAAACCAGGTACTTGGTTTGGTGAAGGTTCATGGTTTACAGGTAACAGCGTGTTCCCTTGGACTTGGGAATACAATGTGACCGATGTAGCAAGTGGGGCTTCCGCTGCTGGCGATGCAACAACAGCAGCTACTGGTGCAGCAACCAGTGGTGCAGGAGAAGCAGCGACACAAGCTACTCACTTTGGTCTAAGTTATGCTTATGGTGAACAGCCTATGGCCGTGATTGAAAAATCACCAGACTGGTTCACAAAAATGATGCAAGTGATCATGCCAAACAATGATGTAGCAATGTTTTTCCAAAAATTCATGGTATTCTTTGAAATTGCTTTAGCACTCGCTTTGATTGCTGGTTTATTTACCTGGTTATGTAGTGCAACGACCATTGTTTTAGTGATTACTTTCTGTCTATCTGGAATGTTCTACTGGGTAAACATCTGGTTTATCTTTGTTGCTTTTGCATTGATGAACGGTTCAGGTCGTGCAATTGGTCTTGATCGCTGGGTGATTCCATGGTTACAAAAAACACTAGGCAATTGGTGGTATGGGAGACCTAAATCCCGATATGGATCAAAATAAAAAATTAGCCTAGAGCTTAAACTGAACAATTTGAGAATAATGGCTGATTGAAGAAAGTTCTGGGGAAACCTAGGACTTTCTTTTGTTTCATGCTAAAATTGGAGAACAGTTCAGCAAGAGGAGGCGTGCGAAAAGATGAAAGAATTTATCAAGAAAAGTTTGCTTAAACCTTGGGATATTTTCATTATCGTTCTTTTGATTGCTCTTTCTTTTTTACCCATCATCGTATTTAGTTATCAACAAGACAATGTAGCTCCTGATAAAGAAGCTGTACTCCGCGTTGATGGTGATGAAATCAAAACCTTCCCATTAGTAGCTGGGAGTAAAAAATATACGTATACTTATGAAGATCCACATGGTGATTATAATTTAATCGAAGTTGATGGCGACAAGATACGCATAAAAGAAGCAGATTGTGGCGATCAGATTTGTGTGAGACGAGGGTGGGCTTCTAAGAATGGCGAAACGATTGTTTGCTTGCCTCATAAATTAGTGATCGAGGTTCGGTCAACAGATGGGAGTGACAAAGATGGTCTGATCTATTAGGCTATCCACACCATGACAAAATTACAAAAAATGATTTATATATCTTTACTAGTGGCGCAAGGAGTCATCATTGGATTAATTGAGAACATGATCCCATATCCTTTTTCATTTGCTCCTGGAGCAAAGTTAGGACTTGCTAATTTGATTACCATTGTAGCGATTTTTACGATGAAAAAACGGGATAGTTTTTTATTGTTATGGCTTCGCCTATTTTTAACAACTTTGTTAGGTGGGACGATCTCTACCTTTCTTTATAGTATGAGCGGCGCGTTACTCAGCTATGTAGGAATGCTGTTAGTGAAACAGTTAGGTCCTAAGCGAGTCAGCATTATTGGAATCAGTGCAACAGGTGGCTTTATGCATAATGTCGGACAACTAGTGATGGCTTCGTTCATTGCTCAATCATGGACAGTCATGTTATATCTGCCGATTCTATCTTTCTTAGGTATTCTGTCTGGAATTGCGATCGGGATTGCAGCCAATTATTTGTTGCAACATGTACGTACATTACAACTTTTTCAAAGAGACTATGAGAAAGAACAAAAAGAGAAATGGCAACCGCTTTTTTTGAAAAAATAATGGTTATACAAGGAGTTTTTTTATGAAGCTACATCCAATGTGGAGTGAGTATCCAACTTTGAAAAACGAATTAAACGAGACGTTGAAAAAGATGGAAGATGTTGTCCGCTTAAAGAACAAGCCAGTCGAACAAGCAATCAAAGAGACGATTCATGCGGGAGGTAAACTGCTAAGACCTGCCTATCAATTGCTCTTTTCTCAATTTGGTCCAGAACAAGATCGTGAAAAGGCGATTGCGCTAGCTGCTTCGATCGAAATGCTTCATACCGCTACATTGATCCATGATGATATCGTTGATGAGGCAGATGTTCGACGTGGTCAGCCTAATTTACGTGGTCGATTTGGGAATACGGTAGCCGTTTATGCAGGAGACTATTTATTTGTTTGCTGTTTCAAATTACTTTCAAATTATTCTAATTCGCTAAAGAGCTTACAATCTAATTCTCGGAGTATGGAAAAAGTATTAGATGGTGAGCTTGGACAAATGGACGACCGTTACAATTATCATTTAACTGTGCCGGAGTATTTAGAAAACATCTCAGGGAAAACGGCCGAACTCTTTCAATTAAGTTGTTCAGTCGGAGCTTATGAAAGTGGAATGAATGAACGGTTTGCTCGAAAAGCAGGTTCAATCGGTTTAGCTGTCGGGATGGCGTTTCAGATCATTGACGATATCCTGGATTACACGAAAGATGCGGTCGATATCGGTAAACCAGTATTAGAAGATATGCGTCAAGGCGTGTATTCTCTACCATTGATTTACGCATTACAAACAGATAAAAAAGCAGAATTGATTGCATACTTGGATAAAAAAACTGAGTTGACACAAGAGGAAGCAGAAAGTGTTCGTCAGATTGTCAGGGAAGTCAATGGTGTGACAAAAGCCAAAAAATTAGCGGAAGATTACACAAAAAAAGCCTTAAAGGAAATTAGTAAGCTCCCTGATACAGCCTTTGATACACGTGAGATTCTTTTGTCAGTTACTGAGTTGATTTTAGATAGGGAAAATTAAAGAAAAATACCAGAAATCAGCCGCTACAATGGCATATTCTATTTCAAGAATCAAGAAGTAAAAAGAGTAGGCATGTGATGGTTGAACTTGAGAACCTTATTGTTGAGGAATTGCTTCTTGAACGCCGTTTATTCGTTTTTAGATATACCAGAAGAGATTGAGGAAAGTTTTGGCTCAGTCTCTTTTTTATTTTAGAAAAATATTGGATCTATTTCAATCACTTTACTTCTTTTGGCTTTTTTCCAACAATTTGTATTACTTCTTTATTTGGAAGATCGGTCTAAAGTTTATTCTTTAATTTTACCAATTTTTTTTATTTTTAGAAAAAATAGTTGTCAAAGAGTATTGAGAAGAAAGTATGCTAATAATAGATGCCAGTGAAATCTGAGGACTTTGCTGTTGCAGTCTGAAATTTACTTAACTTTAGGCATGTACTTATAAGTGAGACTTTGTATACACAGAAAGTCGCTATCTGTATAAAAGGAGGGATCAGACTATAGGTTACAATCTTTAACTGACTATTCGTAGTTTTGGGGGAAACGACGAATAAATTTTAAATAACATTCAGCCGGTTTTCTATTTAGGAAATCGGTTTTTTTATAACTGGATGACAAATCCAAAAGGTAAGAGTGAAAAAAAGAAATTTTAACGTGTATTATTCATTAAAACAACTATTTTGCGAAACAATCTTTCCTAATTTTGAAAATAATTGTTCTGGACCAAGACTAAAAATATGTTATATTCACTAGTGAAGAAATACAATTAGAAAGGAAGATGTTGAGTGAAAAAACGATTAACAACGGATTTAACCAGAGTAGATGTAAATAAGATTTTAACCCGAATGATCAGTAAAAAAAATCATTTCTCATTTGAAGATATTGAAAAAGAATGTCAAAAACCGTTAACCACGGCGGATAAATTTCTAATTAGGACACTTGTTGTCAAAAAATTTAAGCTGAATGTAGAATATCTTTCATCTAATCAGTTAAAATTTTATCGTGTAAACAAAGAAGCGTGTTTGTAAGTCCTTTTTGTACATAATAAAATTAAAAATGTTGCAATACCATACAAAATAACACAGACCTTAAAGAATAAGGTAAGATAGAACCAGAAAGAGAAAAGGAGGAGAGCTAGGAAAGAAAAAGTGTTGTTGTGTATGGATCAAGAAGCAGCATGTTTGATTGAACAAGATTTTGGGGAAATCCGTTTAATGAAACATTATATATTGGGGAAGCGACAAATAGTAAGTAGAAGTCATACTTATATGACAGAATAGCATCAGAAAAACAAACCTTTTATAGGTGGAAGTTTGTCTGTGGCTTTTGATTGAAACATTCGATACATCAGATCAATGATATTGCAGTTGTATAAAAAAGCACATAGAGGTTTAAAAATTGTGTAGCATTTTTGTTATGAACAGCAATAGCACATAGAATAACAACTTCATTTTACAACTCGCTAAATGAAGGGGCTATGAAGTATTCTGCGAGATCACATAAAAAAGGAACCACCATTGATGAAGAAAGGGATGGGCATTTTTGCCCATCCCTTTCTTTTTGACTTACTCAATGGAGGTTAAACTAATTTCGCCAGAAAAAAGAGTGAGAAATTGGTCTTCTATTTGTACGATCAACTCTCCATGTTCTCCGATTTCTTTAGCAATCCCAGTATAATGCTGCCCTTTTTGGGTAAATTGTACTTTTTTTCCAAGAACGAAAGACTTTTCACGATAAAGTGTTAAGTATTCGTCTGTGGGTTCTGAAAGATAGTGAAAGAAATTTTTCCAAATTTGACTAATCAATTGATTCCGTGTGATGGATTTCTGACCATCAGGGAAAAGAGACGTTGCTTTCTGTTGAATGGTTTCAGGAAACTGTTTTTGCGGGATGGAAAAATTTAGACCAATGCCAATAATGATCGAACTGATCCCGCCAGTTTCCATGTCACTGATTGCTTCAGATAAAATCCCGCTAATTTTTTTTCCATTTAAATAAAGATCATTGACCCATTTGATCGAAGGGTCTTTTTTAGTCAATTCTTGAATGGCTTTCACGCATGCACTTGCTGCAATAACTGTATACTGAGGCAATTCATCAAATCGTTGATTGGGATGGATCAATAAGCTCATATAAATACCTTGACCAGGGGCTGCAAAAAAAGGACGTCCAAATCGGCCGTGTGCCTGTTCTTGGGTATCGGCGATAAAAAGAGCGGGTCCGATTTCTTTGGTTGCCGCAAGTTTAGCATCTTTCATCGTAGATTCTGATCGTTCTTGTACCGACACCGTCAAATCTGGTATCCAAGGTTCTAATGCTTGGCGAATTTCTTGGGCATCTAACACATCAGAAGGAAGATAACGGTATCCCTTAGCTTGATGCTCAAAATGATAACCTGTTTTTTCTAATTCTTTGATTGCTTTCCAAATACTGGTACGTGACACTTGTAATTGCTGTGCCATTTTTTCACCTGATAAAAAATCAGGAGATTCTTTTAATAGTTGGAGTACTTTATCTTTTGTCGTCATCCATTGCAACTCCTTTCATGTAGTATTGTATCAATAAGAAAGCAGAAAACAAATGAGAAATTTGTCAGTTGTTATGGAAGTGACAACAGATGATTGCTAACTTAAAAGTACTTGGTCGTCTTTCAATGCAGCGCCACTATTTTGTTTGAACATTTCTAGTAGCTGAGGGACAGTCAAATGTTGTTTTTCTGCCTGTTGAATATCCACGACGATTTGCCCTTGGTGTAGCATGATCAATCGATTTCCGTAGCGGATGGCATCTTCCATATCATGGGTGACCATGAAAGCCGTCAAGTGCTGTTCGCTAATTAATTTGTCCGTGAGTTCCATCACCGTTTTTGAAGTTGCCGGGTCGAGGGCTGCAGTATGTTCGTCTAATAAAATCAATTCAGGACGTTGTAAAGTAGCCATTAATAAAGTGATCGCTTGACGCTGTCCTCCAGAAAGCAAGCCGATTTCAGTGGTCAAACGATTTTCTAACCCAAGATTCAAACGTGCGAGATGTTCCTTGAAAAAAGAACGATCTTGTGGCTTGACGCCACGGAAAAAGCCTCGTTTTTTACCACGTTTCATTGCTAGTGCTAAATTTTCTTCCACCGTCAATCGGACAGCAGTGCCTAATTTAGGATCTTGAAAGACACGACTGATTTCTTTGGAGCGAGCAACCACTGACTTTTTGGTGATATCTTTGCCATTCAATAAAATCTTCCCTTGATCCACTGGAAAAGAACCAGCAATACTGTTCAATAGTGTCGATTTACCTGCACCATTTCCGCCAATAATTGTTACGAAATCACCTTGTTTCAACGAGAGATTAACTCCTTTTAGCACATGGTTTTCATTGATGGTTCCTTTTTCAAACGTATGGTGGATAGATTGAAGTGTTAAAACATCAGTCATTGATAGATCCTCCTTTTGCTTTCGTACGCTTAGGTAACTTTAATTTTTGTTGGATTTGTGGAAAAGATAAACAGATAACCAGAACAAGTGCAGAAGCTAATTTTGAATCGCTTGGTTGAACGTTCAACTCAAAAACTAACGCTAAGATAAAACGATAGATCACGGCGCCTAAAATAATTGTCAATAATCGAAGAAGCAATGGTTGGTTTCGAAAGAGGACTTCAGCGATGATGATTGAAGCCAAGCCAATCACGATCGTACCGATCCCAGAGTTTAAATCAGCAAAGCCATTGTTTTGTGCAAGCAACGAACCAGATAAAGCAATACAGCCATTTGAGATCATATACCCAATGATTTTCATCGTATCGGTGTTGATGCCATTTGCTTCACTCATTGCTAAATTATCGCCAGTCGCTCGAATCGCCAACCCCGTTTCTGTCCGTAAAAATAAAACAAGCAACGTGACAACGATCAATGCGACAAGTAAGCCAGCGATCAATACAGCATTTTCCTTTGAAACACCGAGTGATTCTGCCCATGTAAAGACGGTTTTTTGTCCTAATAATGAAAGATTAGGTGCGCCCATGATTCGTGAGGTAACGGAATATAAACCAGTCATCGTGATGATTCCAGCTAGAAGTGCCGGAATTTTAAGTTTGGTATGGAGCAATCCTGAAACTAAGCCAGCTACTGCGCCTCCTAAAAATCCTAAGAGGCAAGCAACGATTGGGGAAAGTCCATTAGTGATACTGACGGCAGCAATCCCAGCACCTAAAGGGAAACTGCCTTCAGCTGTTAAATCAGCGATATCCAGGATACGAAAAGTAAGGAAGACACCGATTGCCAGTAGTGCCCAAAGCACGCCTTGTGAAGCAGAAGATAAAAAGATACTTATTAAATTAGTCATGATTGTCCTCCTGTAAAATTATTCAGTCTCTTTGATTGTTGTTGGATCGATCCCAAGGGCTTTTGCCATGTCTTTATTGACATATAAGGAAAGATCATCTGCTGATTCAACCGGTAATTCACTCGGTTTTTTGCCAGCTAAGATCTTAGCAGCCATTTCGCCTGTTTGTCGCCCTAACTCTTCATAATCAATCCCAACAGTTGCTAAGCCACCTTCTTTGACTTGATCCACGGAACCAGCAACGATCGGTGTTTTTGTTTCTTTGGCTACTTCACCGATAACGCTAGCAGCACTGGCGAATGTATTATCCGTTGGGATGTAGATACCGTCGACATCTTTGGCTAAACTTTTTGTCACTTGTTGAACATCATTGGTGGAGTTTGCCGTCAATACTTTGACTTTCACTCCGGCTTTTTTCAATGTTTTCTCGGCTAAGTCTCCTTGGATTTTAGAATTTGCTTCCCCGTTGTTGTACATGATCCCGATCGTTTTTGCTTTTGGCACGATCTGTAATAATAGCTCAATTTGTTTTTCGATCGGTACCATATCCGTTGTACCAGTCACGTTTCCACCAGGTTTGTCATTAGAAGAAACTAAGTGTGCTTTTTCTAAGTCGGTAACTGCTGTCACTGTAATAGGAATCGTAGTTGTTTCATTAAGGAGTGATTGCGCAGCTGGAGTTGCAATCCCTAATAATAAGTCGGGTTGGTCTTTCACTAATTTTTCACTCATACTTTTTAGATTGTCTTGATTGTTTTGCGCATTTTGATAGTTGATTGTTAAATTGTCGCCTTCTTTATAGCCATTTTCTGCTAGCCCTTCTTTGAACCCTTTATATGTAGCATCTAATGAATTGTGTTGAACCAGTTGTAAAACACCGATTGTTTTCGAGTCATCCGATTTTGCTGAGGAACTATTTGCAGTTCCACATCCACCAAGTGCTAGTAATAATGTTGCGCCTAATCCGATCAATAGATTTTTTTTCATTTCTTTTTCCTCCTTCAATTTTGAAAACAAAAAATCCATTTAGACAAAACGTCTAAATGGATTGAGTATCGAAAGAGTATGTAAGTAAGAAATCGTGATTACTTTGTACTTTTCGCTTAGCCACTTAACGTAATGTCTACGTGGCTTTTGCGTAATACAAAGTTCTTTAGCCATCATAGATACAAACCAGTTGTTTGGTGTTTGTATCCATAATTCATGAATACAAACCTATCTAAAGTAGCTAAAGTAAAAGTTATTCAATTGTGTCGGGATAAGTTGTATATTCGGTTTTTGCATAAATAAATCCTCCACAAATAATAAATTTTCCTAAGTATAGCGGAGATGTAAGGGGATTGTCAAGACGAACATTCAGAAAATTCTCAAAATCCGTGAATGTTTATTCGATATACTATAGTAAGAAAAGTTTAAGAAAAAATGATGAAAAGAGGAGGGAAACGCCAGGAAGTGTTGACTTTTATGAAAAAAGAGTGTAATATATGAAGTTGCAAAAACTATCTGATGAAGTAAAGGCAGAAACGAAATATTGTCCGTTTCGGCTTTATAATAAGGAAACAAAAATAGAAGCGCATGAAGAAATGGTTTCAAAAGAATGCTCTATTTTTGGTTTTTTTTTGCCTAAAAGCCGCAAAAAATGTCTATTGTTATCTAAATATAATATTTTTAATATTATTGTAACAATTGATCGGGTAGTCTTTTTGAATGACATTTTAGAGGGGTGAAGAGCTTGGCTGGACACGTAGTAAAGTACGGAAAACATCGCGAACGTAGAAGTTTCGCACGAATCAGTGAAGTGTTGGAATTACCAAATTTGATCGAAATTCAAACAGACTCTTACCAATGGTTCCTAGATGAAGGACTAAGAGAAATGTTTGAAGACATTTTGCCAATTGATGACTTCAATGGCAATCTATCTTTGGAATTTGTGGATTATGAATTGAAAGAACCTAAGTATACGGTAGCAGAAGCACGCGCACATGATGCAAATTACTCTGCACCATTACATGTAACGTTACGTCTAACAAACCGTGAGACAGGTGAAATCAAAGCGCAAGAAGTCTTCTTCGGTGATTTCCCATTAATGACTGAACAAGGAACATTCATTATCAACGGAGCAGAACGGGTAATCGTTTCTCAGTTAGTGCGTTCACCTGGTGTGTACTTCCATGGAAAAGTAGACAAAAACGGAAAAGAAGGTTTCGGTTCAACTGTGATCCCGAACCGTGGTGCATGGTTAGAAATGGAAACTGATGCAAAAGATATTTCTTACGTACGTATTGATCGTACCCGTAAGATTCCTTTGACTGTGTTAGTTCGTGCCCTAGGGTTTGGATCGGATGATACGATCTTTGAAATCTTTGGTGACAGTGAAACGTTACGTAATACAGTTGAAAAAGACTTGCACAAAAATGCAAGTGATTCAAGAACAGAAGAAGGATTAAAAGACGTTTACGAACGTCTACGTCCAGGCGAGCCTAAGACAGCCGATAGTTCTCGGAACTTATTGAATGCTCGTTTCTTCGATCCAAAGCGCTACGACTTAGCCAACGTTGGTCGTTATAAAGTAAATAAAAAATTAGACTTGAAAACACGTCTATTGAACTTAACATTAGCAGAAACATTGGTTGATCCAGAAACTGGTGAAATCATCGTTGAAAAAGGAACTGTGTTGACTCACCAAGTGATGGAAACATTAGCACCTTTCATTGATAATGGATTGAATTCAGTGACTTACTATCCATCAGAAGATGGTGTTGTGACTGATCCAATGACTGTTCAAGTAATCAAAGTCTTTTCACCAAAAGACCCAGAACGTGAAGTGAATGTGATCGGTAATGGTTATCCAGAATCAGCTGTGAAAACTGTTCGTCCGGCAGACATCATCGCATCAATGAGTTATTTCTTAAACTTGATGGAAGGGATCGGCAACGTGGACGATATCGACCACTTAGGAAACCGTCGTATCCGTTCAGTCGGTGAATTACTGCAAAACCAATTCCGTATCGGTTTAGCTCGGATGGAACGTGTTGTACGTGAAAGAATGTCGATCCAAGATACAGAAACATTGACGCCACAACAATTGATCAACATCCGTCCAGTGGTTGCAAGTATCAAAGAATTCTTCGGTTCTTCTCAGTTGTCTCAGTTCATGGATCAAACGAACCCACTTGGGGAATTGACACACAAACGTCGTCTTTCAGCCTTAGGACCTGGTGGTTTGACTCGTGACCGAGCTGGTTATGAAGTTCGTGACGTTCACTATTCTCACTATGGCCGTATGTGTCCGATTGAAACGCCTGAAGGACCAAATATCGGGTTGATCAATAGTTTATCTAGCTATGCGAAAGTTAATAAATTTGGATTTATCGAAACTCCTTACCGTCGTGTTGATCGTGAAACTGGTCGTGTAACGGATCAAATCGACTATCTAACAGCTGACATCGAAGACCACTACATCGTTGCCCAAGCAAATAGCCCATTAAATGAAGATGGTACTTTTGCACAAGACGTTGTTATGGCTCGTGCGCAAAGTGAAAACTTAGAAGTTTCAATCGATAAAGTCGATTATATGGACGTATCACCTAAACAAGTAGTTGCGGTAGCGACAGCATGTATTCCTTTCTTGGAAAACGATGACTCCAACCGTGCCTTGATGGGTGCCAACATGCAGCGTCAAGCAGTGCCATTGATCAATCCACAAGCACCATGGGTTGGTACTGGTATGGAATATAAATCAGCTCATGACTCAGGAGCTGCTTTGCTATGTAAACATGATGGTGTCGTTGAATTTGTGGATGCCTCTGAGATTCGTGTTCGTCGTGACAACGGTGCATTAGATAAATACGCTGTAACAAAATTCCGTCGTTCAAACTCAGGAACAAGCTACAACCAACGCCCAATCGTTCATTTAGGCGAAAAAGTTGAAAAAGGCGATACTTTAGCAGATGGACCTTCAATGGAACAAGGTGAAATGGCGCTAGGACAAAACGTTTTAGTTGGTTTCATGACTTGGGAAGGTTACAACTATGAAGATGCGATCATCATGAGCCGTCGTCTTGTGAAAGACGATGTCTATACTTCGATCCACATCGAAGAATATGAATCAGAAGCTCGTGATACAAAATTAGGACCTGAAGAAATCACTCGTGAAATCCCTAACGTTGGGGAAGATGCTTTGAAAGATCTAGACGAGATGGGTATTATCCGTATCGGTGCGGAAGTCCAAGATGGTGACTTGCTAGTTGGTAAAGTAACACCAAAAGGGGTAACCGAATTATCAGCTGAAGAACGTCTTTTACATGCGATCTTTGGTGAAAAAGCTCGTGAAGTCCGTGATACTTCATTACGTGTACCACACGGTGGTGGCGGGATCGTCCACGACGTAAAAATCTTTACTCGTGAAGCCGGCGATGAATTATCACCAGGCGTAAACATGCTTGTACGTGTGTATATCGTTCAAAAACGTAAAATCCATGAAGGAGATAAGATGGCCGGACGTCATGGTAATAAAGGGGTTGTATCCCGTATCATGCCGGAAGAAGATATGCCATTCTTACCAGATGGAACACCAATCGATATCATGTTGAATCCTTTAGGGGTGCCATCACGGATGAATATCGGACAAGTATTGGAATTGCATTTAGGGATGGCTGCTCGTCAGTTAGGTATCCATGTTGCAACACCAGTATTTGATGGTGCAAGTGATGAGGACGTTTGGGAAACAGTTCGTGAAGCTGGTATGGCCAGCGATGCGAAAACCATCCTTTATGACGGACGTACAGGTGAACCATTTGACGGCCGAGTGTCTGTCGGTGTCATGTACATGATCAAACTTGCTCACATGGTCGATGATAAATTGCATGCTCGTTCAATCGGACCTTACTCATTGGTTACACAACAACCATTGGGTGGTAAAGCACAATTTGGTGGACAACGTTTTGGTGAAATGGAAGTTTGGGCTTTGGAAGCTTACGGTGCCGCTTATACCTTACAAGAAATCTTGACATACAAATCAGATGATGTAGTTGGTCGTGTGAAAACTTATGAAGCGATCGTCAAAGGCGAACCAATTCCAAAACCAGGTGTACCAGAATCATTCCGAGTATTAGTAAAAGAATTACAATCACTAGGATTAGACATGCGTGTCTTGGATATCAAAGATTCTGAAATCGAACTCCGTGATATGGATGACGAAGATGATGATTTGATCACTGTAGATGCTTTGACAAAATTTGCTGAACAGCAAACAGCCAAAGAATTAGAAAAGAAAGCTGCTGAACAAGTGGAAGATGAAAGACAAGATATCATCCAAAACTTTGAAACCGCAGAAGATAACTTAGACTAATCCGGTCTATGAGCTGTAAGGCGGTCGATGATCAGCCGCCTTGCGGTTTTGCCATTAAACGAAATGGAGGGAACCCCTTTTGATCGATGTAAATAAATTCGAAAGTATGCAAATAGGTTTGGCTTCTCCCGAAAAAATCAGAAGCTGGTCTTATGGTGAAGTAAAAAAACCTGAGACGATTAACTATCGTACCTTAAAACCTGAACGCGAAGGGTTGTTCTGTGAGCGGATTTTTGGTCCTACGAAAGACTGGGAATGTGCCTGCGGAAAATATAAACGTATCCGTTATAAAGGAATCGTTTGTGACCGATGCGGTGTTGAAGTGACACGTTCAAAAGTTCGTCGTGAACGTATGGGTCACATTGAATTAGCAGCACCTGTTTCACATATCTGGTACTTTAAAGGAATTCCTTCTCGTATGGGACTTGTTTTAGACATGAGTCCTCGTGCCTTAGAAGAAATCATTTATTTTGCTTCATATGTGGTTATCGAACCAGGAAACACCAACTTAGAGAAAAAACAATTGTTGACAGAACGTGAATACCGCGAAAAACGTGAACAATATGGACAAGAATTCCAAGCAGCAATGGGTGCAGAAGCAATCAAACAATTACTAGACAGTGTTGATTTAGATGCTGAAGCAGCTGAATTGAAAGAAGAATTGAAATCTGCCCAAGGGCAAAAACGGACTCGTGCGATCCGCCGTTTGGACATTTTAGAAGCTTTCCGTGCTTCAGGAAATGAACCAAGTTGGATGGTTATGGACGTTATTCCAGTTATTCCACCAGATTTACGACCAATGGTGCAATTAGAAGGTGGACGTTTTGCAACAAGTGATTTGAATGATCTTTACCGTCGAGTAATCAACCGTAATAACCGTTTGAAACGCTTGTTAGATTTGAATGCTCCAGGAATCATCGTCCAAAACGAAAAACGGATGTTACAAGAAGCTGTTGATGCGTTGATCGATAATGGTCGTCGTGGCCGTCCAGTTACTGGACCAGGTAACCGTCCATTGAAATCTCTTTCTCACATGTTGAAAGGGAAACAAGGTCGTTTCCGTCAAAACTTACTTGGTAAACGTGTTGACTATTCAGGACGTTCCGTTATCGTTGTAGGACCTTTCTTGAAAATGTATCAATGTGGATTGCCAAAAGAAATGGCGATCGAACTATTTAAACCATTCGTGATGCGTGAATTGGTTCAACGTGAACTAGCTTCTAACATCAAAAATGCGAAACGTAAAATCGAACGTCAAGAAGACGAAGTTTGGGATGTCTTGGAAGACGTAATCAAAGAACACCCAGTATTACTTAACCGGGCACCTACGCTACACAGACTTGGTATCCAAGCATTTGAACCTGTTTTAGTGCAAGGCCGTGCGATTCGTTTGCACCCACTTGTATGTGAAGCTTATAATGCCGACTTTGATGGAGACCAAATGGCCGTTCACGTACCATTGAACGAAGAAGCACAAGCGGAAGCTCGTATGTTGATGCTAGCTGCTCAAAACATCTTGAATCCAAAAGACGGTAAACCAGTTGTAACACCTTCCCAAGATATGGTTTTAGGTAACTACTACCTAACAATGGAAGAAGAAGGACGTGAAGGCGAAGGAATGGTCTTCCGTGACCAAAACGAAGCTGTGATCGCATGGCGTAACGGCTACGTTCATTTACACTCACGTATCGGTGTGAACCCTAATTCATTAGGTGAAAAACCATTTACTGACTGGCAAAAAGAACGTACGATGATTACAACTGTTGGTAAGATCATCTTTAATGAGATCATGCCTCCAGAGTTCCCTTACTTGAATGAACCAACAGACTTCAACTTAACGGTACAAACACCGGATAAATATTTTGTTGAAGCAGGTACAGATATTCCTGCGCATATCAAAGAGCAAGAATTAGTCTTACCATTCAAGAAGAAAAATCTAGGAAATATCATTGCGGAAGTCTTCAAACGTTTCAAAGTAACTGAAACTTCTAAGATGCTTGACCGAATGAAAGACTTAGGGTATAAACATTCTACACATGCTGGTATCACAGTAGGTATCGCAGATATCAGTGTACTGAATGAAAAACAAGGAATCATCGAAAATGCCCATAAACAAGTTGAAACAATTACAAAACAATTCCGTCGTGGATTGATTACTGATGACGAACGTTATGAACGAGTAATCGCTGTTTGGAATGCTGCTAAAGATAGCATCCAACAAAAACTGATGGAAGGGTTAGAAGCGAAAAACCCAATCTTCATGATGTCTGACTCTGGAGCTCGTGGTAACATCTCCAACTTTACTCAGCTTGCTGGTATGCGTGGACTGATGGCTGCTCCGAATGGTCGAATCATGGAATTACCGATCATCTCAAACTTCCGTGAAGGACTTTCTGTCTTAGAAATGTTTATCTCTACTCACGGGGCTCGTAAAGGGATGACCGATACTGCCTTGAAGACAGCCGATTCAGGTTACTTGACTCGTCGTTTGGTTGACGTTGCCCAAGACGTTATTATTCGTGAAGAAGATTGTGGAACAGACCGCGGTCTTGAAATCCAAGCGATTCGTGAAGGAAACGAAATCATTGAATCATTAGAAGATCGTTTGATTGGTCGTTACACACGTAAAGAAGTACGTGATCCAGAAACGAACGAATTGATCATCGCTGGTAACCAATTGATTTCAGAAGATATTGCAAAACAAATCGTGGATGCAGGTGTGGAAACTGTAACGATCCGTTCTGTCTTCACATGTAACACAAAACATGGTGTCTGCAAACACTGTTATGGACGTAACTTGGCAACTGGATCTGACGTTGAAGTTGGTGAAGCAGTTGGTACGATCGCCGCTCAATCAATCGGAGAACCAGGTACTCAGTTGACAATGCGTACCTTCCATACCGGTGGGGTAGCCGGAGACGATATCACTCAAGGTCTTCCTCGTGTCCAAGAAATTTTTGAAGCACGTAATCCTAAAGGGCAAGCAGTGATCACCGAAGTAACTGGTGACGTCATCGATATCTCAGAAGATGCTTCAACTCGTACAAAAGAAGTAACAATCAAAGGGAAAACCGACACACGTACGTATACTGTTCCTTATACAGCACGTATGAAAGTCGCTGAAGGCGATATGATCCACCGTGGTGCACCATTAACGGAAGGTTCAATCGATCCTAAACAATTGTTACAAGTTCGTGATGTATTATCAGTTGAAAACTACTTGCTGCGCGAAGTACAACGTGTATACCGTATGCAAGGGGTAGAAATCGGCGATAAACATATCGAAGTAATGGTTCGACAAATGTTACGTAAAGTCCGTGTAATGGATCCAGGTGATACTGATATCTTACCAGGTACATTGATGGATATTGCTGACTTCAAAGACCAAAACTACAATACATTGGTAGCTGGAGGCGTACCTGCAACATCTCGCCCAGTCCTACTAGGTATTACAAAAGCATCATTAGAAACAAACAGCTTCTTATCTGCTGCATCCTTCCAAGAAACAACTCGTGTCTTGACTGATGCTGCGATCCGAGGTAAAAAAGATCCACTTCTTGGTTTGAAAGAAAATGTTATCATCGGTAAAATCATCCCAGCTGGTACTGGTATGGCTCGTTACCGTAACATGGAACCAAAAGAAGTCGGTGTTGCAAGTGAAAATGTTTATAGCATTTCAGACATCGAAGCACAAATGGCTGCAGAAGATGCAATGAATGAACAAACAAAATAATGTGATACCAAACAGAGCTAAGATGAACATCTTAGCTCTGTTTTTTTTGTCGTGCTAAAGTTGATAGAAACAAACGAAATTGAGAATTTGTTCATTACAGACGAGCATTTTTTCTTATTTTTGTACTTCTAGAAAAATAGGTTCATGAATCATTGAATTGCTTAGCAAAACTTGCTAAAGATTGCTATGCTAGATCAGGTTTGTTCATCGTTCAGGTGAAACTGCTATGTAGGAGCGGATGGGTTGAGATTTTTTCAGGTAATAAACGATACATAATCGAGTTTGAACCAAACGTTTCAGTAAGTGATGCGAGTGCTTGTTGAGCTTGAAGTATAAAAACTTCTTCTTGTAGTTGGGAATGTGAGGACGAAGGATGTGTGGTATTGAGAATCAATTTTTCAAGTAGATTTTTTGGGTTGTCTTGATCTACTAGCGTACCAGAATTCTTTACTGACTTGCTTGGTAAAATTTGTTGAATTTTATCAGTGAAATTAGTTTTTTTGACATAACGTGTCCCCCTGAAGTTAAAAATTTTAGCGGTTGTTAATTCAAAATCTGTGGAAAAGTATAATATAAAAGAACTATCCACAAGGAAAAAGAAAAACCGTTTATTCTCTCTTGTGGAAAAAACAGTTGAGAGGAAAAAGAAAGTTATCCACAAAAGAGAATGAAAATAGGGAAAATTGATAAAAATACCGGGTGGGGGTAAAATGAGTATTTCTTTCAATAAATGTAAAAAATGTGAGAACAATAAATGGCGTTTAGGTTTAAGTCCTAGGAGTATTGTATATACTTTTAAATAGATGGATAAAAAATCAAATCAATAAAAAGATTAGTAAAAAAGAAAATGCTGCAATATTCTATCTTAATAAAGCAAGCAGGTAAGTATAGGAGTATCGATTCTTTGTTTATTCGTTTCGAAGGTAAGCAAAACAGTATCACCCTTTTATAAATCAAGGTATGATGAAAGACAAAGGGGGATTTTATATGACGAAAAAAGCAGTTTTTGCAGGTGGTTGTTTTTGGTGCATGGTCAAACCTTTTGAAACACAGCCAGGAATCATAGCAGTAACCTCTGGCTATACGGGAGGACATGTCCCAAATCCTACCTATGAACAAGTAACCACAGGAACGACAGGTCATACGGAAGCAGTAGAAATCGAGTATGATCCGTCTCTGGTTTCTTATGAACAGTTAGTCGAAATCTACTGGCAACAAACAGACCCAACGGATGCTTTCGGTCAATTTGCTGATCGCGGAGACTCTTATCGACCGGTCATTTATTATAGCAATGAAGAAGAACGTGAAATCGCTGAAGCATCAAAGAAACAACTACAAGAAAGTGGTCGATTCGATCGTCCGATTGTCACAAAAATCGAACCCCGAAGTGAGTTTTATCCCGCTGAGGAGTATCATCAAGACTATTATAAGAAGAACAAAGTCCACTATAATCTTTACCGAGAAGGCTCTGGACGAGGGAGTTTTTTACGCAAACATTGGTCTGGAAAATAAGACACATTGCATTTTGAAGAATTTCAGTTAGGGATAAAAGCTGGCTATGCTTTGGCTTGCTGTGAATTTAGTGATTTTTATAATTTTTTAGGTAAAGTTATCTAAGTGTCAATGGATCGGCCATCTGGTTGATCCATTTTTTTATAAATCAAGGTTCATTATCGTTTGTTGAATGACAGCAAGCAGAAAAGATACTAAGCTATCAAAAGCGTACGTAATGAGGCAAATAAGCAAAGTCCGTCAAATCATTAATCATCATCAGTTAAAAGGCTCGCATCGTTGATAACCAATAAATAGACAACTAAATTACTACACATGAAGGAGAAAAAGTGCGACACTCAAAAAAGGCACAAAAGGTACTCTTTTAGATTTTTTATCGTGAGAGAGAAAAATAAAGAAAAAAAGTAATCCCAATAAACTAGCAAGAAAGAGGAGTTGCATCAGTTGATTGAGAGTTAGACCGCCACTCCAGCTTAAAAGCAATAAAACATCGCCTAACCCTAAAAATTCACTCCCGTAACGAGTAAGGAAAAAACTGATCAAGAATAAAACAGCAAAACTAAGCCATTGAAACTCTCCTTTGATCAACCAAGTCATCCATAAGATAAACCAGATAAAATAAAGTGTTCTTCCCTCGATCATCAAATAAAAACTATCCATTAACGATAGTAAAAAGGCTGACAAAAACCAAAAAACAAGTAACCCGTCTGGGCGCTGTGAAAAATAAAATAGCCAAACAGATAAACAACCACCGATACATTCTGCTATAAAATAAATCGGCGAAAGCTTGCAACGACAGTTTCGACAACGAAAACGTTGGTAACAGATGGAAAGCAATGGGACCAATTCATACCAAGCCAATACATGCTGACAGTTGACACAATGAGACCGTGGGTAAATAATAGAGTGTCCTTGTGGCAGGCGTTGTGCCACTAAGCATAAGAACGAACCAATGCAACAACCAATGATAAAATAGAGAAACATAGCGAGGGCCTCCTTTTAAAGAAAGATACGCCAATAACAACCATTTTATTTATTTTTAGTAGAGGTGACAAAATGAAGATTTCGATCGGAGTCGATATCGGTACGACACAAACAAAAGCAGTGGCATTCAACGAACAAGCTGAAGTCATCGCTTCAGCTTATTTCCTTAATCCGATGATCCAAGAAGCACCAGGAATGGCAGAACAAGACCCAGAATTGATCTTCCACGGTGTATGTACAGTAATCAAAGAAGTCGTCAAACAGTTACCTAAGTCGACAACTATAGAAGTGATTGCCTTTTCATCAGCGATGCACAGTTTGATTCTGTTAGATGACAATAAACACCCTTTGACCCGCATGATCACTTGGGCAGATAATCGTGCGAAAACACAAGCTGAAAAACTAAAAAACAGCCAACTAGGGTTTCACTTTTATCAACAAACAGGCACCCCAATCCATCCAATGACGCCACTAGTTAAAATCCATTGGTTGAACGAAACCCAACCAGAACTAACGAAGCAAGTGGCATATTATATTAGCATAAAAGAATATATCTTTTACCGTTTGTTTGGGAAACTAGTCTGTGATTACAGTACAGCCTCAGGCACAGGTTATTTTGATATCCATCAATTCAAATGGGCAGAAGAAGCGTTAAATTACTTATCAATCACTCAAGAACAACTACCTGCAGTGATGCCGTCAACCACGATACTCAATGGATTATCAAAAGAAAAACAAGAAATTTTAGGATTAGAAAATGATATATCATTTGTTTTGGGCGGTGCTGATGGTCCTTTATCTAATTTGGGGCTAGGAGCTTTTGGCGAAAAGGTAGCTGCGTTAACAGTCGGAACCAGTGGGGCATTAAGATTTATTACAGATAAACCACAACTACATCCAGAGATGGAAACCTTCTGTTATGTACTGGATCGTACACACTGGGTAGTCGGTGGCGCAACAAGTAATGGTGCGGGAATTTTTGATTGGGCAAGTCAAACTTTGATGCAAGAAGTAACTCAAGCGGCTATTGACCAAGGTGAAAATCCTTACGATGCTCTTTTCTCAGCAATTACGTTTGTCCCACCAGGAGCGAACGGATTACTCTTTCAGCCCTATTTATTAGGAGAACGAGCCCCTCTATGGGAGGCAGAAGCTTCTGGGAGTTTTTTAGGTTTGCAAAGAGACCACACGGAAAAAGAAATGATGCGAGCTATTCTAGAAGGAATTTGTTTCAATTTAAAAAGGATTTTGACAGGAGTTTGTTCAGAAGATCAATTAACAGAAATCAGAGCTACAGGCGGATTCTCACAATCGCCTGTCTTTCGCCAATTAATGGCTGACGTTTTGGGGTATCCGCTCATTTTCCCGGCGGTGTCTGAAGCCTCCGCTTTAGGAGCCGTTTTCTTAGGGTGGCAAAGTATCGGGAAGATCACTGACTTAAGCGAAGCTATAGAAAAAGTACAGCTTGCTTCACAAGTACCAGTTCAACAAACGGTCAAAGAGACATATCAAAAAATCTTTCCGATTTTTGTTGAAACACAAAAACAAGTAGCGGCGACTTATCAGCCTTTAGCGCATTTACGGCAAACTTTAAGTACTATGGATGAAAAATAGGATGAAAAAGTAGAATGACGGAATAAGAGAGGAATAGTGTAAGAACTAGAAAAAACGACTAAAGCAATAGAAAGTCTTTTCTAAGAAATGATAGGATGAAAATCGTTCTCAACTAATTGGTTTTATTGTACTTTTGTCTCAAAGTTTACTATGCTTTTATTGTAGACAAAAGTTAGGAGGAGAAAAGAAAATGAAATTTCCACAAACAAAAGAAGTATTAAATCAATTAGTTGCAGACTTGAGTCAAATGTCTGTTGTTGTTCACCAAACACATTGGTATATGCGTGGACCAGGTTTCTTGACATTGCACCCAATGATGGATGAATTTATGGATGACTTGAATGAACAATTAGATGAAATCTCAGAGCGTTTGATCACACTAGATGGTTCTCCTTATTCAACCTTACGTGAATTTGCAGACAACACCAATATTCCTGACGAAGTAGGCAATTGGGATCGGACTATTCCAGAACGCTTGGAAATTCTTGTGAAAGGCTACCGCTATTTGGCAGACCTTTACCAAAAAGGAATTGAAGTAGCTGGTGAGGAAGGCGACGACCCAACACAAGATATCTTTATCGAATTCAAAACAGCGACTGAAAAACGAATCTGGATGATTCAAGCACATTTAGGAAAAGCACCAGAAATCGATGTGTAAAATGATCATCAGCTGATGATATTATATAATAGTAGAAAAACTGCGAGGGAAGTTATTTTCCTTGCAGTTTTTATTTTAGAAAGAGAAAGAAACGTTCTTCGTTCTAAAAAAGAATGAGTGCATCACAAGGATACGGGCAATAAAAACGAAAGTTTTGGATTGCTAAGAAAAAACGTTGACATTAAGGGGATTAGCAGGTAATATGTTAAATGGTATTGTTTGCCCCACAAAGAGCCCCGGAAACTCGAAGTGTATGTCAAACATCAGAACTTAAATTGGAGGAAACTAACGTGCGTACAACATATATGGCCAAACCAGGCGAAGTAGAACGTAAATGGTATGTAGTAGACGCAACTGATGTTCCATTGGGACGTCTTTCAACAGTTGTTGCATCTGTACTACGTGGTAAAAATAAACCAACTTTCACACCTCATTTGGACACTGGCGATTTCGTCATCGTAATCAATGCAGATAAAGTGAAATTAACAGGTAAAAAAGCGACTGATAAAATTTATTACCGTCACAGCAACTACCCAGGAGGATTGAAATCAATCACTGCTGGTGAATTGCGTGCTAAAAATTCTCGTCGTTTGATCGAAACTTCTGTAAAAGGAATGCTTCCTAAAAATACTTTAGGCCGCAAACAATTTACAAAATTGAATGTATACGCTGGAGCTGAGCATCCACATGCAGCACAACAACCAGAAGTTTTAGACATTACAAACTTAATCTAATAGGAGGGAATTTCATTGGCACAAGTTCAATATATCGGCACAGGCCGTCGTAAAAATGCAGTTGCTCGTGTACGTTTAGTACCAGGAACTGGTAAAATTACTGTAAACAAAAAAGATGTTGAAGAATACATTCCACATGCTGACTTGCGTGAAGTAATCAATCAACCTTTCGCTGTTACTGAAACAAAAGGCGCTTATGACGTATTTGTTAACGTAAACGGTGGAGGCTACGCTGGACAATCAGGAGCTATCCGTCATGGTATCGCTCGTGCATTGCTAGAAGTTGATCCTGACTTCCGTCTAGCTCTTAAACGTGCTGGCTTACTTACTCGTGACGCACGTATGGTTGAACGTAAAAAACCAGGTCTTAAGAAAGCTCGTAAAGCTTCACAGTTCTCAAAACGTTAAGACTACTATTATATCAACGTTTCAGACACTTTCCATTTTTGGAAGGTGTCTTTTTTTGTACTTTTGGGTACGAAAATGGGTAGGAAGATTTTAAACCTGCCATTCATTTTCCATTTTTTACTTCTTCCAAGCGTTGTTCAAATTTTCGTAAGTGGATAGATGAACGATATTTGGTGTTTTCATATAAACTTCTGTTGTTTATGTATCAGAATTGATGACTGCTCTAGAAATTTGTTCAATTGTTGCGCCACCTCTACCTGCTAGCGTGCTAAAAGTATGTCTTAACTTTTGAGAAGAAGTATTTATCAAGTGTTTGTGTCGGCGTTTCACTGATTTGATGCGGTAGTTAAGGTAGTCTATGTGTACTGGGACATTCACATTTCACTTTCTATCAATATAAGTGAAAAGAAATTGCTCTGCGTTTTGTTTAATTCCAAGTTGTTTCTCTAAATTCACAGTTTTCTTTTAGTACTTCTTCTATTTTGCTGATAATCATGTCTATATGAACAACAATTTTAAATTTTTATACTATACCATGTTTATATAGACAACACAGGGGAGGAAACACAAATGAATGAAAATGAAGGTGGTAGAGAAGTGGAAGTGCTGATTAATGATTTGTTAGCAGAACGTCAAATGTCATTAAGAGAACTCGCAAGATTATCTGGAATTGAGCCATCAAATCTAAGTAATTTGGCAAATGGAAAAAGACAGAAAATTTATTTAGAACACATTGAAAGAATCGCGGATGCATTGGAGATTGATGATATCGATAAAATTATTAAACTGAAGAAAATGAAATAAGCTTTTATAATTTGTAATTACAGATTACCAGCTCACACTTAGATAGAAATGGAGAGATAAATTTGATTTACGATAGAATTTCTTTCTTTAAGGAAATGAACTTAACAAATGAGCAGATTAGTAAGTATAAGAATTTTAAATTTACGGAGGATGAAGTAACTCAATTAGAAGAACTGAATAAGGTATATAAGATTGAAAGACATTTTAACTTTTCTGATATAAAAAAAATTTGTAATTCAGAAATTTCCTTAGGAGATAATATTATGTTGTCTTTAATAATATATTTAATAGAGAAAGGAGACTATTCGTTTCTTGATTTATTTAATGAAAAGATATCCGAAGAATCTTTTGTAGATAATGAATTTAAAAGACAAATTTTTTTATCTATGGAGCAAGTTGAATCGCTGAATTTGACATTAGAAGATGTTTTAGAATATTGTCATACGATTTTTAAAAAGACTAATGATATTACTTTTTATCGAACACTCTCTCAATATGTAAGTGATGAATTATTAGAAGATATTAAAATTGAGTTTGTAACAAACCCTAATAGAGAACTGAACTATCTTATAATATTCAGTTTAGAAAAAAGAGATATGTTATACAAGTTTATTGAAGATTATCAAGTGAAGGGTTTTGAGGAGACTCTTTTTTTGATTCAATCGTGTTTTGAGATTTCTAAAACCGACAAAAAATTTGCTTATAGAATTGCTAGAGAGAAATTAATTACAAAAGTAGAATTAGATGTAATTGGCGAGGAAAACGCTTTATTAATTGGAAACTACTCACATCTTTTATTTATGTTATTACTTAATAATAACGATGAAGCTATAGTTGATGAAATAAGTAAAATAACTGAACAACTTGGAGAATCAAATATCGAAAGGATCATTTATCTTGTATACCAAGATAAAATAGCAATTAGTAAAGAGTGTGCTGAATGTTTATATTCACTTATTATTCAATTATCAGATGAAAAAATTGAACATTTAAAGTACCCGATAAGTCACATCTACTCTTTGCTAGAAGATTCTATTTTTGTGAAATTTTTTATACCAATATTATCAATTATTGGTATCGAAGAACATGATTCAATACTTTCTAGGATAGAAAATAATTCAGGGATTTTTTTGAAAAATTTATTGCAAATAGCACTTGATATGAACAAATATTTTAATGTAGCTATTAAAGTGATCAAGCATCTCTATAAAAAGAAAAAAATGTCTTTAGGAGATTTAAAAGAAGATTACTATTTGAGGTTATTAAGAATTTTTCATTGTTATGAGATAGATGCTGATTTCATTTGTGACATTTCTATAGATTTATTTCTGAATACAAGGAATGAAAATATTCAGAAAGAATTATATGATTATATTCTTACTTCAATATATGACAATTACTTCTATTTGTTGGAAAAAAAAGTAGAATATTTTGTTTTAGATGAGCCTAAACTAAAAAGAATTAATATAGAATTGATGCAAAGACGGGAATTACACGAAAAAAGTGTAGAGAATTTTGATTTCAAACCATCTGAAAAAAATATGAATATTTATTATGAAAAGGTAGCCGAAAGAACTAGAAAAATAAATGAAGATGCTGAAAAATTATCTGTTTTAGATGAGCTTTTTTCTAAGCAAACGATCTTGTACGGAAATAAAGTTCAGTATAAACATATAGATGATGACGGTAATTTACACATGCAAGTGAGTGAAATGAAGAAAATGAGTCATAGTATGCCTATACCAGTGAGATTTCTAAATGATCCATTATTTCATAAAACTGAGACTGCGATAATCTTGGAGGACAAATTACATGATTGAATTGATACTAGAAGATTATTTAGCTTCTTTAAAGGAAAAAGATGAATTGGATATTTTATTGTCTGATTTGTTAAAATTAGATGGGTATACTGTAAAAAATCTGCCCAAGACAGGGGAAAGACAATATGGTGTCGATTTACTCGCAGAAAAAGGTGAGGAAATCTATTTATATGTTATAAAACAAGGAGATTTAACTAGACAGACATGGGACGGAGATAAGAATTCTGTCCGACAAAGTTTCTCGGAAATTGTTGATGTTTATTTAAACACAATGTTGGATTCAATTTATCAAAACAGACAAAAAAACATTGTATTTGTAACAAATGGAATAATACAGGATGCTGTTAGACCTAACTGGGAGGGGTATAAAAAAAGTAATAGTACAGAGGATATTAATATTTCTTCAATCTTGCTGCCGGATTTAGTAAACTTAGTTCTTCAAGAAGGTTTTAATGAAACGTTATTTAGTAAAAGTAAACGTTCTGAGCTAAGAAAATGCCTTTACTACTTAGATGAATCAGATTATAAATTAGATTTTTTTGAATCTATCGTAAGTAAATATTTTAAAGAACTTGAAGAAGTAACAACTGAGAAAAAGAAGAATAAAATATTTACATCATTACAAATGGTATTGAGTTTGGTAACCCACACTGCAAATGAAAAGAAGCGATATCGGATCAGTATACAGTTTACAGAATATGTACTAATATCTATGTGGTCCTATATTCAAAAAAATAATCTCTTTGAAAAGACGAATGAAATCTTATGGTTGAATAAATTCATCAAGTTGTATATAAATTCAAACGAAAAATTCATGGATAATCTGAGCGGATTTTCAACAATTAGAAATGGCTTACCCTCCTATAATCCCGTTGAATATAGAATATTATGTTTTGAGATATTGGGCTATCTCTCTGTGTATGCAGCATTTTTATCAACTGAGAATAGTTCAAAAAATTTTGATTTAAAATATTCTGTTGAAGATACTATAAATTTGTTAGTTGATTTAATGAATAATAATTATGGTTTCTATTATCCAGTGTATGATAATGATGGGATAGAGATATCTATTCTGTTTTATGTAATGCTATTGAAAAGAAATCTTGCTGATATTGAGATCTTAGTGAAAAACTATACTAGCCATATTTTTTCTAATATCAGAAATGGAAAATATCCTATTTTGGAAAGACAATATAGTTTAGCCATGGAAATTGAGTTTCAAGAGATTGATTATGTAAACCGATATTCTGCTTCATTTCTCTGGGGTATTCTTTTTGAGTGGGCGTTGTTAACAGAACAAGAAGACTTGGCTAATCAAATATTAGAATTTGATTTTCTTAGTGAAGCAACAATTCAAAATTGGAATTGTTCAAGCGAAGAAGAGTTTAATTTATATATTAAAAATGAAATTCATATGCAAGGATACACTGATATACTGAATGAACTTGAATCAAAAGAAACAAAGAAAATGATTTTAGATACATCAAAAATTGATGATTTTAATCATTTTAGTTTTATTGAGTACTCATTTCCTACAATAGGTTTGATGATTAGTAGAAAGTATAGAATACCTGTTATTCCAAGTTATTGGAGAAAAGAATTTATAAATAGAGGGTGAGAAAAGTGTATGACAAAAGAATATAGTAATTTTTTAGATGAAATAAATGGTAAGAATATCAATTTTTTAATTGGATCAGGTGCATCAGCGGGGATAATTCCTACTTTATGGATAGATGCATTTTCAAAATCATTTGAAGAATTATTGACCTCAAAAGAATATAGTGAGAATCAGAAGATAGTTCTTTATTATTTATGGTTTAACCTTTGGGTGAAAAAGACACAAATTTTAGAGATAGAGGATCAATCAAAAGAAATTGTTGAAAACTATGAGAGATTTATCTCTAACCTTATTACTTTATCTAATCATGAAGGGTTTGATAAACCCAAAAGGGTTAATATTTTTACGACAAACTATGATACTCTCTTTGAATTATCTTTTGATAAATTAGCGTCACAAAATAGACTTACATTTTTCAATGATGGAAGTAGAGGTTTTTTAAAAAAATATGTTTCCTCAGAAAATTTTTATATTACAGCTGCACATTCTGGTATTAGTGATGGGTTTCAAAGAAGTATTCCAACTATCAATTTGATTAAATTGCATGGATCGGTAACGTGGAAAAAAGATAATGAAAAAATTGAGATGAGTTTAGAGAATAAAATTTTTGAAGACCTTGTGAAAGAAGCAGAAAAAGTTAATGAACTGATTTTGGATAGTAAAGAGGATATTGATCCTATTGGGGATAATTCTGATTTAAATAAAGCAATTGATTTTTTTTGCATTGAAAGTATTGAGCAGTCAATTTTTGATAATACTCTTACAGAAGATGTATTAAAAGAGCATATTAATCAGATTTATTCTATTGCAGATGATAAATTAAAATATTTTAAAGAAAGATATGATTTATTACCAATAGTAAGTCCAACTAAACAAAAGTTTTCTGAGACTGTTTTTGAACAACACTATTACCAAATGTTAAGAATGCTAAGTTTCGAATTAGAAAAGAAAGATAGTGTTTTGGTTGTATTCGGCTTCTCTTTTGCAGATGAACATATCTTGGAGATAGTCAGAAGATCAATGGTGAATCCATTCTTAAAAATATATGTCATTGCATACAATAAAAAATCTAAGGAAACGATAGAAAAAGCTTTAGGAAAAGGGGTTCAAATTGAATTTATACCTAACTTTGATGAAAAAGTAGATGGTAGTCTTATTAATGGTAATTTTACCTTTCTAAATAACCTATTAGGGGGCAAAGAATGAATGGGCGAGTCAACTAACACCTCTTCTTTAGATTTTATTGTTGGAGCAGTTCGTGAGATTAAAGGAACTGCTGTATTAATACGATTATTTGAAAATACAAGTCAATTAGTACATTTTTTTAAAGGAGAAAAATATTCAGGAGTAATCATTGGCTCTTATGTGGGGATTATTCGTGGACAATATACAATTGTGGGAAAAGTGGAAAAAGAGTATGCATATGATCAGTTAAGAGATTCTTCAATACAGGAGTTCAGAAAAGACAGATTTGTAAGGGAAATTGAAGTCAAAATCATTGGTAGTTTTAAAAGAAATGATTACAAATCAGGTATGGTGGCTTTTCCACAAATTTTTAACGATGTAGTTTTATTATCTGAAAGACAGAAAGAAGCAATATTATTAGGCAGTGAAGGTAATGAAGGTTTTGAGAGTAAAAAAATTCCACCAGTAACAATTGGTAAAGTATGGCCAGACGGAATTAATTTCAATTTAAAATGGTATAAATTATTTAATAGTCATATTGCTATTTTTGGAAATACTGGAAGTGGAAAATCTAATACTTTAGCAAAATTGTATCATGAATTGTTTGAGTTGAGTTTTAGATATAACGTTCTTGATTTCGGAGAATCTAAGTTTGTGTTGCTAGACTTTAATGGTGAGTATGTAGGAGAACAGTCAGTTACAGAAAATAAAAAGATATATAATTTGAGTACCAATAGAAAACAAGAGACAAAAGTAGACCAACAAGATACACGTCTTAATATACCTGAGACAAGATTTTGGGACAAAGACATGCTTTCTGTTCTTTTTGGTGCAACTGAGCAGACCCAACAGCCTTTTTTAAGTAGAGTTCTAAATTACTATTTTAAAGATGAAGGAGTTTTTAAAGATAATTTGCCTAGATATATCGCTGAAGCTTTTTCTAATGTTTATATTGTTTCGAATCATAATAGTTTAGACCTATTTAAACAAGTGTTAAAACTGTTGGATTTAAAAAATGAAGATGTTTCAGAGTGGATTGGAAATTCACTGTACAATAATACAAGAGAGTGTTTTTATTCTAAAGTTTTTTTAGAAGGATGGAATGAATCTAATAATGGTAGTTACTATTGGAATCCTGATGAAGATTTATTGAAAGAAGAGAAAAGAAAAGTTTCGTTAAAATTGAATACAAAGGATTTTGATCTCGATAATCCAATGAAAAACTTACAAATTGCTTCTTATTTGAAAATGATATATGAATTAAGGCAACACACAGTTCAGTATGATCATATTGCACCTTTACTCCATAGAATTGAATCTCGTGTAAATGATTTTTCAAAAGTATTTAAAATAGCATCTGGCGATGAAGAAATTTTTGATAGTACAGTCAATGTAGTATCTTTCAAAAACGTTAATCAAGATATGAAAATGATGATTCCAATGGTTATAGCAAAGCTAACATATGAAATGAATAGGGAACAAAATAGCGGTCGAAATAGAATTTTTAATTTAATTATCGACGAAGCACATAATATTTTATCAGACTCATCAAGTAGAGAGTCTGAGAAATGGAAAGATTATAGATTAGAGGTTTTTGAAGAGATAATCAAAGAAGGAAGAAAGTTTGGATATTATTTGACAATATCTAGTCAAAGACCAGCTGATATCTCTGCTACAATAGTTTCTCAAATTCATAATTATTTTATCCATCGATTAGTTAACGACAATGATTTGCGTTTACTGGATAAAACAATGTCTTCATTAGATAGTGTTTCCAAAGAGAGTATTCCTAATTTAGCGCCAGGACAAGTTATATTGACTGGTGTATTATTTGAGCTTCCAATAATTATACAAGTTGATCAGCTAAATAGTGCATTAGCGCCAAATAGTGAAAATATCCCATTATTAGATATTTGGAAATTGAAAGGAAATAGTAAGGGATAAAATTCAATGAAATTTAGTGAATCTACTCTGTTCGTGAGCTTAAAGGCTCTTTTCAATTTTTGGGTAGTGTTTTTCTTCCAACAAGTATGTAAGGAAAGAACGTAAAGATGAGTACTAGCAAAAGTTGCCCTCTATCTCGTACAAGTTGATCCCTGTAAAACAAATTATCTATCTTTTGAGGCGTTAATAGGCTACTACTTATGGGTACTGAATCCTTTAATATAGACAATTTGATTTTTTGGATTATTCTTGATATGATGATGGTGCGAAGTGATATTAATTTTTACCAATGGAACACAAAAACCACTCTACGGCGAATAGAGTGGTTTTCTTTTACAATCGTTGCGACTTCGAATGTGTGGGTTAGAAGCAACTTGCTATTAGTCATTGTCTTTCTCATCTAACCAGTGAGAAATTAGTTGAATAACTAAACCTACAAAGATAGGTGCAATAACTAGCGATATTAATTTTTCCAATGGAATCACCCCCTTGGGGGCAAGTTGCCAAAGTGAGTATAGCATATTGTGCATTAGGAAGTGAACTTAAATTTTATGGGTGAGAAATTGTTATAAAATAGTCTTTTTGATTCACGTATATTTTTTAGGTACGTCTTTAGGTACGAAGGCTTTAAAATGTGGTGAAATCCATTAAAACCGTACTTGTTGAAGAGTTGCTCAATCTATTGCTATCCATTCCCTTCAAAATCTCTGCCACAGAACTAGCTCTTAAGAAAGCTCGTAAAGCTTCATAGTTTTCAAAATGTTAAGAATACTATTATATCAATGTTTTAGACACTTTTTATTTTTGGAGAGTGTCTTTTTTTTGTACTTTTGGGTATGGAAATGGGTACTAGCTTTTTAAGCATGCTATTCATTTAGCATTTTTTACTTCTGCTAATCGTTGTTCAAATTTTTCATAAGTGGATAGATCGATAATTTAGTAGTTATCTTAGGAATGTTTGGGGTATATAAATAATGATATTGGATATTTCTTGACTTTTCTTGCCTAAAAAATGTTGTTTTTTTTACAGTGTAGAGAAAATATAATAAATGAAATACTTTCTCCGCCAAATAGTATAAAATGGCGGAGAAAAGAGGTGGATGGCGGTGAAAGAATTTAATTATTCTACACACCTTTTGTTCGTTATCTTGTCGGAATCATTTTGCGAGCTTACGGAAACTTCTCAGATAGATTGGGCGAGTTACGATAATCACACTGGGCGAAGCTATGCTGAGCGCAGTTACCTTGAGCATGTCTTTCAAGGCACTTTCCAAATTTTGGAGAGTGTCTTTTTTCATTTTAAATCATAAAAAAGTTGTCGTGAGTCTCACCAACATCAAAAAGTATAGGGTCATAATAATCTCTTCCACTTTAATGTGGAACAGATTACGTATTTATCTTTAGGGAGAAAAACTCTATGATATAAACAAGGAAAACGTTTTCTGAGGTGATGATGGATGTTATTAAAGCGCGAGAGTCAGTTAATTGAATTACTTTTAGAGGAGGAGAATTTTCAACCAGCAAGTTTCTTTAGTGAAAAACTCAATGTTTCGAATAAAACAATTTATCAAGATATTCAGAAGCTGGGACAGTTCTTGAATCGTTTTGAGTTAAAAATTGAAAAAAAACCTCGCATTGGGATTTACCTAATTGGAACATCAACTAAAAAAAATGATGCCAAAATATTTATCACTAGTAAAGAAGCTATGTCAACAGAGGTAAAGTATAGTTCAAATTATCGGAGAGTGTACTTATTCGCCAATCTAATTTTTAAAACGGATAAAAAAAGATATGAGTATTTTGAAAAAAAGTTTTTTGTCAGTATTGCAACTTTGCGTAAGGATTATGAGGAAATCATCAAATATTGTCGGTTAGCTGGGATTAGGATTACTTCAAATCATGTAATAGACACACAAAAAACACCTGAAGAGTTGATCCAGCGGACATTTGTCAATTATTTTGAAAAAAACATCGGTGTAGGGAATGAAAAATGTCAATATCACTTTGTTTTTGATCAAGCGATGGTTCAGTTTGTGGATGATTTTGTAAAGAATTTTTACCAACAGTCTAAACAGCAACCAACAAATTATATTGTCCATTCACTCAAACTTTCGTTGTTAACTTTGATTGGTCGAGTAAAGCATGGCTACCATTCACAAACAAATAAAAATCCTTTGTTTGTCGAAATAAAGAAAATGGAATTATATATGGTGGCACTAGATTTTTCAAATGGGGTCAAAGATGAATTGAATTGTTCCTTTACGATAAATGATCTTTACTTTATTTGTTCGTTGTTTATGGGACATGGAGTGAGACCGTTTGTGAATCTGGCAACCCATAGTCAACAAATCATGGAGACCACCAAACAATTTATTCAAGATATGTCGACACTGGTTGAGAAGGATTTGGAGCAAGATAGTCAGCTGCTTCAATCTCTATTTGCCCATATTGAGCCAATGGTTTATCGGTTGCAAATGGAGATTACCATTAAAAATCCTTTAAAAGAGGATATCATTCGGCAATACAGCACAATGTATACGCTAACAACTTACTGTATTCCAAAATTGGAAAAAGCAATGGGGATCAGAGTAACGGATGATGAAATTACTTTTTTGACTATTCATTTTCAGTTAGCTTTTGAAAAAATTGTGAATACGAAGCATGTTTTTCTTATTTGTCCAACGGGGTTGGGAACTTCGCAATTATTATTTCAACGTATTCGTCATAGTTCTCCTAGCACCGTAGTCTATGAAGTGATTGATGTTCAAAAGTTGCAGGATTACAACTTAGATAGTGTCGATTTGATTATTTCAACAGTCAAATTAGAAAATGAGTATCAAACGCCGATTATTTATGTTCGACCATTACCAACGAAAGAAGAAATTGCATTGATTAATCGTCATCTTCTTACCTTGAATCAACAAGACAATACATTTTTACCATCTATTGCACCGGATAAAACGATTTTAAAGAAATATTTGAAGGATGGTTGGATGTTCTTGAATCAAGATTTTGATAGTAGAGAATCTGTACTTTCTTTCATCACTGAGAAATATAAAGAAGAACAATTAGTAAAGGATAATTTTCTTGAGGTTGTACTTCAAAGAGAAAAACTAGGAGCTACCGGACTTTCATCAGGCGTAGCCATCCCACATGCAAATCCTAAATATGTAGTCAAAACAAAAATTTCTATTATCACCCTAAAAAACAAAATTACTTGGGGAGATGTGGATATAAGGGTTGTTTTATTCTTAGCGATTGCAGAAGAAGATATGATTCAAGTGAAAAATATGATTGCACTACTTTATGATGTCTTTGTCTCACCTGAGAGAATAAAAAGTATTGCAAGTAAAGAAACAAGGAATGAGATTATTAACGAAATTATAGGAAAGAGGAAGTAAGATGACGAGTTATTTTGGAAAGAAAATTGCATTATTTCAATCTGAGGTAAAGAGTCAGAAGGAAGCTTTATCAATTATTGCAACTTATCTATATCAAACAGGTTTAGTGAAGGATTCGTTTGCAGAGAATGTACTGAAAAGAGAAGAAGTGTTTCCTACTGGCTTATTAATCAATGATGTTGGGATTGCTATACCACATACGGATGCAGAACACGTGAATGATTCTCAAATTGCATTTATGTCATTGAAAACACCAGTAACTTTTTATGAAATGGGAACTGCAGATAAGGAAATTTCAGTCAGCTTGATCTTCATGTTAGCGTTGAAAGAACCACATGCACAGTTAGAAATGTTACAGAAGTTAATTACGATGTTTCAAAAAAAAGAGGTGGTTCAAAAGCTTCGAGCTGTAAATAATACTGAGGAGTATTATCAAATTATTGAAAAAGAAGGATTCGTTTAATAACCATTTTGAGGGGGAGCATTATGTTAGATTTATTACAAAAATTTGTTGATCTCGGATCAATCGTTGTATTGCCAATCTTAATTTTTGTTTTTGGTTTGATTTTAGGAACGAAACCGAGTAAGGCTTTTATTTCAGCATTAACGGTTGGTGTTGGATTTGTCGGGTTGAATTTAGTTATCGATTTATTGACCAATAGCTTAGGACCAGCAGCACAAGCGATGGTTGAACGTTTTGGACTAAACTTAACAACCATTGATGTTGGTTGGCCGGCAGCAGCTGCGATTTCTTATGGAACCGTTTTAGGTAGTTTGGCGATTCCAGTAGCTATCGTAGTCAATGTGTTATTAATTATTGTTGGCTTAACAAAAACACTGAATGTTGATATTTGGAATATCTGGCATGCAGCATTTGTTGCTTCACTTGTCTATGCGGTAACGAATGACTTTGCAATGGGCATGTTGGCAACGGTTATTTATACAATGATGATTTTATTGTTTGGCGATATTTTAGGACCAATCATCAATAAATTCTATGGATTTCCAAATATTACCTTCCCACACGGAACAGCAGCACCTGGGTTTGTTTTTGCCTTACCTTTAAATTGGTTATTCGATAGGATTCCAGGATTGAAAGATTGGCATGCAGATCCAGAAACGATTCAAAAACGGTTTGGCATCTTTGGTGATTCAACAGTCATGGGCTTTTTAATTGGTTTGGTTATGGGGATTTTAGCTGGATATGATGTTGCGGGAATCGGTCAATTAGCGGTGAAAACTGGTGCTGTAATGGTCTTAATGCCTAAAATGGTGGCACTTTTAATGGAAGGCTTAACACCTATTTCAGAATCAGCAAATTCATTTGTTCAAAAACGTTTCCCAGGAAGAGAATTATATATCGGGATGGATGCCGCATTGTCAGTAGGACACCCAGCTGTATTGTCTTCTTCGTTAATCTTAGTCCCAATCACGATTTTATTAGCAGTGATTTTACCAGGTAACACAACCTTGCCTTTCGGTGATTTGGCAACTATTCCATTCTTAGTTTGTTTGATGGCAGCTGTCTTTGGTGGAAACATTATTCGAACAATCTTAGGTGGGACGATCTACATGGTCACCATTTTATACATCACTTCATGGGTGGCACCATTTTTAACAAAAGCAGCACAAGCGGCAAACTTTGATTTACAAGGACATTCATCAGTAACTGCGATGGCAGAAGGTGGACTGTGGACAACACTTCTATACGTGGGTGGTGCAAAACTATTTGGTTACTTTGCCCTAGTCGGAATTGGTCTGATTATTACAGGTTTACTATTCTACGTGAATCGCATTTTACCTAAAAGAGCAGCTAAACAAACTGAAGCTTAATACAAAATAGGAGAGATGACAGATGAAAAAATTATTAATTATGTGCGGAACAGGTGTGGCTACTTCAACAGTGGTAACAGGAAAAGTAAAAGAATGGTTGAAATCAAAAGGATTCGAAAATGAAGTGAAACTATATCAATCAAAAGTTGCGGATGAAATTGGCAAAATTGATGACTACGATATTGTGGTCAGTACGACCGTGGTTCCTGACAACATTAAAGATAAAGTAATTATGGGGCTTCCTTTATTAACCGGAATTGGCATTGATGGGTTGTTTGACGAAATTGAAGCGAAGATTAAAGCCTAAAAAATACTTGAAAAGAAGGTAATCAAATGTTAGTTACAACGAAAGAGATGTTTGAAAAAGCGCAAAAAGAAAACTATGCGATTCCGGCAGCAAACTTTTTTGATTTAGATTCTGCAAGAACCTTTGTAGAGGTTGCAGAAAAAATGCAAAAGCCATTAATTTTAGCCTTTGCACAAGCGCATATTGAAGAATGTCCTCTTGAAGAGGCAGCGTTAATTGCAACATATTTAGCCAAAAAAGCAAGTGTACCAGTAGCACTTCATTTGGATCATGGACAAGATGAGGAAATCATCAAGCAAGCAATCGAGCTTGGGTTCACTTCTGTGATGATAGATGCTTCGCAGGATGAGATTGAAACAAATATTCGTCGTTCAAAAGCAATTACGGAATATGCTCATGAAAGAGGCGTTGTGGTAGAGGCTGAGATTGGACACGTGGGAACGGGAAATAGTTATGAATTTAAGGAAACCACGGACACCATTTATACCGAAGTGGAGGAAGCAGCACGTTTTGCGAAAGAAACCGGCGTCGATTCATTGGCAGTTTCGATAGGTACAGCTCATGGGCAATACAAAGGAACACCGAAAATCAGCTTTGAGCGGTTGGAAGAAATTAAAAATGAAGTTTCAATTCCATTAGTGTTGCATGGGGGCTCATCATCTGGTGATGAAAATCTCCACAAATGTGCTGTTTCAGGGATCAATAAAATTAATATCTTTACTGATTTTATCACAGCAGCAATGGATGTAATTAACGAAGAAAAACCAGAGGATTATTTTACACTTAAACGATTAGCGAACCAAGCGATTGCGGATACGTTAGCGCATTATTACAAAGTATTTGCAACAAAATAGAGGAGGGTTCTCATGAGAACAGTAAGAAAACCATTTTTTGTGGTTAATCCTAAATCTTATTTGTATGGTGAACAGGCATTGGAACTAGCAAAAACAGCGGATCAATTAGCTGCAGCATACGATATTGATATCATTTTTACTTGTCAACATGTTGATGTTCGGCTAATTAAAGAACAGACAACGCAGTTGATTGTGAGTGTTCAACATATCGATGGGATAGTCCCTGGTAGAGGGATGGGACACGTTTTACCTGAAGGCGTTGTAGCGGCTGGAGCAGAAGCGACCTTCCTTAATCATGCAGAACGTCCTTTATCGGTTAGTGAGCTGTGTGATGCCGTCAAGCGAGCAAAGGAACTTGGTCTATTGACTATTGTCTGTGCGAATTCTTTAGAAGAGGCGAAGCTCGTAGCTTCATTGAAGCCGGATGTAATGGTTTGTGAGCCTACGGAATTAATAGGCACAGGTCAAGCAAGTGACATTTCTTATATGATTCAAACCAATGAAGCTGTACGTAAGATGGATCCTGAAATTTTTGTTCTGCAGGCAGCAGGGATTTCAACGGTAGCAGATGTTCGCAAAGCACTTGATTCGGGGGCTGATGCAACGGGTGGAACCAGCGGGATTGTTTGTGCCAAAGATCCTGTGGACACATTGAAAGCGATGATTGAAGAAGTAAGTAAATGGAAAAAGGAGCAATCGACAAAATGATAACTTATACTGAGCAACTTGTTTTGACTTCAAATGGACAGCGAGTGACGTATCATAATATTACCGAACAAGTAAAAGAAATTGTGGCAAAAAGTGGGATAAAAAATGGCATTTGTCTTGTTCAGTCGCCACATACTACTTGTTCAGTTATTTTTGAGGAATTCATGCACGATTTAGATTTTAATGGGGATGAATTTTTACAGGTTGATTTAAATCGGATTCTTGATCGGATCATTCCTCGAGAATTAACGGAAAATACCGATTATCGTTATCCTGGTCCGAAGCATCTTGATTTCTTGCTGTCCTTAGATGATCCAGACTATGCTGGTGATGCTGGAACGATTTTAAATGGAGATGCACATATCCGAGCATCATTCTTCGGAGCAAGTGAAAATTTCATTGTCAAAGAGGAAACACTAATGACAGGAGCTGTCGGCTCCATTTATTTCATTGATTTTGATCAAAATCGTGTTAGAAATCGGAAATGCCATATTTTAGTAATGGGCGAATAGAAAAGTAATAAGAAACAAACATTTGGGAAACTAATTGAATGATCACACCTATAAAAATTAATACGAAAGATAATAGTTAGTTCATTCCGTTTTTTTGGTTAAACTACTAAAATTCATCATAGAGAAAACTATAGGGAAACAAAAACTATTTAGTTTAGAAAAAGTATAGCCAGTTATCTGATCGGTAAATAAGATCATTGGGAAGACCTTGCTTAAGGCGTTCTTCTCAGTGATCTTAATTTGTTGTTATTTAAATCCATCCTTGCTTTATTGCAAAATTTATCGCTTCAATTCGTGAACGTGATGCTGTTTTGCTTAGAATAGCAGAGATGTAATTACGTACAGTTCCCTCACTCAAAAATAGAGTTTGGGCAATTTGTTGGGTGCTGATGCCGGTTTTTAACAACGTTAAAATTTCAAGCTCTCTTGGGGTTAAAGGGTTTTTTTGAGTAATGAATGATTGAATAACCAATTCAGGTGAAAAAATCGTATCACCCGCCATGATTGAGCGGATCGAACGAATAAGTTCTTCACTGGGACTATCTTTTAGCATATAACCGTTGACATTGTTCTGTAAAGCTTGCTGAAAATAGTGTTCTTGCGCAAAGGTAGTCAGAACCATAATTCTCACATCCTGTTTTAATAAACGAAGCTGCTTAGCAATTTCCAAGCCAGTCAACTTAGGCATTTCAATGTCTAATAAAACGATATTTGGTTTCAATTTGATGATGTCAGATAATGCCGTATCACCATCTGTTGCAGAACCAATAACTTCAAAATCTGTTTCAAGATTCAAAATCATCGTTAATGCAGTGTTCAATAATTGTTGATCCTCTGCCAAATACAATTTAATCATGCTCATTCTCCTTAGGCAACGAGATGACAATCTTTACTCCTTGTGTTCCAGTGATCGTCAACTGTCCTTTTTCAGTTTGAATCCGTTCTTTCATTCCGCTGATTCCATAGCCGGTTGATTTTAGTTGAGTGAATCCTTGTCCATTATCTTGAATGGTAATAAAATAGGTGTCTATATTCTCGGTAAAATCAATCATCGCAATACTAGCTTTGCTGTGACGAATCATATTTGTGATGGCTTCTTTAATAACTGCGGATACTGTATGTTGAATGTTCGTCGGCCATTTTTCGGCTAGTTCCTCTCCTACAGAATGAAGCTGAATATTGGTAAGGACTAAATTTTTTTCTTCTTCTAGCATCGTTTGGGCAATTGTTCGCTCTTGTAAATTTGAAACGATCCCACGAACTAATGATAAGTTTTTTCGGGAAGTCTCAGCAATATCATGTAATTCATTGGTTGCTTGGCGTGAATCAATTGCTATTAATTTCTCCGCTAATTCAGCCTTTAATGAAATGATGGAAAACGCTTGGCCTAAATGATCATGGAGATCACGAGCAATACGATCTCGTTCATTTTGGCGCACAACTGCTTCTAAACGTTTATTTTGTTGGTTGAGGCGATAGATCCGCCGATAAGATTCCCCTACCGACTTAGCTGCTAGTGGTGTAATAATAGCAGCTATGATAGTGATACCTACATTAATGTAACTGGATGAATGGGTGAAACGAGTGGTCCACAACATAGCGCCAAGACTAATCATGACGCTTACATAATAACCAGTCAAATAATGATAGAATAAACGTTTGGTTACTGGCAGGGAGCCAATCTCCCAGGCAACGAAAATAAAGAGATATCCATTTTTTTGAAAGATACCAAATAAGCAGGCAATCAATAATTGAAGGAAAACGTCCCATGTTAAAAATTTATGAACTTCATAGCCATCTCGGTAAGCTTTTAAAAAAATAACTAAAAGTAATATAAATAACCAGTCAAACCAAGAATTAAGGGGGAACAATGAATAGATCGTCGGTATTAAAAATACTAACCAGAAATAAGGTGCAATGCCGAATCGTTTTGGGAAAAATATGTGCTTTTCGAAAAAACTCATATGGTAGAAACCTCACTTTTACTTTGAAAAAAGACGACTACTTTGAACAGTACGAATAAAATAATCGTCCAAACTAAGAGTACCCCAAAACTAACAAAATTAAAACGTTGATAATTGATAAATCTTCTTAAAATTACAGCTGTTTGATAAGTTGGTAGCCAGTGTCCAACCTTTTGTACCCATGGGGGCATTATGCTAAGTGGCCACCATAGTCCGCTTAAAATTGCCATGGGAAAAACGATGAGATTACTAAGCAAATTTACTACGTTATCTGAACCTAATAGAGAGATGATCATTCCAATCAATATAAGTGGGAATGATAACAATGGAATGAGGAATAAAAGACCTATTAAATGAAACCAATTAATTGTTAGCTGATTTACTAAAAGTCCAGTCATTATTAGTGCCAAAACCGAAAGTATATTTAACGATAGAAAGACGATTAACATCGATAGATAATATTGTGATTTTGAACCTGGACGTAGTGCTACAAATAAATCGAACTTTCTAGTATGATCTTCTAACAGAGTATGTGCGACTGTCATAACAGAACTAATCAATGAGCTATACACAATCATACTAATCATATAAGCGATATTCCATGTTTTCGAAGCTACTGGTTGTGTTATTACCTGAGTAAATATAAGGTAAAAGCCTGTTGGCATGGCGATACTGAATAAGAGGAAGCGCAAGTTACGGAATACGATGCGTTTATAGTTGATTTGAACTTGAAACAAGAATTTTTTCATTTACTGCTACCTCCAATTACTTTTTGAAATAAAGAAGCCAACGAATTTTGCTGAATGGCTAATTCGTCTAATTGATTAAGATAAGGAATTAAAGCTTCCATCACTACGTTTGGCTCATCAGTTATTAATTGAATATGCTGATTAGTTTTGGAACATTCTTTAACAGCTGAAATGGATGTGAATGTTTCTTTTGGTAATGGAGTGGTAAATTGGATGGTTATATGACCACTTTTTTTCCGCAATGATTTCAAGGTACCATCGTATACTAACCTAGTATCTTTTAAAATAAGGATTCGATCTGCAATCTGATCTAGTTCCTCCAGATAATGGTTAGTGATAAAAAAAGTCTTTCCATTTTGCTTCAAACGGTCAATACTTTCCCAGAATGATTGTCGACTATTACTATCCATTCCAGCAGTCGGCTCATCTAAAAAAATTAGTTGAGGGTTTCCTGCCATAGTTGTTGCAAAAGTCAACCGACGTTTTTGTCCGCCAGACAATTGATCTAAGTAACACTTCTCCTTTTCTTTTAAGTTGGCTAAGCGAATCAAGGCTTCATAAGATAATGGGTTGTGATAGTAACTACGAGCAAGATTTAAACACTCTTTGACGGTGACTCGTTCGAGTGATAAGTTTTGTTGCAACATTACACCGACTTTGTCACGGACTTTCCTGATATCTTGGGTTCCCATCACATAAGTAGTTCCTGAATTTGGTTGAATCAATTGGTTAAGTAGATTGATCAGAGTGGATTTTCCTGCACCATTTTCTCCTAATAGTGCGACAGTCTCTCCGGGTGCAATCTGAAATGAGATATTATCTAAAACGGTTGTCCTGTTATACACCTTCGATAAGTTTTGTACATCGATTATTGGATTCATATTCTTTCCTCCTGCTGATGTTATCTTAGCTATTTTTTGAGTTGTAAAACAGTCATGGATGTCATCAGTTGGACATGACAATTGTCATGTCTAAAGAACACAGAAATGTAGACTGCTGACTGAATAGTCAAAAAGTTGTTATTATTAATTAAAGAAGTGGAGAAAAGCTAAACTACCTTGTTGATTGTTCATTATGGAAACTCTTTTCACTTATATCTACTATTAAATTTCGCTAATTTTGATGTGGGGGAGGACTTTTGTTACTTGGCAACCAACTGATTTTTTTTGGAAGTTTGTGATTCATGGGGCACGTAAATTACTTTTATCAGACGTTCTACGGTATAATAAATGACGAACATGTTTCATTCATTTTCCTCTTACAACCAATTGAAAGCGTTTGTATTTTTGATTCAAGAAAGATACTTAGATGCTTGGAGTATACTTTCGTTGATATCATTGATTGGAAAACGATACCTGATGCGCTTGTCACTAAAGTTTTTCCTGACAAGTGTGCATTTGGTGGTGTTCTAACTTCGTTTACTAAAGCAATTGAAATAAATTTGAGATGAAAAAGGAGCGGATAGGATGGCTTTTCCAGAGAATTTTTTATGGGGCGGTGCATTAGCAGCCCATCAATTTGAAGGTGGTGTAATTGGAATATCAAAAGGGCTTTCGGTGGCTGACGTGATGACGGCTGGCTCACATGGTGTACCTCGAGTGATCACGGATGGAGTTGTGGAAGGTAATTATTATCCCAACCATGTAGGGATTGATTTTTATCATCGCTATAAAGAAGATATTGCACTGTTTGCTGATCTTGGGTTCAAATGTTTTCGTACATCGATTGCTTGGTCACGTATTTTTCCAAATGGAGATGAGCTGGAACCTAATGAAGAAGGGCTTCAATTTTATGACGATGTCTTTGACGAGCTGTTGAAATATGGAATCGAACCGGTTATTACATTGTCCCATTTTGAAATGCCCTATCATATTGCCAAAGAATATGGTGGATTTATGAATCGTCAAACGATCGATTTCTTTCTTAAGTTTGCAGAAGTGGTATTTAAGCGCTATCAAAATAAGGTGAAATACTGGATGACATTCAACGAGATCAACAACCAAATGAACTATTCAAATGATATTTTTGGTTGGACCAACTCAGGTGTTCATTTTGGCGATTATGAAAATCCAGAGGAGGCGATGTACATTTGTGGCCATCATACGTTAGTTGCTTCTGCTAAGGCGGTTAAACTAGGAAAATCAATTAATCCAGATTTCGAGATTGGGAATATGATTGCGATGGTGCCTATTTATCCGTTTTCTTCTCGACCAGCGGATCAAATCTTAGCGCAACAGATGATGCATGATCGTTGGTTTTTCTGTGATGTACAAGTTCGTGGACACTATCCAAATTATGCCCTTAAAATGTTTGAGCGTAAAGGGTACCAGATCGATATAACAGAAGCAGATCGACAAGCACTCGCTGAAGGTACAGTGGATTATATCGGTTTTTCATACTACATGAGTAATACGGTCGATTCGCAAGTCCATCAAGATGTTTCAACGAATGTTAGTGGTGGAAGTACGTACTCCGTAACGAATCCATTTATTAAGGAATCTGACTGGGGGTGGGCGATCGATCCAGAAGGTCTCCGCTATTCATTGAATGCTTTTTATGAGCGTTATGAACTCCCATTATTTATTGTTGAAAATGGGTTTGGTGCCATTGATGTTCTGGAGGCGGATCACACGATTCATGATCCTTACCGTATCGAATATTTACGTAGTCATATCCAAGAGATGGAAAAGGCGATCAATGAAGATGGTGTCGTGCTTTTGGGTTACACGCCGTGGGGTTGTATTGATTGCGTGTCATTTACAACAGGGGAGATGAAAAAGCGTTACGGTTTTATCTATGTTGATCGGAACAATGATGGTTCTGGTACGCTAGAAAGGTATGAAAAAGACTCCTATGATTGGTATAAGCGGGTAACAACCTCTAATGGAACAGAGCTTTAGACGAGCAAACATGTAAATAGACCACAAAAAATCAGCTGGTTGTTTTCAAATCAGCTGATTTACTATTTATTTGTATTAAATTGAGAGAGAGTAAAAAGTTTATGAAAGTTGACCAACCTTATTTATAGAACCGTTTTTATTTTTTCCCATAAGTGATCCAGATCCATTGTTCCGTACTCTGCTTTAGAAATAGCTATCACTGGTATCTGAGGGAATTTCTTCTCAATTTCTTCTTTGGCATAGGCAAACGTTGGGGTTAGTAAAATAATATCTGCTTCCGAGGCGTGTTCGTCTATCTGACTTGCTTCATATATTTTAAGAGCCCAAGATTGATTTTTTTCTCTTAAAAACTTCGCTAATTTCATTTCTAAGAACTGGGTTTGCAAACTACCATTGGTAGAAATAAAATTAAAAGACAGATCAAAAATGACAATAGTTTTCATTTTTTGTTCCGCATGTTTTTGAGGATTGTTCATCGAAGTAGTAGCCATTTGTTTTCTTCCTTTCGTTTCACCTATTCGTTATCTCTAGTATACGACAATTATTTTGTAAGCGCTATTTTAAGTTGGTGGAAATAAGTGTGCTTTTTCTTTTAATTTCATTTCACATAGCTACATAGTGAATAAATTGAATAAATATGAATAAACAGCTATTTTATGTTGAACTTTCATTATTCAGCTCATAAAAGGGGTCAAACAATGCTATACTTTATCCAATGGAAAACAGAATAGGAGAAAAATGTATGGATCAAAAAACATTTATTGTGCTATTGATTTGTGGCGTGATCGTTTTGCTCATTGCTCTAGATTTCAATGCGCGTCGAAAATTAAAAGAAAGTGTCCATCAGAAGTGGGGAAGAGTGCCTTATCAACCTCGATTTGATAAAGAAAAAAGTTTAAAGGAAGCGTGGCTCACAGAAAAAGAATTTCGTTCATGGTCAAGTGAAGTGGATGACTTGACGTGGTACGATTTGGATATGTTTGAAGTTTTTGAAGGCATCAACCTGACATACTCTAGTATTGGTTCGGAAGCTTTATATCAACGGCTGAGGAGCTTTAACTTTGGGGAAGATCAACGATTAGAAAAGTTAATTGCTTTTTACCAAGAAAACCCTCAAACAAGAGAAAAAATCCAATATCAATTTGCACGACTAGGGAAAAAAGATGGTAATTTTACGAAGCAATATTTAGCGGATGGCCAAAGTAAACAGATCGGACATGTCGGCTTTTATACTTTTTTAGGTCTCTTACCGATCATTGGTTTAATTTTATTATTATTTGGACAAGTCTTAGGTATCTATCTAGCGATTGGTAGTTTAATTTTTAACACACTTTATTATCAAGTCAAGAAACAGACATTAGAAACTGAGATCAATAGTATGGGTTACCTAGTCTCAACGATCTCAACAGCGAATCAAGTAGCAAAGATTGCTACACCGGTTCAAGATGAATTACGGCAAAATGTTAAACCGTTAAAAGATATTCCTAAATTTGGTTTTTCTTTTCGAGTTAAGAGTGGGTCGGAAGCAGAAATTTTATTTGATTATGTCAATATGATGTTCATGTTGCCGTTTATTTCTTATCACTTTGTTATTAGCAGGTTAGAGAAAAAAACGAAAGAAGCAATGAAGGTTTGGGAATTATTGGGAGAAATGGAAGTAGCGGCTGCGGTTCTCAACTATCGTACTTACATGCCCATTACCTGTCAGCCAGAATTTACGGACAATGGCGTAGAGGCAGAAGATCTCTATCATCCTCTCTTGAAGGAAGCGGTAGTGAACCCAGTAGATTGGCACCAGAACATTTTAGTGACGGGCTCGAATGCTTCAGGTAAATCTACTTATGTGAAAAGTATTGCGATCAATTGTATCTTAGCACAGACGATCCAAACAGCCCTCGCAGAAAAATTCACCTTGCAGCATGGTCACGTACTGACTTCTATGGCGATCGAAGATGACTTGTTTGCAGGAGATAGTTACTTTGTTTCAGAAATCAAATCGATTAAAAGACTACTAGATCAAGTAGAAAAAGGGGAAAGATGTTATTGTTTTGTGGATGAGATTTTAAAGGGAACCAATACGATCGAACGGATTGCTTCTTCTGCAGCAGTAGTAAGATGGTTGTCAGACTATCCATCACTAGCTTTTGTGGCGACTCACGATATTGAATTGACTGAGATCTTGAAAAATGAATGTGAGAATGTCCATTTTGAGGAACAGGTCACAGCAGAAAAAGGAATCAGTTTTGATTTTAAATTAAAGCAAGGTCCAGCAAAAACCAGAAATGCGATTGCATTATTGAAAGTCTTAAATTATCCGGAAAAACTAGTTGCGGATGCAAAAGAAGCAGCAACATTTTTTGATCAACATCGAAAATGGGAGATTTTTGACTAAAACGTACGGACTTAATATGTCAGGCTTGAATGGTTTGTCGCAAACTCATTTATATTAAAAAAGGAAGAAAGCGTGCCTTTTCCTGATGGAGAAATCATGCTTTCTTCCTTTTTGGACATGGATAAAAGAATTCATTTATTTTAGTAGAACAACTGATCGAAAGAAGATGAAATGATTGATTTTATATTGGATGCTCGAATACATAAAATTCTATTTTTATTTTGAAAACTTTATTCATTTTCTTTCAATCATTCCATGTTACAATAGAGAATCAGATGGAAAAAAGGAGATCGTTAAAAAAATGACACAGGCTCTTGAAATAAAGAATTTAAAAAAAGTATACGCAACGGGAGTTGAAGCGTTGCGAGGGATTGATTTAACGGTGGAAGAGGGCGATTTTTATGCCTTGCTTGGTCCTAATGGTGCGGGGAAATCTACGACAATTGGGATCATCACTTCACTTGTGAATAAAACTTCTGGTGAAGTAAAAGTGTTTGGTTATGACTTGGATACTGATTTGGTTCGTGCCAAACAACAAATCGGATTAGTACCGCAAGAATTCAATTTTAATCCTTTTGAAACAGTTCAACAGATCGTAGTGAATCAAGCAGGATATTATGGTGTTTCACGACAAGAAGCAATCAAGCGTAGTGAAAAATACCTTAAGCAATCCAATCTATGGGAAAAAAGAAATGTTCGTGCACGCATGCTTTCTGGTGGGATGAAACGGCGACTGATGATTGCTAGAGCATTGATGCATGAACCGAAACTATTGATTTTAGATGAACCTACTGCAGGTGTAGATATTGAACTAAGACGTGAAATGTGGGAATTCTTGCGAGAATTAAATGAACAAGGTACCACGATTATTCTAACGACTCATTATTTGGAAGAAGCCGAAATGTTGTGTCGGAATATCGGGATTATCCAATCAGGTGAATTGATTGAAAATACAAGTATGAAATCATTACTTTCTAAATTACAATTTGAAACGTTTATTTTTGACTTAGCACCGTATGAACAAGCGCCAGTTCTACAAGGGTACACTAGTACGTTTGAAGATGAGCGGACCCTTGCTGTTGAAGTAGAACGGGATCAAGGGGTCAACGGAATCTTTGATCAATTAAGTGAACAAGGGATAAAAGTGCTTTCGATGAGAAATAAATCGAATCGCTTAGAAGAATTATTCTTGAAAATCACGGAAGAAAATGGTCATGTGGAGGAAAAAAATGTTTAGTCTTTATTTTACAGCTTTAAAAAGTTTAGCCATCAAGGAAACCAATCGCTACTTGCGGATTTGGGTCCAAACACTGGTTCCACCAGTGATTACCACCTCACTTTATTTTGTGATCTTTGGGAAAATGATTGGCGGACGTATTGGTGATATGGGTGGATTTTCCTACATGGAATTTATCGTTCCAGGGTTGATCATGATGTCCGTTATCACTAGTTCTTATTCCAATGTTTCGTCCTCATTTTTTTCTCAAAAATTCCAGAAAAATATTGAAGAAATTTTAGTTGCGCCCGTTCCCACACATGTGATTATTTGGGGATTTGTGATTGGCGGACTGGGACGTAGTATCTTGGTCGGGGCGTTGGTAACGATGATTTCGCTATTCTTCGTTCCGCTAAATGTCTTCTCTTGGGGCATCGTGATTGTTACTTTGCTGATGACATCGATTTTATTTTCACTAGCGGGTTTGATCAATGGGATTTTCGCACAGTCGTATGATGATGTGTCGATCGTGCCGACCTTTGTCCTTCAGCCATTGACATACCTCGGTGGTGTCTTTTATTCGATCTCTATGTTGCCACCGATCTGGCAGGCAATTTCTAAAGTTAATCCGATCGTTTACATGATTTCAGGATTTCGTTATGGGTTCCTTGGAACGACAGATGTACCCATCATGGTTTCGATCACGATTCTTGTGTTATTTAGTTTAGTGCTTTATTCACTATGCTGGTATTTAATCAATAAAGGTAGAGGGTTAAGAAGCTAGAGTTTGTGGAATGATCAAAAAAACTTATTCGGTTTTCTACAGAAACGGATTGATTTGATCAAATTTTTGGTAATAGACAAGAAATAGTTGAGTCTAGGATAGATGCTTATCCTAGACTTTTTTTGTTCGATTAAAGGACTTCCTCATACAAATTTAGACGATCTACTCTTAAATTAACTAAATATAATATGTTAAAATGATAACTAAACTTTAGTTTTTAGTGTTTTATCTAGTATAGAAAAATAAAAAGGGGATATGGAATGACAATTGAATTTCGCGAAACGACGTTAACTGATGTGCCAGCCGTCATGAAAATCATTAATGAAGCAAAACGGTTATTAGCTTCCGCTGATAGTCCGCAATGGCAAAATGGTTATCCAAATGAAGAAACGATCAGGCAAGATATCGATAAAACATGGTCTTATGTTTTGGTAGTCGATGGAATCATTGCTGGAACATTAGCCTTACAAAAAACACCTGATAAAAATTATCAAGAAATCTTTGAAGGAAGTTGGGAAAAAGCTGATGCGCCCTATACAACAATCCATCGCATTGCACTAGCTGATGCATTTCGCGGACAAAAGCTGGCTTACCGACTCGTTGAGTATGCAGAAGCAGAAACAAAGGCCTTAGGAATGGCACAAGTAAGAGTTGATACGCACAAAAAGAATACTAGTATGCAACGTATCATGGCTCATTGTGGGTTTGAGTTACGTGGTATCGTCTATGTCGACGATGAGATAGACAATGAACGATTGGCGTATCAAAAATTGCTTTAGTAAAGGAAGCAGTGGTTTTGCTTCTTTTGTTGATTCCTAGTATAATGACTCTGTTTTTTAGAATAGTGAACGAAGAGTATTACATGGCGAAACTACAATGAAATGGAGAGTTATCAGTGAAAGAAAATTTTTGGGCAGAATTACCGAAGCCCTTTTTTATATTAGCACCAATGGAGGATGTCACAGATGTGGTGTTTCGACATGTTGTGCAGGCGGCAGGAGCGCCCGATGTGTTTTTTACAGAATTTACAAATTCCGATAGTTTCTGCCATCCTGATGGTAAAGAAAGTGTCAGAGGTCGCTTGACATTTACCGAAGATGAACAGCCGATGGTTGCTCATATCTGGGGTGATAAACCAGAATTTTTTAGACAAATGAGTATCGAACTAGCAGAAATGGGTTTTAAAGGGATCGATTTGAATATGGGATGTCCGGTTCCTAACGTTGCTGAACGTGGGAAAGGGAGTGGCTTGATTCTTCGTCCGGAAGTTGCAGCGGAACTTATCGAAGCAGCGAAAGCAGGAGGATTACCTGTAAGCGTCAAGACAAGAATCGGCTATACAGAACAAGAAGAGTTGGAAGGTTGGTTGAGTCATTTATTGAAACAAGATATCGCCAATCTTTCTGTTCATTTACGTACGAGAAAAGAAATGAGTAAAGTAGATGCGCATTGGGAGTTGATCCCTCAAATCGTAGCATTAAGAGATCAACTTGCGCCACAAACGTTGCTTACGATCAATGGCGACATTCCTGATCGGCAAACGGGCTTGGAATTAGTTGAAAAATATGGCGTAGACGGGATTATGATCGGTCGTGGGATCTTTAAAAATCCTTTTGCTTTTGAAAAAGAACCAAGGGAACATTCAGCAACTGAATTGATTGATCTTTTACGTCTGCAATTAGATCTCCAAGACCAATATGCCAAAGAAATCCCCCGTTCAATGACTGGGCTACATCGTTTCTTTAAAATCTATGTCAAAGGATTTCCGGGCGCAAGTGACTTACGTGTTCAATTAATGAATACTAAATCGACCGACGAAGTCAGAGCGCTTTTAAATGCTTTTTCTAATCAAGAGTAACCGATGAAAATTTCAAGAATACTGTATTCTGTTTGTATTTTTGAATCTTATAAAAGAAATCAGAGGTAGATAAAACGCCGAATGATCCGAATGAATTTTCGTGATCATTGGGCTTTTTTTGTAAAAGTAGTTATTTAATGAGAAAATTGAATGGCAAATGAGACAAAACTTGTCACAGTCTCTTCTAGTATCTCTAAAAACGAATAAACGAAGTTCAAACATCAGCTCCTTGAAATAAGCCTGAATTTTTCAAAACATGAGAAGCTGTTTCAAAAAATTCTTTCTTATTGTCATCAGAGCTACCCGATGTTTTCACGACCTCTGATTCACGGTGTTCAAAGAGCTGACCTTCGGCGATAAGTCAAAAAATCTCAAAACATGGGAAGCTGTTTCGAGATTTCCATCCTTAATGCTCCTGCGATTACTCGTCGCAGTTTTTACTCGGTGAGCGCTCAGGTCAAAACACTCTTTTCACGACCTCTTGTTCACGGTGAGACAAAAGTAGCATCTTCGGAAAATTTGCTGAAATTTACCAAAAATTTGAGAAGCACCAAGTAGGTAACAATCAACATCAAAAACGAGTTTTTGTGTTTCTTGTCAATTTTCGGAAATTCCTTCTTATTTCTTGAGGCTAAACACTTTTGTCTCAACCTCTTTGAGCATATTAGTTTATCACTTGATAAATTTTGCGTTATCATTAAATTTATCAAGTGATAAAAAAGGTAAGTAGGTGATCCCATGAAAAAAATTATTGTCATTGGGGCGGGAGTAGCTGGATTAAGTGCCGCAGTTCGGTTGCAAAAGCTAGGATATGAAGTCACACTGTACGAAAAAGATCGTCAAGTTGGCGGGAAAATGAATCAAATCAAAACGGCAGGATTTACCTTTGATTTAGGACCAACGATTGTGATGATGCCAGAAATTTATCGGGAAGTATTTGAATTTTGTGGGAAAGACCCCGATGACTACATTCCAATGAAAAAAGTTGATCCAATGTTAAAACTGTATTTCAACAAAGAGGAACCAATCGAGTTTTCCAATGATTTAATTGAATTGACAAAGACGTTGGAAAACATTTCGCCAGAAGATACACAAGGTTATTTCGCATTTTTAGCAGATATCTATCAGCGATATACGATCGCAAAAGAAGCCTTTATCACGAAATCATTTCGTGGTTTTTGGGATTTTTATAATCCTAAATCATTATGGGCAGGGATCCGCTTGCGGACATTCAGCGATGCGTATACGTCTATTTCTAAATTTGTGAAGGATGACCGTTTGCGTAAATCATTGGCTTTTCAAACACTTTATATCGGGGTATCGCCTTATCAAGGACCCTCTTTATATACGATTATTCCAATGATCGAATTATTTTATGGCGTTTATTTTATTGAAGGTGGAATGTATACGTTAGCGACTTCATTGGCTCGATTGTTTGAAGAATTAGGTGGAAAGATCGTTTACGAAACATCAGTAGATGAAATCCTAATTGACAATAAGATTGCTAAAGGGATCCGAATCGGGAAAGAACAAGTGATGGCTGATGCTATTGTATGTGGCGCTGATTTTCCTTATGCGATGAAGGAATTAATTCCTGATGAAAGAAAACGGGGAAAGTATACAAATAAAAAAATCGCTAAATTTGAATATTCATGTTCTTGTTTTTTGATGTATCTTGGCTTAGACAAGAAATACCCAGAGGAACACTTGCATAGTATTTATTTTGCAGAAGACTTTAAACAAAATGTTGATGATCTCTTTGAACGAGGAAATTTACCAGATGATCCATCTTTTTATTTGTACCGACCGTCATTGATGGATGATTCGCTTGCACCTGAGGGTCAGGAAGGCTTATATGTCTTAGTACCAGTGCCAGAATTGTCAAAATATGAGAAGTGGACGGAACAAACGATGCAAGCCTATCGCCAAAAAATCATCCGATTGCTCAAAGAAAAGACGATTTTTAAGGATATCGATGAGCATATCGTATCCGAAACATTGATCACGCCCAAAGATTTTTCTGAACGTTTCAATGCTTATAATGGAGCGACTTTTGGCTTAAAACCGACATTGAAACAAAGTAATTATTACCGCCCGCATAACAAATTTTCTGCAGCAGAAAATTTATATTTTTGTGGGAGTAGTACCCATCCTGGCGCAGGGGTACCAATTGTTATGCAAAGCGCAAAATTAGCGGTAGAGGAGCTGTTGAGAGATGATAACCATTAACAATGATCCTTTTCAAGAATACCAAAAAGATTTTGCCTATTGTGAATCAATCATCAAGAAAAATTCAAAATCGTTTTACCTGGCTTTCTCACAGTTGCCTAAACGAAAAGCTCAAAGTGTCTATGCCGTGTATGCGTTTTGCCGACGTGCAGATGATTTGATTGATCGCGACAACAATCAAGCGGGATTGAGACAGTTAGAACGGCAATTGCTAGATTTTAATGAGGGAAAGGTTCCCAACGATCCAGTCTGGCGTGCGCTATCAGTGGTCTTTGACAATTTCCCCATGGTAACCGCTCCTTTTTTTGATATGCTGACTGGTCAACGAAAAGATGCTGATTTTAAGCAACCAGAAACAAGAAAAGATCTTGAAGAATATTGTTATTACGTTGCAGGTAGTGTAGGTTTGATGTTGCTTCCGCTTTTAACTGAGCGCCCAGCTGACATCGTTGTACCAGCTAAAAAATTAGGAGAAGCGATGCAGTTAACGAATATTTTACGAGATGTTGGAGAAGATTATCAAATGGGGCGAATCTACCTGACAAAAGAAGACATGACTAGATTTGGGGTAGCAACTACCATGTTAAAAGAAAAGCAAGCCCAAACACAATTAGTCGCTTTATGGGAGTCACTGGCTCAGCAGGCTGAAACCTTATATGAAGAATCTTTTGAAATGTTTCCTCTTATTACAGAAGATTGTCGTCAAGCACTTGCCAGTGCTGCGTTTATTTATCGTGAGCAATTAAATATCGTGAGAAAACAGCATTATTCTTTATTTGATAATAAGAATAAAGTTAGTCATTATCGAAAAGTACAGCTTTTAAAAGAGGTCAAAAGTTATCTCAAAAGCTATTGAACCGTCTGATTATTAAAGAACCGAATATAAATTCAATATTGTTGTTTTCAAACGATCATTAGTTGAAAAAATTGAAAGCAATGAGCCCGAGACCAAAAAGGTTGTCGGGCTTTTTATCACTGTTTTGTTACATAGGTCTTTCTATGCGAGAAAAATTTTCAGATAAAAATAAAGATTTAGCGGAATATTTTAGAACTTGTCGTATATTATTCATGACCAAGGTAATAGTTTTACCAACTAAATGCTAGGAGGATGGAAGAATGGGACCAATTGCAGTTACGCCTGATCAATTAAAATCACAAGCGAAGATCTATCAGCAATCAGCGCTCCAAATACAAGAGGCTATCCGAAAAGTAAATACGATGAACCAGCAAATTGCTCATAATTGGAAAGGACAAGCTTTTCAAGCATATCTTGATCAGTATCACCAGTTAGAAGGTAGCGTTAAACAAATGACACAATTATTTGAAAGTATTTATGAGCAACTCAACAACTATGCGAATACCGTTTCAGAACGGGATCGTCAAGATGCTCGGAATTTTGGGTTGCTATAGCGTTTATCAGTAAAAACCAATCTTCGTTTGACTTGTACCCATTAAAGCAGCAAATGTCAGTTGTTTTTTAGCTATTTTCATTTGGTTTTTGTTTTGATTCCTTGACTTTAAATGTAAAAAATAAGCCATACATGAAAAAAGGGGTAACTCAATGAAACAGGGAATAGTCATTGATATTTGTTTGCAAATCGAACAGCAAACGATCGACTTGCAAATACCTAGGGAAATAACCATTAGGCGCTTAAAGGAATTATTTGTGAACGCACTTCAGGTTTCTTCGATCGTGCTACCGGCTGCGTTCGATTTAGAAGTGACAAATAAATCAATACGATTGAATGAAGAATTTCTTTTATCAGATTATCCAATTAGTCATGGTGACCAACTGTTAATCAAGCCACGTATCCTTAATGGTGGTGACAACAAGTAATTGAAGAGCGAAAAGGATGTATTTAAAAAAGAAGGTATTAAAATAACCGATGAACGAGTGGAAATTCAGCTACAAGCGAATCAATATGCGCTGGATCAGATCGAACAATATACATTTTTTTTAAAACCTAAAAGAAATTTACTGGCAGGTGACGTTAGCCATTTATCTACAGAAAAATTAATCATTCAATACAAAAAAACAAATCAAATGAAGTGTTTCTCACAGGTTTTGATTAAATTAGATTTTTACCAACGATTATTGCTTGCCCAAAAAGTCAATCAATTGTGTGATTTTATGAATGGACCGATCCAACCATTGTTTCATCCCGATAATTTGTTTCTGTTTGGAGAAGAGATTTTTCTTGCACATCGAGGGTTTATGCAAGTTATCGCTCCATATACGGTCACTGAAAATGATTTTCTGAAGCAATATCGGGCACTGGTGTTGGCTATCTTATATCCTAATTTGAGTTATGAGAGTTTAAATGGAGGAAGTGAAGGATTAACAGATGACTTGTCGAAATTGCTCCATGGAGCAAAAAATGTAACAGAAATCAATCAGATTATTAGCGACCAAATCGAAACACAAAAGGAGATTCGAGCGACAGAATTACGTGTGGTCAGTAGGAAAAATTACTTTATTTTTAAATGGGGTAGCCTTTTATTCAGCTTGTTAACCATCCTTTTTGCTTTATTAACAGGAAATTATGCGTTTTATCAATTACCACAGATAGAACGGAGCGTGGATGCACAAGCAAAATATATAGCCAAGGATTATGCAGGTGTTTTAACGGCTTTAGCAGATGTAACCCCCAGTTTGTTTTCTCAAAGTATCAAATATATAGTGGCTGTTAGTGTCATTCAATTAGATCATTTAACTTCATTAGAAAAAACAGCTATTTTAAATCAATTATCTCAAGAGTCAAGTGAGAATCGTTTGCTTTATTGGATTTACATTGACAGAAATAATCTCCAACAGGCATTGGATATCGCTCAAAATATAGGAGATGAGCAGTATCTTTTGCATGTCTATACTAAGTTATATCTGACAGTGAAAATGAACGATCAAATGAGTGGTGAAAAAAAGCAAAAATTACTAAAAAACTATCAAGAAAAAATTAGTCAATATAGCAAAAAGCCAGGAGAGAATAAATCTGAAAATCCCACAAAATAAGACACTATGCACCGAAAATCAGATGAATATCAGTCTTTCCATCCTTTTTGATCTCTTTTATTTTGGGGAGATGTTTATTCATGAAGTATTTACTCAAAATGATAAAGAGCTGGTGATCGCCGGCAAAAAAATCTGTTATATCAAACAGCATATAAATTTTTCAGACTCTTCGATCAAAGATGATCCGAGGTTTCTGATATTAAAGCATGAAACATTGCAGAGAAAGTGGATCGATCCACCGAATCAATTGATTGATATTTCATGTGCAACGACCTCTGCTTTGATGATTGAATCAGATGCAATGATTGCGATAGATTATCAGGATAATAACTATCAATTGAGTATATATCCTAGTAAAGCACCCGTTTATTATAACCAGCAACTTGTAACAAAAGGTGTATTTACTTTCCAAGTAGGTGATCAGATCGTAGTGGATCAGTGGATTATCGAAAGGCGGGAAAAGCAGTGGCAGATCATCGGTTTAGGTCAAGCGATCCAATTAAATCCATGGGTACTTTCTGAAGTCCCTTATATACCTGAATATCCTAAGCACTTCCCCTTTTTTAGAAGAAGCCCTAGAATCTATCTGGAAGAGCCAAAAGTACAAGTGGAGGTTCGATTACCGAGACACGAAGCAGCTCAGGAGAAACAATCCTTTTTTAAATTGGTTCTCCCGTCTTTAGGTATATTTATCTTAAGCGGAATGTTTCTATTTTTTAGCAATCGAAACCTGCTTCTGATACTAGGTATGTATGGACTTAATTTATTGACGTCCAGTATCTCTACTATCAATTATTTATTAAATAAAAAGAAAATAAAACGAAAAAAAAAGTGAACAAAAAATAACTATCCAACAATATAGAATCAAAAAAGCTTTTGAATTAAACAGGTTACAGCAAAGACAAAAAGAAGTTTTACAGTACATGTATCCTTCTAATGATCAATTAGCACGAATGACAAAGGAATGTCATCCAAGAATCTATGAACGTCGACCAAAGGATAAAGATTTTTTAACTGTTTGCTTAGGAATAGGCGAACGTCCATCCAGTTTTAAAATTGTTAGTTCTCATTTGGATGAGGATCAATGGAACGATGAAGTTCTATCCGATTTTATTCGTCCTTATCAGAAATTAAAGAACGCACCTATTGCGATTTCGTTTGCAACTCAGTCAGTGGGGCTTGTCGGTCCATCGAATGTTTTGCAGGAAGCTCTTCAATCTTTACTATTTCAAATTTCTGTCTTGCACTCTTACCAAGAGGTTGAGTTTATCACTCTTCTTCAAGAAAAAGAATATGAAAAAACATGGAAAAATTGGCGTTGGTTACCACATCATACGTTGCGATCCTTTCCACTTAAACAAAGAGGGCTCCTATTCAATTTAAAAAATCGAGAGTTGGTTTTAAGTGCATTTTATAAGATCCTTTCTAAAAGGAAGCAAAAACTACAACATGCTGATTATCAGAAGATAGCTTTTAAACCAACTTATGTTTTTTCAATTATCACAGAAGAAGGCTTGTGGGAGCATGAAATCAGTGAGTTTTTAACGGAAGAATTAAATCGGTATGGTGTCGTAGTTATTTGGGCGAAGGAATCTATCGATCAGTTGCCTGAAACTGTAACGACGTTAATAGCGTATCAAAGTCAAGATATTGCTATGTTGATCAATCATAAAGAACAACACATTAATCAACCATTTACACCTAATCGTTTACCAACTAGTTATCCACTTGAACAAGCAATTTTTCGCTTAGCTAACTTATTCCATGAAGAAATTGAAAATCAAAATCTGCCAGAAAAAATCAATTTATTAGAGCAATATCAAGTTCAGACTGTTGAGGAGTTAATGATTTCTAAGCGCTGGTTGAACGCAGAGCCAAGTAAGACATTACGTTCATTGATCGGCTGGCAGAGAAAAAATCAGGGAATCTACTGGGATCTCCATGAACAGGCACATGGACCTCATGCTTTAATTGGTGGCACGACTGGTTCAGGGAAGTCAGAATTTCTGATTACTTATTTAGTGGGATTAGCCATCAATTTTTCTCCTGAAGATGTAGGGATTCTAGTGATTGATTGGAAAGGTGGCGGCCTCGCACAAACAGTAAGTAAGTTGCCACATTTTATGGGTGCGATCACTAATTTAGACCGAGTTGGTACGTCCCGTGCATTGATCAGTATCAAAGCGGAGCTGGAAAAGCGACAAAGGTTACTTGCGACCTATGAAGTAAACAACATCAATGAGTATATGCAGTTATACAAACAACGAAAACAAAGGAACGTTTCTGCGTACCCTGATCAGCCGCTGCCTCATCTTTTTCTAGTATCCGATGAGTTTGCCGAATTAAAAGTCAATGTGCCAGAATTTTTGGAGGAGCTGACTTCAGTAGCGCGGATTGGTCGTTCACTTGGCGTCCATTTAATTTTAGCTACCCAAAAACCAGCTGGAGTAGTCAACGACCAAATCGAGGCGAATAGTAAAAGTAAAGTGGCATTGAAAATGGCAAGTGTTCAAGACTCAAATGAACTTTTACAAACAACAGATGCAGCTTATGTATCAAGTCCAGGGTGGGGTTATCTTAAGGTAGGAGAAAATGACGTCTATGAATTGTTCCAAAGTGGTTATACAAAAGCACCTTACGCACCAAACCAATCTCTTGAAGATGAACGGATCGTTGTTGTGAATGAATTTGGTCAAAAGGAAGCCCTCTTTGCTCCTACAGAAAAAGATTCGAGGAAAGCAGCGGGCAGTATAGTTACGCAATATGAGGCAGTCAGAAGGTTGATTGTACAAACTTTTCAACAATCAACATTTAGCCAACCATCACAACCTTGGTTACCAGAATTACCAACGTGGTTAGTAATGCCTGTCTTTAAAGGAAATGAGCGGAATACATTAAAGGTTCCCATAGGCTTGTTAGATGTACCTCATGAGCAAAAGCAAAGTCATTATTACTATGATTGCGAGAAAAGTAGTCATACCGTTGTATTCGCTAGTTCTGGATATGGAAAATCTACGTTATTACAAACAATTGTTTTAAGTCTTGCAAGACAAAATACTCCGAATCAAGTATGGTTTCATCTAGTTGATTTTGGTACTAATGGCCTTTTACCGTTGAAGAAGTTGCCACATGTCGTTGACATCGTCACTTTAGAAGAAGAAGAAAAAAGACAAAAAATGTTTGTGAGAATCAATCGATCATTGGCGGAGAGAAAACAACTGTTTAAAGAAAAGGGTGCCACAAATCTCTACCAATACCAAGAAAAAACGAGCATCCAACTACCGATCATTTTTATTATATTAGATAGCTACGAGAGTTTGGGGATAGAGGATAAACGAAAAGATTCCATCGATGAAACAATCGTGCATTTACTAAGAGATGGTGCAAGTTTAGGGATTTATCTTATTCTATCTGCCAATCGTGTCGGGAGTATTCGCCTAAATATGATGAGTCAATTTGCAACAAAGCTATTTATGTATTTACATGATGAAAGTGAAATCAAACAAGTGCTGGGAAGAGAAGCGATTGTTGCGTTACCTATTAAAGGAAGAGGTCAAGTGATGCTTGATCGACCAACGATATTACAATTTTATTTACCCACTAATGGTCGAAATGAATCAGAAATATTCGAAAAAATGGCAGAAGAAATAACAAATATAGATCAAGACTGGGTAGGAAAACGTCCTGAAAAAATCCTGATGGTGCCCGAACGGTTAACGCCAAAAATTTTCAGTCAGTTTGTGCGCAATAAAGAAAAAGACTTGGTGTATCTAGGTTTGAATAAGCAAACAGTTGAGGTGGAATCATTTGCATTTTTTCTTGGAAAGCAGCTAGGTTTATTTTTTACTTCCAATGTACAATTGCAGAGGATGTTTTCATGGTGGCTGTCACAAATGATGGATGTGGAAGAAAATGTTATTTTAATCGATGTTTCTGGAACATTGGAGCAAATAAAAAACGAAGTGACTTCGTATTTTAGCTTGCATGATGTCGCAAAACGAAGTGAGAAATTTACTCATTTCTGGGATGAACTGTGGTTCACGCCAAAAACGAGAAAAATCGTAGTTCTTAATGGACTGGCTGATTTCGTGGAAGAAATGGAGTTACTCTCGGGAGAAGTGGGCAAGTTATTAAATAGAGGAAATTCGTGTTTTCAATTCATTTTTATTGATCTGTTAGCGAAAACTGGCAATTTTTATGGTGGAATGACTCAAATAGTAAAAGAAAATGTTTCTCAGATCCTTTTTGATGGGAGTCTCCAAACTCAAGGATTTGTTGATGATTTTACATTTACAAGAGAAAATAACCCAAATAATAAAAATAGTTTTTACAGTTTAAAGGATGGAAAGTTGGAAATCATAGTAGTTCCTGTCGAAGAAGAGTGAGGGTAAAAATGATACCGCACTAAAAATAATGTACCCGAACAAGAGGGCACGGGTGCAAGGGTTAGCTCCAACAACAGAAGGAAGAATTTTTTGTAATAGCTTCTCAAGTGTTCGAAAATTCATGCGATTTCGAGGAATTAATTCTGGAATGTCTATTTGGCAAGAAGGTATGCTCACCATTTATTCATTTTTACACCTAAAAGAGTCTGGGAAGTCCTTTTTTGTCCCAGACTCTTAACGGTAATTTTTTTGAAAACTTCTTCTTATTATTGAAGTTTAAAGCATTTTTTTCTGTCTTTGGCAAAAAACTCAGGATCACTCGTAAATAACGTTGGCATAATAAATAGTTACATTTTTTTTTCGAGTAATTTTAATTCTTGGATCATTGCTTTTTTTCGCGGGTATTTTTCTTTTAATTCTTTGATCAACAATTGAACCGAGATCATGCTGTTTGGTAAAGTAGCCATTTCTTCAATATATCTCACCAGTTTATGATAATGATTCCGAGTAGTCATAGTGTGGGCTATTTTCCGCAATTCATATTCATATTTCTGTAATAGTGCTTCGGGAGTCTGTTTTTTTAAAATATTGAAATAACGATTAGCTTCTTTGATTCCAGAGGTCTCTAACACACGATTCAATAATAGATCATAGCATTTTTCCTGTGAATAAAGTAAGCCAATGTCTTGATGATTATGTAATTCTTGGAACAAACGGTTTCGCAACGATATCCATTCGTCTTTTGAACAAGTTTTTTTCAATTGGTGAACTAGATTCATATCTAATGCATCATTCTCAATCAATAACTTAAAAACTTGATTTATGTATGCTTCTTTTTTTCCTAATTTATAATAGAGTTTTTTTAGAGAATAACGATGAAGTTGAACGAGATCAGGAGATTGACGATCCAAAAGCAGACTCTCCTGTAATACTTTTTCTGCTTCTTTGTATATTCTGTTTTTAAGTAAGTAATTAACATATTGTGTCCTGATAGTAGGGGAGTGCCAGTTTTCTTGGATAGTATGTTGAATTTTTTGCTTGGAATAGTTTAAGTACTCCATTTGTTTAACAGATAAAATTTGTTTCTTTTTTTTCAATCCTCTTTTTTTGTCTGCGGGTTCTTTCTTCAACGAGGAAGCAGATTGTTTCTCATAGTATGCTTGATATTTATTGATATCAAAAGAAGCATCTGAATAAATATATTGTTGAAAACGTTTTGCTAAGTGGTCATTTTCCTTTAAAATCATCTTTAAAAAAGGACGGATTTGTGAATCTTCCGCGTAGGAAACCAAATATGCGCTGTTATTTGCATCTTTCTTTTGTAAGTATTTATTGTATTCGAATAAAACGGCTACTAAATGGGGACAATGATCGTTCGATAAGCAGGGGCAGCTACAAACCATTTTTTCTAAATAAAAGTGGTCAACGAGGTCAATGATTGCATGATAGTTTTCATTACTAGTAATGTTGGCAGTAATCTGTTTTTGCTTAACCTTAAAGTTTTTTACCTGTTACCCAATAAAATAGGAGTATCCTAAATCTATTGTAGTTTCTAAAAAATATTCTTTCCAGTTGTTCACCTAATCTCCTCCTTTATATTAATTCTTACTTAATAAGTTTAACGGATAAATGAATGAAAAACAGTATTTTTTTGTTGATACGTAAGTTATTTAATTTTAATATAAATGGCTATTTTTAGGTATATTTTTTATAGTAAAATAATTACCAATTGTTGTTTAAAGAAATTTTTTTATTCTTTCGTGATTGTGAGGGCGTTTTTCAATTTCTAATACAGCAATTTTGTGTAGCAAAGAGTCTAACGTGATATGTGACATTTCTTCCTCTACTTTTGCTTGGAGTTGGGTATAGCTTGCCGTCAATGTTTCTTGAATATTCGCACCAACGATACAATTTGGGTTTGTTTTCGGATCCACTTGAATGAGATTAGTATTTCCTTCAATACTTTTATAAATATCTAAAAGTGAAATTTTTTCAGGAGAACGAGCTAAAGAAGGTGCAGCTTTTCCGACTTGCGTAATAATCAAATTCGCTTTTTTTAGTCGGCTCATGATTTTACGGACATTAGCTGCACTGGTTTCAATACTTTTCGCAATCATCTCACTAGATAACATATCGCTATCTTGAAAAATTGCTATGTAGGCTAAGATGTGGATCGCATCGCTCAATTGTAAAGAATATTTCATACTATCCCATTCCTTTCGACGTTTATTCTTGACTTATTTTAACATACTCTTTAAGATAATGGTGTAACTTAAAAATGTACAGGTTTTATTTAAAAAATTTATCAATGTGAAAAAAGGAGTGGTTAGAATGAATTATCTCATTACTGGAGCAACTGGTGGTTTTGGTAACTATGCTATGGAGTACTTAAAACAGCTCGTTCCTCAGGAAAATATCTATGTGTTGGCGCGGAATGAAGAAAAGGGAAAAACACTTGAAGAAAAGGGTTGGAATGTCCGTTTCGGAGATTATGCTGATTATTCTTCTATGAAAAATGCCTTACAGGGAATTGATCGCTTGTTGTTTGTGTCTGGTGCACCTGGTAATCGGCAAGCTGAGCATGAAAATGTTGTGAAGGCCGCAAAAGCAACTGGTGTTTCTTACATTGCTTATACTAGTTTTGCTGATGCCGATCACTCGACCAGTATTCTAGCGCCAGATCATCAGTTTACAGAGAAAGTAATTGCTGATTCTGGAATCGCACATACTTTTTTACGTAATAATTGGTACTTAGAAAATGAATGGCCACTCATTGAACTTGCCTTAAAGAATGGGCGCTTTATTTATTCAGCAGGTGAAGGTAAAACTGGCTGGGCATTAAAACGAGAATATGCCGAAGTTGCAGCAAAAGCACTAGCGAACTTGAACTTTCCAGAAGTTCTTGAAATATCGGGTAAACCGATTACGTATGAAGAACTAGCTAAAGAATTAAAAAAAGTGACAGGCAAACCTATTGATATTGTAGCTACCAATGACCATGAGTTCATCAAAAATTTAGAGGAGGCTGGTTATCCTGAATCTGCTGCACAAATGTTTGCAGCTATTCAAAAAGATATCAAGAATAATCAACTCGATGTTTCCTCAAAAGATTTTGAACAAGCTTTGGGACATCCACTTGTCTCTTTAAAAGATGGACTAGAAGAACTGTTGAATCAATAGTTGTAAAAAGCGGTTGAGACAACGTTATTAATTTTATGAAACAAGGGTAAATTCTCGCAAGTGACAAGAAGTATAAAAATAAGGTTTTTACGGTTGACACTTACCTGCTTACTGTTTCTTATTGAGTTTATTGCTGAAAGTTTAGTCAGTGAAAACCGTGAACAAAAGGTCGTGAAGCATCGTTTAGCTCTGATAACCATAAGAAAGATTTTTTGGAACCAGTTTTTTGGTTTTGAAAAATTCGGACTTATTTCAAAGAGTAGCTGGTTGAACACTGTTTATTCGTTTTCACACCTATTTAAAGAGTCTGGAATCAGGCTCTTTTTTTGCATTTAAGTGATAAGTAGAAGATTGACTTTTTTGAATGTAATAAAAAAAACACTTACGAGAAAATGAGAAATATGCTACGATACTTTTCGTGACAAATTTAAAGGAGTGGTATAGTTGCCTACAAACAAAAAAGAAGGAATTATTTTTACATCACTAATGTGTTTTCTCATGGTCTTAGGAATGAGTGTGTATAATCTCTGGCTTCATGGGGATTTATATTTTTCAAATCTATTGATTGGTTTAGTTCCAGGATTCATCGTGGCTTTTATTCTAGATGTCTTTATTGTTGGTGTGATTGCGAAAAAAATAGCTTTCAAGTTGCCAGTAAATTCAGAAAGTAAATTTCAAATGATCGTAACGATTTCTTGTCTGATGGTCTTAGGAATGGTTACCTGTATGTCGTTGTTTGGTGTTGTGATTGAGCAGGGAATACCTGACCAATTACTTTCAGCGTACCTTACCGCATGGAAAATGAATGTGATTGTTGCATTGCCTTTGCAATTACTAATCGTAGGTCCTATCTCTCGATTGGTATTAAGCACGATCCAAAACTAAAAAGATCTTTTAGATTATAAAAAAAGAGGATGCGACTTGTATAGCATCAAGAGATAAAAGAACTTGCCTAAAATTGCGTATACGCTTATTAGGAAGTTTCGTTTATTTTTTGAATGAGCTACTTCAGTCACATGCTCTTTTTTTTAAGAACAATTAATCAAAAAATGTTTGCATCATTTCACGAACCTGTGTACACCATTGTAGTTCTTGCTGGCAAAGTAAAATTCTTCGTTGAATAACGACATAGCGTCCAAATTCTTCTTTTTTATTTACTGAAAGATCTGCTAGTTTTGCTTGGTTTTTTTGCATGATTTTGTTTAATTGTTGTTCTCTTGTAAATAAAAGACCCGTCGCTGTTGTTTTATCTAAGGTAGAAAAAGCGTACAGTTTGGCTAAAAATTCATCTTTTTGAGTAGGAGCAGGGGTCTCTTCTTTGATCCATTCTTCTACGATCGCTTTTCCTTCATTGGTGAGGGTATAAATTTTTTTCTGCGAATGTTCTTCGATTTCCAGGACAGAAATATAACCTTTCTGGTCTAATTTAGCCAGTGTCGTGTAAATCTGACTGTGGTGAGCTTCCCAGAAAATGGTGATTAATTGTTTTAGTTCATAACCGGAACGAGGTTTAGACAAAAGAACGCATAATAAGATATAGGCTAAAGTATTCATACGATACCTCCTGACTGATTTTCTCTTATTATAGCATATTTTTTATTTTTGTTTTTACATGTGCATATTGACATGTAAAATAAATCATGTATGATGCTAGATAGAGAAAGGAATGGGGAATTTGGAGAATCAAATAGAAATCAAAGAAGAACTAACAGAGAAAGGACAGGAACAAAGTAAAGGAAAGAATTCAGCGTTAGTAGTCGCTGCGACTTGTATGTTTGCATTTATGGGAGTCGGCTTAGTAGATCCTATTTTAAAAACGATTGCTGCTCAATTAGATGCAACACCTGCCCAAACGACATTATTATTTACGAGCTACATGTTGGTAACGGGAGTAGTGATGTTGTTTACAGGTTTTTTATCGAGTCGAATTGGTTTGAAAAAAACATTGATGGCAGGTTTGGTCATTATTGTTGTATTTGCTGGCTTAGGTGGATTGTCCAATGATATTGGTACATTGATCGGATTGCGTGCTGGTTGGGGTGTAGGGAATGCTTTATTTGTTTCAACAGCACTTGCGACTATTGTAAGTATTTTAGTGGGGAACACTGAAAAAGCTATTATGATGTATGAAGCAGCACTAGGCTGTGGGATGGCTGTTGGACCATTAGTTGGCGGCATACTAGGAAGTGGCTCGTGGCGGTATCCTTTTTATGGGGTAGCTACGTTGATGTTTATTGGCTTTTTAGCATTGGCGATCCTTCTTCCAGAGGCAGGAAAACCACAAAGAAAGGTTGGTTTTTGGGAAGGGGTCAAGGCATTAAGTAATCACAAATTGCGTTCCGTTGGTCTGATTGCCTTATTATATAATTTTGGTTTCTTTACGTTACTTGCCTATGCACCATTCTTATTAGTGGGGTATAGTGAGTTAGAGGTCGGTTTTGTTTTCTTTGGTTGGGGCGTTTTATTAGCAATTGCTTCGATTTTTGTCGCACCAGTACTAGAACAAAAATTCACTACTTACCGAACGATTTTAGCAGCGTTTGTTTTCTTTATTATTTGTTTGGCGTTACTAGGTGCCGGTTCAACTATCCAAATTTTAGTGCCAATCAGCATTGTACTTTCAGGTTTTTTCCAAGGGATCATCAATACATTATTGACAACGATTGCTATGGAGATACCAGGTTTACCAAGAAATGTGGCTTCTTCAAGTTATAGCTTTGTTCGTTTCTTTGGTGGGGCATTAGCGCCATTTATTGCAGGGATCATTGGCGAAAAACTAGGTGAAAGTTATGCTTTTTATTTTGCTGCGATCATTGTCGTAATTAGTGTCTTTTGTATTATTCATCATCAAAATTATTTTGTAACAGATGAAGATCAATAAAAATGAGGTTTTGAAAGAAAGAATAAAAACCGAAAAAATAGTTAATGATGAATCAATAAAACCTTGAATTTCACATACTGTGTTTCAAGGTTTTTTTTCTGTTATTTGTGACGTTCGATCTACAGTTCTGGTAACTGGTATCGTGAGAGGATTTATTTTTAACATGTGTTTCAACGAAAAAGGTCAATGAATACACTGTTTTTGTCATAAATCATGTTATGATGAGAATAAGACACAGCCAGTAAAAAGTGAGGAAAAGCGATGATTGAAGAATATTTCAAAGAAGTAGGTATCACGTTGGTTGAACTTCCCATCGAGTTGGTGGATGATCGACCCGTTTATGGTGGTTATCTAAAAGAGCTGCCTGTAATCAATGCGACAGGAGAATCTCGAAAAATCATGCACCAGAAACTAGCGAGTATGTATCAAGCCTATCGTGAACAACTACTTACAGATATGGAAATAGAAAAAGAAAAAACAATGAATCTGTCGACAGAAGAATTGTTAAGATATTATGATGGTGAGACATTCGATGGGTTTGCTATTTTTTCTAACGATAATGAAGATCATCTTGGCTAAAATAAGCTATTATCGACTTAAAGTTACGCTAAATGCGTTTCTTTTAGTCGATAATAGCTTATTTCAATCATTGTAGTTATGAGGCATTCTAGTTAAAGCGCTTGGGTAAGTTATTTTTGTTTAATTGATATTTGAAAGACAAATGGAAAATCCCGGCAATCAATAAAGTGATCGTATAAGCAATCGAATGGTGGAACGCTAGATTGTAATTGATCACAGCTAAAATGCCTAAAGCGAGCATATAACTAACATGTAGCCTTTGAACAATGCCTTTAGGACCAATTTTTTGAAGATAAACTTGCCATTTTTCCTGAGTGGGATTAAAATTTCTTTTTTTTATTTGGAAAAAAGTGGCTAAAATCATCACTCCTATAAAGGCAGCGATGTTTAAAGAAATCAAGTATACTAAAAATATCGTGAAAATTTCGAACATAAAAGTAACCTTTCTAACTAAAAAACTTTTCAAGAATCAAAAAATAAAGAAAAATTTTGTCATATTTTTATTGTGAAGACTAAAATGTTTCGTGTGAAACATTTTAGCGGATTTGACCTTCGCCGTAAATGATATATTTCGTAGAGGTCAGTTCATTCAATCCCATCGGACCTCGAGCATGTAATTTCTGAGTAGAAATACCGATTTCAGCACCAAAACCAAAAACAGCTCCGTCAGTAAAACGAGTTGAGGCATTCACATAAACCGCAGCGGCGTCCACTTCGTTCAAGAAACGTTGGCTTGCTTGGTAACTATCCGTAACGATGGCTTCAGAATGTTTTGTATTATGGCGATTGATATGGTCGATCGCTTCATCTAAAGAATCAACGACTTTCACAGCCAGAATATAGTCTAGATATTCCGTATCCCAATCAGCTTTTTCTGCAAGGGTTGCAGTTTCTAAATATTCCATGGCACGCGTATCTGCACGTAGAGAAACCCCATGTTCTACTAATGCTTTTTCAATAACAGGTAAAAAGAAAGGGGCGATCTCTGAATGGATCAACAATGTTTCTGCAGCATTACAAACAGATGGACGAGAAGCTTTTGCATTGACGATGATATTCGTTGCCATGGTCAACTGAGCATCTTTATCGATATAAATATGATTGTTACCAGTGCCAGTCTCAATGATTGGGACTGTGGCTTGTTCCTTCACTCTTCTGATCAAATTTGCGCCGCCTCGAGGAATCAACACATCTAAGTACTCTGTTAATTTCATTAATTCAGCAGCCGTTTCATGAGATGTATCGTCCACAAATTGAACAGCGTAAGGAGACAGGCCAGCATCAGTTAACGTTTGTTGCAGAAGCTTCACTAATAATTGATTGGAAAAGAAAGCTTCCTTTCCGCCTCTAAGAATAACGGCATTTCCTGATTTAAAAGCCAAGCTGGCTGCATCAGTCGTCACATTCGGTCTAGATTCATAAATGATTCCGATGACACCAAGTGGGACACGTTTTTTTCCAATCAGTAACCCATCAGCATTCTTCCACATTTGTTCTACTTTTCCAATTGGATCCTCTAATGAAGCGATTTTACTGATTTCTTCAGCCATATCATGGATACGCTCAGGCGTTAATCGTAAGCGGTCAAGCATCGTTTCGCTCATCTGATTTTCGGTTGCTTGCTCTAAATCTTTCTGATTGGCTTCAAGTATCGCTCCTTGATTTTTTTTGAGCATCAATGCCATCTGTTTGAGAAGGTCATTTTTCTGTTCTGTGCTCATCAAGGCAAGAGTTTGGGCGCTTTGTTTTGCATTTTTTCCAAGTTGATTTAAATCAGTCATACGTGTTCCTCCTTAAATAAGGTTCCAAGTTCTTTACCGGCTAAAAGATCGAAAATAATGGTAGGATTTTTTCCGTTTGCCAGGATCATTGTACTGTTGGCTTCAAAAATACGTAATGCTGCTTGTAACTTACTAGACATTCCTCCTGTTCCAAAGGTGCTGCCAGCACCACCCGCTTGTGCCATTAAACACTCGTCAATGACCGAAACGGTTTGATACATCTTTGCATCTGGATTTTTTGAAGGATCGGCGGAATAAAATCCGTCAATATCAGATAAAACAATTAATAAATCTGCTGTGATCAATTTTGTAACGATCGCAGATAGTTGATCATTATCACCAAATTTCGTTGTATGTTCAAGTTCATCGACTGCTACAGTATCATTTTCATTAACGATCGGGATGGTTCCCATTGCTAATAACTGTTCAAGTGTGTTGATTACATTGACTCGACTTTGAGGAAAATCGATCACATCCCGAGTAACGAGGATCTGAGCTGTTTGCTGATTGTAAACACTGAAACGTTGATTATAAATGTTCATCAATTCTGCCTGCCCGATCGCAGCGATTGCTTGTTGTTCCGGGATCGTTGTGGGGCGTGTAGCTTGATTCATTTTGTGCATCCCGACACCAACAGCGCCGGATGAAACTAATACGACTTCTTTCCCTTGATTCCGAAGATCAGACAAGACAAAGGCAAGCTGATCAATCGCAGCGAGGTTGATGTTTCCATTGGGATAGATTAAAGTACTCGTTCCCACTTTAATAACAATTCGTTTGGCTTTTGTAACTTCTTTTCGCATGTGACACCTCTAACTAAATACACGTTTTGATTTCGTTCTATTCTACTTGTTTTACACCATAAAGTCATGTATAAAATTTATTTTTTTATGACAGCAGTATTTTATTCATCTTAACATAAATTAATGAAGAATTTTTTAAGTCGTCCTTTTGGTATCATGAATATGGTAAAATAAATATAGTCTATTTTGGGAGGAAATTCGGTGAGAAAAAGAGGATTTGAAGTTATTTCAACATATGCACAACAAAAGATACAATTACCTCAACGAGCAACTCATCATGCTGCTGGATATGATTTTGAGGCGGCAGAAGATATTGTTATTCCAAGTATTTGGAAAGCTGGATTAAAACAAGGGATAACAGCTCTTTCAGAGGTATTGAAAAATGAAGAAACAACAGTCGACGAGAAAAAATTAAAACCAGTTCTTGTTCCTACTGGGATCAAAGCCTATATGGGAGAAGATGAATTTTTACAATTAGCCAATCGTTCAAGTAATCCGTTGAAGCGTTTTTTAGTTTTAAGTAACGGAGTAGGTGTCATTGATAGTGATTACTATAATAATGATGCAAATGAAGGGCATATCATGTTCCAATTTACTAATTTTGGTTTGAAGGATGTTGTCATCAAAAAAGGTGAGCGAATTGGACAAGGAATTTTCTTACCATTCTTAAAAGCAGATCAAGACCAAACAGAACAGGCCCGTAAAGGTGGCTTTGGTTCATCAGATGTATAACTACTCAAGGTTTATTTAATTCAAAAATAATTATTTAAAGGAGGCGGGACAATGGCAAAAAAAGCGAAAGTCCAGTTTGTTTGCCAAAATTGTGGCTATGTTTCGCCTAAATTCTTAGGGCGTTGCCCAAATTGCGGGAAATGGAACACGATGGTCGAGGAAATCGAGCAAGATACGACTGACCGTAGAACACGAACAAGTTTGACTGGAGAAAAAGCCAAACCAACGAAAATTGCAGAAGTGATTCCTAAAAAGGAACCACGAGTCAAAACAAAATTAGATGAATTGAATCGAGTTTTGGGTGGGGGCGTAGTTCCGGGGTCAATGATTTTGATTGGTGGCGATCCAGGCATCGGCAAATCCACATTACTTTTACAAGTATCCCAACAATTAGCTGATATCGGCGGGAAAGTATTATATGTTTCTGGAGAAGAAAGTGCAGAACAAATTAAATTACGTGCCGAGCGTTTGGGCTCAATCAATACAGAATTTTACTTGTATGCTGAAACTGATATGAATGAAATTAGCCGTGCCATCGAACAGATTTCACCAGATTATGTGATCATTGATTCGATTCAAACGATGACACAACCTGATATTACGAGTGTAGCAGGGAGTGTCAGTCAAGTGAGAGAAACGACTGCTGAGTTGTTGAAAATAGCGAAAACAAATGGGATTGCGATTTTTATCGTAGGACATGTAACGAAAGAAGGATCGATTGCGGGTCCACGTATGCTTGAACATATGGTTGATACTGTTTTGTATTTTGAAGGAGAACAGCATCATAGTTTTCGTATTTTGAGAGCAGTAAAGAATCGATTTGGTTCAACAAATGAAATTGGTATATTTGAAATGCATGAACATGGATTAGAAGAAGTTGCGAATCCTTCCCAAATCTTTTTGGAAGAACGATTAGAAGGAGCAACAGGCTCAGCGATTGTTGTGGCGATGGAAGGTACCCGCCCAATTTTAGTGGAAATCCAAGCACTGGTAACACCAACAATGTATGGAAATGCTAAACGAACCACTACTGGCTTAGATTTTAACCGAGTATCATTGATCATGGCAGTTCTCGAAAAACGAGCAGGCTTACTGTTGCAGAATCAAGATGCTTACTTAAAAGCAGCAGGTGGGGTAAAATTAAATGAACCAGCCATTGATTTAGCGATTGCTGTGAGTATTGCTTCCAGTTACAAAGAAAAAGGGACACAACCGACAGAATGTTTTATTGGCGAAATCGGGTTGACGGGCGAAATTCGCCGTGTCAGTCATATTGAACAGCGTGTCAAAGAAGTACAAAAGCTGGGTTTCACAAAAGTTTATTTGCCAAAGAACAATCTAGGAGGGTGGAATCCTCCGACTGGCATTGAAGTCGTAGGTGTCGCTACCTTGGCGGAAACGTTAAAACGTGTCTTTCGTTAAAAATAGTAAAATTAAAGAAATGGAGGAAAGAGTATGCAAAAACGTGTCATCACCTTGCTGATGATTATTGTCGGTGCCAGCTTAGGTATTTCTTTTTTACCAATGGCTTGGCAGACAATTGGTCAGCAAACAAATGGATGGCTGAATAATACATTTACCAATAGCCTGTTAGGTGCACTTATTTTCTTTTTATTGTCTTTGCTATTGGCAAAACATATCTCAGCTGTTATCAAGCAAATTGAGGAAAAATTAAGTGAGGTTAGTTTAACTTACCTATTGTTTGGTGCAATTGGTGGGATTATCGGGCTAACTTTAGGTGTAATTATTTCAACGCCACTATATAATTTGAAAATTCCGTTTGTAAATAGTGTTCTTCCCATCTTATTAATGGTTATTTTAGGCTATTTAGGATTCAGGATGGGAACCACTCGAATCGATGAATGGAAAAAAATCTTTGGTTCAAGAAACAAGAAAGTGGAACAAGAAACACCTAGTCAAGTGGAGAGCCAAATACTGGAACGGAAATTAGGCGAGAACTTTCATAAATACAAGATCTTAGATACTAGCGTGATCATTGACGGACGAATCTATGACATCACCAAAACTGGTTTTTTAGAAGGCACACTGATGATTCCGAATTTTGTGCTTTATGAATTACAGTATATTGCTGATTCTGGCGATAGCCTAAAACGTGTTCGCGGACGCCGCGGGCTGGATATCCTCAATGCTTTGCAAAAAGAAGAAGGAATCTCTGTTGAAATGTATGACGGTGATTTTGAAGATATCACTGAAGTGGACAGCAAATTGATCAAATTAGCGAAACTTTTAGATGGTGTCATCGTGACAAATGATTATAACTTAAATAAAGTCTCAGAGTTTCAAAATGTACCAGTGTTGAATATCAATGCTTTAGCGAATGCAGTAAAACCGGTAGTTATTCCAGGTGAAAACATGAATGTTTTAGTCGTAAAAGCAGGAACAGAACGTCAACAAGGGGTTGCTTATCTCGATGATGGCACCATGGTGGTCGTGGAAGATGGACAGCATTATATGAACGAACATATCGAAGTGGTTGTTACAAGTGCCTTACAAACAGCTGCCGGGCGGATGATTTTTGCAAAACCAGCCCATGCAGGTCGTGGGATCGATAATAAAGACAATAAAAAAGAAACTGAAAAAAGTAAACATGCTTAACGAAAGAAAAATCGGAATATGAGTATAAAAAGTAGCCAACTGGTAAGGAAATTCAACCAGTTGGCTTTACTATTTCCCATATTAAAGGTAAAATTTGTGCTGAGTGGCTTTCATTTTAATGAAAAAGCCTTTAAGAAATATGAGGATGTAAAACAGAACATGTTTTTCGTGTTTTGTCTCATATTTTAAAGTCTAGTTTGAAAGAAGAGGAAGAAAATGACGAAAGTACGCGTACGCTATGCACCAAGTCCAACTGGGCACTTACATATTGGGAATGCTCGAACAGCATTGTTCAATTATCTATTTGCTCGCCACAACGATGGAGACTTTATTATTCGTATTGAGGACACAGACCAAAAACGAAACATTGAAGATGGTGAAAAGAGCCAATTGGAAAATTTGGCTTGGTTAGGTATCGATTGGGATGAATCTCCTGAAAATCCTGGAGAATATGGTCCTTATCGTCAATCTGAAAGAAAAGAAATTTATCAGCCTTTGATTGATCAACTTCTTGCAAGTAATCGGGCATACAAATGTTACTGTACAGAAGAAGAGTTAGAAGCAACTCGTGAAGAACAACGTGCACGTGGAGAAATGCCTCATTATGCGGGTACTTGTGCAAATCTAACACCAGAAGAACAAGCAGAAAAAGAAGCGCAAGGGATTGAACCAGTGATCCGATTCCGTGTACCACGTAATACGGAATATGCGTTCAAAGATATGGTCAAAGGGGATATCACCTTTGAATCAGATAATATCGGTGGCGACTATGTCATTCAAAAACGTGATAGTATGCCAACATATAACTTTGCTGTAGCTGTAGATGATCATATGATGAAGATTACTCATGTCTTACGTGGGGATGACCATATTGCAAATACACCTAAACAATTGATGATCTATGAAGCTTTTGGTTGGACACCACCAACATTCGGTCACATGACATTGATCATCAATACAGAAACTGGGAAAAAACTAAGTAAACGTGATGAATCGATTTTACAATTTATCGAACAGTATCGTGAATTAGGTTACTTACCAGAAGCAATGTTCAACTTTATTGCATTATTAGGTTGGTCACCAGTAGGCGAAGACGAAATTTTCAACCAAGAAGAATTGATCAACATGTTTGATCCAAATCGTTTGAGTAAATCACCTGCAGCCTTCGATGCGAAGAAATTACAATGGGTGAATAACCATTACATGAAAGAAATGGATTTAGATAAGTTAACAGACATGTGCTTGCCTTACTTGATCGCTGACGGTCGAGTACAAGAAAATCCTGATGAAAAAACGATCGAATGGGTCAAAAGAATCGTTAGTCTGTATCAACCACAAATGAGTTACGCAGCTGAAATCGTAGAAGCTTCTTCCTTATTCTTCAATGAACATCCTGTATTGAACGATGCGGCTAAAGAAGTATTAGCAGGCGAAACTGTTCCACTTGTTCTTAATGCGTTTAAAGCACAACTAGAACAAATGGAAGTCGTGGATGCCCCAACCGTAAAAGCAGCAATCAAAGCTGTCCAAAAAGAAACTGGCGTTAAAGGTAAAAATCTTTTCATGCCAATCCGAGTAGCTGTTTCAGGACAAATGCACGGACCAGAATTACCAGATACGATCGAATTGCTTGGTCGTGAAAAATCATTAGCACATTTAAATCAAGTCATCAACTAAACACGATGAACAGAAAGAAGTAAGTAATCATTGATCTCAAGAGAGGTGACGGGCGGTGGAAGTCACTGATCGATGTTTACTGAAATGCCTCTGGGAGTGGTTTCGGCGAGTGAAATAGACACATCTCTTTGTGACGAATTTCAGGTAGTCGAGAACGTATAAGCTTACGTTAACAGCTAGAGGTAATCATATCTGATTATAAATAAAAGTGGAACCACGCCAATTAGCGTCTTTTAATAAGGAAACTTGTTAAAGGCGCTTCTTTATTTGTCAGAGAACTACATAAATTATTGAGAGGAAGGAGCGATGACGATGGGGTGGTTTGCCCGAGCGGTAGAGGCAGCTAAAAAAAATGACCCGGCTGCTCGTTCAACATTAGAAATCGTTTTGACATATCCAGGGTTTCATGCCTTATTTTGGCATCGGGTGTCACATTACTTATATCAGCATAAACTTTACTTGCTGGCAAAAATCAATGCACAATTTTGGCGATTTATAACAGGAATCGAGATACATCCTGGAGCCCAGATCGGACAAGGTGTTTTTATCGATCATGGGATGGGGATCGTGATTGGAGAAACCGCAGAGGTCGCTGATGATGTAGTTCTTTTTCATGGAGTTACGTTAGGTGGTACAGGTAAAGAAACGGGCAAAAGGCATCCCACAGTGAAACAAGGGGCAATGCTTTCTGCCAATGCTCAAATATTAGGACCGGTCACGATTGGGAAACATACGAAGATTGGTGCCGGTGCAGTCGTTTTAAAAGACATTCCAGATTATGCTACAGCCGTGGGGGTTCCTGCAAAAGTAGTACGGATTAATGGAGAAAAAGTGAGGAGATCAGAATGATAAAAATTTACAATACATTGACTAGACAAAAAGAGGAATTTGTACCGATTCAAGCAGGAAAAGTCGGTATGTACGTGTGTGGTCCGACTGTTTATAACTATATTCATATTGGAAATGCCCGCAGCACGATTGCTTTTGACACGATTCGACGCTACTTTGAATATCGGGGATATCAAGTCGATTATGTTTCCAATTTCACTGATGTAGATGATAAAATCATTCGTGCTGCTAATGAATTAGGGATCACGGCGCCAGAAGTAGCCAACCGTTTTATCCAAGCATTTGAAGAAGATACCAAGGCGTTGAATGTGGAGCCAGCTACAGCGCATCCTCGTGTGATGGATCATATGTCAGATATTATTTCTTTCATCCAAGTATTGATCGAAAAAGGTTATGGATATGAATCAAATGGCGATGTCTACTACCGTACAAGAAAATTTTCAACCTATGGACAACTTAGTGATCAATCGATTGATGAGTTAGAAGTGGGCGCGAGTCAACGGACGGGAGCAGAACAAAGTCAGAAAGAAGATCCGCTTGATTTTGCACTATGGAAAAAAGCAAAACCTAATGAGATCTCTTGGGATTCTCCATGGGGACCCGGACGTCCAGGATGGCACATCGAATGTTCCGTTATGGCAACGAAACATTTAGGGGAAACAATTGATATCCATGGTGGTGGGCAAGATTTAGAGTTTCCACATCATGAAAATGAGATTGCCCAAAGCGAAGCAAAAACGGGAAAGAAATTTGCCAATTATTGGATGCACAATGGTTACGTCACGATTGGCGATGATGATCAGAAAATGAGTAAATCATTAGGTAACTTTATTACTGTCCATGAAATGATCCAAACGGTAGATCCACAAGTGTTACGCTTCTTCATGGCAACAACTCAATATCGCCGACCGATTCGTTATAGTGAGGCAACGATGAAGGAAGCAGCGACAAACTTGCAACGCTTAAGAAATACATTTGATAATCTTAAATTCCGCCTAGCAACAGCAGAAAAATCTCTGGCGGATGACACAAAGTATTTAGCTGAGCTTGAACAAATCGAACAACGTTTTATTGAAGAAATGGACGACGATTTTAATGCTGCGAATGGAATTACCGTCGTTTATGAATTGGCAAAATGGTTAAACACATATTTGGAGAAAACAACTGTTTCAGCGGATGTTCTAGCAAAAGGGGAAGCATTATTTACCCAATGGTTGGCTATTTTTGGTATTTTATTTACATCTGAGGAATTACTTGATGAAGAGATCGAGCAGTTGATCGAAGAACGTACGCAAGCAAGAAAAAATCGTGATTTTGCCCGTAGTGACGAAATCCGTGACCAATTAAAAGAAAAAGGGATCTTGCTTGATGACACACCGCAAGGAACTCGTTGGAGAAGAGAAGCATGAAAGACTATACACAATTAAACGGACTAGCTTTAGCTTATGTAGGGGATGCCATCTATGAGATCTATATCCGTGACTATTTGATCGAACAAGGGGCGACTAAACCGAATAAACTTCATAAAGCAGCCACGAATTATGTTTCAGCAAAAGCACAAGCTTATCTGATTAAAGAGATGCTAGAAGAAAAATTGATGACACCAGAAGAAGAAACTTTTTATCGTCGTGGTAGAAATGCCAAAAGTCATACAAGTGCAAAAAATGCAGATGTCACAACTTATCGAATTGCCACAGGTTTTGAAGCTTTGATGGGGTATCTGCATTTGACGAAACAAACAGAACGGTTAGAAGAATTAATTGAATGGTGTATCCAGAAAGTCGGTGAAAAAAATGGGTAGAGAACAAAAGGAACGTCATTATAACAAACGTAAAAAAGCAACGAAACAGCCAATGAACGCTTCATCACAGAAAAAATCGCAAAAAAAGCGAAACCATTATGACACTTCCTATGAACCTGTAGTTGGGGAGAAAAAAGAGGAAGCAATCGAAGATAATTTTGTCTTTGGTCATCATGCAGCAGTAGAAGCCTTACAACAAGGTAGAGGGAATAAGTTATTTTTACAAGAGGACTCACGGGGAGAAAAAACCGAAGAGTTAAAGAACATTGCTAGAGATCAAGCTGTACCAGTTAAATGGGTTCCAAAACAAAAATTAGATACCTTAAGTGATCATGGTGTACATCAAGGAGTAGTTTTAGCGATTACCCCGTATGAATATTTATCTTTAGACCAGCTTCTTCAGCAAACCAAAGAAAAAACAGAAACACCTTTCTTTGTCATTTTAGATAGTATTGAAGATCCTCACAATTTTGGTTCGATCCTACGAACAGCGGATGCAAGTGGGGTAGATGGCGTAATCATTCCTAAGCATCGGGCGGTAGGCATTACGCCAATCGTTACAAAAACCTCTACTGGAGCAGTCGAACATGTACCTGTAGCACGAGTGACCAATCTTGTTCAAGCAGTCCAACAACTAAAAGAAGCCGGTTTTTGGGTTTTTGGGACAGATATGGATGGTACAAATTTCCAAAAATGGAATACAAAAGGCGCTATTGCTTTAGTGATTGGTAACGAAGGACGAGGAATGAGTCCTGGATTGAAAAAAGAAATGGACGAACTTTTGACCATTCCAATGGTCGGTCACGTTCAAAGTTTGAATGCGAGTGTTGCTGCTGGATTGTTGATGTATCAAGCTTTTTCTCAACGTCAAGGAGAGTGATCAGATGAAAAAGCAGCTCCTAATTGTTGATGGTTATAACATGATCGGTTCTTGGCCAGAACTCGTTTTGTTGAAAAAACAAGAAAAGATGGCGGATGCTAGAGAAGCTTTGTTGCATCGTTTGTCAAATTATGCCAAATACGAAGGAATTGAAGTGATAGTTGTTTTTGATGCACAATTGGTTCCAGGTATTCAGCAAAACTACAAGAAATACCAATTAGAAGTCGTCTTTACAAAAGAAGATGAAACGGCAGATAGTTATATTGAACGTATTGCTGGCCAATTGAATGATCGTTTAACGCAAGTAACTGTTGCCACGAGTGACTTAGCCGAGCAATGGATGATCTTTTCACAAGGGGCTTTGCGGACTTCTGCCTATGAATTATATAAAACGATCCAGAAAACAGAGAAAAACATTGCACAAGATAATATAAATATGCAATTTGATAATTTTCGTCGTAATTCGCCTTGGAGTAAAGAACAATTAGAAAAATTGTCCCAAAAGTTAGACGATTTAATGCGAAAAGATAGATAACACAGTTATATGATTAGTCAATCGGATGATTGATGGTAAGATTCCTCCATAATCGAAAGAGATGGAGGAATTATTTTATGTCTGAGGAGTTATTGCGCGCCGCACGTGACGGTGATGAAGAAGCATTCGCTATCCTATATCAAAAATATTTTCCACTTTTGTTACATTTAAAAAATATGTACTACCTAAGAAATTATGTGTATGAAGATTGGGAACAAGAAGCAAGGATCGCCTTATACCAAGCTTTAAAGACTTATGAAAATAACAAAGGCGTTAGCTTTGGCAGCTATTATAAAAGCATTATCAGTAATCAAATTTATTCATTATTAAGAAAACAAAATGCCTTGAAACGCAGAGACCAAAAAGATGAATTATCGATTGATCAGAAGGTTGAAACAGAAGGTCCGGACTTTTTAGCAGAAATCACTACTCAAGAACCACTTGCGATGCAACGATTACTGTTAAATGAAGCCATTGAAGATTGTGAAATCAAATTTTCAAAAAAGGAAGCAAAAATATTTTATTATTATATGCAAGGAACCGATTTCAAGAGGATGGCAGAGGAACTTTCAATGGATGTCAAACAAGTCAAGAGTGCGTATAGCCGTGTGAAATTTAAAATAAAACAACATCTCAAAAATTATCATGAGGAATAATTTATAAAATTATTAATGTTTTTCTTATTTGTTTTTATTGCATTTCTTTTTTTTATATGGTAAACTTGAAAATTTTTAGAAAGTGTGGTATATTGGGTAATGAGGTGAACTGTATGCCAACAACTTTAGCTACAATCAAAAAAGATTTAGAAGGTCGTATCGGCAGCCCAATCATGCTGGTTGCTCAGACAGGAAGAAAGCGTCAAACAGAACGCCGAGGCGTTTTAACAGAAACCTATCCTTCAGTATTCGTTGTTGATTTGGATCCTGAAGAAAATTCTTTTGAACGAGTATCGTATAGCTATTCAGATGTACTTACTCGAACAGTCGAGATTGAATTTTTAACTGAAGCAGTTTAAAAAGCAAGCGAGCCTAGTTTTTTATAAGGTTCGTTTGCTTTTTTGTTTGGAAATAGGTATGCTGAAAAAAAGAGAATTGGAGGCACTTTCAAATGGAACATTATGTAAAAAAATTTGCGGATTTGACCACTCAAGAATTTTATGAGATTGTCAAAGAACGCATTGCTGTTTTTATCGTAGAACAAAATTGTCCCTACCAAGAAGTGGATGAAATTGATAGCCAAGCTTGGCATACGTATTTCAAAGATGAAGCAGGGAAAATTTCTGCTTATACACGTATTTTTGAAGAAGATGGAACCATTCATTTTGGTCGAGTGTTGGTCAATAGTGAACATCGTAAAGAAGGGTTGGGACGTAAGATCGTGCAACGTACGATGGAAGTAATTGAAGCCAATTACCCGCAACGACCGATCGTCATTGGGGCGCAAGTCTATCTTCAATCTTTTTATGAGTCATTTGGATTCGAGGCCATTTCAGATGTTTATTTAGAAGATGACATTCCCCATATCGATATGAAAAAATCGAGCTAAAGTGATCATGACGATAGGTAGCGCAATACAAAAAGAGGTTGAGACAAAAGTGTTCAGCATCAAGAAATAAGAAGGAATTTCCGAAAATTGCTTCTCAAATTTTTGGTAAATTTCGGCTTATTTCCGAAGATGCTACTTTTGTCTCACCGTTTATTCGTTTTTAGAGATACTAGAAGAGACTGAGACAACTTTTGATATGCTCCCCCTATATAGGACACTGAAATATAAAAGTCCTGTATAGGGGGGATTTTGTATGCCGAAAAGAAAGATGAAACTCACTCCAGAAAAACGAGTAGAACTAGTAGAAAGCTATTTGAATGGTGAAGACAGTATGACCAGCCTAGCTCGCACTGCAGGCATTAGTTGGGCTGCTTTAAGTAACTGGGTTATGCTTTATGAGAATGAGGGGCCTACTGGCTTATTAGCAAGACGAAAGAATACACACTATACGATTGAAACAAAGATTCAGGCTGTAAATGATTACCTAAATGGTTTAGGGAGTCTGTCGGAAATTACTAAGAAATACGGACTAAGACAGTCTAAACAACTACGAAATTGGATAAAGATATATAATACTCATGGAAACTTCAAAACAGAAAGCGGTGGAAGTCAAATGAGTCAATCAAGAAAAACAACCTTCAAAGAACGGGTGGAAATTGTCCACTATTGTATTGTGCATGATCATAACTATGGCAAAACGGCTATCAAGTATCAGGTATCGTACCAACAAGTACGTAATTGGGTACTAAAATATAAGGAAATGGGCGAAGCCGGCTTAAAAGATCGTCGAGGACATCGAGCTGGAACAGAACCCAGTCGGACACCAGAAGAAGAAATGCGTGATCGACTGGCTGAACAAGAACGCAAAATTAAACTGTTAGAAATGGAAAATGACCTCTTAAAAAAAGTCAGGGAGTTAGAAAGGAAGTGGGACTAGACCTCATCCGTCATATCTTTGAATACCAAGCAATTAAGGAACTCCATGATCTCAAAAATTATTCGATAAAATTAATGTGTGATTTTTTACACGTCTCCAGATCAGCGTATTACCGTTGGTTAAAGCAACCAAAATCAGCTCAAACTATCTTTAACGAGCACCTGGCAGACCTAATAAGATACATCTATGAAGCAGATAACGACAAGGGGTATCGGAGAATCCGTGACGATTTGGTTCAAAACTTTGGTTTGCACGTCAATGACAAAAGAGTCTTGCGGATTTGTCGTAGTCTTCAAATTAAATCTACCGTCAAACACCAGCCAAGCGGAATTACTAAAGCGTCCAATAATCCTTATCATATTGCCAAGAACTATCTAAATAGAAATTTCCATGCAGATAAACCAAATGAAAAATGGCTAACTGATATCAGTGAATTCAAGTACACTCTAGGAAACCAAGTAAAAAAAATTTATCTTAGTGCCATTCTAGACTTAGCAGATCGGCGTATTGTTTCTTTCGTCATTAGCGATAGAAATGATAATAAGTTGGTTTTTGATACCTTTGACGAAGCAATTCGACTTGAACCTGTGGCTCATCCGCTATTCCATAGCGATCGAGGGTTTCAGTACACCAGTAAAAACATGAGAAATAAAATCAAAAATCAAGGGATGAAACAAAGCATGTCTCGTGTAGCCCATTGTATTGATAATGGGCCAATGGAAGGGTTCTGGGGAACATTGAAACGTGAAAAATACTATCGTCGTAAATTTACAAGACGCGAAGATCTCGTATCGATGATCGAAGATTACATCAACTACTATAACAATGGCCGTTATCAACGATGCTTGAAATCCAAAACGCCATTACAAGTTCACCAACAGCTTTTAATGGCAGCGTAATAATCGTATCTCTTAGATGGGTGAAATGTCCTTTGTTTCGCACATCTGAGGGATACGCCAACCAAGCGCAGCCGAGGTTTAAACAATGAAAAACAAAAGAACTGTTTGCCACAAAATTAGCAAACAGCTCTCTAAAAATTTTATTATATTTCCGTGTCCACTTGACGGGGAGCCAACCATTTTGTCCCAGTCCCTTTTTGTATCATTTAGTTTTCTTTATTTTTCAGTTGTCTGATCAACGGTTGCTTGTGTAGTTGGTCGTCCGTTGTTTTCTGCTGTTTGTTGTGCAAGTAGATCACGAATGTCGCTCAAATAATCTTCAGCAGTTGGTTTGGCAGGTGCTTCTTCTGTTTCTTTTTCAGGACGTAATCTTTTAGCGTGGTTGGCTGCTTTCACAACTAAGAATAAGACAAACCCTGTAATAATAAATGTTATGATTGCACTAATAACATTGCCGAAAGCAAACGTAACTCCTTTAGTAGGTGACCAGTCCAAGATAGAAAGGGCGCCTTCCAAATCAGACGTGCCAGTAATCATCGCTACAACCCAGCCTACAAGAGGTGTGATCAAACCTTGAACGATCTGATTGACAATGCTAGTAAATGCACTCCCGATAACAACCCCAACGGCTAAATCTAATACGTCGCCACGCATAATAAACTCTTTAAATTCTTTAATCATTTTTCTCCTCCTTTCACTTATCCTTAGTATAACGAAGAATAAAAAAATATAAAAACGACATGCATTTATGGCTAAGGTCTGTCGTTCAAGTACTTATATGCTATACTAGAAGGTGACTCTTAAGTGATGCAAGAGAGAATTAAAGCAGTAAAAAATAGTAGCCACATATTCTTTTATCCTCCAAGATAAAATCAACCATGTCGGAGAACGAACTGCTAATAAAGGAGCATGTACTATGACATATCAACTGGCAGAAGGTGTAAACCTCCACGTCTTGCAAACAAAACAATATAAAACGGTTCGTATCTTTGTTCGCTTTACTACGCGTTTAAAAAAAGAAGTCATCACGAAACGTTCCCTTTTAAGTAGCTTGTTAGAAACGAACAGTTTAAATTATCCTGACCAGACTCAGTTAAGTGCAAAATTGGCGGATCTTTATGGTGCTAGTTTTGGAACGTCCGTGAGAAAAAAAGGCAATCTTCACTGGTTGGATGCTAGCATCAACTTTGTCAATGGCAAGTATATCAACGATACCAGCATTTTAAACCAAGCTGTTGCTTTTTTGAAAGAAGTTCTCTTTTATCCAAACATTACGGGGAAAAAATTTGATCCAGCCACTTTTGCTTTAGAAAAAAACAATTTGAAACTTTATTTAGAGAGCTTAAATGAAGACAAGCAAACGATGGCTTCACTGGCGCTTCAAGAGTTGTATTTTGATCTGTCGGAGGCGCAGAAAATACCAAGTTTTGGAACAATCGAAGATCTAGATGAACTCACAGCTGAAGTGTTAGCTGACTATTATCATCAGATGATCACAGAAGATCAGATCGATATCTTCGTAGTGGGAGATGTCTCTCCTGCAGAAGTCCAAGCAGCTTTTAGTGAATGGGCATTTCCAGAGCGAGAAAGATTACACCCGGAAATTTTTTATAGCCAACCGCAAGAAAATATCATCAAAGAGCGACAGATCGAAGAACCAGTGACTCAGGCGAAATTAAATTTGGCTTATCAAACCAATGTCTATTATGACCAACCGGATCGTTTTTCATTGATGGTCTTCAATGGATTATTTGGCGGTTTCCCACACTCTAAATTATTTATGAATGTTCGTGAAAAAGAGAGCCTAGCTTACTATGCTTCCAGCAGCATTGATACTTTTCGTGGGTTCCTAAGTGTACAAACAGGAATTGATGGACGTAAACGTAACCAAGTATTGCATCTGATCCATGAACAATTAGAAAGTCTACGAAATGGGGAAGTCACAGAACTTGAATTGACACAAACTAAGGCTATGTTACGAAACCAATATCTATTATCATTAGATGCCCCGCAAGTAGCTGTCGAGACTGCCTATTTAGAGAATTGGTTGCCAGAAACGAAATTAACAGCTGACGAATGGTTAAAACGGATGGAAAAAGTAACGGTCGAAGACATCCAAAAAATAGCTCGACAAATCGAGTTGCAGGCAATTTTCTTTTTAGACGGAGGTACAACAAATGAATAAAACAGAATATGATCAAATCAACGAAACACTGTACCATGAAGTATTACCAAATGGTTTGACTGTTTATTTATTACCTAAAAATGATTACCATAAGACATATGGTTTATTTAGTACAAATTACGGTTCGATCGATAATGAATTTATTCCATATGGTTCAGATAAAAAGATAAAAGTTCCAGATGGTATTGCCCATTTCTTGGAACATAAATTGTTTGAAAAAGAGGATGGCGATGTCTTTCAATTATTTGGACAACAAGGGGCCTCAGCTAACGCGTTTACCAGTTTTACCAAAACAAGTTATTTATTTTCAACGACAGATCAAGTTGAAAAAAATTTGACGACTTTACTTGATTTTGTCCAAGCACCTTATTTTACGGAAGAAACTGTTAATAAAGAAAAAGGGATCATTGGACAAGAAATACAAATGTATGAAGATGATCCAAATTGGCGGATGTTTTTTGGCATTTTGAATAATTTATACCCTGAACATCCTTTGCATATCGATATAGCTGGCACAGTTGAAAGTATTGAAGCAATCACTGCTGATGATTTATACACCTGCTATCGGACATTTTATCAGCCAAGTAATATGGTCTTGTTCGTAGTAGGAAAATTAGAGCCGGAAAAGTTGATGGAATTGATTCGAACCAATCAAAATGCTAAGGATTTTCCACCAGCTCAAAAAATCAAACGTTATTTCCCTGACAATAATGGTGATATTATTGCGAAAAGCTCAATGCGCTCAGCAATCACTAGAGATAAGTTTGTCTTGGGAATCAAAGGGCTAGATGTTTTACCAGCAGAAGGGAAGGAATTATTGAGATACAAGACCGCTCTCAATCTTTTATTCCAATTGTTATTAGGGAATACTTCTCAAAATTATTTGAAAATGTACAATGATGGTTTAATTGATGACAGCTTCGGTTTTGAATTTAGTTTAGATCGAGAATTTCATTTTGCTGACTTTAGCGGAGACACGGATCAGCCAGAAAAAGCAGCTGAAAAAGTGAAAGAAATTCTTCTGCATTTTGAAGAGGATCAAGAACTGTCTGAAGAAAATCTAACATTGTTGAAGAAAAAGATGTTAGGACAATATTTCCAAACATTAAATTCACTGGAATACATTGCAAACCAATTCACGCAAAGCCTATTTGGGGATCAAACATTATTTGATTTACCAGAAATTATTGAATCCATTCAATTAGCAGATGTATTAAAAGTAGGTCGTTCTTTTATCAAAGAAGAAGCGTTCAGTGAGTTTTATATGCAGCCAAATGTCTGATATAGAAGTAGAGATGACGAATGGGAAAGTAGTTAAACTCTTAAATTTCGTTATAGAGTGCATTCAATGTTACCCTAAGATAACTTCGTTTATGGTATTCTTAAGAAGATAAAGAATAAAAAATGGGCGTTGGTGTATGGCGTGTTACATTCTTAACGAAAAGGAACAATTAGACGACTAGCGTTTATACAATTGCTGGTTAGAATAAAAAGACTGGAGAAGATGAACGAGTGGCTTTTGAAACCATCGGAGAAACATTAAGGCAAGCTCGCCTAAATAAGAAAATATCTTTAGATGAATTACAGCAGATTACGAAAATTCAAAAACGTTATCTAGAAGCAATCGATAATGATGATTTTGATCAACTACCTGGAAAATTTTATGTTCGGGCATTTATTCGTCAATATGCAGAAGCTGTCGGTGAAGATGGCGATCATTTAGTTGATGTATTTGATGGGAAAAGCAAATTATCAGCTGGAGAAGTTGTCGCACGTCCTGAACCAGAAACAGTGAGTGGTTCGAGAAAAGCGATGCATCAGGAAGAAGCCAATCCAAGTAAGTTTTGGACAAGTCTACCGGTTATTTTACTTGGTTTAGTCGCTTTAGCAATTATTACTGTTGTGGGTTATATGACTTGGCAGGATCGAAAATCTGACCCGATTATTGATACAACGGCAACTTCAGTTTCGGTTGACGGTGCAATTACACAAACGACATCTAGCACTAAGAAAGAGCGTGAATCCTCTTCTTCAACAAGTACGACAACCACTTCAACAACACAAGAAGAGAAAAAGATGGCGATTACGGCTGGTGAAGACACAGGTAGTACGATCGCAGTGAATGTTACGGATGCGAAAAAACCTGTTACACTTGAATTTGCAGCGACTAACCGAATTTGGATCGGTGTATTAGTGGATAATGCCTATGTTTATCAAGGGACATTAGCAGCAAATGAAACACAAAGCACGCAATTACCGGAAACGGCAACCAATGCAACGATTCGATTAGGAGCTGCAAGTAATGCAACGGTTAAGATAAACGGGGAAGAAATCCCTGTTAATCCAGGAGCGAATAATCAAAATCCTAAAAATGTCACATTGACACTACAGTATGCAGAGTAAATCGCTTAAAATCGCTTATAAGTAGAATGATGTGAAAAAAGAAAACAAGATAAGTACCTGGGAAGGCAGATTCATCTTAGGTGCTTATCTTTTTTCACGACTGCTGATAAAAACTGATCATTATCGGTGGAAAGTTTAGAACGAGTCACGTAGAATAGGGAAGAAAGGAGTCGATAGTGTGAATTTACCAAATAAATTAACTGTACTTAGAATTTGTATGATCCCGATTTTTATTTTAGTTGTCGGATTACCCTTAGATTGGGGACAAGTAACCGTAGGAACAACATCACTTGCTGTAACACAATTAGTAGGAGCGATTATTTTTGCTTTAGCAAGTATTACCGATTGGCTCGATGGAAAAATTGCTCGTGCCAGAGGATTAGTTACCAATTTTGGAAAGTTTGCTGATCCATTAGCAGATAAAATGTTAGTGATGACCGCTTTTATCATGTTGGTGGGGCAAGGTAAGGCACCAGGATGGGTAGTTGCGATTATCGTTTGTCGAGAACTAGCTGTTACCGGTCTGCGACTATTGTTAGTCGAAGATGGGGAAGTCATGGCAGCAGCGTGGCCAGGAAAAGTAAAAACGGCTACGCAAATGGTGGCTATTATTTTATTATTCATCAATAATATTCCATTTAATCTGATCAATTTACCGATGGATCAAATCATGTTGTATGCTTGTTTGATCTTCACGATTTATTCAGGTGTTGATTATTTTATGAAAAATAGTGGTGTGTTCAAAGGTTCGATGTAAGATTCCTTACAAAGATGTACCATTTCGATAATTCGTCTTACCCCAAAATAACATTTTATATTTTGGGATAAGACGAATTTATTTATGCTGATTCACGTTTCAATCATTTATTTGATCGCCATTTTTCTAAACTAGCTAGATGCCTAGCTATCTTATGATGAAGATGAAAATGAAAATGATGAAACTCTTTATCAGAAAATGAGCAAATGATAAATGAAACGTTTAGCAAATGGCGTATACTATTAGTAGATAAAAAGAGATTGAGAAGAGACCAAAACAGGCCAACGAGAATTCGTCTGTTGTAATGAAGGAAGCGAAAAAATGAAATCAGAAATCATAGCAGTAGGGACAGAGCTTTTACTAGGACAAGTAGTCAACACGAATGCCACGTTTTTATCCGAACAGTTAGCAGACCTCGGGATTGATGTGTATTATCAAACGGTGGTTGGTGATAATCCCGACCGTTTAGAATCATTACTCCAATTAGCAGAAACTAGAAGTGACTTGATCATTTTATGTGGAGGGTTGGGACCGACAGAAGACGACCTGACGAAAGAAGTTACTGCGAAACATCTAGGGAAAGAATTGATCCAAAACACCGAAGGCTATAAAAAATTGTTAGCATTTTTTGAAACGACCAAGCGTAAAATGACTGAAAATAATTTACAACAATCACAAATCATCGATGGGGGGATTGCTTTACCTAATCGCACAGGCTTAGCATTAGGTACGTTCTATCAAACAGCGGACCATGTCTATCTCTTGTTACCTGGACCACCGAGCGAATTAAAGCCAATGTTCATTGAACAAGCTCGCCCATTATTGGAGCAAAACTTTCCATCTGAAGAAATGCTGATCTCAAAAGTTTTACGTTTTTACGGTATCGGGGAATCCCAACTAGTCACAGAATTAAAAGACTTGATTGAAACACAGATCAACCCAACGATTGCCCCTTACGCAAAAACTAACGAAGTCACTTTACGATTAACTGTGAAGACCAAAGACAAACATGCAGGAAACCAAGCTTTACTTGCTTTGGAAGAAAAAGTATTGGCGAGAGTAGGTGAGTACTTCTATGGATATGGTGATGATAATTCATTGCCTAAAGTGGTCGTAGAATTATTAAAGGAAAGAAACCAAACAATTACTGCAGCAGAAAGTTTGACTGCTGGAGCCTTTCAATCAGCTTTGGGAGAGATCTCTGGTGTTTCTCAAGTCTTCCCAGGAGGCTTCATTACCTATTCTTTAGAAACTAAAGCAGAATTTTTACACATCGATGATGCACTATTGAAGCAGCATGGAACCGTCAGCCAAGAATGTGCAGAACAAATGGCTATCCAAGCACGTAATTTAGCAAAAACAGATTATGCGATTTCGTTTACTGGAGTGGCTGGACCAGATACCTTAGAAGGACAGCCAGCTGGAACAGTTTGGATCGCGGTTGCAACAAGTGAAGGGGAGGTCATTTCGCAGAAATACCAATTTACCAGAGACCGTTCTCATATAAGGAATAGCGCAGTAATGCAAGGATTTGATCTCATTAGAAGACAACTATTAAGAAAAAAATAAATGCGAATATTTGTTCGGTTTTTTCTTGCTTTTTGTCATTAAAAACGATATGATTAGTACAATGAAATGTCGCACTGATTTGTGAATATAAGGAGGATTATCGTATTGGCAGATGATCGTAAAGCAGCCTTAGATGCTGCGTTGAAAAAAATTGAAAAGAACTATGGGAAAGGCTCGATCATGAAACTTGGCGAAAAAATCGACCAACAAGTTTCGACTATCCCAAGTGGTTCTCTTGCATTAGATGTTGCTTTAGGTGTTGGTGGTTACCCACGAGGACGTATCATTGAAGTATATGGTCCTGAAAGTTCAGGTAAGACAACCGTTGCCTTACATGCAATCGCTGAAGTACAAAAAAATGGCGGAACAGCCGCTTTTATCGATGCTGAGCACGCTTTAGACCCACAATATGCTCAAAAATTAGGGGTAAACATTGACGAATTACTTCTTTCACAACCAGATACTGGGGAACAAGGACTAGAAATCGCTGATGCGCTTGTATCAAGTGGTGCAGTAGATATCGTAGTAGTCGATTCGGTTGCCGCTTTAGTTCCACGTGCTGAAATCGATGGAGAAATGGGTGACTCTCACGTAGGGTTACAAGCTCGATTAATGTCACAAGCATTGCGTAAACTATCTGGGTCGATCAATAAAACCAAAACGATTGCTATTTTCATTAACCAAATTCGTGAAAAAGTTGGAGTGATGTTCGGTAATCCTGAAATCACACCTGGTGGACGTGCATTAAAATTCTATGCAACGATTCGTTTAGAAGTGCGCCGTGCGGAACAATTGAAACAAGGAACAGACATTGTTGGTAACCGTACGAAGATCAAAGTAGTTAAAAATAAAGTAGCGCCACCATTCAAAATTGCTGAAGTCGATGTGATGTATGGGCAAGGAATTTCTCAAGAAGGAGAATTGCTTGATATGGCGGTTGAAAAAGATATCGTTGATAAAAGTGGTGCTTGGTATTCTTACAAAGAAGATCGTATTGGACAAGGTCGTGAGAATGCAAAAAATTACATGTCCACTCATCCTGAAATGATGGCAGAAGTTTCTGCTTTAGTCCGGGCGGCTTATGGGATCGGTGAAGATGTAGAAATACCCGAAGAAACGCAAGCAGAACTTCCTTTAGAGGAATAAGACGAAGTAAGAATAGAAATAATCGAATAACTATTCAAAGGATGTTTGAGCCTCGAGAGAACTCGCATCGTTCAGAGAAAGTGTTTTCCTTTGATATGTTGTCGATTGAATCTAATAAGCCGAAATTTTTTAAAATTTCGGCTTATTTTTTGTTCTTAATTTTCATTAATGCAAAATTATTTGTTCTTAATATGTTTTGGTTATTATTTAATATTATCTTTTATTCATAAAATGACCTTTAAATGAAAATCGAGAAAGCCGTTTCTTATGTATTTAAAGTTGACACTACGGGGTACAAACATTAGAATAAACTTGTGCATGTTTTTGTACACCTATGCATAAAGCATATTAACAAGTTTAGAGTACTTTATCATAAAAGTTATATAGATGATAAAAATGAAAAAGATAGTATGGAGGTGGATTTTATGGTATTCAATATTCTCCTCGCTATCATCGGTTTAATTGTCGGTCTTGGTTTAGGGTTTATGGTTGCAAAGTCACGTCATGAAAAAGAAATTGCAGGTGCTCAATCATCAGCAGCTGGAATTATTGATAGTGCAAAGAAAGAAGCAGAAACTCTAAAAAAAGAAGCATTGTTAGAAGCTAAGGAGGAAAACCAGAAATATCGTTCTGAAGTGGAGAGTGAGTTGAGAGAAAGCAAGTTAGAATTAAAATCTCAAGAAAATCGTTTAATTCAGCGTGAACAAACGTTGAATCGTAAGGATGACTCATTGGAAAAACGTGAGACCTCACTTGAAAGCAAAGAAGAAGCACTTAGTTCAAAACAGCAATTGATTGAAGAGCGAGAAAAAGACGTTGAAAAGTTGATTGAAGAACAACAAAGAGAATTAGAAAAAATTGCTGGTTTATCTAAAGAAGATGCAAAAGATGTCATCATGAAATCAACTGAAGAAGAATTGAATCATGAATTGACGTTAATGGTCAAAGAATCGGAACAACGTGCAAAAGAAGAAGCAGATCGTAAAGCCAAAAATCTTTTATCGTTAGCGATTCAGCGCTGTGCGGCAGACCAAGTATCTGAAACAACTGTATCTGTAGTAACTTTACCAAATGATGAAATGAAAGGACGCATCATTGGTCGAGAAGGACGAAATATCCGTACACTAGAAACATTGACTGGAATTGACTTGATCATTGATGATACACCAGAAGCAGTGGTCCTTTCAGGTTTTGATCCAATTCGTAGAGAAATCGCTCGGATGACTTTAGAAAAACTGATCCAAGATGGACGGATCCATCCTGCACGAATCGAAGAAATGGTCGAAAAATCGCGTAAAGAAATGGATGAACGAATCCGTGAGTATGGGGAAGAAGCGGCGTTTGAAGTTGGTGCGCATACCCTTCATCCAGATTTGATCAAAATCATGGGTCGTCTTCATTTTAGAACTAGCTATGGACAAAATGTTTTGAAACATTCAGTAGAGGTTGCTAAATTGTCAGGTATACTAGCCGCTGAGTTAGGCGAAGATATCCAATTAGCTAAACGAGCTGGTTTGCTTCATGATATCGGGAAAGCATTAGATCATGAAATCGAAGGTTCTCACGTAGAGATCGGCGCAGAGTTAGCTGCTAAATACAAAGAAAATCCTGTAGTGATCAATGCGATTGCATCTCATCATGGAGATGTTGAAGCAACGTCAGTTATTTCTGTCTTGGTAGCTGCTGCAGATGCCTTATCCGCTGCACGACCAGGAGCTAGAAGTGAATCCTTGGAAAATTATATCCGTCGCTTAAGAAGCTTAGAAAACATTTCAAATAGCTTTGCCGGAGTAGAATCTAGTTTTGCTGTTCAAGCTGGACGAGAAGTTCGGGTTATGGTAAAACCAGAAGAGATCTCTGATTTAGATGCAGTTCGTTTAGTACGAGATATCCGTAAACGAATTGAAGAAGAATTAGATTATCCAGGGCATATCAAAGTCATCGTTATTCGTGAAACGCGTGCGACAGACTACGCTAAGTAAAAAATAAAAGAACGTTACGATTAGTTAGGATAATCGTAGCGTCTTTTTTTTTTAAACCACTATTTAATCAAGCTTGATCGTTTTAACATTATTTTGATAAGAGGTTGAGCAGCTATAAACATGGTGTGTTAACTTTGAGTTCTAAATTAGCTTCTTAATAAGAAGTAGGCATAATCTAACTAGAGACGATTATTCTATCATTAAAGTAGATCAAAATTATTCTTAATGACTACTAGAAAATCAAACTAGGATGAAGAATAGTTAGGAAATAAAATTTGTTGCATTAGTGTACATTTTGTTAACGAGAAATAAAAGTTGTATAAACTAGTAATATATTGATCTATGAGTTTGAAATCAATTTTATGTACAATTTTTTACTAGGATTTATTGGGTAGAAAGATATAGTTTTTGTTCTTGAAAACACAAGTAATTGATTCTATATGATCTAAATATAGATGAGGTGGGGTAAGCAGATGGATAATTATGAGTTGTTGGAATACAATTTAGCAGAATTTATGACTTCAGATATGCAAGAGGAATTTTTACAATTTTTTCATTTTCAGAATATTAATGAATTTAAGGAACAGTATGTTCATTCAAAAAAACTGCTAAAAGATCAGAACGAAGAGATGTTGAATGAACTAAAAGAATGGAGACAAGTTGATTCAATTGAAAAATTCTCGCAACAAGTAACAATAAAGCTAACTGAGCAATATTTTATGAAGTACCCAAATCTAATAAAATACAAAAATGTTAGCAATAACATTAATGAAAACCTTTGCAAAGATATTCATGAGATTCTTTTGCGAACGATTGTTTATGACTTTAATCTATTAAAGTCACAGTTACAAAAACTCTCTGTGAAAAGTTATATTAGAAATTATTTATCTAATGAGAAATACGTCACAGGTTTGTTTCAAAGATTTCCTGTTTTATTCAATTTAATAGATAAAAAAATCAAAGAAACAATCTGTTACATTTCTGAAGTTATCCAACATGTAGAGTATGATTCAAAGGAAATTAACGAATTGTTTGGTATTCAACTTGATCAAGAAATAGGAGTTGAATTTTCTTCGGGTGATCCGCATCTGTCAGGAAAATTTCCACTCGTGATAACAGGTAAAAAGAATAAAATTATTTATAAACCACGAAGTAATTACAATGATTTATTATTTGGAGAATGCGTTGCTTTATTTAATAAAATTAATTTTAACAAACAACTAGCACAAATAAAATTATTGAATCGTAAAACGTATTCTTGGTCAGAATTTATTGTAAGTGATCCTTGTCAATCAGAAGAAGAAGTTCAAGATTTCTATTATAAAATGGGGGCAATTATTGCAATTCTTTTCTATTTAAATGCTTCGGATATTCATCTTGAAAATCTAATTGCAAGTGGTGGTTCACCCATGCTCATTGATTTAGAATGCTTGTTTAACAATTTAGATCGTATGGAAGCATTATCTGTAAATGATAAGATACATGAAATTTTGACTAATTCTGTTCTTAATTCTGGAATTGTACCTATGTACAACGAATTTTTTAAAGATGATATTTCGGCTTTAGGAAGCCATGAAAACTTATTCCAACGTTTTTCAGTACCACAATTGATTGTTTCAGAAGATGATTTAGAAATTAAATTCACTGAAAATTCTGATGAATTTAAATATTCATATTCTAATGTTCCGATGTATCATGGACAAAATTATCGTTTTTTAGACTATAAGCAACAGATCTATCAAGGATTTACAGAAACATTTCACCTATTTTTGGATAAAAAATCAGAGCTGATTGATATTGTTGAGCGCTATAAAAATGATATTACTATCCGACATTTAATAAAACCAACAGCAACTTACAGTAAAATAGCGACTTTAAGTTATCATCCTAGGTTCTTGACAGCACCGTTTGATCGCTTGTTATTTGTCTATTCTCAAATGGCAAGATTTGGTTCTACACCATTTCTTACCTATGAAATTGAGGACATACTAGAGGGGGATATCCCTTATGTTTTTTCAAAACTTAACTCAAATACACTTAACATTTCAAAAAAAATGACATTTACGAATAACAGTCGTATAGATTTCTTAACACTATGGAAAAAAAAGATCCATTCTCTTAGTGAGAAAGATTTAAACTACCAATTAAATATTTTGCAAAAAAGCTTTGGAGATAAAAATATTACGTTAGAAGATCTTTTTATAATTGGAGAAAAAAATGATGAGATCAAGACTTTAGAATCTTACATCCATAGTAAAAGGATAGTACACAATAAGCAGGTGACGTGGCTTCATACCGGTTATGAAGATTTAACAAAAGACAAAGATTTTAAAATTCGTTTAAAACTGCAGCCAATGAATAACAGTTTGTATAATGGGAAAATTGGTGTAGCAATCACTTACTATTATTTATGGAAAACAAAAAATGATTTTGATTACAAAAACAGATTTCTATTAATATTGAATGATTTACTTGATCATTTTGATTTATCTAATCAAAAAAATTATGATATAGGGGTTTTTTCTGGATTAGGTGGTTATATCTATTTATTTAATTTGATTGCTCCATCCTTGCGAACATCAAAACTGATCGCAATTGAGCAAGATATCCTTCAATATCTGGGACAAAAAATAAAAAAAGACAAAATTCTGGATATTATGAGTGGTACGGCGGGGTTATTACTACTTTTTTGTAATATTTATAAAAAGAGCCCTAATAAAGAATTAAAAAAATTAATTGGACTTTGTGTGGAGAATTTATTAAATAATTTAATAGAATCAGAGGGAAAAGGAAGTTATTGGGAATCCTCTGTAGAAAAGAAACTTATTTTAGGTTTTTCTCACGGAACATCAGGTATTCTTTATGCTTTAGCGATTTATGAAGAGTTATTTTCGGTAACCAAAATAAAAGAAACGATTGGCGCAGTTACCTTATTTGAAAACCAACATCGTAAAAACGGTGTGTGGTTTGATACAAGAGGAGAAAAATGGATTGAGCAAAATACTTTTTATTGTAATGGTCTTGTAGGAATGCTTACTCATCGATATCTTATGGAAGGAGAAAGCCCAGAGGAGCTATTATATTTTGCTCGATTAAAAGAAGAATTAAACAAAGAACGTGTAGATAGTTGCTTATGTCATGGCTTTTTAGGAAATATGTGGCTTTACCGTCATTTCTTCATTCATCATAATATAAAGTCATATGCGTTCTTACTCGATGATTGGAATGCATACTTAGACAAACGAACAATTAATGAAAGTTGTTTAGAAGACGAGTTTCTAGATGTTGGTTTGATGACCGGTCTTTCCGGGGTGATTTTGGGATTGTTAGCGTTGGAGAACCCTAACATACCAAACATACTTTTATTCGATTTATAGATAAATCCTTCAATCGAAAATACGAATGAAGAGATAGGATCTGATTGAATAATAGATTGATAAGTGTAACAAACAGTTGATGACAATAAAAAATGATTGATCAACTTGAAAGGAGGTGAAGAAAATGGCAGTAGGACTATTAATGAAAGCAGGCAATGTTTCTGAAGAATTAGCAGTATTAAACAACGAACATAGTTTGAATGCTTCGCTAGATACCATCTGCGGAACAATGGGTAGCCTTGGTTGTGGTAGTTTTGGTTGTGGCTCTTTATCTAGCTGTTGCTAAAATATATACGGATGAAAGGTTTCAGAGGTTTTATTGTGAATATTGAAAAATAATAATTCAGAATGAAGAGTCTGAATCTGGGACATTAATCAGAAAAAATCTGATTAATGTCCTACTTTTTTTAGTAAAAAGATTCCTTCAGACTCATTCGTTTTATTTCTTATCCAGCATTTCTCGATCTTTTTCGATCGTTGTATTGATCCCTTTGATAATAGCAGGAATGAAGCCAGCTTCTTCTAAAGCCACAACACCTGCAACGGTTGTTCCGCCAGGGGAAGAAACCTGGTCAACTAGCTCCCAAGGGTTTTCATCACTTGTTAGGAATTTTTGACAAGATCCCATAATAGCTTTGGCAGCGATCTCGGTTGCCATTTTTTTAGGTAAGCCATTAAAGACACCCGCACGACCCATGGCATCGATCAACATATAAATAAATGCTGGTGAACTACCGGCTAACCCAATAAACGTACTGAAATCACCTTCTGCCAGTGGATAGACACTGCCGATCGCTTCAAAGATTTGCGTTGCTTCTTTGAATTCCTCATATGTGACATGATGATTTTTACAGATAGCAGAGACACCTGCACCCACACTAACGTTTACGTTTGGCATGACACGAATGATTTTCGCTTCGGGGTCATTTAGGGCTTTTTCCAGATCATGTAATGATTTTCCTGAAGCAATTGAAATAAAGAGACATTTCTGACTATATTTTCTTAAATCCTTCAGTACTTGGTCAATGATTTTAGGTTTGACTGCCAGTAAAATGACATCTACTTGTTTTGCGACTTCTTGATTTGTTTGACAGGCGGTTACACCAGTTGCTTCTGCAAAACGTTGTGCATTTTCGAAATGACCACTTGAGACAAAAATATCTTCTTTAGCCACTGTTTCGTGTTCAATCAAGCCGTTAATGATTGCTTGCGCCATATTACCTGTTCCAATGAATCCAATTTTCATGTTATCCTCTCCTTTTGTTTTAGCATAGCTTTCTTTTCAATGAAGGGCAAGCAAAGAATAAAGCGTGTGGATAGATACATAAACAGGTGAAACTAGTGCATAAGTGGTAAAAATAAGGTAAATAAGCTAACATTGATTTATAAATTGAAAGTTTTCAAGTAAGGATGGTAAAGTGTGAAAAATAAAAGTCATACGGCATTTCAGTGGTTGAAAAATCATAGCTTGATTTTAAAAATGATTTTTTTTGGATCTATTATAGTTTTCGTTGCCAATCAAGTCGTAAATATTGCAAATGGAATGAGTTGGCAAGATATTTGGCAAACTATGCGACAACAAAGTTATGTTACGCTGTGTTTAATGGTTTTAGTGGGGTTGATCGGTGTTTTGCCAATGTTGTTGTATGACTGGGTGACGATTCGCGTGTTGGAAAAACAAGGGAAACCTAAAATGAAGCGTCACGATTTTTTCTTAGCTGCTTTTATTACGAATACAATTAATAATTTAGCGGGCTTTGGAGGAATTGTTGGAGCTAGTCTTAGAGCAAATTTTTATGGAAAAGAAACAAATCGGAAAATGGTACTTGCTACTGTTTCTAAAGTTGCATTATTTATGTTGACTGGTTTATCATTATGGTCATTTCTAACGTTCATTGATGTTTTTTTTCTACAAACTACTAGTATTTTTAGAAGTTATTGGATTTGGTTACTTGGCGGTAGTGTGATAGCACCGGCTATTTTTTTCTTTGCTTATTTAAAAAGAAGAACATTATTTGCGGAATTCTATCCTAAGGGTCTAGTCGGGTTACTGTTAGCTTCTGTGGGGCAATGGACTGGAGCATTGGTCGTTTTTTTAGCGATTGGTTATTTGATGGATGTAGATATTTCCTTATTTTCGATTTATCCAATGTTTATTATCGCTACGTTAATCGGTATGTTGACAATGGTTCCTGGGGGTGTCGGGACATTTGATGTGTTGATGATCTTAGGTATGAGTCAGTTAGCTGTTCGACAAGATATTGCAGTGGTTTGGTTACTTTATTACCGTTTGTTTTATTATGTGGTTCCTTTTGCGGTTGGCTTATTTTTATTTCTGTCACATACTGGAGTAAAAGTGAATCGTTTTTTAGACAATATACCACGACTGCTCTTTCAAAAAATCGCGCATTTTATTTTGGTCACAGCCGTTTATTTTGCAGGGATCATGATGGTGTTACTATCTACGATTACGAATCTTTCTGCGATCAGTCGATTGTTTCAGATTTTATTACCTTTCTCGTTTAATTTTTTAGACCAAACGTTGAATCTATTGATTGGATTCTTATTGCTTGGGTTGGGAAGAGCGTTAGCAATGAAAGTGAAGAAGGCTTTTTTACCAACTATTGCTTTATTAGCTTTTGGAATCATTAACACAGTTACTCGAACATTATCTTGGCAATTGATTTTAGTGTATATCTTGATTCTTCTGGCTGTCTGGCTAGCTCGGAAAGAATTTTACCGTAAGAAATTTGTTTATTCATGGGGTGCCATTCTTTTTGATCTATGTTTGTTTGGGTTTCTATTTATCGTCTATGCAATTGCAGGGTATCATAGTGGACGTTTTTGGGTAAATCGATTGACAGCTGATCGCTTTCTCCTGTTCCCATCCGATGAAGTTTGGTTTTCAGGCTTGATTGGTCTAGGGATCTCGCTGTTGGCATTAGTAGCATTGTATCAGTACCTTGCTTCTGAAACGAATGAGTTAGGGTCAGATTTACAAATCGAAAGATTCAAACAGATGTTGACCGTCTATCAGGGGACATCTGCTAGTCATTATCTTCGTTTACCAGGATATAAATATTATTACTATCAACAAAATGGAGAGGATCAAGTCGTCTTTGGTTACCAGATCAAAGGAAATAAATGCTTTGTTTTGGGAGACCCGATTGGCAACCCACAAATGATTCGTCCTGCTATTACAGAATTTATGCAAAAAGCTGATTGCTTAGGGTATCAAATTGCTTTTTACAAGATCTCAGAAAAATATGTGGTAATGTTGCATGAATTAGGTTTTCATTTTACAAAAGTCGGCGAGGTAGGAATGGCAGATTTGACTACAGAAGAAATGCCTTGGGTCAATCAACAGCTAGAGTACCAGCGTCTAACTAATGAAGGCTATCATTTCACTTGGTACGAACAATTACCTGAGGAACTATTAGCTGCGGTGAGTGAGGTTTCGGATCAGTGGTTACATGGTGCGAGAGAAAAGCATTTTTCTGTTGGCCGTTTTGACGAATCTTATCTGTTAGCCAGTGGTGTTGGAGTGGTACGCAAAGAACAAAAAGTGGTCGGATTTATTACAGAGCAACCAATATCTGAGAGCCAAGCAGGCTATGATCTATTACGTGTATTGCCAGATGAACCTGCTGAACTATCCGATTATTTATTAGTCAATCTATTTGTTGTCTACCAAGAAAAGGGCTATCTTGAGGCAAATCTTGGTTTAGCTCCGTTAGCAAATGTAGGGGAAACAGACTTTGCATTCTTTCAAGAGCGCATCATGCATATTGTTTATAATTATGGTAGTTTCTTTTACTCCTTTCAATCGACCTATGAAGAAAAACTGCGCTATGTCACTCGCTGGGAAGGTCGCTATTTTGCTTACATGAAGGGAAGCAGTTTTACATTTGCCACATTACAGTTGTTTATACTAATTGGGAAGGGAAAAGAAAAAAGTATCAGTTTTGCAGAAGAAGTATTAACGGAATTGTAAATTGCGTAAATAGAGGAATAACTGGTGACGTGTTTTAGCTACCTATAGTTTAAAACGTGAAAAAGCGATTGACGGTAGCTAGAGAAAATGAATGTGGTCGAAGGATGGTTTGTTTTATCTGTAGACAGAAAAGGTCTGAGAAAACCGCTAAGATCGTAAACACGTCACTCGTATGAGCTATACTTTTATTTTTCTCTGTGATAGAATACTTGCGACTTAGACTTTTTGAATGGGTGAGAGGATGGAACTGATAGAAAAAGCACCAGCTAAGATCAATTTGGGATTAGATGTCTTGTACAAGCGTCCCGATGAGTATCACGAGCTGGAAATGGTAATGTCGAGTGTAGATTTAGCAGATCACTTATTCTTTGAAGAGATACCTGAGGATCGAATCATCGTAGAAACGAATAAGGCATTTTTGCCAGTAGATCAACGAAATAACGTTTATCAAGCAGCAACATTGCTTAAGAATAAGTATCATATCAAAAAAGGCGTAAAAATATTTGTGAAAAAAAATATTCCAGTTGCAGCTGGACTGGGTGGGGGCAGCACAGATTGTGCAGCTGCACTGAGAGGGATCAATCAACTATGGAATCTCGGTTGTTCTCTGGAAGAATTAGCTGAGATTGGTTTGGAAGTTGGTACGGATGTGCCTTATTGTGTTTATGGTAATACTGCGTTTGTTGGCGGCAAAGGAGAAGTGGTCCAAGTTCTCCCTTCAATGCCTCAGTGTTGGGTAATCTTGGTGAAACCTAAAATGAGTGTTTCGACTAGGACCGTCTTCAAAGAAGTAGATGCGCAAAAAATCCAGCATCAGAACATTCCTAGACTAGTGGAGGCAATCCAGCAACAAGATTACCATACGATGATTCAATACATGGGAAATAGTTTAGAAGATGTTACCGGCAAACGTCATCCAATTATCCATCAAATCAAAGAACGCATGTTAAAGTATGGGGCAGATGCCGCTTTGATGAGCGGAAGCGGACCGACAGTCTTTGCCTTATGTCAACATTATTCAAGAGCACAAAGAGTCTATAACGGGCTGAAAGGTTTCTGTGATGAAGTATATTTAGTACGCACGTTGTAAAATAGGCCAGAACTAGTTGTTGCTAAGAGATGAAGAATAAAAAATCTCAAAACAGAAGAAGCTGTTTTGAGATTTTTTTGAGTTGGTTGCAGCTTAGCTACTCTAAACGTTATTTATTCTATTTAGAAATTGGAAAAAATGGACTAGAAAGCTTGTTTTGCTCTCAGTAACATGAACAAACTATCATTCATTTTACGGTTTACATTGAATTTGTTCGTATAAATCAGAAATTGAAGGATTTCTATTGACTCTATTTTTTTATTCTGATACATTAAGTTCCGTTGATAAATCGTAATTTTACGATTTGTTCGAAAGGAGAGTCTTATGAAAAAATATATGATTGGTATAACACTAGCTGTAGGGATGTTTTTATTAGCGGCTTGTGGTGGTACGAACCAAAAGGATTCAAAGAAAAATGAGTTAACGATTGTTACGACCTTTTATCCGATGTATGAATTTACGAAAGAAGTAGTTGGAAATGAAGGAAACGTCAAGTTGTTGATCCCGTCTGGGACTGAACCGCATGATTTTGAACCTAGTGCAAAACAACAAGCAGAAATCGCTGATGCGGATGTGTTTGTTTATAATAGTCCAGATATGGAATTTTTTGTTGACTCATTGAAAGATTCTGTCGATACGAATAAAACATTGATGATTGAAGCAGCTAAAGGAATTGATCGTCTGAAATCAGCAGAAGAAGACCATGACCATGATCATGAACATGAAGAAGCTTCTTCTGAAAGTCATTCGCATGAGTATGATCCACATATTTGGTTAGATCCTGTGTTAGCAATCAAAGAGGTCAAAACAATTGCTTCAGAGCTTGGGAAAAAGTATCCTGATAAAAAGGCAACTTTTGATAAAAATGCGGATGCTTATATCAAAAAATTAGAAAACCTGAACCAAAAATATACGGATGCACTCAAAGATGCCAAAAACCGCACGTTTGTGACGCAACATGCCGCATTTGCGTATTTAGCGAATCAATATGATTTACACCAACAAGCGATTGCAGGGGTAACGCCTGATCAAGAACCCACACCAAGCCGCTTAGCTGAACTAAAAGATTTTGTGAACAAAAATAAGATTAAAGTGATTTATTTTGAAGAAAATGCGTCATCCAAAGTGGCGGAAACATTGTCGAAAGAAACGGGTGTTAAATTAGAAGTATTGAATCCATTAGAGAGTTTGACAAGTGAACAAATCAAAGCCGGCGAAAATTATATTTCGGTAATGGAAGAGAACTTAAAAGCGTTAAAAGAAAGTATTAATTAAGAACGGAGGCATTTCGCGTGCATTATATCGAAATATCCGATTTGACTTTTTATTATGATGAAGAACCTGTATTAGAAGATGTGTCTTATCACGTTGATGCAGGAGAGTTCGTTATTCTAACAGGAGAAAACGGTGCAGCAAAATCAACATTGATCAAAGCTTCCTTAGGCTTGTTAAAACCTTCTAAGGGAACAGTGAAAATCGCCCCCAAAAATCAAGAAGGACAAAAATTAAGTATTGGTTACATTCCCCAACAAGTGGCATCTTTTAATGCTGGCTTTCCAAGTACAGTCTTAGAATTGGTTCGTTCGGGTCGCTATCCGAGAGGACGTTGGTTCAAACGACTTTCTGAAAAAGATCATCAGCATGTTAAACGAGCTTTAGAATCTGTTGGAATGTGGGAGATGCGTCATCGACGGATCGGAGAATTATCCGGTGGACAGAAACAACGGATTAGCTTAGCCCGTATTTTTGCGACTGACCCAGATTTATTTATATTGGATGAACCGACAACGGGAATGGATGAAGAATCTCGTAATGAATTTTATCGACTATTGCGTCATAGTGCCCATGAACATGGCAAGGCAATTTTGATGATTACTCATGATCATGAGGATATCAAGCAATATGCAGATCGACAAATTCGTTTGGTAAGAAAGGAGGATTCTCCATGGCGTTGCTTTCATATGAATTCATGAGACGAGCTTTTTTAGCAGCCATTTTTATTGCGGGGATTGCTCCAATGTTAGGTGTCTTTTTAGTGATCCGAAGACAATCATTGATGGCAGATACACTGTCACACGTTTCACTGGCAGGGGTGGCATTGGGTTTCTTTTTGAATATCAATCCAACGTTGACTACGATGTTCGTAGTAATATTAGCTGCGGTGATTTTAGAATATTTACGTACGATTTATCGTACTTACTCAGAAATTTCAATTGCGATCTTAATGGCTGGCGGACTGGCGCTGGCATTAGTTTTGATGAATCTTAGTGGTGGAAACTCAGCCACAAGTATCCAATCGTACCTCTTTGGCTCGATTGTGACGATTACTTGGGATCAAGTTATCTTTTTGGGTGTATTATTTGTTATTATTGGTTTCTTATTCTTTTTGTTCAAGCGACCAATGTACGTGCTGACTTTTGATGAAGATACCGCCCATGTTGATGGTCTGCCTGTTCACCGTATGTCAATGCTGTTCAACGTGATCACGGGTGTTGCGATTGCTGTCATGATCCCAATTGCCGGGGCATTATTGATTTCAGCAATTATGGTCCTGCCTGCAGCGATCGGTATGCGCTTAGGCAAAAGTTTCAATGTGGTGATTGCCATTAGTATCGGTGTTGGCTTTATCGGCATGTTATCGGGACTAACAAGTTCCTTTTATCTAGATACGCCACCGGGTGCGACGATCACACTAGTCTTTATCGTGTTGTTTCTTGTGGTCAATTTGTTCAAGCGGGTGCTTGTTTCCATTAAGCGAAAAAATAAATAAAAAATCAAAAAGAAAAGCGATGAAAACGAAAAATTTTCATTGCTTTTTCTTATATTTAGATAAATACCGAACTATTTAACTTATTTTCTTACAAAATGCTCGAATTTTTAAATGAAAACTTATATAATGTAAAACGATATAATTTCTTAAAAGGAGCTGAAATATGTGAAAGTACGTCGCAGTGAACGTCTTGTTGATATGACTCAGTATTTATTAGATCATCCTCACGAATTAATTTCATTGACAAGTTTTGCCGAACGTTATGAATCTGCTAAATCTTCGATCAGTGAAGACTTGGCAATTATCAAAAAAACATTTAAGGAACGAGGGTATGGTACCCTAGAAACAATTCCAGGTGCCGCTGGTGGGGTTTTATTTATACCAGAGATTTCTTACGAAGAAGCCAAAAAATACATTGAGTCGTTAGCTGAACGATTGTCTGAACAAGATCGTTTGTTGCCTGGAGGTTATGTTTATCTATCCGATTTACTAGGTGAGCCCGAATTATTGCGCCAAGTTGGAAAAATCATTGCTTCTAAGTATTTAGGTGAAAAAATCGATGCAGTGATGACAGTTGCTACGAAAGGCGTACCGATCGCGCAAGCTGTGTCCTATTATTTAAATGCACCGTTTGTTATCGTACGCCGTGATTCAAAGATCACAGAAGGATCGACAGTTAGTGTGAATTATGTTTCTGGTTCTTCTGAACGAATCGAAAAGATGGAATTATCAAAAAGAAGTCTTAAACGTGGTTCTCGTGTCCTAGTCGTTGATGATTTTATGAAAGGCGGCGGCACGGTCAATGGAATGAAGAGCTTGATCGAAGAGTTTGAATCTGAACTTGTAGGAATCACCGTTTTTGCAGAATCCAAATTTAATGGTCATCGTGCAATTGACGATTATACTTCATTACTATACGTGAAAGATGTCGACACGAAGACCAAAAACATTACAGTTGTACCAGGAAATTATTTCAAAGATTAGAGATTGAAAATTTATCTATTTGCCGATCAATAATAGCTGGAAGAGATTGTGACAGAAGTGTCCAGCTCTGAGAAATAAGCCGGAGAATCCGAAAATAGTTTCACCTATTTTGGGAATTCTTTGGCTTATTTTCGATAGAAACACTACAGCAACCAGCAACAACAAATCAGATATCCAGCTGTTATCTGTCAGATGAGAGAAATTCGTTCTCCTTTTTCATACAACCCTATTTTTCTCTCACTATTGTTGATTGACTAATTGATTTTTGAACCCCCAAGATAAAAATGGTCTAGTTACAAATATAGTCTGCTTGGTTGAAAAATTGAGTAGAGTGGGCTAAACTTAAAACCATCAAATACAATTAGGAGTGACGCAGTTGGACGCACGTTATGCAATCATTTTGGCAGCGGGAAAAGGAACTCGCATGAAGTCAAAATTATATAAAGTTTTACATCCAGTTTCAGGACAGCCGATGGTGGAACATATTATCAATCGAGTAAGTGAAACCAACCCAGATCAAATCATCACGATCGTCGGGCATGGCGCTGAGCAAGTAAAGGCACAGTTGGGTGAACGTAGTGAATACGCTCTGCAAGCAGAACAACTTGGTACAGGTCATGCAGTATTACAAGCCGCATCTTTTTTACAAGGGAAAGAAGGCACGACACTGGTGATCAGTGGCGACACACCACTTTTAACCACTGAAACATTGAACAATTTATTTGAGTATCACCAAGGAAAAAATGCGAGTGCCACGATTCTAACCGCACAAGCCGAAGATCCAACTGGATATGGCCGTATCATTCGTGACCATATTGGGATCGTTGAAAAAATCGTTGAGCAAAAAGATACTACACCAGAAGAAGCATTGGTCCAAGAAATCAATACAGGAACTTATTGTTTTGACAATCAAGCTCTGTTTGAAGCATTGAACAAAGTAGGAACAGACAATGCACAAGGGGAGTACTACTTGACCGATATCATTGAAATCCTCAAAGATGCTGGAAAAACAGTAGCAGCTTATCAGACAGAAGACTTTGATGAATCAATGGGAGTCAATGATCGTATTGCATTAGCTAAAGCTAATGAATTGATGCGCCAAAGAATCAACAAAATGCATATGGTCAATGGTGTAAGTTTTGTTGATCCAGCAACGACTTATATTGATGCCGGGGTAGAGATTGGTTCTGATACAGTGATCGAAGCAGGCGTCCAACTTCAAGGTAAAACCGTCATTGGATCAGATTGCGTGATCGGTGCCCATTCTCGAATCGTAGATAGTGTGATTGAAGATCATGTGGTAGTTGAACATTCTGTGATCGAAAAAAGTCTTGTGAAAAGTCATGCGGACGTGGGACCATTTGCTCATTTACGACCAAAAGCAGAAATTGGTGAAGGTGTCCATATTGGTAATTTTGTGGAAGTCAAAAATGCTGAAATTGGTAAAAATACCAAAGTTGGTCATTTGACTTATGTCGGTGATGCCACATTAGGCGAAGAAATCAATGTTGGTTGTGGCGTGGTCTTTGTGAATTACGATGGGAAAAACAAGCACCGCACGACAATTGGTGATCATAGTTTTATCGGTTCTAATGCAAATATCATTGCCCCAGTGGAAATTGCTAAAAATACATCAGTAGCTGCAGGGTCAACAATCACAGAGGATATCCCTGAATATGCTATGGCAATTGCCCGTGCAAGACAGGTCAATAAAGAAGATTATGCTAAAAAACTCCCTTATTTAAACTAAGACTTTTGTAAAACCCCTTGATTTATTCAGAAAATATGACTAGTATTTAATAGGTAGAATTCTAGAGTTGTGAAAAAGAAAGTGGAGGTCCCCATGTCAAAACATTACTTTGACCCAAGATTAAAAATTTTTGCGTTAAATTCAAATCGCCCGTTAGCAGAAAAAATTGCTGCAGCTGTCGGTGTCGAATTGGGTAAATCATCGGTTACTCAATTTAGTGATGGAGAAATCCAAGTGAATATTGAAGAAAGTATTCGCGGATCACATGTTTATGTTATTCAGTCAACGAGTAGTCCTGTAAATGATAATTTAATGGAATTGCTGATCATGATTGATGCCTTGAAACGTGCCAGTGCAAAAACGATTAACGTAGTAATGCCTTACTATGGATATGCACGTCAAGATCGTAAAGCTCGTGCCAGAGAACCAATCACTGCAAAACTTGTGGCGAACATGATTCAAAAAGCTGGAGCAACTAGAATGTTGACGCTAGATTTGCATGCTGTCCAAATCCAAGGATTCTTTGATATTCCTGTTGATCACTTGATGGGTGCACCATTGATTGCAAATTATTTCTTAGAAAAAGGGATTAAAGGGGACGATGTAGTAGTTGTATCACCTGACCATGGTGGTGTAACTCGTGCGCGTAAATTGGCTGAATTTTTAAAAGCACCAATTGCGATCATTGATAAACGCCGTCCAAAAGCAAACGTAGCAGAAGTAATGAATATTATTGGGCAAGTAGAAGGAAAAACTTGTGTATTGATTGATGATATGATCGATACAGCAGGGACGATTACCTTAGCGGCTAATGCACTAAAAGAAGCAGGCGCAGTAAGTGTCTACGCATCATGTACACATCCAGTATTATCTGGACCAGCTTTACAGCGTATTGAAGATTCTGCGATTGAACGCTTAGTTGTAACAGATTCGATCTATCTGCCAGATGACCGTAAGATCGAAAAAATCGATGAAGTAAGTGTCGGTGGTTTGATGGGTGATGCAATTAAACGTATCCACGAAAACAAACCTGTTAGTCCATTGTTTGAAACAAAAAAATAAGAATTAAAAAATTGAATAGTATCACAAAGGGGAGCCTTATGAGGCTGAGATTGAAGTTTTTCTAAACCCTTCGTACCTGTATCGGTTATGCGAGCGTAGGAATTGTGACGATCAATTGACGTTAGTCATGTAACGTTAGTTGTAGAAGTATGTTGTATTTACTTCCTCCTTTGTGATTTCAAATGAACGGAGGAAGTTTTTTTATGGAGAAAAAATATAAAGTATGGATTGAGGGGACACTTGTAGCTGCACTAGCGATGGTGTTATCCTTTATTCCTCTTCAAATAGGTAGTAGCTTTGAGATTTCATTAGGACAGATTCCACTGACATTGTTTGCGTTAAGAAGAGGCTGGAAGGCAGGGATTTTATCAGGATTTATTTGGGGGATTTTACATTTTCCAACAGGACAAGTGTATTATCTCAGTGTCATTCAAGTATTGATCGAGTATCCGATTGCTTTTACCTTTGCAGGATTTACAGGAGTGTTCGCTAAAAGGCTGCAAAACAGTCTAACGATGGGCAATAAAAAAGGGATGACAACCACTATTATATTAGGAACTTTAGTTGGTGTTGGTGCTAGATATTTCTGGCATTTTGTCGCAGGCGTCGTTTTTTGGGGAAGTTATGCTTTGTGGGGAATGAATCCATGGCTCTTTTCTTTAGTCATGAATGGTGCAAGTGCCTTGGCTACAGGAATTGTTACAATGGTTGTTTTGCTTGGGATCGGTCGGACAGTTCCAGCTTTGTTCATCGGGAAAAAATAAACGAAAAGAGCCTCAGTCACTATAAAAGTGTCTAGGCTCTTTTTTTATAAGTATAAAATGATGGAACATCCAAGCATCAGCTTAAAGGAGTATAGTTGAGTTCCGCAGCTTCTCCTACAAGCTCCCAGCGTTTTTCTTCTGCATGATAAACTAAGGTGCCAATTGCTTCTTCATCAAGGTATCTTGTTCCTTTTAGCTTCCAAATATAATCTTCAATGACATAGATCGGGATATGATAATCGTTATCGATCAATCCACCTTGTTCAAAAGAAAAAATGATTCCTTCTTGCATCAAATTACGCATATTCTTCAGTAATTCCACACTAATTTTTTCGACCGGAATATCTCGTTTGAAAAACGATTTTTTCTCATTGATTTTTTTTGACAAGATGATACTTAGTTTATTGGCAAAGATCCGATAAAATTCATCTAAATAGCGATAATAGATTCGTTCTAGTTGATCGTTAAGATCGAAGTAGACGAAATTATTTTGTAATTTATAAAAAAATGGGGAGTGAAGATGGGTCTTCATGTGTCCAAAATATAACAATTCTGAAATTTCTAATGGCGTTAATTCTTTCAGCATCGTTAAGTCGTTAAAATCGATCCATTTTAAATCACTCGAATGATTACGATTACGTGCAGAAGAGAAAAAGCGTTGGATATTTTCTGTTCCACGAATCACTTTCAACCCAGTATGGGATTCGTATTCACCAGCATTTTCTGAAGGATCTAATAACAATAAATTTTGTGGGAAATGCACGATGTTGTTTGAAAAATCACTAATAGTCAGCCCCTTAGTCACAACCGCATTGCTAGTAGTATCAATATGTACATAAACTGACTCAGACATCATGCTCCTCCTCTCACTCATTATCACTTTCATTTTACAACATTTATTAAAAAAAAGCTTGTTTCTTTTATTTTAAAATTCCATTACAAAATCACTTTTTTTGTGATAAACATGGACATTTTCATTGTTTTTGTATAAATGGATGGAATGGATTTTGTTATAGCTTTTACAAGAACAATGTATTCATTTTAGTATTTCTCAAAAAAATAGTATACTTTAAAAGAATATATTTGTCTTGTTATAATAAAAAAGGAGAAGATTATGCTGATTCAACAAGTGTACGGTTCAGAAAAAACAGTCCTCTACTCTACACTTCAACGAGCCAAACAATTGCTACCCTTTTATGCTACCCATCAGGAAAGCCGTGATGCCTTTTGGTTGGCAACAAAGAAAAGGCAAGCTTGGCGGATGATCGGTAACAAACATACCCTTTATTTTATTGCCGAACGAACCAGTGAACAATGGCTGATTAAAAATGTGCTAGTGGTGGGTGACATGCCTGGTTGGACGCTCTTTTTTAAAGAGATAGAGTGGTGTTCCTGCTTTTATTTCAAAAAATATTGTTCTTTTCAATGGATTGAACCACTGTCGACATATTGGCAGACACTCCTATCTCATCATGGTTATACGCAAGACAATCAGTTGGCTCAGACAATTTGGCAAAAAAAACTGACCTATCATATTGGTTTAGTATTAGGTGGCGGTGGCGCTCATGGTGCCTATCAAATCGGTGTTTGGCAAACGTTAAAAGAACATCAGATTCATTTTGAAGTAATTACGGGAACTTCAGTTGGTGCGTTAAACGGTGTATTGATCTTGCAAGATGATTTATCGCAAGCTCTTTCTTTATGGCAATCCCTCGCAACGAATCAAGTATTACAGCTACCAGAAACTGCATTATCAGAAGATCTACGGAAAAGGTTTATCCAAGAAACACGGCAAATGACGAGAGCAGCAATTATCAAGGGGGGAGCCTCAATCACCCCTTTGGAAAAGTTACTCAAAAGTAAATTAGATGCTGAGAAGATTTTAAAAATGAAAAGTCCTCGTTTATTTACCGTTTCGACTCGACTTCCTGATTTTAAAGAAGTGGTGACACCGATCCAGCAATTGGCAAGCAATGAAATTGCTGATTGGATCCTAGCTTCGGCTTCGTTTTATCCCGCTATGAGTTATCGAAACATTGCTGGACAAAAATATATTGATGGTGGTTATCGAAATAATTTGCCTGTGGATGTAGCAATTAAAGAAGGGGCAACGGAGTGCTTAATAGTAGATGTGGATGGTCCCGGAGTGACTAAGAAGATTACGATACCAGAAGAGACTGTTCCATGGCTCTGCCGCTCTAATTGGTCATTGGGAACCTTCTTGATTTTTGATCGGCAGAGAAACCAATTCAATCTCCAATTAGGCTATCTGGAAATGAAAAAAAAGTTAGGTGATTTTGAGGGGAATTGGTATACGTTCTATTCAACGAAACTTGCAGAACAATATTGGCGTAAATTTTTAAGCTATCTAGTGAATGATCTTCAGCTAGAAACAACTTTTGTTCAACAACCAAAATTTTGGCAAACTCTGCGTAATATATATAAAGACAGGGTAGTAATTGAAACATGCGGGGTGGCGATGCTTGAACTATTAGCCAAAAAAAAGCTCGTTTTACCGAATAAAGTTTATGATGTAGATGAATTGATCGAACAGATCATTCAAAAAGAATCAAGTTCATTTTTCGATCAAATGATTCGAGAGGTCGGACAATTAAATAGTAATGAGTGGCGCAGAGTCCAAAAATACCAAAAAAAGCAAAAGAGTGAACAGGAACAAATCAATGAAATTGCTCATTTAGTTAAACAAAAAAAGAACGAGCAACTTCAATCTAAGCTTCATACGCAGTTATTTGACACCCTATTGAATTTATATTTACTTTATCTAAAGGAGGAACAACCATGGCACAAGAATTTTCCTACGAAATCATAGAAGAGATCGCTGTTTTATCCGAAAATAATAAAGGATGGCGAAAAGAGCTGAACCTAGTCAGCTGGAATGGCCGCCCACCTAAATTCGATCTTCGTGACTGGGCGCCCGAACATGAGAAAATGGGTAAAGGGCTTACTCTAACCAATGAAGAATTTGAGGCATTACAAAAAGCTATCGAAAATATGTAACAGAAAGGACCCTGTTGAATGAAAAGTATGACTGGTTTTGGTAAAGCCACCCATGAAACCGCAGAGTATCAAATAGAAGTTGAGATCAAAAGTGTCAATCAACGCTTTTTAGATATGCAAATACGTAGTCCTAAATTGTTAAATTATCTCGAAAATGATATTCGCCAATTGATGAAACAACATTTAAGTCGAGGTCGAGTCGAAGTTTTTATCAATCTGACGTATTTGGGACAAAATCAAAAACAAGTTTTTGTTGATTGGAATTTGATTGACGAGCTGATGACGAACTTAACTGAAGGAATAACCCAACGTTATGGAGAGAAACAGCAATTACAGATTGGACGTCTATTAGAGACTTTGACAACGAATGAATCTTTTGTCGTGATTGAAGAAAAAAATGAAAACAATATGGATGAACTGACAGCTTTGGTTTTAGAAACGGTCCATGAAGCACTAGCTGAAATTGAACAAAGTCGCCAAAAAGAAGGGACAGCCTTAGAGGCGATCATTCAGAAAAACAGTGATGAACTGAAACAAGTATTAAATGACTTACAACAATTTGTTGAGTTATACGAACAAGAGTATCAGGAAAAATATCAAAAGAAACTAGAAGATTACTTGGGAGCAACGGTCGATCAACAAAGATTGCTGACTGAACTCGCTATTTTATTAGAGCGAGGAGATATTCATGAAGAATTGGATCGCTTAGTGATCCATATCGGCAAATTGGATGAATTACTTCAAGTAAAACAGCCAGTTGGCAGAGAACTCGACTTTTTGATCCAAGAAATGAATCGAGAAATCAATACGATTGGTTCAAAATCAAGTGCGATTGAAATCAAAAACCAAGTGATCCAGTTAAAAACGATTTTAGAAAAAATCCGAGAACAGATCCAAAATATTGAATAGCAAGGAGACGAAAAAAATGAACTATTATGATATCACGTTTCATGAATTAAGTGGGAAAACGGTCATCAAAAGAAATGTTCCTTCTGAAAAAGCAGGATTTGAAGCTTGGCAAGATGCCTGTGCGCAAGTGACGGAGAAAGAAATCCAATTGTTAGTTAACGATGGGACTTATGTGACGATGAATCGTCAATTTATTGTGAGAATCGATGCAGAAGAAGTGAAAGACCCAACTGAAAAAGCACTCTCTCGAAAAGATGAGATCATGGGTGTTGTCAATACCTTGTCAAACATGGGTTTTTAAAAACGACGGTAATCGGCATGTTAGTGAGAAGAGCTGCAACCATATGTTGCGCTTCTCACTATTTTTTTGAAAAAGAATGCTGCTCAGTTAGAACCTGTAAAGTGAGAGGGACCTTTTTTTGAACTTTTGAATGAAGGATGAACTTGATAGTTAATCACTATCATCAAAAGCCCGAGTGAAAAGCAAAGGTTTTGCCAGTCAAAGGCGCTTTTTTTTGCTATAATCAAAGATGCCCTTGAAAGTTGTCGAAAAAAAGTGCAAAATAAACGTTAGTATAAAAAGACTAGTTGAAAGGACGTCGTCATGTCAGAGCGTGGATTATTAATCGTGTTGTCTGGACCATCAGGTGTAGGAAAAGGCACAGTGCGAAAAGCAATTTTTGAGAGTGAGGATAATGATTTCCAATATTCGATTTCAATGACTACTCGTAAGATGCGTGAAGGAGAAGTCGAAGGAGTCGATTACTACTTTAGAAGCAAAGAAGAATTCGAAGCAATGATCGAAGCCGGAGAAATGCTGGAATATGCTGAATATGTAGGGAATTATTATGGAACACCTTTGTCTTATGTCAATAAAACATTGGACGAAGGAAAAGATGTATTTTTAGAAATCGAAGTCCAAGGTGCTCAACAAGTCAAAGAAAAAGTACCAGATGGCGTATTTATCTTCCTAACTCCTCCCGATTTAGCCGAATTAAAATCAAGAATCGTTGGCCGTGGGACAGATGCAGATGAAGTAATCGAAGAACGAATGAAAGTTGCCAAAGAAGAAATTGAAATGATGGCACTATATGATTATGCCGTAGTCAATGACCAGGTACCCCTGGCGGTAGAACGAATCAAAAATATCATTGCCAGTGAACACTTTCGTGTCGACCGTGTGATCGGCAAATATATCAAAATGTTAAAGGAGATGTAGTCTTATGATGTTAAAACCTTCAATCGACTCATTGTTAGATCGCGTAAATTCAAAATATTCTCTAGTTATCTTAGCAAGCAAACGTGCACACGAGCTAGATGCAAAAGCACAACCTACGATGGATTCATTTGAATCAGTAAAAAGTGTTGGACAGGCATTAGAAGAAATCGAAGCAGGAAATGTGATCAATGATCCTCATCCTGAATTAAAACGGGAACGCTTGAGAATGGAAGATGAAGAGCGTAAAGCCAAAAAAGATCGTGAACAACAAGAGTTAGAGTCACGTATCCGTGAAGAGCAAAACCAATAAAAAGTGCTAGATTCTTTGGATAAGCCGAAATTTCCGAAATTTGTATTCTCAAATTTTTGTGGAATTTCGGCTTCTTTTTAGGATCACGTTTTAGCATATAAGAATGACTTTTCTGCGGAATGCTGCTGCGCCGTTAATTTTTTGTAAGGATTCATCAGAAAATAAGACAAACCAAGCAATCTCTAGTAAAATAGGCAAGAACGATTTTGTCTATTTGATAGAGTAACTAAAGGAGGAAGGAAACCATGCCAATCACAGCTGATGTTATCGTCGATGTACCCACTATGCAAACCGATCAGCCTTTCACCTATCTGGTTCCTTCTGAAGTAGAAACGGCGATTCAAGTCGGGATGCGAGTAGAAGTTCCTTTTGGTAACGGCAACCGTCATGTTCAAGGGTTCGTTGTAGGTTTGCGAGTACAAGATAGCATCGAACAAAAAAATTTAAAAGCGATTGTTCAAGTATTAGATTTAGCACCTGTGGTTAATCAAGAACTACTTCAATTGGCTGATTATATGAAGACGATCACTTATGCGTTTAAGATCACTTGCTTACAAACGATGCTTCCTGCTGTCATGAAAGCATCCTATGACAAACAAATCTATCCTGTAAATGAAGCGGCGGACGTCCAGGCATTCTTTAAAGGACGAACAGAAATCTCCTGGAAAGAAGCGCAAGAAGAGGGCATTTTATCCCAATTGATCCGTTGGCGTCAGGACAAGTTAGTAGATATCAGATATGAAGTACACACTAAGAACAAAGTCAAAACGATTCGTTTGATCCGCTCAAATTTGAATAGTGTCCAGCTTGAGAAAGAGTGGGGAAAGTTAAGAGCGAATGCGAAGAAACAAAAAGAACTTCTGCTTTGCTTATCTGAGCAAAAAAAGGCTGAACCAATTAGCTATTACAAAGAAAAAGGTATCAGCACGGCAACTTTGAATCAAGGAAAAGACAAAGGCTGGTTAACTTTTGAAGAAGTAGAAAGTTATCGTGATCCTTATAAAAATCGCACGTTTGAACAAACACAAGCATTCCAGCTAAATAAAGAACAACAACATGCAGTAGAACGTATCATTGAAGCAGGGCAACAAGAGAAGAGTCACACTTTTTTATTAGAAGGAATTACTGGAAGTGGAAAAACAGAAGTTTATCTACAGGCCATTGCTGAGGTATTAGCTCAAAATAAAACAGCGATTATGCTTGTTCCTGAAATTGCTTTGACACCACAAATGGTAGAGCGTTTTAAAGGGCGTTTTGGAGAGGCGGTCGCTGTCTTACATAGCGGGCTATCTCAGGGAGAAAAATACGATGAGTGGCGTAAAATCGAAAGAAATGAAGCCCAGGTTGTTGTTGGCGCCCGCTCGGCAATTTTTGCCCCTTTAGAAAATATCGGATTGATCATCATTGATGAAGAACATGAATCAAGCTATAAACAAGATGAAACGCCACGTTATCATGCCAGAGATCTAGCGATTTGGCGTGGAAATTATCATCATTGTCCAGTAGTACTAGGAAGTGCGACACCATCTCTTGAATCACGTGCTCGAGCACAAAAAGGGCTGTATGAATTACTCCATTTGAGTCAAAGAGCCAACTTGTCTGCTCAACTTCCAACAATTGAAGTTGTTGACATGCGACAAGAATTGCAACAACATAATACGTCCACATTTTCCAAACAGTTACAAGCAAAAATCCAAGACCGTTTGGCGAAAAAAGAACAGATTGTGCTGTTACTAAATCGGCGAGGATATTCTTCCTTTGTGATGTGTCGGGATTGTGGTTTTGTTTTACCTTGTCCCAATTGTGATATTTCTCTGACCCTTCATATGGACACCCACTCCATGCGTTGTCATTACTGTGGACATGAAGAACCAATCCCACACCGTTGTCCTAACTGTGGAGGGAATAAAATTCGTTACTATGGAACAGGGACCCAAAAAGTCGAAGAAGAATTAAAGACCCTTTTCCCAGAAGCTGGTGTTTTACGTATGGATGTTGATACGACCAGAAAGAAAGGTGCGCATGAACGTATCTTGCAACAATTCGGTCAAAAAAAGGCGAATATCTTACTGGGGACGCAAATGATTGCCAAAGGGTTGGATTTTCCTGATGTGACGTTGGTCGGCGTTTTGAATGCTGATACTTCCCTTAACTTGCCTGATTTTCGTTCAAGCGAGCATACGTTCCAATTGCTTACGCAAGTTTCGGGAAGGGCAGGCCGAGCCGAAAAAGCAGGCGAAGTGATTATCCAAACCTTTAATCCGCAACATTATGCAATTGAATTAGCAAAAGAACAAAATTATGAGCGATTCTATCAACAAGAAATGGCCGTCCGACATCGTAGTGGATACCCACCTTATTATTTTACTGTCAAAATCACGACCAGCCATGAGGAAGAACAAGTTGCTGCTAAGAAGATTTTTGAGGTTGCGAATCAGTTACGGCAAGTGTTAGGAAATCAAAGCTTGTTATTAGGACCGACCCCTAGTACAGTGAATCGGGTAAAAAATCGGTACTATTACCAGTTGATCATTAAATATAAACAGGAGCCTAATTTAGCGAATATCTTAAAAAATATTTTAGACCAGAGCCAAAAAGAACAACGACAAGGATTATTTGTCGCGATTGATAATGAACCATTACACTTTATTTAAGAAGGGAATTTACATGCGCTATCCTATATTGATCCACCCCAATGATAAATTGAAACGTGTCGCACAACCAATCGATGTGATCACAGATGAAACAATTACTTTACTAGATAACCTATATGAAACGATGGTTGCTAACGATGGTATTGGCATTGCCGCTCCACAAGTTGGTCAAAACAAGCGAGTTGCAATCGTAGAAGTAGATGAAGGTGAAAAGTTTGAATTAATCAATCCAGAAATTATTGATGCAAAGGGAGAAAGCATTGATGTAGAAGGTTGCTTAAGCATCCCTCATGTTTATGGGACCGTCAAACGGTTTGACGAAGTAACGGTTCGCTATTATGATCGTGAAGGCGAAGAAATCGAAGTAGTAGCCTTTGGTTACTTAGCTCGTGCCTTTCAGCATGAGATCGACCATTTAGACGGTATATTATTCGTTGAAAAAATGATTGAGCAAATTCCAGAAGCCGAATTAGAAGAGTATATGGAGGAACATCTTGATGACTAAATTAGTATTTATGGGAACGCCAGCTTTTTCAGTACCGATCCTTGAAGGCTTATTAGAAGAAGGGTATGAAGTAGTCGCAGTCGTGACACAACCTGATCGCCCTGTGGGACGTAAAAAAATCATCACCCCTACCCCAGTAAAAGAAGCAGCCGTGAAACACGGTTTATTGGTTTTACAACCTGAAAAAATCTCTGGTTCAGAAGAAATGGAAAAAATCATTGCCCTCCAACCAGATGTGATTATCACAGCTGCATTTGGTCAATTTTTACCAGAAAAATTATTACAGGCACCTGTTCACGGAGCTATAAATGTACATGCATCTTTATTGCCAAAATATCGAGGAGGGGCGCCAGTTCATTACTCGATTATCAACGGGGAAAAAGAAACCGGTGTAACGATCATGGAAATGATCAAAAAGATGGATGCAGGGGGTATTTATGCTCAAGAAAGTTTACCAATCACTAAACAAGACGATGTGGGAACCATGTTTGAAAAGTTAAGTGCATTAGGGAAACAACTATTACTTAAAACATTACCTGATATTTTGAATGGAAATTTGAGTCCACGTCCACAAGATGAATCAAAGGTAACTTTTTCGCCAAATATCACACGGGAGCAAGAAGCAATTGATTGGAACAAGACAGCAGAAGAGATCGACAACCAAGTCCGTGGGATGCGACCATGGCCGATTGCATTTACGACATACGAACAAACTCGTTGGAAACTTTTAAATGTAGAAGCGTTAGCTGAGAAAACTACGGCGGAGCCAGGGACCATCATCAAAAAAGATAAGAAAAATCTGTGGATTGCTTGTGGTAAACAAACGGTGTTGGCAATCAAAGAATTACAGCCAGCAGGTAAAGGAAAACAAGCAGTCAATGAGTTTTTGAATGGTAGTGGACAACAGGTAATGATTGGGCAGCAGGTGAAATAATGGCAAAAATACCAAAAAAAATGAAAAAATCTGTTCGTTATATGGCACTGATCACCCTTGAAAGAGTAAACAAGGGCGGTGCTTATTCTAATTTATTATTGAACGAAATGATCAATCAAGGGGATTTAAATCAAAAAGATGTTGGCTTGTTTACTGAATTAGTTTATGGAACGATCAGTCGTCAACTTTTACTGGAATTTTATGTCGCTCCATTGATAGCAAAAGCAAAAAAAGTGGATGATTGGGTTAAAACATTACTTTATTTGTCAGTTTATCAGTTGGAATTTCTAGATAAAGTTCCAGCTCATGCGATTTTAAATGAAGCGGTCGAAATTGCTAAGATCAAGGGAAATCCTGGTACTGGGAAATTTGTAAATGGTGTTTTAAGAAATTATCAACGACAAGGTAAACCAGATGTTGAACAAATCAGTGATCCGATTGAACGCTTATCCGTAAAAATCAGTTTACCGATCTGGTTAACCAAGCGATTGACTGATCAAATCGGTTATGAAGAAACGGAAAAATTAGGACTTTCACTCTACCAGCCAAGTCACGTCAGTGGTCGAGTAGATATCAGAAAATACCCTAGAGAACAAGCAATCGAGACACTCCAAGCAGAAGAAATTTCAGCGACAGCAAGTAAACTTAGTCCTTATGGGGTAATTGCTGAAAAAGGACATTTAGCATCTAGTTCCTTATTCCATGACGGGGTCATGACGATCCAAGATGAAAGTTCGATGCTGGTCGCACCCGCTATGCAAATCGAGCCAGAACATCATGTTTTAGATGCTTGTGCGGCACCAGGAGGAAAAACAACGCATATTGCCACGTTTTTAGATCCAACATGTGGTGGTGAAGTTACAGCACTGGATGTTCATGAACATAAAGTAAAACTCATCGAAGAAAATGCGGAACGCTTAGGTGTTTTTACAACTGTTTATGCACAAAAAATGGATGCACGTGAAGTGAAAGAGGAATTTTCAGCTGAAACATTTGATCGTATCTTAGTTGATGCCCCATGCTCAGGATTAGGACTATTGAGAAGAAAACCGGATATTCGTTATAAGAAAAATGCCAGCGAGTTAGCTAATTTACCAGCGATCCAATTGGCGATTTTGGAAAGTTGTGCATCTGTGTTAAAATCTTCTGGAATATTAACTTATAGTACTTGTACGATTCTTAAAGAGGAAAACCAAGAAGTCATTGAAACATTTTTACAGCGACATACTGATTTTGAAAGGATTGATGTTTTAGTTGATCCTGTGCTACAATCATCAATCGAAGATAAAATGTTGACTTTATACCCACATCAGTTCTATACAGATGGGTTTTTCATTTGTTGTTTGCGTAAAAAGTAATGAGGTGAAAGAATGCAGATTGAATATCAATCAGATGTAGGAAGACGACGTAATACAAATCAAGACTATGCGAGTGTTTTTACGAATCAAGCTGGGATTAAACTAGCAGTATTGGCAGATGGAATGGGCGGTCATCGTGCAGGTGATATCGCGAGCCAGATGGCAGTGACAAACTTAGGAACTGCTTGGGAAAATCTAAGTTTAAGTGATGACGAAAAAGTAGCGCAATGGTTCATCCAAACGATCCAAGAAGAAAATACTCGTATTTATCAACGTGGCCAAGAGCAACCAGAATACAATGGGATGGGAACGACGATCGTAGCAGCAGCTTTATCAGAAGATCAGTTTACTATTGCTCATGTGGGGGATAGCCGTGCCTACTTGATCCGTGAAGATAAAATCATTCAACTGACAGAAGATCATTCTTTAGTGAATGAACTAGTAAAATCTGGAGAAATCAGTGAAGAAATGGCAGCGAACCACCCACGAAAAAATATTTTAACTCGTTCTGTAGGAATGCCAGGATCTGTAGAAGTCGATGTATCGACTTATATTTGGCAATTAAAAGATCGTTTGTTGTTGTGTTCGGATGGGTTAACGAACATGTTATCTGAAGAAACGATTGGAACGATTATCAATCAAGAAGGGGCTTTGTTCGACAAGGTAACAGAATTAATCGAACGTGCAAATGAAGCAGGCGGAGCAGATAATATTACCGTTCTTCTGATCGAATACAAGGAGGACGTAGCATGATTGAGTTAGGCAAAAAGTTGAATGGTCGTTATCAAATCACTGGAAATATTGGTAGTGGGGGCATGGCAAATGTTTTTCTAGCCCATGACCTTATTTTAGATCGTGATGTCGCAGTCAAAGTGTTACGATTCGATTTCCAAAATGATCAAACGGCAATTAGACGATTCCAACGAGAAGCACTAGCTGCGACTGAACTAGTTCATCCTAATATTGTTAGTGTGTATGATGTTGGAGAAGAAGACAACATGCAGTATCTCGTGATGGAATATGTAAAAGGAATGGACCTGAAACGCTATATTCAAACCCATTATCCTGTTCCTTATGATACAGCAGTCAATATTATGCAACAAATTTTATCAGCTATTTCTTTAGCACATACGCACCAAATCATTCATCGTGATTTGAAACCACAAAATGTCTTGATCGATAATGAGGGCGTGGTCAAAATCACTGATTTTGGTATAGCGATCGCATTATCTGAAACATCGATCACACAAACGAATACGATGTTAGGCTCTGTCCATTACTTATCTCCTGAACAAGCTAGAGGAAGTATGGCTACGAAACAATCAGATATCTATGCCTTAGGGATCATTCTTTACGAATTATTAACTGGCAGTGTTCCTTTTGATGGTGAGTCTGCAGTGACGATTGCCTTGAAGCATTTCCAAGATGAGTTACCTTCAATCAAGGATCTAGACCCAACAACGCCGCAAGCTTTAGAAAATGTGGTATTGAAAGCTACTGCAAAAGAACCGGCAGATCGATATAAAACAGCAGAAGAAATGTCAGAAGACTTAGCAACAGCGCTGTCTCCTGCTCGGGCAAATGAAGCCAAATGGGTGCCACAAGCAATGACCAAAGAAACTCAAGTGATCACACCATTAGAAGAAGATACACCAATGCCAGAGTCATTTAAATCCATGCCATTACCTAAAGAAAAATCAGAAGAAACTCCTGTGATGGCAGAAGAGACAGTTCCTGATCCAAAGAGTAAAAAGCATAAAAAATGGTGGATTATTTTATTGGTGATCTTAGCCTTATTAGGAATCGGAACAGCCGTCTTTTTTGCTTCTGGAGGTCGTGGAGAAGTCGAAATTCCTGACGTTTCGGGATTATCAGAAGCGTCTGCCAGAGATACTTTAGCAAAAGCTAAATTAGAAGCAGCAACAAAAACCGAAGAGATCCCTGATGAACAAATCGAAGAAGGAGACGTTGTCAAAACGGACCCGGCAGCGGGAACTACAGTGAAACAAAACCGTGAAGTTACCCTTTACGTCAGCACAGGTAAGAAAAAAATCAAGTTAGATGATTATACTGGGATGAATTTTGACGAAGTAAGTAGCCGATTGAAGAAGCTTGGTTTTCCAGCTGATAGTATCGAGAAAAAAGACGAGTTCAGTGATGAAGTAGAAAATGGACGAATCATTTCCCAGTCGGATGAAGAAGGAACGGAAGTCGATCCAACGACAGATAAGATCACATTTGTTGTAAGCCAAGGCGCGCAACCAACGATGGGGGATTATACTGGTCAAAATTATGACACCGTTCGTGGGATATTGAGCTCAAATGGTTATAAAAGGATCAGTGAGACGTATGATTACAGCGATACGGTTCCAGCTGGTTCAATCATTAGCCAATTACCTAGTTACGGTGAACCATTGACTGAAAATAGCTATATCAGTTTTGTCGTTAGTCAAGGACCAAATGCGAAAACATTAAATGATATTTCAGGCTATACGAAAAGTGATGCACAAAGTTATTTATCAAGTATTGGCGCAGAATACATCGGACATGAGTCTTATGAATATTCTGATACCGTAGAAAAAGATAAAGTAATCCGAACAGCTCCTGGCGTGGGGGCATCGATCACTCCAGGAACGATCGTCAATGTCATTTATTCAAAAGGACCAGAACCAACCAAAGAATCAAAAGAATCATCAAGTTCAACCAAAGAATCGTCAAGCAGCAAAGAAAGTTCAAGTACTGCTACGTCTAAAGAAGAAAGCACGTCGTCTTCATCCAAATAGTAATAACAATAAAAAATAGCAGAGCGTTTCTAAACGTGCTCTGCTATTTTTTATTGAGTTTCGCTAAGTTTCTTGTCAGGAACGCCACATGATTTTTCTTTCCTGTGGTAAAATAAGGAAAACTGGAGGTGGCATACATCAAAGGACAAATCAGAAAAGCAATTAGTGGGTTTTATTATGTACACGCAGACGGTGAGACCTATCAAACGAGAGGACGAGGAAACTTTCGTAATCGAAAAATCACTCCGTTAGTGGGTGACCAAGTACTATTTGAAAGCGAAAACAAGACGGACGGTTATTTGTTAGAAGTGATGCCTCGTAAAAATCAACTGGTGCGTCCACCGGTAGCAAATGTCGATTTAGGTGTCGTAGTTACAAGCTTGGTAGAACCAAATTTTTCTTATAATTTATTGGATCGCTTTCTAGTGACTTTAGAATATGAATCCATTGAACCTGTCATATTTTTGACAAAAACAGATCTTGCGTCAAACGAACAGCAAATCGATGAGATCAAGCAAACGTATGAAACGATCGGTTATCCAGTGATTGTTCCGAAATATCCTGGAGATACTGCAGAATTAATTCGTTACTTCCCAGAACGATTGACCGTTTTTATGGGCCAATCTGGTGCTGGAAAATCTACACTCTTAAACCAAATTTCGCCAGATCTAAACTTAGAAACGGGGGAAATCTCTGATTCTTTAGGACGTGGGAGACATACAACGAGACATGTGGAATTACTCCCATTGTATGATGGTTTAGTAGCAGATACACCAGGATTCAGCTCGATCGATTTTTTGACGATCGAAACGACTGAATTACCAAAACAGTTTCCTGAATTTGTCAGTGCATCGAACCATTGCCGTTTTAGAGAATGCATGCATGCTAAAGAGCCTGGGTGCGAGGTGAAACGCCAGGTCGAAACAGGTGAGATTGCCCAAACACGTTATGAGAACTATTTGCAATTTTTACAGGAAGTCGAAAATCGAAAACCAATCTATTCTAAAAAAGAAGGTAAACGAAAATAGGAGGAAGCATTGATGAAAATAGCACCATCTATCTTAAGCGCAGATTTTTCTAATTTACAAAGAGACATCGAACTAGTAGAAAAAGGAGGGGCAGATTACATCCATGTAGATGTAATGGATGGACAATTTGTTCCAAATATTACATTTGGTCCCAATATCGTACAAGCCATTCGACCAATTACTAAGTTGCCACTAGACGTACATTTGATGATTGTTGACCCGGAAAAATATATTCCGGCGTTTGCGAAGGCTGGAGCAGATATCATCACGGTGCATGTGGAAGCCACTCCACACATTCATCGGGCATTGCAAATGATGAAAGATCTAGGCGTGAAATCAGGAGTCGTGATTAATCCAGGCACACCTATAACGATGATCAAACATGTTTTACCGATAGCAGATCAGGTCTTAGTGATGACTGTTAACCCAGGATTTGGCGGACAAAGTTTCATTGAAGAAACGGTAGAGAAAATTGCTGAATTATCAGAATTACGCGAGCAAAATAATTGGCATTATTCCATTGAAGTAGATGGCGGTATCGTTCCTGAAACCGCACAAATTTGTCAAAAAGCTGGAGCAGATGTTTTCGTTGCCGGTTCTTATATCTATAACTCAGAAGATCCAGTGGGACAAATCAATCAGTTAAAAGAGGCATTGAAATAAATGCAGGTTTTATTAGTGGCAGGAGGTTCTCCTGGAAATTGGCCAGAACTACAAAACAGTTATGACTGTTATATAGGCATTGATCGTGGTGCATGGTATCTTCTTCAAAACAATTTTCCCTTGGATTTAGCAATCGGTGACTTTGATTCGTTATCGGTAGATGAAAAAAAACAAGTTGAACAAGCAGCGAATGAACTGATCCAAGCACCAGCAGAAAAAGATGATACAGATACGCAGTTGGGGTTGTGTCAAGCCATTGAACGATATCCAGAAGCAACAATCACGATCATTGGCGCAACTGGTGGGCGATTGGATCACCTGCTTGCTAACCTTTGGCTACCGTTAGAACCAAGATTTAAACCACATGCTCAAAAGATCATTATTTGGGATCGTCAAAATCATGTCACCTACTATTTACCTGGCAAACATGTGATTACCAAAATGGATAAAATGCGTTATTTGGCCTATTGTTGTTTGACGCCTGTAACAGAGCTGTCCATCCAAAAGAGCAAGTATGAACTGGAAACAACTGATGTGAGCCAAGCAACTTCTTATGCAAGCAATGAATTTGTTTCAGATACGGCTGATTTTTCCTTTTCAACTGGGATGGTCGCAGTGATTCAAAGTAAAGATTAAGTTTGCTCTAACCGAGTAAATACAACAGAAATAGTTAAAAATGACAAGTCAAATTATTTACTAAAAAAAAGCTTAAGAGAGGTGTCATACCTTTTGTTTCGCCTCAATTAGTGATAAAATTGACCATAAGAGTCTAATTAATTCGAGGTGTCTTTGTGAAGAAGTTCAATCCTAATAAAAATATTATTATTACCTTAATCATTGTTATCATTGTGGTGACAATCTTAAGTGTGACTGCCGCGCAACGAGCGAATGAAGGAAAACCTAATTTCTTCCAGTCTTTTGTCAATGACAGTGTTTCATTTGTTGACCGTGCAATCTCTGCGCCCGTAAGATGGGTCGAAAATGGAGTGGATTCAGTCCATAATCTTTTCACGACTTATTCTGAAAATGAGCGATTAAAAGAGAAAATCGATAGTTATGATGAATTAGCATTAAAAAATAAAAATGACCAAAAAGAAATCGAAGCATTAAAGAAAGAACTTAACTTAAATCAAACATTGACTAACTATGAAAAAGTAACGGCGAATGTGATTACACGCTCACCAGATACTTGGCAAGATATGTTGATCGTTGATAAAGGATCAAAAGATGGCATTGAAGTGAACATGGCGGTAATGGCACAAAAAGGATTAATTGGTCGAGTAGTTGAAGTCAATCGTACTTCTTCTAAGATCGAGCTGCTGACTTCGTCAAATGAAAGTTCGAATCATTTCCCAGTTCGGGTATCTTCTTCTAGTGGAGAAGCGTTTGGATTATTGAAAAACTATGACGAAAAACTGCAAGCGTTAGTCGTGACACAATTAACTGGAGATACGAATATCAAAGAAGGCGACGTCGTTCAAACTTCTGGCTTAGGTGGGAACTCACCAGCAGATCTGCCGATCGGAACAGTCATCAAGACCAAACCAGATAGTTATGGCTTGGATCGTGAAGTATATGTGAAGCCTTACGCTGGAATGTATGATCTGCCAGTTGTGACGATCGTGCAACGACTGGTGGAGGATTAACCTATGCTGAAAAAAGATACAATGAAATATTACTTGCCAGTTGTATTGTTCTTATTGATGTTGATTGATGGGCATTTGACTAGAATGTTTGTCGAGTGGTCAAATGGGCAATACATGGCTAGTGCCCATTTTCTCATTTTGGCTTTGCTGTTTTGCAGTATGAAATTTCCTAAAAGGTATTTATTGATTACAACGGTCGTCCTTGGAGCAATCTTTGATACCTACTATATCGGTGTAATCGGGATCTATGCGGTGGCATTACCACTGATGGTCTTTATTATGTATTCGATGAGTTCTTATATCCACTTTAATATCTTTACAGAATTTTTTAGTATGATTATTTTTGTTACGGGGTATGAGTTGTTCACTTTAGCTGTACAATTGATTTTCAAATTAGTATCTGTAAATAACACTTACTTTATTACTAGATATCTTGGGCCAACTTTATTATTAACGATGATTCTATTCGCAGTTTTTGTTTTTCCATTCAAGAAATTATTCAGTGATGAATAATTTCTTTTTTTTGTACTGATTTCTGAAATAAATGTCATATTTTGTGAATAATCATTGAAACTTACATGTTTGTCATTTTAAGATTTTATTTTGAAATGTTTTTGTAACATAACTATTATATCGTTGACATACTGCTATGGTACAATTTTTATATCGTTAAGAAAGACTTAAATATATTTAGATATTTATTAAATTAAGCCAGTCGGAGGAATGAAGAGTGAAAAAGAGTTTATTATCAGCGGTAATGCTAAGTTCAATCGCTTTAACTGCCGTAGGATCACCGATCGCTGCCGCGGCGGACGATTTTGATTCTCAGATACAACAACAAGACAAAAAAATTGCAGACTTACAAAACCAACAAGCAAGTGCACAATCACAAATTGAAGCATTAGAAGGTCAAGTTTCTGCTATTAACACAAAAGCGCAAGATTTATTAACTAAACAAGATACATTGCGTAAAGAATCTGCTCAATTAAAACAAGAAATCAAAGATTTACAAGAACGTATTGAAAAACGTGAAGCAACAATCCAAAAACAAGCACGTGAAACACAAGTAAAAAATACTAGTTCAAACTATATTGACGCTGTGTTAAATGCAGATTCATTAGCAGATGCTGTTGGTCGTATCCAAGCAATGTCTACAATCGTTAAAGCAAACCAAGACTTAGTACAACAACAAAAAGAAGACAAACAAGCAGTAGAAGCGAAAAAAGCTGAAAATGAAGCAAAACAAAAAGAACTTGCTGACAACCAAGCTGCTTTAGAGTCACAAAAAGGCGATTTATTAGCAAAACAAGCTGACTTAAATGTCTTGAAAACTTCATTGGCTGCTGAACAAGCAACAGCAGAAGATAAGAAAGCTGACTTGAACCGTAAGAAAGCTGAAGCTGAAGCAGAGCAAGCACGTATCCGTGAACAAGCTCGCTTAGCAGAACAAGCTCGTCAACAAGCAGCTCAAGAAAAAGCTGAAAAAGAAGCACGTGAACAAGCTGCTGCACAAGCTGCACAAACACAAGCTTCATCATCAGCATCAACTACAACAGAAAGCTCATCAGCTGCACAATCTTCAAGTGAAGAATCAAAAGCTCCTGAGTCTTCAACAACAGAAGAATCAACATCTACTGAATCTTCTACAACAACAGAAAATTCATCAACTGGCTCTTCTTCTACTGAATCATCTTCAACAGAAGAATCAACAGTTCCTGAATCTTCTACACAAGAGTCAACACCTGCGAATACAGAAAGCAGTTCAAGCAGCTCTAATACAAATGTAAATAATAATACAAACAATAGTACTAATAACAGCACTAATAATAGCACTAATAACAGTACAACAAATAACAACAATAACAATAATACTGTAACACCAGCTCCAACACCTACACCAACGCCTGCTCCAGCACCAGCACCAAATCCTTCTGGTAGTGTGAACGGCGCTGCGATTGTAGCAGAAGCTTACAAATATATTGGTACTCCATATGTATGGGGTGGTAAAGATCCAAGTGGCTTTGACTGTTCTGGATTTACACGCTATGTATATTTACAAGTAACTGGCCGTGACATCGGTGGTTGGACAGTACCTCAAGAATCAGCTGGAACAAAAATTTCAGTTTCTCAAGCAAAAGCTGGAGACTTATTATTCTGGGGTTCTGCTGGCGGAACTTATCACGTAGCTATTTCATTAGGTGGCGGACAATATATCCATGCACCACAACCAGGTGAAAATGTTAAAGTTGGTTCAGTTCAATGGTACACACCTGATTTTGCAGTAAGTATGTAATAATAAATAGAATGAACAGGAGGAGAAATCTTCCTGTTCATTTTTTTTTGTGGCTCTATTCTTTTTGATGTTGGTGAAATTCACCAACATCTTTTTTATAGTTTAAAAAGTATAAAAATGATACCCTATGATTCTAAGGTTTCTTTTTACCAATATCCTTTGACAACGTGTCTTTTTTAGTCTGTAATGCAATCAGTGAGTAAAGAATGAAGTTTATATGTAGCTATAAAATAGTAGGGGACATTGGTGATTTTCACAAAAAATGATCATGGATGTTTGGAATGAGAGACGAAGCAACCAAAATAAATGAGCTAGAGTGAAGAAGGTTGGTGTAAACCAATCACTATTCTCTCTAGCTCATTTGGACTTATTAGTCAAAATAGGATTTCCAATGAATGAAAAAACTGCTATTTTTACTGTTTATGAATCGATCATTTTATCTAGTAATGATTTAGCTTGATCAATTAATGTACATATTCTTCAGAAAGTGTCATGAAACTATTGATATCCTCTAAAACCATATCGATGCCAGCTTGCCAGAAATCTGGTTTCGTTAAGTCAACACCTAAATGTTTTTGAGCAAGTTCTTCGGTTGTCATTGAAGCTGTATCTCTTAATAACTCAATGTATTCTTGCTCAAAACTTGTTCCTTTTTTGTTTGCATAAGCATAAATACCTAAACTAAATAAATAGCCAAACGTGTAAGGGAAGTTATAAAAAGGAACATCATCAATAAAGAAATGCAATTTAGCTGCCCAGAAGTGTGGGTGGTAAGTAGCTAAGGCATCATGATAACCTTCTTTTTGAGCTTCAACCATCATTTGAGTGATTTCTTCTTCTGAAACAAGTCCTTCTTGTCGCGCAGAATAGAAACGATTTTCGAAAATGAAACGAGAATGGATATTCATAAACATGGCCAAAGCATTTTGTAATTTAGTATCTAATAAATTGATTTTTTCTTCTTTCGTTTTGGCTGCTTTTAAGGTAGCATCAGCGACAATCAATTCAGCAAACGTGCTAGCAGTTTCTGCAACATTCATTGCGTAATCACGGTTCAATGCTGGCAGATCCCACATGACACTACTATGAAAGGCATGACCTAATTCGTGGGCTAGCGTAGCTACTTCATTGACTGAGTTACTATAGGTCATAAAAATTCTGGATTCTTGGGTTTCTGGCAGCTCAGTACAATACCCGCCAGGTCGTTTTCCCGGACGATCCTCTGCTTCAATCCAACTTTTTTCAAATGCAGATTGTGCAAAGGTTGCCATTTTGGGACTGAATTTTTGGAAATTCTCAATGATAAAAGAGGCAGCTTCGTCAAAGGTAAACGTCTTTTCCTTTAGATCTCCTAAAATAATTGGTGCATCTTGATCTTGCCACTCCATTTTTTCTTTACCGAAAAGATTGGCTTTTCTTGTTAAGTAATCAACTAACGGTTGTTTATTTTTTTGGATAGTTGCCCACATCACATCAAGTGTTTCTTTTTTCAAACGATTGTATTCTAATGGTTTTTGTAAATAGTCGTTCATACCATGTAGTTTATAGGTTGATAAACGGAAACCATCTAAGTGATTTAATGTGTCCGATAGTAAAGACGTTTTTTCTTGCCAAGCTTTTTCCCAGGCAATAAATAACTTTTCACGTACGAGTGGATCTGGATCACCCATCATTTTATTGAAGGCTTGACCTGCTGACAAGTCAGTTACCTTGCCATTTTCTTCAAATGGAATCACGATTGTTCCCACAATTGTGTCGTAATGACTGCTCCACGCGTTCAGCCCGTCTAATGAGAGTGTATTGATGATGTTTTCTTCTGCTTCGGACAATAAACGATGACCGTCTCTGCGAATCTCATTCATACGAAAAGCAATCAAAGAAAATTCATCTGTTTGGAGCAATGTTTGCCAATTATTGTCAGATATTTCTGCAAATTTTTTCGATAAAATCGTATCGGCTGATTGCCAACGTGGTAATAGTGCATATAATTTTCCTGATAAAAGCTTTGCTTGGGTATCTTTGACATTCGCAGATAACAAAGCCGTAATATAACTATTACATTGAGAAAAACCTTCTGTAATTGTTTCTTGTTGTTTGATCAGTGTCGTAAGTTCATCATTTGTACTGACTGAATGATCCCATTGATTAACGCATTGATAATAGGTATTGATTTGTTTTTCTAATTGTTCTAAGCGTTCATTTAAGGCTGGGGAATCACTTCCACCTGAAAAAATTGAATCAAGATCCCAATTTAGTGAATATGTCATGAAAAAGCTCCCTTCAATTTATAATACAATTAGTATAGCATTATTTTCTTATTTAAGTCTCTAAGAAAAGTTTGTTGTTTCGTAAAAAAAGAGCTATTATAAATGGCAGAGGTGACTTATGAATTCAATAAAAAAACAAATGAAAAATGGCAACTTTTATTTAGTTATTGCAGTACTCATCATGGCTCTCTTATTTTACAGTTCATCGCAAACTTACGGACAACAATCCCAAGTCTCCAGGATCGAAGAGTGGTTTCCCAATCATCCGTTTAAACAAGTATTTGATAATATTCGTTTTACTTATGGCGATGGTGTAGTGAGTGTAGATCATTTAGGTTATGGTAAATTCGTTGAATTTTTCTTACGAAAAGGTGCTCATTTTGGGGCTTATTTTATTTTAGGTGGTAGTTTGTTTTTAGGGGTCTTTCCTAAAATGAAAATCTGGTGGTTAACAAGTGTCTTAGCTTGGTTATCGGCGACCGGTTATGCTGGGTTAGATGAATTTCATCAGATGCTTACAGGGGATCGAACACCGTCTTTCCAAGATGTCATGCTCGATTCAATGGGGACATTGACAGCGATTGTCTTATGCTTGATCGTTGGTTTTGTGAGAAAAAAATTTTAGGTAGAAGGATCAATTAGTGTACATGAAAAAATGAGTTATAGAAGTAATTAAAATTGAGTATGAAGCCGAAAAATCCTAAAATAGTTTTCTATTTTAGGATTTTTCGGCTTCATTTCGTAGTATACTTGTGATTCATTTTTATAAAATAGAACTTGTGGATCAAAGCCAGCTGTTGTTTATTTATGGATAGATTGGATTGGAATTTATTTTAGGAGTGGTTGATTTTATCCTTGAATCATTATCTGTACCTCTCTTTGGGCACTAGTTTTTTATACGGTGACGCCTTTTGTGTATCGCTGTATAATCCTTTCATTATTTCTTCAAACAGAAGTTCATATGTATGTAATAATTTCTGGTGATTAGCCAACTCATTGGATGATGAGCGAAAAAACCTATTCCATAGCGAATTATTTTGATCTTGATTCGCGATCGTAGTATGAATATTATCCAGTTGCTGAAGGATTGAACAGAGGAGGCCCTTACCATTTAAAAATGATTGCATTTTTCTCTTGTCACTAGCTAGTTTTTTGACTAAAATCTTCTGTTCAAATTCATTATTCTCTGGTTTGACGAGTAGTTTTTGCTGGTCTGCGATACTGGCGGTTAATTCTAAGATCTGTTGCTCAGTGTAACCAAGAAACTGTTGATAATAAGTTTTTTTAGCTTGTAACTTATCGTCCATGTTATTCCCCCTTTGATAGTGATAGACGTAAAAAAACTGGTCTCTCTAAAGTTTAAGATAAACTTTGTTGAGAAACCAGTTTTTTTATGAATTCATTTTTTATTGAAGCTATCAGAAAATGATTACTGGTGTACCTTTTTCTACCATGCCAAACAATTCTTTCATGACACTTGGTGGCGTATTGACACATCCATGAGATCCACGAGTTTTCCAAAGATCGCCACCATATTCAGGTTGCCAGTCGGAATCATGGATACCAACGCCTGTCCAGTCAACTGGCATCCAGTAGTTTACAGGACTTGCATAAGGGGTTCCATCATCATTCGTTCCTTTTAATGTGGCATTTTCCTCTTTGTTCCAAACATAGAAAACACCAGCTGGAGTAGGGGTCTTAGGTTTTCCAGACACGATGTCAGTTTCTAGCGCAACTTTACCATCCTTGTAATACCACATATGCTGGTTTTTTAAATCAACTTCGATATAGGTATCTTCTATTAAAGGATGATCAGCTGTTGTGGCACCTTGAACAATTGGTGAACGGGTAAAGTCTTTACCTGCCAAAATGGCTGACTTCAAAGCTTCTGTTTCTGCATCAGTTTTGATTGACCAACTATAGGTACCAACAGGAACCGTTACTTCACCACGTTTTGTACTTTTAAATTTCGTGTCATTCGTACTCGTGTTATATTTTTCTCCTAAACCTGTTACATAGTTTTTAACTTGTGTTGTATCTAAATCAACTTTACCATCTGTATAAGTTAGCCAGTTAGCAATTTCAGAACGAGGTATCTGGAAAGTATTGCCGTTGATACTATAGGTTCCTTTGATATTAGCAATGGCATTCATTTCATCGACTTGTTTTGTTAAATTTTTATCGGTCGCTGTCACTTTTGGTTTTGTTTGAAATTTAGTTAAATCAATTTTGTTTTTGCCATCCTTCACACTGGTTTTCAGCGCGTTGATAGCTGCTGTCACATCAATCGTATCGCCAGTTACTTCTGGTTTTATTTTGAAAGAGTCACCAGATTTTTCAATCGTCGCATCTTGTGTCTGTGTCCGATCTTTATTTAATTCGGTTAGCTTATTCGTCGTGGAAGCCAGCGTTTCATCTAGTTTTTGATGATCAGTATCTTGCGGATCAATTTCTTGTTTTTCACTAGCGGAAACATAGTTCATGCCCCATGACCAAGCATTTTGTTGGTTTAACAATCGAGATAAATCTGCTGAAAAGTCATCTTTATAACCAAGCTCAGATTTTGCGATCTCTTCCCAAACTTTCCCATTTTCTTCAATCGTCAGCTTTTTATTGGAAAAGGTGTCTTTTAATTTGTCATTTGCCTGTTGCACGGTCAGGTTACTTACATTGATGGAATTAATTTCCGTGTTAGGTAAAAAATGATTGGTGTAATATGTACTGCGGTAAGCGTAAAAGCCGATTAATGCAAGGAATACGCCTAGCGTAGTTAATAGACCAATGTGTAGCGATTTCGATTTTTTATGATGAGAAGATCTTGTCATGCGGGCAGCTCCTTATTTGATAGTTTAGCGTATAACGAACTAATCATAGCATATTTTGAGAAAAAAGACGAAGGGGACAAATGATTTAGCAAAAATTTAACGATCGTTAAGTAAAAAAATCAAGCAGAATGCTGACATTCTGCTTGATTAAGTGGTTAAATTTATTCTAATTATTCAGCGTCTAATTTAGAAAAAGCTTCATCTAAGATTTCTTTTAATTGTTTAGCTGAAGCAGCCATACGATCTTGTTCGCTGTCACTTAGAGGGATTTCGATAACTTTTTGGATACCTTGACGGTTGATTACTGCAGGGGCACCAATGTAGATATCGTTCAAGCCGTATTCACCATTCATAAATACAGATAGTGGAAGTACAGCATTTTCATCATCTAAGATGGCACGAGTGATACGTGCTAAGGCTACAGCGATACCATAGAAAGTAGCGCCTTTCTTTTCAATGATTGTGTAAGCAGCATCACGTACACCAAAGAATAAGTTAACCATTGCTTCTTCATCAACGTCTGGATTGTTTTTAACCCATTCATAAATTTGTAAACCAGCAACGTTAGCATGTGACCAAACAGGAAATTCTGAGTCACCGTGTTCACCTAAGATATAAGCATGGACGTTACGTGCATCAACATCAACTAATTCTGCAAGTGCTTGACGGAAGCGAGCTGAGTCAAGTGAAGTACCTGAACCGATTACGCGTTCTTTAGGGAAGCCTGAGAATTTCCAAGTTGAGTAAGTTAAAATATCTACTGGGTTAGCAGCAACTAAGAAAATACCATTGAATCCTGATTCAACAATTTGTGTTACTACATCGCGGTTGATTTTTAAGTTTTTATTTACTAAGTCTAAGCGAGTTTCACCTGGTTTTTGTGGTGCACCAGCAGTGATAACTACTAAGTCAGCATCATGTGCATCTGCATAAGTAGCAGAGTAGATTTTTTTAGGTGAAGTAAATGCTAGAGCATGTGATAAATCAATAGCATCTCCTTCAGTTTTTGCTGTGTTGATATCTACGATACCTACTTCTTGTGCAATGTTTTGAGTAACTAGAGCAAAGGCATAGCTAGAACCTACGGCGCCATCTCCAACAAGAATTACTTTTTGATGATCTTTTTTTTCTGCAGCTGCAGTCATTATATATCAATCCTTCCATTGATTTTGTTTTTTCCCATGCCTATGCTAACATTTATCAAGCCCGCTGTCACGCTATTTGGCTATAAAATATAACAGATAACAAGGTTGTATTATATGTAAAAGCTTACATGTGCGTGATTTCACTATTTTTAAAAGGTTATTAATTTATTAGACTTTGAAGAAAATTTTAATTTCTTTATCATTTGTTAAACATTCTCTTTTTGTTGAAACAGGTACTTGTGTGTTATACTTAATAGTAGAAAGTAAAAAAATGAAAAAATGAGTCAAAGACTGGATTGCTTTAGGGCGCTCCAGCCTTTTGTGCTGCTTTTTTCAATTAGGTGGTAGAACAAATGAAAATGATCGTAGGGCTTGGAAACCCAGGAACCAAATATGCACAAACCAAACATAATATCGGCTTTATGGTCGTTGATCGCATGGCTGAAAAGCAACAAGCTGTGTTTAAAAAAAATACATTTGAAGCGGAAGTTGCAGAGTTTTTCTATCAAGGAGAAAAAATCTTATTAGTGAAGCCGCAAACTTTTATGAACGAATCTGGTCGTGCTGTAGGACCATTAATGACTTATTTCGGTATTTATCCGGAAGAATTAGTTGTTGTTTATGATGATTTAGATCTTGTAACTGGCAAGATCCGCTTGCGCCAAAAAGGGAGTGCTGGAGGGCATAATGGAATAAAAAGTATCATTTCTCACTTGAATACAAATGTATTTGACCGTATCAAAGTAGGCATTGGTCGACCAGAAGGAAACAAAACTGTTGTTCAACACGTGCTAAGCCCATTTAGTAAAGAAGTTCAACCATTGATTGAAGCAAGTATCGATCAGTCAGTGGCAGCACTCGAGTTTATGCTGGATGGTCATTCGTTTATCGATACGATGAACAAATTCAATTAGCGAAGGAGGAAAAAAATGGATATCGTTCAATTAATTGGTAAAGATCCACAGGTAAAGGAATGGCTCAACCAGATAGAAGAAAAATCACCAAGACAATTGATCACTGGTTTAGCTGGTTCAGCCAAAACTCTTCTCTTTGCTCGAGCGTTCAAAAAAACAAAGAAAAACTTAGTCGTATTAATGCCTAATCTGTATTATGCGAATCAACTAGCAGAAGATTTGCAACATGTTTTGCCAGCAGAACAAATACATTCTTTTCCAGTAGATGAAGTTCTTTCTGCGGAAATGGCTTTTTCTTCCCCAGAAGCAAGAAGAGAAAGAGTTGCTACACTAAATGCCCTGCAACAAAAACAACCAGGGGTCTATTTATTACCAGTAGCAGCATTGCATAAACGATTACCCAGTCCAAAAGTTTGGAAACAAGCCCAATTGACTTGGCGAACGGGAGAGGAAATAGCCGTTGACGATCTGCCTCGTCTATTGACTTTATTAGGCTACGAACGAGTTGAGATGGTGGCAAAAACAGGAGAGTATAGTATTCGTGGCAGCATCATTGATATCTATCCGATCAATCTCGAACATCCCGTACGTATCGAATTATTTGATGTAGAGATTGACTCCATGCGATATTTTGAAGTAGAAACTCAACGCTCGATCGAAAAAGTAACAGAAATTTGGATCGCACCGACAAGTGAACAGGTCTACGACCAAGCTGATTTACTTCATGGGATCGACCGACTGGAAAAGTTGTTAGAAAAGAAACTAGCGACGATTTCAGAAGAAACAGACCGCCAATTCGTGCAGGATTATTTTGGACAAGTGATCGCGCAATGGCAAGCAGGAAATCCGACAGAAGACGCGAAACTTTATGCTGATCTTCTTTATCAAGAAGAAACGACGATCCTTGATTATTTTCCAACAAGTAGTTTATTCATTGTGGATGATTATCAACGAATCATGGAAACAAATCGGGAGATCGAAAGAGAAGCAGCTGAATGGCAAACACAAAAAATTAGTGAATTACGTGTCTTCTCAGAGCAAGTCTTTGTCAATGATGTGCATAAATTAGTTCAAAAAGAAAAATTTGTGACGACTTTTTTTGCGCTTTTTCAAAAGGGTATGGGGAATTTACGTTTTCAAGCGATTCACAATTTTCAATATCGTACGATGCAACAATTTTTCGGTCAAATGCCATTATTGAAAACAGAAATGGACCGATGGCGTAAGCAAGAACAAACAGTAGTCATCTTTATTCCTACGAAAGAACGGATTAGAAAAGCGGAGCAGATGTTACGTGATGAAGAGATCCTAGTCGTGGAAACCGAAAAAGAAAAACTGATCAGAGGACAAGTGCAACTAGTGGAAGGGGCGCTGCAAACAGGGTTCGAACTTCCTCAAGAGAAAATAGTCGCGATTACGGAAAAAGAAATTTTCCAAAAAACGACGAAGAAACAAACACGGCGACAAACCGTAACGAATGCGGAACGTTTAAAAAGCTATAATGAACTAAAAGCAGGCGACTATGTCGTTCACGCAAATCACGGGATCGGTAAATATATTGGGATGGAAACGTTAGAAGTGGATGGTGTCCATCAAGACTACATGACGATCCTTTATCAAAATGACGATAAATTATTTATTCCGGTTACCCAGCTGAATTTGATCCAAAAATATGTTGCTTCTGAATCAAAAGCACCTCGTATCAATAAATTAGGCAGTAGTGAATGGACGAAAACCAAAAGAAAGGTTTCGTCTAAAATTGAAGATATCGCAGATGATCTGATCAAACTATATGCTGCCAGAGAATCAGAAAAAGGGTATGCGTTTGGACCGGATGATGGGTATCAAAAAGAATTTGAAAATGCCTTCCCATACTCTGAAACGGATGACCAATTACGGAGTGCCGCAGAGATCAAACGAGATATGGAAAAAGAAAAACCGATGGATCGTTTGCTCGTTGGTGATGTTGGCTACGGTAAAACGGAAGTGGCTTTACGAGCTGCTTTTAAAGCCGTCAAGGAAAGTAAACAAGTTGCCTTTTTAGTTCCTACGACCATTCTCGCCCAACAACACTATGAAACGATGTTGGAACGTTTTGAAGGATTTCCAGTAAATGTAGGTCTATTGAGTCGTTTCCGAACGAAAAAACAACAAAAAGAAACGATTGAACAATTACGTACTGGACAAATCGATATCGTAGTCGGAACGCATCGTATCTTATCTAAAGACATTGAATTTAGTGACTTAGGGTTATTGATCGTTGACGAAGAACAGCGTTTTGGTGTAAAACATAAAGAACGTTTGAAACAACTACGTGCCCAAGTGGATGTCTTGACGTTGACAGCGACACCGATCCCACGGACACTCCACATGTCAATGCTCGGGGTTCGTGATTTATCAGTGATCGAAACACCGCCTGCCAATCGTTATCCGATTCAAACTTACGTGATGGAAAAAAATCCTGGAGCGATTCGTGAAGCTATCCATCGAGAAATGGGGCGTGGCGGTCAAGTGTTCTATCTCTATAATCGAGTAGAGACGATCGAACAAAAAGTGGAAGAAATCCAAGAACTTGTACCAGAAGCACGGATCGGTTATGCGCATGGTCAAATGACTGAAGCACAATTAGAAAATACATTGTTTGATTTTATTGAAGGACAATATGATGTGTTAGTCACAACGACGATCATTGAAACGGGTGTCGATATTCCAAATGCGAATACGCTCTTCGTTGAAAATGCTGATTACATGGGGCTATCGACTCTTTATCAATTACGAGGTCGTGTGGGACGAAGCAACCGAGTGGCGTACGCCTACTTCATGTATGAACAACAAAAAATCTTGAATGAAGTCAGCGAAAAACGTCTTCAAGCCATTAAAGATTTCACCGAACTAGGCTCTGGTTTTAAAATCGCTATGCGGGATTTATCGATCCGAGGAGCAGGAAATCTGCTAGGTGCGCAGCAGCACGGCTTTATTGATGCTGTCGGATTCGACATGTATTCGCAAATGTTAAGTGATGCTGTTTTACGTAAACAAGGAAAGAACAACCAAGTGGAAAAAACAGCAGTTGAAATCGATCTTGGGGTCGATGCTTACTTGACAGAAGAATATGTTTCGGACCAAAGACAGAAAATTGAAATTTATAAACGGATCAGGGAACTTGATTCACAAGAAATGCTTGATGAATTAGAAGATGATCTTTTAGACCGTTTTGGGGAATACCCTGAAGAGGTGGCACATCTCTTAACGATTGGCCAAATCAAAATGGATGGCGATCGCGCCTTGATTGAAACAATTCGCAAGCAACAGCAGACTATCGTCTTTAACCTAAGTAAAGCAGGAACAAAACGCTATACTGTAGAACAGTTATTTGAAGCTTTGACTGCAACAAAACTAAAAGCAAGTTTAGGTGTAGAAAAAGAAAAAATGGTGATTCGACTAACGGTTCCTAACAAGACCGATGAAGCAGTTTGGTTGCAAGAAATCCAACGTTTTGTCAAAGCTTTACGTGAACAAAAATATCTGTCTGCTTAGGAAGGAGCGAATACTTTGGACCATAAAGAGATGCGTCGCGTGATGCATGGCGCATTTATATTGACGATTGCTTCTTTCATAGCAAAAGTCCTAAGTGCGCTGTACCGCATTCCGCTCCAAAACTTAGTTGGTGATGAAGGATTTTATGTATACCAACAAGTATACCCAATCTATGGGATTGCCATGACTTTAGCGTTGTCTGGTTTACCGCAATTCATTTCAAAATATGTCGCTGAACGAAAAGATCCAATTCAGCGAAAAGAAGCACTGCAACGGCTTTATCCATTAGTTTTTTGGACAGGGATTGTTCTGTGGCTGTTTACTTTTCTCTTTAGCCGTTGGATTGCTTGGATGATGGGGGATCAGCAATTACGACCGCTGATCCAAATCGTTTCATTTACTTTCTTACTGATGCCAGGACTATCTTTTTATCGAGGAAATTTCCAAGGCAGATTTTTGATGGAACCGACAGCTGTTTCACAAGTCGTTGAACAATTTGTGAGAGTGGCGATCATCGTTTTCAGTGCCTTTGCTTTTCGACTATTTGGCTGGTCAGTTTACCAAACAGGAACTGCGGCTATGAGTGGTGCAGTCATCGGGGGACTTTGTGCCTATGGTGTGTTGCGCTATTATGAACAAAAGATCCATGGTGGGGCGTTAAGTTTTCGACATTTTTCGGTCACGAAACGACCTGACAAACGATTGATCCGGCGTTTTTTAGTTGAAGGGGGCTTAGTGTCAATCTATAGTGGTCTGCTGATTTTCTTTCAGCTGATCGACTCATTTTTTGTAAAAAATGCGCTTCAAGTTTATGGATTATCTGAACAAAGTGCAAAAATTGCAAAAGGAGTCTATGATCGTGGGCAACCGTTAGTTCAATTAGGACTAGTGATTGCGACTGCATTAAGTGCGACTTTCTTACCTGCATTGACGAAGTACTTGATGACGGCTGTGCATAGTCAATTTCTAAAGACTGCCAAAATCTATTTACGGTTAACAACGACTTTAGCATTAGCTGCTTCTGTAGGACTAGCTATGCTTTTACCGTATATCAACTATGCGCTATTTAAAGATTACGCTGGGAATGCAGCGTTGGTGCTATTCGTCTTTGCAATTGCTTTAACAGCAATCATCCAAACCTATCAAAGTATTGCCCAAAGTAAAAATTCTTTTCGTCCCTCTTTGAAAGGTGCAGGCTGGGGGCTGTTAGCCAAAGCTTTGGCAACCCCGTTTCTAACTGGTTATCTAGGGACAGTAGGAGCTAGTTTGTCGACCTTGCTAGGATTGGCTGTCACTCTATGGTATTTTGTCCACACGGAGACTAGTGAAATCAATCAGTTCTGGAAAGAACGTCGCTTTGGAAGTAAATTGCTTCAATGTTTGGGATGGATGATCTTAGCCTTACTGATTTATTATGGCGGACTGACGATGATTTTTGGCCCGGTTGCTCATCGGTCTTCTGCATTCTTTGCCAGTTTAGCAGGTGTAGGAATCGGAGCGTTCGTCTTTGTGAATGCTGTGATCTGGACAAAATTATTTACGGTTAGAGAATGGTTGATGTTACCGTTTGGAAAAAAGATTTTACGATTTAATAAACTTATAAAAAATAAAAGTGAGGAATCCTAATGCGATTAGATAAATTTCTTAAAATTTCCCGAATTATCAAACGCCGCTCTGTAGCAAAAGAAGTGGCAGATAAAGGAAGAATTCAAATCAACGGAAAATTGGCTAAATCTTCTAGTGATGTCAAGGTAGGCGATCAATTGAAGATCCAATTTGGAAACAAAACAATGGAAGTAAAAGTCAATGAATTACATGAGTCGACGAAAAAAGAAGATGCTCAAAAAATGTATGAGATCATTTCGGAGATTCGCAAGCAAAACACTGACGAAATAGATTAGACAACCCTCAATGATATTGGTATAATGAAAACGACAATCAAAAAAGATTGGAGCGAAGAGAAGTGACAAAAAAAAGCAACAAAATTGCTGCTTTAGATACAGAGTATGCAAAGAAAAAATATGTCGAATTTCAAGAACAACAACGCCAGTTGATTTTTCGTAGACGTCGATTAGCAGTTATTTTTATAGGTGCTTTGGTCATTTTCGCAATTTTAGGTTTTCAAATTTTTCGTGATATGCAAAGAATGAATCAATTAAACGAATTGAAAGTTGAAGCAAATACGGAATTAAGCCAAGTCAATGCTGATGTGGATCAGCTAACACAGGATGTCTCATTATTGAAAGATGATGACTATGTGGCGAAACTTGCGAGAAGCAAATACTTTTATTCAAAAGAAGGCGAGCAGGTTTATCCAGTATTAGAATCAAATACGGATGACACAGACCAAACAACTAGTTCAACAACTGCAAAATAAGCAGTATTATAAATAGGTTAATAATTAGGAGGAACATTTTTTTTATGTCAATCGAGGTAGGAGCAAAACTGCAAGGGAAAGTATCAGGAATTACAAATTTTGGCGCGTTTATTGATTTAGGAGCTGGAAAAACTGGTCTAGTTCATATCAGTGAAGTCTCAAATGGCTATATCAAAGATATTCATGATGTTTTAAGTGTCAGTGATGAAGTAACTGTTAAAGTTATCTCAGTTAATGATGATGGTAAAATTGGATTATCAATCCGTCAAACACAACCAAAACCAGCGGAATCAACAGAATCAGATGATGATAAGCGTCCAAAAAAATACCAACAAAGAGATCCTCGCGATAATCGAGGTCGTTCAACACAGAAAAAACCTTTTTCTCGCAGTCAATCTTCTAATAACCATAAAGAAGACTTCGATTCATTAATGAGTTCATTTTTAAAGGATAGTGATGATCGATTGACTTCCTTGAAGCGCAATACAGAAGGTAAACGTGGCGGACGCGGCGGACGTCGCAGCTAACCAAAAACTTAAGAGCAGGCAATTGTCGCAGACTTTTGTCCGCTCTTTTTTTCATTGGAATCTTTGATGGTAGGTTGATCGAAGCCGAGAAGGAACAAGGAAGTGATTCGATGGAAGAAGAACAAGACGCAAGGAAGATCAGACAACGTTTTTTGACAAATTGTGAAATCAATGGTTATTTGAATGAAAAAACAAGAGCGCTACTGGCGGTTTCTGGGGGAGTAGATTCTATGGTTCTTCTGGATTTAATGATGGAAGCGCAAAAAAAATGGGGTTTCTTTTTGGCAGTGACCCATATCAATCATCAATTAAGAGAAGAATCTGTTCATGAAGTTGCGTATTTAAAGAAGTATTGTCAACAACATCAACTCCCGTTACAAGTGGAAGTTTGGGAAAAGCCAACAAAAAAGGGCATTGAAACAGCGGCTCGAGAGTTTCGTTATCAAGTGTTTGCGAAGCAGATGCAAAGCGGCAGCTATGACTGCCTAATGACGGCACATCATGGGGATGACCAAATGGAAACGGTTTTAATGAAGTTGTTGCGTGGGGGGCAACTTAGTACCTATGCTGGGATCAAAGAAGCCCAACCCTTCTCCAATGGTCGATTGATTCGTCCGTTACTAGGATTTAGTAAGGCGCAATTATATCAATATGCTTCAGAGCGAGAGCTGGTTTATTTTGAAGACCATACGAATCAAGAGTTGGATGTTCAACGTAATCGCCTTCGTCATTTGGTTCTGCCTCAACTAAAACAAGAAAATCCACAAGCAATGGTTCATTTTCAACGTTTTTCGCAGCAGATCCAATGGGCAGATCGATTGATTCAAACACACATGAAGAAAGTCTTGATGGAAAATGTCGTAGAAGAAAACGAACGGGTGCATTTTCCTTGGAAACTATTAGCGGAGATGCCAGAAGAAGAAAGCTATTATTTCTTATACGCATTCTTTGATCATTTTTTTGAAAAAACAGCGATCGTGATCAAAGAAAAACAAATCCAACTGATTTTACAACAGTGTCAACAGAAAAAAGGCCAATGGAAAATTACTCTTGAACGAGGGTGGGTTCTGCAACGTAGCTATGAAAAAATCTATCTTATCCAAGAGAAAGCTGATCCCTCAAAAACAATACAAGAACGAACAGAGGCGTATAAGTTGGAGTTGAATCAACGCATCAGGTTAGATGAAAGCTGCTGGATCGGCTTGTTTACACCTGAAGCAGCCGAAGAAGCTAGAAAAGCAGATGATTGGGACGAGTTTTCTCATGATCTTTGGCTATCTTCACATCAAGAACTGTTTGTAGGAAAGAGACAAGCAGGAGAGCGTATCCAGCTAAATAGCAAACTAAAAAAGAAAATATCCAGATATTTGATTGATAACAAAGTACCTGATTCACAAAGAAAAGAGGCATGGGTCGTGAGGGATCAAAATGAAAATATTTATAGTTTGGTCCCATTTACCTATTCCTATTTGAGTATTGGTGTAGAAACTGATAAAATACACTACATACTTCTTTACAAATATCACAAAGAAGCAATTGGAAGGAGAACCTGATGTTAGAAAAGGATATTGAAAAAGTTTTGATTACAAGAGAAGAAATACAAGTTCGTTGTGAAGAACTAGGCAAAGAATTGGCAGAAACTTATAAGCATAATAATCCACTCGTTGTTGGTGTTCTAAAAGGCGCTGTTCCATTCATGGCAGATATCATACGTTCGATTGATGCTCACTTGGAAATAGACTTTATGGATGTTTCAAGTTATGGAAATGCAACGGTTTCATCAGGAGAAGTCAAAATCGTCAAAGATTTAGATACCAATGTTGAAGGCCGTGACTTACTGATCGTTGAAGATATCATCGATAGTGGAAGAACACTCGCTTATTTGGTTGATCTATTTAAATACCGTAAAGCAAAATCAGTGAAAATTGTCACATTGCTTGATAAACCAGAAGGTAGAGTAGTTGATATTGAAGCAGACTATGTTGGATTCAATGTTCCTAATGAATTTGTAGTGGGTTACGGATTAGATTATGCAGAAGCTTACCGTAATTTACCATACATCGGTGTATTGAAGCCTAGCGTTTATCAATCAAATTAGTGCTGTATCTACTATAAATTGTGTTACAATAGAATGGTCAGGATTGATAAAAAAAATGCTAAATTAAAATAACGCATAGGGAGGGCAACTATGAACAAAAAAAACAATGGCATGATGAAAAATGCCTTGTATTATGTCCTCGTAATCTTAGCGATGGTTATGGTCGTATATTTTATCTTTGGTAATAACGGCCAACGATCGTCAGATATCGAGTACACAAAATTTACAGAACAATTACAAGCAGGTAAAATCAAAGAATTTGAAGTACAACCTGCAAATGGTGTATATAAAATTTCTGGAGAGTATAAAGAACAGCAAACCGTCTCTAACAGTGGTGGACTTGCTATCTTAGGATCGACAGATACAAAAACGACACACTTTACAACGATTATTTTGCCAAACGATACCACACTTAGCCAAGTGACTGATTTAGCGAAAGAACATAACGTAGCTACAACAGTCAAAGAAGAATCAAGCAGTGGCGTATGGGTATCCTTATTGCTAAGCTTCTTACCAATTATCATCCTTGTGTTCTTCTTCTATATGATGATGGGGCAACAAGGTGGTGGCGGAGGCGGCGGTGGCCGTGTCATGAACTTTGGTAAATCAAAAGCCAAAGAAGCCGACAAAAAAGCTAACCGTGTACGCTTCTCAGATGTCGCTGGTGCAGAAGAAGAGAAACAAGAGTTGGTTGAAGTTGTTGAATTCTTAAGAGATCCGCGACGTTTTGTTGAGTTAGGCGCACGTATCCCAGCTGGTGTTCTTTTAGAAGGACCTCCAGGAACTGGTAAAACATTGTTAGCAAAAGCTGTAGCTGGAGAAGCGGGTGTACCGTTTTACTCTATTTCAGGTTCTGACTTTGTAGAAATGTTTGTGGGTGTTGGGGCAAGTCGTGTTCGTGACTTATTTGAAACAGCGAAGAAAAATGCTCCAGCAATCATCTTCATCGATGAAATTGATGCTGTTGGTCGTCAACGTGGCGCAGGCATGGGCGGTGGACATGATGAACGTGAACAAACACTGAACCAATTGCTAGTTGAAATGGACGGATTTGATGGGAATGAAGGTGTTATCGTCATTGCTGCAACAAACCGTTCAGATGTACTTGACCCTGCACTTTTACGTCCAGGACGTTTTGACCGTCAAATTTTAGTTGGTCGTCCAGATGTAAAAGGCCGTGAAGCAATCTTACGTGTTCACGCACGAAACAAACCGATGGCAGATGACGTTGATTTGAAAGTCGTGGCACAACAAACACCAGGTTTTGCTGGTGCAGATTTAGAAAATGTCTTAAACGAAGCAGCTTTAGTTGCGGCTCGTCGTAACAAGAAGAAAATCGATGCTTCAGATATTGATGAAGCAGAAGATCGCGTGATTGCAGGTCCAGCTAAGAAAGATCGCGTAATCAGCAAAAAAGAACGAGAAATGGTGGCTTATCACGAAGCAGGTCATACGATCGTTGGTTTAGTCTTGAGTCGGGCACGTGTGGTTCATAAAGTAACCATTATTCCACGTGGACGTGCAGGTGGTTATATGATCGCCTTACCAAAAGAAGATCAATTCTTAATGACAAAAGAAGATATGTTTGAACAAATCGTTGGTTTGCTTGGTGGTCGAACAGCAGAAGAAATCATCTTCAACGTTCAATCAACTGGGGCTTCTAATGACTTTGAACAAGCAACAGCTTTAGCACGAAGCATGGTAACTGAATATGGAATGAGTGATCGTTTAGGTCCAGTTCAATATGAAGGAAATCATCAAGTATTCGTTGGTCGTGACTATGGTCAAACGAAAGCTTACTCTGAACAAGTGGCCTTTGAAATTGACCAAGAAGTGCGTAAGATTTTGATGGAAGCTCATCAAAAAGCGCATGAGATCATCGAAGCACATCGAGCACAACATAAATTGATCGCTGAAAAACTGTTAGAATTTGAAACACTCGATGCGAAAGCAATCAAATCTTTATTTGAAAAAGGTGTTATGCCTGAAGGTTCAGAATCTGCTAACTATCCTAGTGAAAAAGAAGCGCAAACTTTTGAAGAAGCAAAACGTGCTTTGGAAGAAAAAGACGCAGAAAAACAAGCGGAAGAAAAACAAGATTTTGAGCACGATAAGAAAGAATTTGAAGAAGAGAAAAAAGAATTAAATGAAGAAGAACATCAAACTTCTTCAACAGATGATTCGGATGATCAACCGAAATAATCGCTAAAAAATGAGAGCTACGACAAAAGTCGTGGCTCTTTTTTAGTAGTTGTTTTATTTTTTATTATAGAATAGGCAAATAAAAGAAAAGATAACATTCATAAGTTGAAAATTATCAGCGTAACTAGTATGATTCACTATGAATTTAAAAATCGGAAAAGAGGTACATAAATAAATGGAAGATTATTTGATCAAGGCACTGGCCTATGATGGCTATGTACGTGCTTATGCAGTTCAAGCAACAAACACTGTTGCAGAAGCCCAAAAGCGACACGACACTTGGCATACATCATCGGCTGCATTAGGTCGTACGCTTGTTGGCGGACTTTTACTAGGTTCGACGCTAAAAGGCGAAGACAAGTTAACTGTGCGGATTCAAGGGAATGGTCCGGCTAATGGGATTGTGGTAGATGCGAATGGCAAAGGAGAAGTCAAAGGCTATATCCAAAACCCTCATTTGAGCCTACCTTTGAATGAAGCAGGAAAAATTGATGTGCGTGGTGCTGTGGGAACGCAAGGGATGTTCAGTGTTACTAAAGACCTCGGTTTGAAAGAACCATTTTCGGGACAAACACCTATTGTTTCTGGAGAAATTGCGGAAGACTTTACCTATTATCTTGCAATCTCAGAACAGATTCCTTCAGCAGTTGGATTGAGCGTTTTAGTTAACACGGATGACAGTATCAAAACAGCTGGTGGATTTATGATCCAAATCATGCCTGGTGCAGATGAAGAAACTATCAGTAAAATCGAAGAACAATTAAAAACGACACCACGTATTTCTACTTTATTAGACGAAGGATTAACACCTGAAAAAATTCTTGAAGGTTTACTAGGAACTAGTGAGTTGAATATTTTAGAGAAAATGCCGGTACAATTCAAATGTGATTGCTCAAAAGAAAAATTTGGGGAAGCAATTATTGCTTTAGGGGCAGAAGAAATCCAAGCGATGATTGATGAAGATCACGGAGCAGAAGCCGTTTGTTCATTCTGCAACAACAAGTATGAATACAGTGAAGCAGAATTATCCGAGCTAAAAGCAGAAGCGCTGGGAGGAAAATAAGTGGAACATACATGGAAAATCGGACATGTTGAAATTCCCAATCGAGTAGTTGTCGCACCGATGGCTGGAATCACTAATTCAGCTTTTCGTGTGACCGTCAAAGAGTTCGGTGCTGGATTAGTCGTCTGTGAGATGATCAGTGACCAAGGAATCCATTTTAGAAACAAGAAAACATTAGAGATGCTGCATATCGAAGAAACAGAACATCCACTAAGCTTGCAAATTTTTGGTGGAAACAAAGATACTTTGGTCGAGGCTGCCCAATTCGTTCAAGAAAATACAGCGGCTGACATCATTGATATCAATATGGGTTGCCCAGTGAACAAAATCATCAAAGCAGAAGCAGGTGCTAAATGGTTATTGGATCCAGATAAAGTTTATGAGATGGTACAAGCTGTCTCTTCTGCTGTTGATGTACCAGTTACTGTGAAAATGAGAATCGGTTGGGATGAACAACATGTTTTTGCTGTGCAAAATGCTTTAGCGGCTGAAGCAGCTGGCGCCAGTGCAATCGCCATGCACGGACGTACGAGAGTACAAATGTATGAAGGTAAAGCAAACTGGGAAGTATTGAAAGAAGTTAAAAGTCAGCTCAAGATCCCATTTATGGGCAATGGAGATGTCAAAACTCCGGAAGATGCTAAAAGAATGTTAGAATACGTAGGAGCGGATGGTGTGATGATTGGGCGTGCAGCGTTAGGCAATCCTTGGATGATCCATCGCACCCAGCATTACTTAGAAACCGGCGAGTTAATCCCTGAACCAACACCAAGAGAAAAAATCGAGACCGCTAAATTACATTTGAAACGTTTAGTCGATTTAAAAGGGGAGGTTGTTGCGTGCCGAGAATTTCGGACACATGCTTCCTATTATTTAAAAGGAATCTCTCGAGCAGCAAAAGTAAAAGTTGCAATCAATCAAGCAGAAAAACAAGTAGAAATCAATGAATTGCTTGACCGCTTTTTAGAGAAAACAGAAAAAGTATCTGTGAAATAATCTAGTGATTTTCTAAGTTTTTCGTGAATTTTCAAGTCGAACTTTAAGTTCGGCTTGCTTTTTTTGTGTTTCATTGGCATTATAGGAAAGAGAATAACATGAGAATGGAGGAACTTTTGTGACACAGGAACAACAACATCAAGTAGAAGATTTAAACGATCAAATGCTTGTTCGCCGTCAAAAAATGGAGCAATTAAGAGAAAATGGGATTGATCCTTTTGGTAAACGATTTGAACGTACGCACAATTCAGAAGAATTACATGAATTGTTTGATCCAAGAACAAAAGAAGAATTAGCAGAGATGGGGCTAACTGCAAGTGTAGCCGGTCGAATGATCACTCGTCGTGGTAAAGGAAAAGCTGGATTTGCTCACTTACAAGATCGTGAAGGCCAAATCCAAATTTATGTACGTAAAGATCAAGTAGGTGATGAAGCCTATGATGTATTCAAACATGCTGATTTAGGAGACTTCTTTGGCGTAACAGGTGAAATCATGAAGACTGATACGGGCGAAGTTTCAATCAAGGCATCAGAAATCACTATTTTATCAAAAGCTTTACGTCCGCTACCAGATAAATACCATGGATTGACTAATATCGAACAACGTTATCGTCAACGTTATCTTGATTTGATCAGTAACCGTGAAAGTTTTGATCGCTTCATGAAACGTAGCCAAATTATTAGCGAAATCCGTCGTTACTTAGATGGTAATGGCTATATTGAAGTAGAAACACCAGTCTTACACAATGAAGCCGGTGGTGCTGCAGCTCGTCCATTTATTACACACCATAACGCACTAGATATTGATTTATACTTACGTATTGCGTTAGAACTTCATTTAAAACGCCTAATTGTGGGTGGAATGGAAAAAGTTTACGAAATCGGTCGCGTTTTCCGTAATGAAGGGATCGATACAACTCATAATCCAGAATTTACGATGTTAGAAGCTTACACCGCTTATACAGATTTCCAGGATGTCATGAACTTGACTGAAGGAATCATTCGTAATGCAGCCCAAAAAGTTCTTGGTACAGCAGAAATCACTTATGATGGCCAAGCAGTTGATTTGGAAAGTGACTTTAAACGTATCCATATGGTAGATGCGATCAAAGAGCAAACAGGTGTCGATTTCTGGAAAGAAATGACATTAGAAGAAGCATTAGCACTTGCTGAAGAGCATCACGTAGAAGTGACCGAAGCAATGGGCGTAGGTCATGTCATCAATGAGTTCTTTGAAACTTTTGTGGAAGAAACATTGACACAACCAACTTTTGTTTACGGACATCCAGTAGAAGTATCTCCATTGGCGAAAAAGAATCCAGAAGATCCACGCTTTACCGATCGTTTTGAATTGTTTATCGTTGGTCGGGAATTTGCGAATGCCTTTACCGAATTAAATGATCCGATTGATCAAAGAGAACGTTTTGAAGCCCAAGAAAAAGAACGTGAGCTAGGAAACGATGAAGCACACGGTGTCGATGAAGACTTCTTGGAAGCTTTAGAATATGGTATGCCACCAACTGGCGGTCTAGGTATCGGAATTGACCGTTTAGTTATGTTATTGACGGATGCACAGTCGATCCGTGATGTTTTACTATTCCCAACGATGCGTTAGATATGGTGAATATGAATAAAAAAGAAGCCAAGAACTGTTGGCTTCTTTTTTTATAATCTAGTAAAAGAGAGAAGTTAAAGGATCACTCTATTTTTAATAGATAGCGTAAAACTTACACCACTTTTTGTCAGTTTCTTTTTTGAAATAATGAGGTACGGTAAAAAAATGCAAGGCGAGGATAATCGAGAAATTTATTATGTGGAGGCATAGATAAAGGAATTGCTTGCTTGTATTTGAGTGGATTGATTAAACGATCTTCTTATTTATAACGAATATTAAAGAATAAGGGAGGAGTAATATCGCAGGAAAACTATTAAAATGCGAATGATTATTTTTAAAATTACAGAAATGATCGTCCAATGAAAAAAACTTGAAAAAATACAAAAAATTCGTTGACCGTTAAAGGTTTAGTTGGTATATTATTATTTGTTCAAAAGTTATCACTAAATAACTTCTGACAAAAATAAAAAATAACTTCAAAAAGTTCTTGACGTGTGAGAGATCACATGATAAGATAACTGAGTCGTTAAAAAACAACAGCTTACGAAGCTTGATTCTATCGAAAAAAACTTCAAAAAAGTTGTTGACAAATAACAAACGATGAGTTATGATAAATGAGTTGCTGAAACACTTCTGAAAAATGAAGTTAAAAAACTTTTAAAAAAAGAGTTGACAAACAAACGACGCTCTGATATGATATAAAAGTTGCTACGGCAATCTCAAATGATTAGCTTTTAATCAAGTAGACCTTTGAAAACTGAACAAAGCAAAGACAAACCAAATGTGTAGGGCGTCTTGATTGATTCAAGACAACAAACATTTTTAACAAGCAAGCAATATGCTAGCAAACAATTGAGCTTAACAATCGTAAGATTGTTCGAACTTTTTATGAGAGTTTGATCCTGGCTCAGGACGAACGCTGGCGGCGTGCCTAATACATGCAAGTCGAACGCTTCTTTTTCCACCGGAGCTTGCTCCACCGGAAAAAGAGGAGTGGCGAACGGGTGAGTAACACGTGGGTAACCTGCCCATCAGAAGGGGATAACACTTGGAAACAGGTGCTAATACCGTATAACAATCGAAACCGCATGGTTTTGATTTGAAAGGCGCTTTCGGGTGTCGCTGATGGATGGACCCGCGGTGCATTAGCTAGTTGGTGAGGTAACGGCTCACCAAGGCGACGATGCATAGCCGACCTGAGAGGGTGATCGGCCACATTGGGACTGAGACACGGCCCAAACTCCTACGGGAGGCAGCAGTAGGGAATCTTCGGCAATGGACGAAAGTCTGACCGAGCAACGCCGCGTGAGTGAAGAAGGTTTTCGGATCGTAAAACTCTGTTGTTAGAGAAGAACAAGGATGAGAGTAACTGTTCATCCCTTGACGGTATCTAACCAGAAAGCCACGGCTAACTACGTGCCAGCAGCCGCGGTAATACGTAGGTGGCAAGCGTTGTCCGGATTTATTGGGCGTAAAGCGAGCGCAGGCGGTTTCTTAAGTCTGATGTGAAAGCCCCCGGCTCAACCGGGGAGGGTCATTGGAAACTGGGAGACTTGAGTGCAGAAGAGGAGAGTGGAATTCCATGTGTAGCGGTGAAATGCGTAGATATATGGAGGAACACCAGTGGCGAAGGCGGCTCTCTGGTCTGTAACTGACGCTGAGGCTCGAAAGCGTGGGGAGCAAACAGGATTAGATACCCTGGTAGTCCACGCCGTAAACGATGAGTGCTAAGTGTTGGAGGGTTTCCGCCCTTCAGTGCTGCAGCTAACGCATTAAGCACTCCGCCTGGGGAGTACGACCGCAAGGTTGAAACTCAAAGGAATTGACGGGGGCCCGCACAAGCGGTGGAGCATGTGGTTTAATTCGAAGCAACGCGAAGAACCTTACCAGGTCTTGACATCCTTTGACCACTCTAGAGATAGAGCTTCCCCTTCGGGGGCAAAGTGACAGGTGGTGCATGGTTGTCGTCAGCTCGTGTCGTGAGATGTTGGGTTAAGTCCCGCAACGAGCGCAACCCTTATTGTTAGTTGCCATCATTTAGTTGGGCACTCTAGCAAGACTGCCGGTGACAAACCGGAGGAAGGTGGGGATGACGTCAAATCATCATGCCCCTTATGACCTGGGCTACACACGTGCTACAATGGGAAGTACAACGAGTCGCAAAGTCGCGAGGCTAAGCTAATCTCTTAAAGCTTCTCTCAGTTCGGATTGTAGGCTGCAACTCGCCTACATGAAGCCGGAATCGCTAGTAATCGCGGATCAGCACGCCGCGGTGAATACGTTCCCGGGCCTTGTACACACCGCCCGTCACACCACGAGAGTTTGTAACACCCGAAGTCGGTGAGGTAACCTTTTGGAGCCAGCCGCCTAAGGTGGGATAGATGATTGGGGTGAAGTCGTAACAAGGTAGCCGTATCGGAAGGTGCGGCTGGATCACCTCCTTTCTAAGGAATATTACGGAGACTACACTGTTTGTTTTATACTTTGTTCAGTTTTGAGAGGTCTACTCTCAAAAATAAATCGGGGCCTTAGCTCAGCTGGGAGAGCGCCTGCTTTGCACGCAGGAGGTCAGCGGTTCGATCCCGCTAGGCTCCATTAACAACATTAGTTGTTAAAACATTTTGTTCATTGAAAACTGGATATTTGAAGTAAATTAGT
>NZ_JBIOLX010000001.1:2452500-2662500 GCF_051711065.1 Enterococcus sp. DIV0703 | reverse complement strand
TCAGGCGGGTAAAACCGTGCAAGGGTTCGAATCCCTTATCCTCCTTACTTTGTGAGTTACTATAAAGTAGTTGATTCGCAAATTATATTATCGCGGGATGGAGCAGTCTGGTAGCTCGTCGGGCTCATAACCCGAAGGTCGTAGGTTCAAATCCTGCTCCCGCAATTGACTTTGATTTTTCAAAGTCACCAAATAAGAAACTAAATATGGTCTGGTAGTTCAGCTGGTTAGAATGCCTGCCTGTCACGCAGGAGGTCGCGGGTTCGAGTCCCGTCCAGACCGTTTGGCTCGGTAGCTCAGTTGGTAGAGCAATGGATTGAAGCTCCATGTGTCGGCAGTTCGATTCTGTCCCGCGCCATAATGCGGGTGTAGTTTAGTGGTAAAACCACAGCCTTCCAAGCTGTTGTCGCGAGTTCGATTCTCGTCACCCGCTTTTAGTTTTTTTTATGGGCCTATAGCTCAGCTGGTTAGAGCGCACGCCTGATAAGCGTGAGGTCGATGGTTCGAGTCCATTTAGGCCCATTAGTTTCACCTGGCCCGTTGGTCAAGCGGTTAAGACACCGCCCTTTCACGGCGGTAACACGGGTTCGAATCCCGTACGGGTCATTAAAGATACTTTCTAAAGTATCTTTTTTTATTTGTAAGAATGATTTCAAAAGACTTAAGATAGTTATCGTAGGCGATGATTGTTTTAGGTCTTTTTATTTGATTCTATAGGTGATCAGAAATAGAATGAAAAAAATTTGGTTCTGCTGCAAAGGATTTGTTGTATACTTATGCTCCTAAACTTTGAACCTTTTTTATTTGCTATTCTTTAAACATGTAGCATAGTGAAGCGAAATGATTACCTGGGATAAAGGAAATAAACAGCATTATCAGTGAACTATTCAAATTTTTAAGTAATTACGTTAAAAAAACAAGCGTAAATTTCAAATATCTGCTATACTTGGTTCGTTGCAAGTTCCCGAGAGGATCCGTCATCGGCGGAGATGCCTTGTAACCGAATTTAACTAGGGGGAATCACTATGGGAGAAAGACATTTATTTACCTCAGAATCTGTTTCTGAAGGACATCCAGATAAAGTTGCTGATCAAATCAGTGATGCGATCTTGGATGCAATTTTAGCAAAGGATCCAAATGCACGCGTGGCTTGTGAAACATCTGTTACCACTGGTCTTGTATTGGTATTTGGAGAAATCTCAACCACTGCCTACGTGGATATTCAAAAAGTGGTACGTCAAACGATCAAAGAGATTGGCTACACACGAGCAAAATTTGGCTTTGATGGAGATACAGTAGCTGTATTAGCTGCAATTGATGAACAATCACCAGATATCGCTCAAGGTGTTGATGAAGCACTTGAGATTCGTGACGAAGCGAAGAGAGATGTATTGGATGAGATCGGTGCTGGAGACCAAGGATTGATGTTTGGTTTTGCAGTCGATGAAACACCTGAATTAATGCCTTTACCAATTGCATTAAGCCATCGTCTAGTTCGTCGTTTAGCTGATTTACGTAAATCCAATGAATTAACTTATCTACGTCCAGATGCAAAATCACAAGTAACAGTTGAATATGATGACAATGGTCAGCCAGAACGAGTGGATACCATCGTTATTTCAACACAACATGATGATGCAGTGGACAATGAAACAATTCGTCATGACGTCATTGAAAAAGTAATAAAAGAAGTTATTCCAGCTGAATTACTTGATGACGACACAAAATACTACATCAATCCTACTGGTCGCTTTGTTATTGGGGGACCTCAAGGAGATGCTGGGTTGACGGGAAGAAAAATCATCGTTGACACATATGGCGGCTATGCTCGTCATGGTGGTGGAGCATTTTCTGGGAAAGATGCTACTAAGGTTGACCGTTCAGCAAGTTATGCCGCTCGTTACATTGCGAAAAACATTGTAGCAGCTGGTTTGGCAAGAAAAGCTGAAGTTCAGTTAGCCTATGCGATCGGTGTTGCACAACCTGTATCTATTTCAATCAATACTTTTGGTACGTCAACTGTTCCAGAAGAAGACTTGATTGCCGCTGTGAGAGAAAACTTTGATCTACGACCTGCAGGTATTATTGAAATGCTTGATTTACGTCGTCCAATTTATCGTCAAACAGCAGCTTATGGTCATTTCGGTCGTACGGATATCGAATTGCCATGGGAAAAAACAGATAAAGTTGATGCAATTAAAGCAAGCTTAGCAAAATAGCTTTTTGATGGCTGGAATGGTTCTCTTTATGGGATCATTCCAGTTTTTTTTATCCTAACGACTGAAGAGAAATCCATGGTCGTTTTTGATTCGTGTTTTTGATAAATGATAAAGCCTATTTTTTTTGGCTAAAATTTATTTGGTAACAACAAAAAAAGGAGGAATAAGATGAAAAGAGAAACAAACGTCAAATTAGTAACGATCAGTGTGTTTATTGCAACTTTCATGACAGCAATTGAAGGAACGATCGTGACCACTGCTATGCCTACGATCGTCGGCTCTCTTCACGGTATGGAGATCATGAATTGGGTATTTTCGATTTATTTACTAACGAATGCGATGCTGACACCGATCTATGGCAAACTTGCAGATAAAGTGGGGAGAAAACCTATTTTTATCTTTGGAACGCTATTATTTATTATTGGTTCTTTATTTTGTGGACTTTCTCAAACCATGATGGGGTTGATTGCTGCTCGTGCTGTTCAAGGAATGGGCGCTGGAGCAATGATGCCAGTGGCGTTAACGATCATTGGCGATTTATATACGATTGAAAAAAGAGCAAAAGTTTTAGGTTTGAACAGTTCGGCTTGGGGAATTGCTAGTGTTTTTGGACCATTAGCTGGAGGTTTTATTGTAGAAACGATCAGTTGGCATTGGATCTTTTTTATTAATGTACCGATCGGGCTTTTATTGATGGTTTTGATCTGGCTTTATTTGAACGAACCACAGAGAGAACATGAGTCAAAACCGATGGATCTATTCGGGAGCTTTAGTTTGATGGCGATGTTGGTTGCTTTACTTCTTGGATTTCAATTGTTAGGGGATCAAGGATTTACTCCAGTAGTGATCGGGCTTTTGATCGGAAGTCTTCTTCTATTATTTTTATTTATTGCAGCCGAAAAAAGAGCAAAAGACCCTGTGATCATGTTGCATCTTTTTGCTAATCCACTATTTGTGGTCGTGAATCTAGCAGCTGCTTTAGCCAGTGGGTTCTTAATGGGCATCGATGTGTATATCCCAATGTGGATGCAAGGGGTATTAGGGCTAAATGCTGCAGTAGGGGGATTGGTCTTAGCACCGCTTTCACTTGTTTGGATGGTTGGTTCTTTCTTAGCAAGTAAGTGGATGACTCAAATGGCAACGAATTGGGTATTGCGAATTGGTCTATTGATTGCCTCTCTAGGCGGTGCCTGGCTCTGGTTAATGCCATTTGAAAGTAATTTTTTATGGTTCTTTGCTATTTCAACGGTCATTGGTGTAGGACTAGGAATCACGATGACTACCTCAACTGTTAGTGCCCAAAATAGTGTGTCTCGAGATCAACTAGGGGTAGCTACCTCGTTCAATACATTGGTGCGGACGATTGGACAAACTGTGATGGTAGCAGTCTTTGGCTTATTGATCAATGGAGTAACACAACGGGAGCTGAATGCGACTAATTTGACGAATGATGCAGATATCATGAATAAGCTAGTCAACCCACAAACAGCTAAAAACATTGCGTCAGAGTTGATCACGCCTTTACGGAAGATTTTATATGAAGGATTGCATCAAGTCTATTTTGTGGGGCTGTTACTAGTAGTGATTGCTTTTGCATTGACATTTGTCGTTCGTGAAAAAAGTGATAGAATAAGAGAGTAGTAGTACAAGAAAGTAGTACTAAATGTTACTTTGTGAGGTCGTTTGACCAATTATTTCACAACGATAACCGGTGTTAGAATAGTTGTTTTATCAAAATTTGTCATTATTGGTCAGGTCAAAAACACTATTTTTCACACCTTAGAGAGGATGTTTCAACGTGGCATTTATTCAAGCAAATATTTATTCGAATGTTTTAGAGATGGAAGTAAACCTGAATGTAATCCTTCCACAAACAACAAATAAAGTGATCGGTACGAGTTCACAACAAGCGACAACAGATGTTCCTGTCTTATACCTTCTGCACGGAATGGGAGGAAATCATAGTGTCTGGGAGCGTCGGACGTCAATTGAAAGATATGTCGCAGACCATGGATTAGCGGTCATTATGCCTTCTACTGACCTAGGTTGGTATACCGACACGGCCTATGATATGAAATACTGGACGTTTATTTCAGAAGAGCTTCCCGAAATCTGTCATGAACTGTTTCCACAATTAACGACAAAAAGAGAAAAGACTTATGCTGCTGGATTATCAATGGGTGGCTATGGTGCTTTGAAACTTGGACTAGCAAAACCAGAAAATTTTGCTGCAATCATTTCTTTATCAGGAGCCATTTCAGTAGGCAATCGGATGGATGATTTATTGATGATTCGAAAGGCAAAATTCTGGGAGGGCGTATTTGGACCGTTAGATCAGATCAAAGGTTCAGTTAATGATCCTCAGTATTTATTAGAAGAATTAGTAAAGAGTGACAAAACAGCACCTCGTATCTACTTGGCATGTGGGGAATCAGATTTTCTTTATCAAGCAAATCAAGAAATGACTGATTCATTGAAAGCAAATGGGATTGGCGTAACCTTCGAACATGGTCCTGGCGAACATAACTGGGTATTTTGGGATCAGTGGATTCAACGTGCTTTGGAATGGTTATTTGAAGAAAAATAGGTGAAGAACCCTTGATCTTTCTTAGCTTTTGAGACTATTTTTCAGGACGATTGCTAGGGCTCGGACATTGTCTTGGCCTTAGCTTTTTTATAGGACGAATCATTAGGAAATAATTTGAAAGAGGTGTTTTTTTGGAAGAGATAAAGCATTGTAAAGAATCGATAGTCATTCAAACACATCGGATTTTTCCATTCGATCTTAATCCTTTTGGGTTTTTATTTGGTGGAAAATTGATGACGATGATTGATGATGCTGCGTCGATCTCTGTGACAAGACATTGTCGTAGAGGTGCAGTTACCGCTTCTTTAGACAGCTTGAATTTTTTGAAACCATTGCATGAAAACCATTCTGTGTGTGTAGAATCTTATGTAAGTGGTACTCATCATAAATCGATGGAAGTATTCGTTAAAATTATTGGGGAAAATCTGACAACTGGGGAGCGTTACTTAGCCGCAACTTGTTTTACAACATTTGTCGCTGTTCCGTCTCATATGAATGAAGAAACGGAATTTACAGTACCTAAAGTCATACCTGACACGGCAGAAGAAAAACTAGTGTGCGCAGGATACGAAAAACGTCGCAAACAGCGCTTACAAGAACGAGAAGACTACCGAGCTTTTGCTGCTCAATTATCAAAAGACCTTCCTTGGTTAAAAAATGAAGGAATAGATGATTAGACTGCTTCATCTAGGATAAGTGAAATGGCTAAACTAGTAGCTAAACTGACTATTACTTGTGGAATAGGAAGTTTTATTCACGTAGTCAACTCAAACAGTAAACAAAAAATCATGAAGGCAAGTTCGCGAACTTGCCTTCATGTCTTTTTTTGTTTACGATTCTTTTTGTACAGCCAACCCTTGAAGATAGATCGTCACGCTATCAAGAAAGAGTTGTTTTTCATTTTCTTGGTTCTGGTGAGCGGTGATACTAGCCTTTAGTCCAACTAGTGCATTTTCTTCGACATAACTTCTCATAGAAAGAATAGCATCTTTGAGTAAGTGATTACCAGCCATGATTTTGTGCCGAAGATTCTGTTCATGCTGTTGATCCATCAGTTGACCAATCAACAAGTTATGAAGAGCAAACACTGCTTGACGACTACGGTCAATCGAAAAGCCCGCTTGGATAAGAATCTGGATCATCATTTCTAAGTGTTCCAAACGACTCGCATAAGAAGGAACGGTATTGATTTCTAGCTCTGCACCACAAGGAAAGTGGGTGTAAAGGTCGTAGTAGTTTTCCATGAATTGAACAAGACGTTCCTGCCAAGGTAAACGAGGCTCGGGAATGATTAGTTCATTTTCCATGAATTCAGCCATTTTTTGGAGCAAGTCTTGCTTATTTTTGAAATACCAGTAAAGCGCAGGGGCTTTTACTTGAACTTTTTGAGCAAGGTTTCGCATAGATAGTTTTGATAGTTCTTGCGTTTCTGCCAGAATCGCAAAAGCAGATTTGATAATCATTTCTTGGGAAAGCTTTGGTTCCAAATTTAATCAACCTCTTGTATTGCAATATTTTTTTAAACATGGTAAATTGTTAGTCGGCCTTATTTTACAGTGTTAAATAAGACCTGTCAATTTTAATAAAAAGGGGTGTAACAACCAATGGGCTTAATTTTAAGACATGCAAAAAAATACAAAGTTGCTGTATTTATTTCATTGTTTTCTGTAGCGATTATGGTAAGTGCCGCATTATGGCAACCGAAGCTTTTACAACAAGTATTAGAAGCTATTATTACAGAAGATAACGACAAGATGAAAACGATCGGTGTATACTTGATCAGTTTAGCTTTGTTAGGACTAGCAGCTGGAGTTTCAAATACGATTTTTTCAGCGAAAGTGGCACAAGGGATTAGTGCTGATATTCGGGAAGAAGCATTTCGTAAAATCCAGACTTTTTCATTTGGAAATATCGAAAAATTCTCTGCTGGAAATCTGGTAGTTCGACTAACAAATGATATTACACAAATTCAAAACCTAGTCATGATTTCTTTACAATCGCTCTTTAGAATTCCATTTCTGTTTATCGGGGCTTTTGTTTTGGCAATGATGACGATGCCGCAATTATGGTGGATCATTGTCGCATTGATCGTAGCAGTTTTCTTGATTACAGCTTTATCATTTACCAGAATGGGTAAACATTTTATGATCATCCAAAAACTGATTGATAAAGTCAATAGTATTGCCAAAGAAAATCTTATGGGGATCCGTGTAGTCAAATCTTTTGTCCAAGAAGACAATCAATTGAAAGAGTTTAGTAAAGTCAGCGAAGATCTAACGAAACACAACATCATTGTGGGAACCTTGTTTTCTGTGATGATTCCATCCTTTATGTTGGCTGCTAATTTAGCAGTAGTTGGCGCAATCTTTTTTGTTAGTGATTTAGCAAAAGATGATCCAACCTTAATCGGTGGTTTGGCTTCTTTCATGAACTATTTGATGCAGATCATGATGGCAATCATTATTGGTGGAATGATGATGATGATGACATCAAGAGCTGCAGTTTCATTGAAACGGATCAAAGAAATCTTAGACACAGAACCAGATTTAACATACCAAGATGTACCAGAACAGAATTTAACTGGATCAGTCACTTTTGATCATGTTTCTTTCCGTTATCCTGGCGATGATGCAGACACATTGAAAGATATCAGTTTTTCGATCCAACCAGGTGAAATGGTGGGGATTGTTGGTGCAACAGGAGCTGGTAAATCGACACTCGCTCAGTTGATTCCACGATTGTTTGACCCAACAGAAGGAAAAGTGGAAGTAGGGGGCGTAGATTTAAGACAAGTCAATGAAAAAAGCTTACGTCACACTGTATCCTTTGTTTTACAAAAAGCGATCCTTTTCTCTGGAACGATTGCGCAAAACTTGCGTCAAGGGAAAAAAGATGCTTCTGAAAAAGATATGGAACATGCTTCTGCGATTGCTCAAGCACAAGAATTTATCGAAAAATTAGCAGATCGCTATGAGGCTCCTGTGGAAGAACGTAGTAGTAACTTTTCAGGTGGACAGAAACAGCGGTTGTCTATTACCCGAGGTGTCATTGGTGATCCTAAGATTTTGATCTTAGATGATAGTACCAGTGCATTAGATGCACGTTCTGAAAAGTTGGTTCGTGAAGCATTAGCAAAAGAATTAAAAGGCACTACTACGATTGTAATCGCTCAAAAAATCGCTTCTGTTGTCAAAGCAGACCGGATTCTTGTGTTAGATGAAGGCAGATTAGTGGGTGAAGGAACACACGAAGAACTAGTAGCAACCAATCGGGTGTACCAAGAAATTTTCGAAACACAAAAAGGAACGGAGGAGTAGCCATGACTGATTTAATAAAAGCCAGTAAGTTTTTCTATCACTATTTAAAACGGTATAAGGTCTCCTTTTTCTTTATTTTTGTTACAGTTATCATTGCCACTTATCTTCAAGTGAAGGCACCACAATATATCGGAGAAGCCTTTCAAGAACTAGCCAACTATGTTGGGGCTTTGATGCAAGGAGTCGATGATAAGAGTCGCTTCGTTTCCATTATTTGGAAACTATTAATGTTTTATGTTTTAGCGAGTGCCGCAAACTTCATTTACAGTATCTTATTTACGCAAGTGGTGGGTAAATCGACGAATCGGATGCGTATTGGTTTATTCAATAAACTAGAAAAATTGACGATCCGCTTCTTTGATTCTCATCAAGATGGGGAAATTCTTAGTCGATTTACGAGTGATTTAGATAATATCCAAAATAGTTTGAACCAAGCTTTGCTCCAAGTAATCACCAATATCGTTTTACTTTTTGGGATATTGATTATGATGTTCCGCCAAAATATTGAGTTAGCTTGGGCAACAATTGCTTCTACACCAGTGGCAGTTTTGATTGCTGTTTTGATTATCCAAAAGGCAAGAAAATACGTTGATTTACAACAAGACGAAGTTGGGAAATTGAACGGCTATATGGATGAAAAAATCAGTGGTCAACGTGTCATCATCACCAATGGATTACAGGAAGAGACAATTGATGGTTTCTTAGAACACAATGAGACTGTTCGTAAAGCAACGTTTAAAGGACAAGCTTATTCAGGATTGCTTTTCCCAATGATGCAAGGGATGTCTTTAGTGAATACCGCAATCGTCATCTTCTTTGGTGGATGGTTAGCACTGAACGGGGATCTGGAACGCTCGGTTGCTTTAGGATTGGTAGTTACGTTCGTTCAGTATTCCCAACAATATTATCAACCATTGATGCAAATTTCATCTGGTTATAGCATGATCCAATTAGCGATCACAGGGGCACGTAGACTGAATGAGATGTTTGCTGAAAAAGATGAAGTGAAACCAGCGAATGGTCAATCCTTTGATGGGATCGATAAAGGCTTATCTTTGGAACACGTTGATTTTGGTTATAACCCTGATAAATTAGTGTTAAATGATGTATCTATTGATGTAAATAAAGGTGAAATGGTCGCGTTAGTTGGACCGACTGGCTCAGGTAAAACAACGATCATGAATCTATTGAATCGTTTTTATGATGTGAATAGTGGTGCAGTAACGATTGATGGGACAGACATCCGTGAGTATGATTTAGATGCTTTACGAAAACATGTAGGAATCGTTTTACAAGAATCCGTCCTATTCTCGGGTACTATTCGTGACAATATTGTCTTTGGGAAACCTGATGCGACAGATGAAGAAGTGATCAATGCCGCTAAGCAGGCGAATATTCATGACTTTATCATGAATCTAGAAAAAGGGTATGAAACAGAAGTATCTGAAGAAAACAACTTGTTCAGTACCGGTCAGAAACAATTGATCAGTATTGCCAGAACGATCATTACGAATCCTTCATTGTTGATTTTAGATGAAGCAACAAGTAACGTGGACACAGTAACAGAAGCTAAAATCCAAAAAGCCATGGACGAAGCAATCAAAGGACGTACCAGCTTTGTGATTGCCCACCGGTTAAAAACGATTTTAAATGCGGATCGTATTGTTGTTTTACGTGATGGAAAAGTAATCGAAGAAGGAAATCATCATCAGTTGTTGGCAGAAGATGGCTTCTATGCTGAACTTTATCATAATCAGTTTGTCTTTGAATGATCTGTTTTTGATGAACAAATAAGCTAACTAATAGACTACTTAGAAGAGGGAATGGCTCTTTTCTAAGTAGTCTTTTTTTGCATATAGAGATCTCTTTGACTTTAGCTATTGTGAGATAAGAAATGTTATTTTTCAGACTTGTCTGAAAAAGTTGAAGTAAGCTGTTTCAAGAAACCTGTTATATTTCATGTTAAATAAGGCGCTCCTTAAAAACTATAAAAAGGCAGGTAATGGGTATGAAGGTAAAAATAAGGCAGGTGTGCTTACAATTGATGATGCTCTTGACGATTTTGGTTCCTTTGTCCAACCCGCTCTTTTTGATGGGGCCGCTAGTCCATGCTTCCTCAAATGGTCATTTCCATGTAACTGGACAACCAACAGGGTTTCAGTTAGGTGAGACTCACGGGAACAATGATAACGGCGTCCAATTGATGATCGATCCTGAAAAAGACGGCACGTATACGAGTGATTTGCCCGAAACAGGCGTTCCAAGCGATACGAATGTCCGCCTTCAAATCAATTGGTGGTTGGTCGATGACGATATTTATCCTAGTGGCGATCTAATGGCTAATGAACGCTATACGATCATTGAAAATATTCCTGACACATTATTGATTCCAGCAGGTGGTCTATCGGGCGAATTGATGGATGAAACTGGACGATTTTCTTTTGGCACGTTTTATGTAAATGAGGATCGTAGTATAGCAATCCAATTTAATACCCGTATTTATAATTTTAGTGAGATTCAGGGTTCGTTTTCTATTGATACGAGTTTTGATAATATTACCGAAGAATTGATCGTAGATTTGGGAGAATATGGTGTAGTTGAAGTGCCAATCATTGTTAAAGGGGAAGAGATCGTTGAAAAACAGGGGATTAGTTTTAATCGGGATACTGGAATTGTTGAATGGGAAGCGTTGATCAACGAAGAACATCGGGCGTTGACAAATGTGAAAATCACAGATTTCTTTGGTGATAACCAGGAATTTGTGTCAGTTAGTATCCAAAAGAAAGAAGTTGAAGATGAACAGTTCCATCCTTTATTAGCAAGTGATTATAGTCAAGCGCAACAAGACAACCAAATAACTTGGACGATCAGAAATAATGAAGCACCTAAACGAACCGCTTATCGATTAATCATCCGTACCAGAGTCAAAGATCTGAGCCAACCAACTGTTCATAATCAACTCATTGTCGAAAGTGATGAGTTGGGTCGGACAGAAACGAATGACGTCGAATTTGATATCGTAAAACAAGACTTTTCAAAACGAATAGCTAAAAATCCAAATGGATCAGACAAAATTGATTTTTATCAGGCGACAGATGAGCCTGGTCAACCAACGGGGAATCGCGAAGCGTATGACTATGTACTCGTGACTTGGCAAATCGACACGTATTATTACGTCGATGGTGAAAAAGACCCTATCGTCGATCGATTATCCGTCATTCCAGCAAATGCTGCGAGCCATACCTTTGAACAAAACTCACTGCAGATCACTGGAACGAATGCGGAAGGCTTTACAGTCGGTTTCAATGCAGAAAACACAGAGATGACGCTCACACCACCAGGGGATGCGAATGGCACCTACCGAATCACCTACCAAACGAGGATACAAACGACGGATGGACAGGTTTCAGCGGATACGATCCAGTTTTCCAACCATGCGATCCAAGGAAGTTTTGGTGAAGGTAGCGCTGGCGGAATCATTCCTAACCCAAGCATGCCAGGGATCGTAAAACGTGGAGTTGGGGGTGACCAGACTCAGCAGATCCAACATTGGGAGATTTTGTTCAATCAGGAAAACAAATTAGTTGAACAAGTAGAAATCCGTGATTCTTCCATCATCTTTGAAGAGGATCTCGTGCGATTGTTCGATCCTAATAACTATCACGGCTACTATGAGAACAATGTTCGTCCTTTTAAATGGATCTATTATGCTCGCTCATTACTAGAATCGACATTAGTCATCACAGATGACGTAGGCAACACATTAGAAAAGGGTGTTGATTTTGAGTTGGTTTTGCATAATCTTTCTGAACCAGGCGAACGATTGATGTTGCCGGATGGGAGTTATTTACATCAAGCGAATAGTGCTTATCAAACAGGGTTTACGATCCGCTTGATTGGAGATTATGAAACAACGGATCGAACCATTAAGATTCATTTTTCAACGAAAGAGCATCAGTTATCTAGTAGAGGTTATTTAAAAATCTGGGATGAAGACCCTTCTCAGTTCAATAGAAGTAATTACTATTCGAGCGATCCAGTAGTCCAAGGGATCTATCCTTGGTTAGGTGGAACGTATATCCATCCAGATATTACGTTCTTCAACTACGCCAAAGCAACTTGGCGGCAAGGAGACGTTCAGTATTCTCAAGATTCAGTTGGTTATGGAACATTTGGCAATTGGCACTATAGCCTCATAAACGATGGACATAAAAAAGGGTTATTCCTACAGCCAGGGCAAAAGTATGAAGAAGCAATCGCTGAAGATGCAGAACAAGCTGATGCTGGAAATATCGGAACGTTTGAATATTGGACAGATGAAAGTTTTTCAAATGAGAGTCGACAACCGGTCTACACTGGAATCGTTGATCGCTACCAAACACTGTTTCGTCTAGAATTCAATCCTTCCAGTGGTCCATTACCAGCAGGAACCGTCATTGAAGATGATTTTTCGACCCTTGCTGGTTGGGAGTTTAAGCCAGACTCTGTTCACGTCTTTCAGGGGACCGCCAACCTAGCTGGTCCGATTGATCCTGATACGAATCAACACCGCTGGAAAATAGCGGCAGGAGATTATGCAGGGAATGAACGACTAGTGGAAGGTACGGATTATCGCCTAGAATATGATCCGCAAACACAATTGATGCGGATCGTTCTCTTAAAAGAGAGTCATCGACCAATCGTTATCTTCTTCATTGCCGATTATGTTGCCACTCAAGAACTAGCTGATAATCCATTACTAGCAGGTTCTTATAAAAATATAGCGACACTGACAAGTCCTGGTGGGCGCAAGACAGAAGTAGAAACGCAAGTCACGATACCGACAGAAAGTTTAGTGATCAAGACGGGTGAAGTAGCAGACGACGGCGAACATATCACCTACCGCGTGATCGTGAATCCAGGTGGCGCCAAATACCAGAATTTGTATCTCTTTGATCTCATGGATCATGAAGAAGAAACGACGCTTCTGCTAGATCCCGATACTGGAAAATATCGAATCAACGTTTTTGAAGGAAAATACAATCCCCAGACTCAGCAATTTGAAAAAATACGCCGTTTAATTGATGAACAAGATTTTCTACTGTTGGCACCACAACAACTCTTAGTCCCATATTTGCCAGAGTACATTGGCGTAGATGGGCGAGGTGCTTATCAAATCTTTGAATGGCAAGCAAATCCAGAAAATGATACAAGTGAAGCTCATTGGATCAGTCAGCAAACAGGAAGAGCTTTAAGTGAGCCAGGTGTGAAGGCAGAAACCGCCTTTGACCAGTTAGCTGCGGACGGGTTGATCAATTTATCGCAAAAAACTGCTCATTTCCAATTAGTTGTAGGTGATAATACTGGTCAGTCAGAAGTGACAGATAAAACATTGATCGTAGAATATACTGCCCAAACAACCGCTGATTCTGTCAATAATCGTGCAGGTGTTTTCTTGAATGGAAAACAAAAAGTGACGGAAGAATCCATTACGGACATCACGACGGGCGAAGGTTATGCTTCAGGAATCCACCGAATCGTGGAATTCTATAAAGCCGATCACGAAGGAAATGACCTTACAGGTTCAGAATTCCGTTTAGAGAAAAAATCTAAAGATTTTTTCCAAGAACAATTTCCTGAAAGAGTATTAGGGACATTTACGGTAGATAATCCTACTCAGATCGGTGGTGTTCATGAAGAAGAGGCTTATGGATTGACGAACGGAATCTATCGTCTGACAGAGATTACTCCACCAGCAGGTCCGTTTGCTGTACTACCAGAGCCCATTTATTTCAAGGTACAGGCATCAGGAACGACTAGTAGAGAAGAGGAAATTTTTTTCACCGATGAACAAGGGATTCCAGTGACACAAGAACGAGCAACGATCCAATTAGACAATGGACAGTTCAAGTTGACTGTTGAAAACCGACCAAAGCCTTTCATGATCGAAAAAAATTGGGATTTTACCACGCCTAATGCGGCAGTACCAGAGGAGATCAAAGAAGATTATAAAATTACGGTCAATTTATTAAGGGAACAACGGCATGAACAAAGCGATGAGTGGCGCTTGGATGCTTCATTCACACCCATGACTTTCACTTTGAATCAGGAGAATGAGTTTAAAGTGCTGGTCGAAGAGTTAGCCGATTTAGGTGAGGATTATCGATATATCGTAAAAGAAACCAGCATCATCAATACCAAAACAGGAAAAAACCTGCAACCATATTTTGATTTAAGTAGTGGGGAAGAGGGCGATCAGGTTGATAATCTCAATAAGATCGTGAAAGATGCTAATCAGAATTGGCAAATTACCCTGAAAAATAGCACGACACCTGAAAGTACCCCTGAACGCGTCTATGTGGGATTTGAGAAACAATTTGAATTCAGCGATTTAGATTACTCGAGCATTAACTACATTACCTTTGAGTTATTTAGAAGTGTCGAAGAAGGGGAAAAGCAGAAAATCCAAACGATTCTCTTAACGCCAGGAGATACAGGTGAAGGGTTGAAATGGATCAGTAACCGCTTGGAGAAATTTACTCCAGATGGTCAAGCTTATCATTATTACATTAGAGAAATAAGTATCACGGATCACGAAGGTAGTGACCTTTCTGAACGATTTAGGCTAGCTGATACAGATTACATTTTGCTACAACCACATGAAGCTGTCCAAAACTTGGACGAAATGGAAGTCGTACCAATCATGAATACGGAAACGTCTGGCTTATTGCCAATGACGGGTGGACCTGGACTTCGCTTCTTTCTAATTGCAGCCCTCACTACCATTGTTTTATTACTAGGTTGGTTGTTCTATCGCTTGAGAAGTAAGCGAAATAGCAAATAGTAATTAGGACGGTCTGATGGCATTTCAGCAAATGAGAAAGGAGTAGAGGATATGCAGAAAAAAAGAATGTTTCAATGGCTGCTGCTAGGTCTGCTGTTAGTAACCGGATTCTTCCCATATAGAGGCTATGCTACTGATCCTGAGACTGTGACGTTCATCTTACACAAGAGAGTCCTTGTAGATGAGTCGATCACAGATCCACAGACCTCTCCATCAAATGGCAGACAATTGACAGAAAATGAATTGGCTAACTTAAATGGCCTTGGTCTGAGTGTTCCTTATAATGGCGCCACGTTTCATGTCTATCATTTGACGGATTACTATCTTCAAGCACAAGAAGATGCGCAAGCTTTAGCTAAACGCTTGGGACAGATGAACCCGATCCAGATCGAACAATTTATTGCAGAGCAGCAATTAGAAGAAGTGACAGGTAGTCCTGTCCTAACGCAGACTCATGCTGAATTTGGCGAAGGAGTGGGTGTGATCGATGTTCCCAGAAAGCACAACGGTCACTATGGAATTTATCTGATCGTTGAGGATCATTCCCAGCAAACTAGTTATTTCAATGTGACAAATGCTGCACCGATAATGATTGGCTTGCCTCTAATGGACCCATTAAATGAAGTAGAGCTGACTCAGATTCATCTTTATCCTAAAAATGCTGGGTATTTTCGACAACCGTATTTTTACAAATATGGCAAAGAAGAAGACACTGAGCAGACCGAACCTCTCGAAGGTGTGATTTTTTCCCTGTTTCGTTATAACGAAGCTGGGGAAAAAATCTATTTAGCACAAAATCAGGAGGCGTTAGGGGATGTATGGAAACAAAGTGATGATCCCTTAAATGATGAAGCAATCGCAACCTTCATCTCTGATGCTGCAGGGCGTGTCAAGATAGCAGACCATTTTTTGATCGGTGGTGAATACTATTTTGAAGAATTGCAAACTCTTCCGGGGTATGAGATCAGTGAAGAAAATCGGCAGATTCCATTATTTATCCCAAATACTTGGAAAAATGAATCAGGTGAGTTTTTATTCATGACACTTAATGAACAAAAAATGTCGGAACCTTTTTCTGATGAACAGGACGAATCGGTAGAGAAAGGACCTAGAATCTATAACATTTCACGAGCAGGAGAGTCTCAAAAGGACGATGATCTGCCAACGGATGCTGGGGGAGAACAAGGAGGAACAGCGACAGGGAAGGAACAGCTATTCAATCGTCTGTTACCACGTACTGCAGAAATGAGACAAGCGCTAGCTATTTTAGGCATTGCGTTGTTATTACTGGCTTACTTGTTAAGGAAGTACATGAACAAAACTAGGAGGGAAGAAGATGACTGAAAGTAAAAAGAATAAATTCAGGATATTCGTGATGCTTGCTACGTTGTTGTTTTCGGCATTCAGTATTTTAGGAATGAGTCTTCCAGTAGCAGCAGCCCCAGAGCATGTGAATGTCACGCTTCATAAACGTGTTTGGCAGGATGAAATCCCGAAAGAAGCGTATCAACAAAATACTGGTGAACTAATGGAAAACTTTGGCGGCGATCCGTTAGACGGCGTGACATTTTCTGTCTATGATGTCACAGAACAATATTTTCGTTCTATCAGAGAGGATGGGAAAACAGCACGAGAAGCCTTGGAAAGAATCCAGTCTGATGCGGCTTTATATAAAAGAGCCCCTGATTATGCCAGTGGCCCTTTGCAGACTCAAGTGACAGCAACAGCAAGTGGCGAGACCGATCCAAACAGACAGGGGATTGCGGTCTTTGACCAATTACCTCGAAAAGATGCCCAAGGTAGAGATGCTGTTTATCTCTTTGTCGAAGAAGAATCACCAGCGAATATATATGAAATGGCATACCCACTACTTTTGGCTTTGCCAGTCTATGCTGGTGATGGAGAACTAACAGAGATCCACCTCTATCCTAAAAATATTTTGAAAGAACATTCGAAAACTTTAGTAGATAGCGGTCGGTTTAATGAAGTAACAATCACTCAAGATGGGAATCAAGTAACCTACTATGATGTTGGAACAGATGACATCTTAAATTATCTGTTGACGGTTGCTGTTCCCCGTGACTTAGGTAACAAAGCACTTTTCGAAATCACAGATACACCAACTAATGGGTTGCGACTAACGACCCCTGATTCAATCGAAGTATTGATTGATGGTATAGCGGTACCTAGTAGTTATTTTACGATTGATACAGCTACTCCGAATGGTGGGTTTACGATTACTTTCCACATTGACAATGAGGAAGTGGTTGAATTATTACAAGGAAAAACGCTCACGATTTCTTATGACATGTCGCTCACGGGTGATGCAATCACTCAACTATCTGATAATACTGCCACAATCGATTTTGGCTCGGATCCTACGATCTTAGATGGACCAAAAGTCAAGACGAATGAGCATCAATTTAGAAAGATCAATAGTCATGATGGTAATCCATTAAGTGGGGCGGTCTTTCGGATTTTTAAAGATTCTGATGGTCAAGTATTGTACGCACGTCTGAATGAAGAGAATGTCTTGATTGGTTGGGATGATGTCGGGACAGAAATAACCTCAGGACCAGATGGCTATTTTGATATTCGGGGCTTTAAAGCGGGAACCTACACGTTGGAAGAGGTGACGGCTCCAAGTGGTTACGTCATTTTAGATCCTTATACCACTTTTGAAATTGATTCAACTGCTTCAGAGACACCTTTAGTCACGATTGAAAACCAACCTCAAGGGCTTTTACCGGAAACCGGTGGTATGGGTATCTATATTTTCCTGCTGATCGGGGGACTGATTCTCTTAGCAGCTTATGTGGTGTACCGACAAACGAAAAAAAAGCCAATGTAAACAGGTTTTGAAGGAGGGAATATCCAATGTCCCAAAAACAGCGACCAAAAAAGTGGCTTCGGATCGTGATGTATCTCCTTTTTTTAACAGGTGGATTGATTGCGAGTTATCCTTTTTATGTCAATGCCTTCAACCAACTCGTTGATCATTATCGTATCAATGAGTCTCAAAAAACGAAAGCAGAACAGCAACAGACACGAGAAAGAGCCAAAAAGTATAATCAAGAACTAGCAGAAAGAGGCATGGGGGCGATCACGCTCCCAACCTACACTGGACGGAAAGAAGCGGACCTCGCTAATTATTTAGCAAATCACTTGATTGGTTCGATTCAAATTCCTAAGATTAGGGTCAGTGTTCCGCTGTTTGACCATGCAAGCCCAACGATCCTCCAATATGGTGCTGGTGTTTTGGAAGGGACGTCCTACCCTACTGGTGGTAAAAATAACCATAGTGTGATCTCTGCCCATAGTGGGATTCCTGAAAGAAAACTTTTTACGGATCTCGATCAACTGGAGTTGGAGGATATTTTCATTATCACCTATGCAGAAGAAAAGTTGGCCTATGAAGTGAATGACATCACTATTGTGACCCCTGATGACGTTAGCTCTCTAAAAATTTATCCAGAGGAAGATCTCGTGACTTTAGTCACCTGTACACCGTATATGATCAATTCCCATCGATTATTAGTCAGAGGACATCGAGTGCCTTATACAGAAGAACTAGCCCAAAAAGAAGCGAATGCAGAACAAAGACAATGGTGGCTCAATCTCATGATCTTACTCATTTTATTGCTCTTTGTAGGAAGTCTATCCCTGTTCATTCTGCGAGTCATACGTGAAAAGCCAATAGAATAGAAAAAGACATGTTGGATTACTTGAGAGAACCAATAATGAGAAAAAGCCCATAACCATAGAAAGCTTAGTGAAAACTTTCTAGTTATGGGCTTTTTTATATTCGTCAATTAACAAAACTGTCCAAAAAACATTGATAAGCCATAAAGAAGCGAACGGAGTAATTGAACAAAGCCAATTATTTCAACATTTTTTCTTCTCCACACAATACAAAATCGGTGGATTGTTTTTTTGATTAATAAATTGATAGTTTAAAACATTATACTGATCTTGAGAGAGCATTTGACAAAACTGTTGTACCATATCCAGTTCTGATTTCCCACCTTCATGACCATAGTAGACGACGATAATCATGCGTCCTCGAGGGGCTAAACGTTTCAGTATCTCTTCCATTGCGATTTTCGTTGTTTCAGGTAAAGTAATGATTGCTTTGTCACTCTTAGGAAGATAACCTAGATTGAAAATCCCTGCTTTGATTGGTTGCTCTGGAGCCACGACATTCCCCAGTGTCTCATGACCTTGTAAATAAAGAGAGACTCGATCGGTCAATGCTTGTTCAGCGAGTTTTTCTTTCGTGGATTGCAAGGCAGCAGGTTGGATATCAAAACTGTAAACATGTCCGGTCTTCCCGACCAATTCAGCCATAAAAAGCGTATCGTAGCCATTACCCATGGTGGCATCAATAGCATGGTCACCTGGTTGCAGGATTTCTGTTAATAACGTATGGCTAAAGTGTAAAGCAGTTTGTAGCATTAGCAACGCACTCCTTTACGAACATCAAATTTCCCTTGATAACTATTGCGACGAACCAATTCTTCATCTATCGCATTCAAGACTTCCCACTTTTTCAAACTCCACATTGGTCCGATCAACGAATCCCAAGGGGCATCACCGGTAAGCCGATGGATAATGATTTCTTGAGGGATCATTTCCAATTGATCACAAATCACATTGACATAATCAGGACGGGTCATCAGTTGTAAACGACCTTCATGATAATCACGAAGCATCCTTGTTTTGCGCATCAAGTGCATTAAGTGAAGCTTGATTCCTTGGATATCTGAATCAAGGATCGTACGTCGGACATTTTCACGCATCATTTCTAATGTTTCACCAGGTAAACCGTTGATTAAGTGAGTGCAGACACGAATGCCATGTTTTCGTAATTTATTCACACCATCAAGGTAAGTTTGGTAGTCATGTGCGCGATTGATCAGTGTAGAGGTTTCTTCAAAAGTCGTTTGTAATCCTAATTCGACCCACAGATAAAGCCGTTCATTTAGTTCTGCGAGATAATCCACGACCGCATCTGGTAAGCAGTCTGGGCGAGTACCAATCGACAACCCGACAACACCAGGAAGGTTGATCACTTGTTCAAAACGCTCGCGAATGATTTCTACAGGTGCATGAGTATTCGTGAAATTTTGGAAATAAACGATATATTGGGTTACCCCTGGCCATTTTTGATGCATCATATCGATTTCTTTATGGAACTGAATAGGTAATGGGTCTTCGGGAGCGACGATCATATCACCTGATCCAGAAACACTACAAAAAGTACAGCCCCCGTGAGCTACTGTACCATCACGATTGGGGCAGTCAAATCCTCCATCGATTGGCACTTTGAAAATTTTCCCGCCAAATTCATTTCTTAACGCATAATTCCATGAGTGGTAGCGTTTATTTCCATCTGAATATGTAAATTCCATTGTTATCCTTCTTTCTTAATGGTGCTAAATTCATCACTTTCTTCTACTCGTATTGAACGATTCAGATCATTATACCTGATGAATGGCGCAAAATCTAAGCACTTTATAACGAGAATCGTTCTTAGAATCAAGTAAAGAGACAGATTAACTAATCATCAAAGAAAAAAGTTAACTGTCTCTCCACAATTTTTTATTGATTTGGATGATTTGTAACAAAAGTTCTCACTAAAAAATACTTGTGTGAGATCAAGACGTTTTCTGCGTGTTTAGCCATTTTTCTTTTTGGGTTCGATAAATTGGATACGTGAAGCATAACCACGAGAGGCTAAGTAAAAAGCCACCTAGAATATCACTTGGAAAATGAACGCCTAAATAAATACGGCTAATCCCAACACTTACTATAATAAACGCTAGAAGTATTTGAATCAATGGACGAAAGACCTTTTTTTGAATAATGACAGGAATTAGAAAAATCAGTGTACCATATAAAATCATACTACCAGCTGCATGACCACTAGGAAAACTGTAACTGTGCTCTACCACAAGGTGTTCAAGGGTTGGGCGAACGCGCATCACGAATAGTTTGATCACAGGATTGATGATCCCAGCAATGGCAATAAAATTAACCGCTAACCAAATCATTTCAGGGCTTTTTTTCTTCCACCATAACAAAAATGAAACCAGCAAGAAGACTAAGATGACCGTGAGTGGATTGCCAAATTTTGTCATAAACAGCTGATAAGCATTCCAATGAGGGTAGGGAGCGCGGATCATTTCTGTTATTGATTGATCAAATCCCGCCAGTAAAGAAATACGGTATTTGACAATGTAGCCTAAGACTAAAAAGAGCAATAAAAAACAAGCTCCAGCTACATGAAAAGTTGTACGTTGCTTCATAAATATCCTCCTTTTCAACAATGACTCATTATAGCATTATTCGCTCTATAAATAATATCCATAATTATTTATAGAATCGAGCACTTAATCAAAAAATAAAAAAAGGTATTTTATTTGTAAATCACTTTGTAATCTCCTAGACATTTTCAAGTAATATAACTGACATACTTTGACTGGGAAAGTTTAAATCGATTATTTGTTAAAAGTCGTTAAAATCAAGCGGGGAAAGGAGCTATTTTTTTCTCAGTGTTGAACATTACGAAAGGTTACAGTCTGATTACAATAAGCAGTCACACACTTAAATAACTTTTAATAAAGATTAAGAGAAGTTATAATTATTATAATAGTATAGAAATTGTAGATAGAAGTTGGAGGATAGAAGATGGAAAACATTGCAAGAAAAGAACGTAGACGTTTAAATGAAACCAAACGTTTTCGTAAAGTAAAACGTAGTGCTGCACTTGTCGGTACGGCGATGGTCGGCTGTTCTGTGGCAGCGCCATTGATTCAGCCTGTACAAGTAGATGCTGATCAAACCCCCACACAATTCGGTGCCAGAATCAATACAGCAGCGTTTATTGCTGAGATTGCTACGTATGCACAACCAATTGCTCAAGCCAACGATTTATATGCCTCAGTCATGATTGCTCAAGCAGTCGTCGAAAGTGGTTGGGGAAGTAGTGCCTTGTCACAAGCACCTTACTATAATCTATTTGGGATTAAAGGAAGTTATCAAGGTCAAACTGTTTATATGGATACACTCGAATATCTTAACAATAAATGGGTATCTAAAAAAGAACCTTTCCGTCAGTACCCTTCTTTTGCAGAGTCATTTAATGACAATGCCTATGTTTTAAGAAATACCTCTTTTGGTAATGGCTATTATTATGCAGGTACTTGGAAAAGCAACACTAAATCTTATACTGATGCTACTGCTTGTTTGACAGGTCGTTATGCAACTGATCCAGGGTATGCTGGAAAACTAAATAATATTATTACAACCTATGGATTGACCAAATACGATACACCAGCTAGCGGCAACGCTGGAGGCGGTGCAACGATTGGAAATGGCGGGAATACGGGAAATACATCCAATTCTGGAAGTACTAGTGGGAACTCAGGCGGTTCTGCAACTACGACTGGTACGACTTATACCGTCAAATCAGGAGACTCCGTTTGGGGAATCTCTCATTCATTTGGAATCACGATGGCGCAGTTAATCGAATGGAATAATATCAAAAATAATTTTATCTATCCAGGACAAAAATTAACAATCAAAGGTGGCCAATCTGCAGGTTCTTCAACCACTAACACTGGTAATAATGCTTCTTCTGGAAATACTTCTGGCAACACGAATACGTCTGGCAGTACGGGGCAAGCAACTGGTGCAAAATATACGGTTAAATCAGGCGATTCTGTTTGGAAAATTGCGAATGATCATGGGATTTCGATGAATCAACTGATCGAATGGAATAACATCAAGAATAACTTTGTTTATCCAGGTCAACAGTTGGTTGTTTCAAAAGGTAGTTCTTCAGCAAGCGGTTCTACTTCTAATACATCGACAGGTAATACATCTAGTAATACGGCAAATACAGGAAGTACTACTTCTGGAAGTACTTATACTGTCAAAGCAGGCGAATCGGTTTGGAGTGTTTCGAATAAATTTGGAATTTCCATGAACCAACTGATTCAATGGAACAATATTAAAAATAATTTTATTTACCCAGGGCAAAAATTGATTGTCAAAGGTGGTTCATCTTCAAGTAATGCGTCCACTTCGACAGCTAATAACAAGAACACCGCATCAAGCAATACCAGCTCAACTGCGACAGGGCAAGCGACTTATACTGTCAAGGCAGGCGAATCAGTATGGGGTGTTGCAAATAAAAATGGGATTTCCATGAACCAGTTGATTGAATGGAATAATATTAAGAATAACTTCATTTATCCAGGACAGAAATTGATCGTCAAAGGTGGAAGCAGTAAAGCAAGCGCAACAGCAACAACCAAACCAACAGCTTCAACGCCAGCTTCTACAACTCCAACGGCTTCTTCAACGGGTGATACGAAGTATACTGTCAAAGCAGGCGAATCGGTGTGGGGCGTTGCCAATAAACACCATATTACGATGGATCAGTTGATTGAATGGAACAACATCAAAAACAATTTTATTTATCCAGGACAAGAAGTCATCGTTAAAAAAGGCACTGCACAATCAACGCCAGCGAAATCAGATGAAAAAACCTATACCGTCAAAGCAGGCGAATCAGTATGGGGCGTTGCCGATAGTCATGGAATCACCATGAATCAATTGATCGAATGGAATAATATCAAGAATAACTTTATTTATCCGGGACAACAGTTGATCGTCAAAAAATAAGTAATGACACATGGCAGGAAATCAGTAAATGTGTGAAATAATATTTGAACTTGTAGCATTTATTTGTTACTATGAATCTACACTTTTGAGTAAATAAAAATCAACGCCTGAAAAGGAAGTAGTAAAAAGTCGAAAGTTTTAGAGAGCACATGGTTGGTGGAAATGTGTACGGACGCTTTTGAACTCGCCTTTGAGTTGCGCCTACTGAAATCACAAACAGAGTAAGTAGGAGCGGTGACGACCGTTACAACGTTTGAGGCCTTTGTGAAAAGGCAAAATTAGGTGGTACCACGTAGATTACGTCCTATAAAAAGAGCAATCTTTTTATAGGACTTTTTTGTTTTCTTCAGATGAAGAAGCAAAAAAGTGAGGGAGACCTCACTACACTTCGACAGATTGATGTGGAAGTACAAATAGATCAGGGGGATAGAAAATGAGTTATAACCATAAAGAAATCGAAAAGAAATGGCAAAAATACTGGGCAAAAAACAATACCTTCAATACCCATGATGATCCTGAAAAACCAAAGTTCTATGCGTTGGATATGTTTCCATACCCATCAGGTCAAGGACTGCATGTTGGACATCCGGAAGGCTATACAGCAACAGATATCTTATCTCGTTTTAAACGCAGTCAAGGATTCAATGTCTTGCATCCGATGGGATGGGATGCGTTTGGACTACCAGCCGAACAGTACGCATTAGATACAGGAAATGATCCAGCTGAATTTACACAAAAAAACATTGAAACATTTCGTCGTCAAATCAATTCTTTAGGGTTTAGTTATGACTGGAATCGTGAAGTCAACACAACTGATCCAGAATATTACAAATGGACACAATGGATCTTTACAAAATTGTACGAAAAAGGCTTGGCATATGAAGCAGAAGTAGCAGTTAACTGGGTACCTGAGCTTGGTACGGTGATCTCTAATGAAGAAGTGATCGATGGAAAAAGTGAACGTGGCGGCTACGATGTCGTCCGCAAACCAATGCGTCAGTGGATGCTGAAGATCACTGCATACGCAGATCGTTTACTTGATGATCTTGATTTAGTAGATTGGCCAGATAGCATCAAAGAAATGCAACGCAACTGGATCGGTCGTTCAGTAGGAGCAAATGTTGAATTTAAAGTTGCTGGAACAGACAAAACGTACACGATTTTTACCACACGACCAGATACACTATTTGGCGCAACGTACTCTGTTTTAGCTCCTGAATTAGACTTGGTGCAAGAAATCACGACACCAGAACAAAAAGCAGCAGTTGAAGCATACATCGAAGAGACAGCTAAAAAATCAGATTTGAAACGTACAGATCTAGCGAAAGAAAAAACGGGTGTCTTTACTGGAGCTTATGCCATCAATCCAGTTAATGGAAAAGAGATCCCGATCTGGATCGCTGACTATGTGTTAGCTTCTTATGGCACTGGAGCAATCATGGCTGTACCTGCTCACGATGAACGTGATTATGAATTTGCAAAAACCTTTGATTTAGAAATTCTTCCCGTGATCGAAGGAGGAAATATTGAAGAGGCTGCTTATACGGAAGATGGTCCTCATATCAATTCTGAATTTTTGAATGGCATGAATAAAGCAGAAGCCATTGCTAAAATGAATGAATGGTTAGAAGAAAATAGTTGTGGGAAAAAAGAAGTCAGCTATCGTTTACGTGACTGGTTATTCTCACGTCAACGTTACTGGGGGGAACCAATTCCGATCATCCATTGGGAAGATGGTACAGTCACAGCTTTACCAGAAGAAGAGCTGCCATTACGTTTGCCTAAAACGACTAATATCAAACCAAGTGGAACAGGAGAATCGCCACTTGCCAACATCGAAGAATGGGTGAATGTTGTCGATCCTGTGACTGGTAAAAAAGGTCGCCGTGAAACCAATACAATGCCACAATGGGCAGGAAGTTCTTGGTATTATTTACGTTATATCGATCCACATAATAAAACAGAATTAGCGAACTATGATAAATTAGAACGCTGGTTGCCAGTAGACATCTACATTGGTGGAGCAGAACATGCCGTTCTTCACTTGCTGTACGCTCGTTTCTGGCACAAATTCTTATATGATATCGGTGTTGTACCTACAAAGGAACCATTCCAAAAATTATACAACCAAGGAATGATCTTGGGAGAAAACAACGAAAAAATGTCTAAATCACGTGGCAATGTCGTTAATCCAGATGATGTCGTGGCCAAATATGGCGCAGATACATTACGTTTATATGAAATGTTTATGGGACCATTAGACGCATCGATTGCTTGGAGTGAAAATGGACTAGAAGGAAGCCGCAAATTCTTAGATCGTGTTTGGCGTTTGATCGTGGATGAAAACAATAAGATGCGTGATCGAATCACCACTTTAAATGATGGGAAATTAGATAAAGTGTATCATCAAACCGTCAAAAAAGTTACGGAAGATTACGAAAATCTTCACTTCAATACAGCCATCTCTCAATTAATGGTGTTTGTCAATGAAGCGTATAAAGTGGATGCACTACCTTATGAATATATCGAAGGATTTGTTCAATTGTTGGCACCGATCGCACCACACATGGGTGAAGAACTATGGGCAATCTTAGGAAATGAGGAAGGTATTTCTTACGCAGCTTGGCCAACTTATGATGAGTCAGCTTTAGTCGAAGATGAAATCGAAGTTGTCTTCCAAATCAATGGTAAGGTCCGAGGAAAAGCTAATGTTTCACGTGACTTACCAAAAGATGAACTTGAAAAAATAGCGATGAACAATGAAACGATCAAAGAAAACATTGCTGGCAAAACTGTTCGTAAAGTGATCGTTGTACCAAATAAATTAGTAAATATCGTGGCTAATTAAAAAGCAGGAACAAGTGAATTATAAGAGATTGTTGAAGGAGCTTTCGATGAAACCCAGAGCCACTTCCAGAATGAAGAACAGATCATTAAAAACAATTTTGGCTGTTTCAGTATTTTAAGATGTTTTATAAGTCGCAATCAGTCCAGCAAGTTTATAACTGAATAAACAAAATAGAGATTATGACAAAAGTGTCTAGCTCTGAGAAATAAGCCGGAAAAGAGGTTGAGCCATGTGTTGGCTCAACCTCTTTCTTCGGCTTATTTTCCGTTAGAGCTTGATACACCGTGGATAAGATCGTGAAAGAGGCGGATAGCTCCGAGCAGATGCTTAAATACTATTTATTTGTCTTGAAGGTCGCTTCCTCTCAAACTCTTTTATAGAAAAATAAAGTGAAGAGAAACTAAAACAAAGAAAATATCAATTGAAGAGTTAGAACCATTCACCGAGTGGAAGTTTGCTGACGTTTTTTTTTGTGAATGACTATCCAAGATGAACAGTTATTTTTTGTTAGTTACAAAAGTGAAAAAAACAAAAAGTGTTTTATTAAAATTGCTTATGTCTCATAATATTTGCATCGTGATACCTTTTGAACGTAAACAAATGACACATTTTTTTAAAACATTGTTATTTTTATTTAGTTGGCATGTTTTCTTTTTTTTTTAATACCAAGCTATAGTATTACGCTATTTTGTTTTTTTTATTTTAGAAAAATGACAGTCCGATGAAACAACCGCAAATCTGTTAAAAATTACCATTCTATCGGTAAAAAAAGGTTTTGTTCTAAGCGGATAATCGTAGATAATTTTAGTGTAGGTGTTTCATATGTTTTTGGAGGTGAGTATACGTAAGATTAAAATGAAAAATTTTTCTTTACATAGTGATTTTTGTTATGTTAATAGTCAAATAAACTATCATCTCATGAGCAAAAAAGTAACCTTTTACAAATATTAGGAACGTTCACACTAGGAATGTTCATAAGAAATAATAAAAATTTTGTTTATTTAATCTTTCCTTTTAGAGAATTTGAGCAAGGAAAAAGAGTGAGTGTATTAGTAAGAGAGGAGGACAGAAAATTTGAAAAGCAAGCATTTGCGAACGATAACAACCTCTTTGTTGTTGTTCCAAAATTGTCTTTATCCATTAACCGTTTTTGCTGAGGAAGCACCACCAGAACTAGATACGGAGTTTGTACAGGATTTACAAAATCAAGGGGAACAACCAGTGATGCAAGAACCTGTTTCACCTGAAACAGCTGCAAACGACTCAACAGAAGAGTCAATCGAGGTAGAGGAGCCAGTAGAAGAAAATACAGAGGAAATCGTAGAAGAAGCACCTGTAGTTGAGGAAGTACCGATCGTTGAAGAACAAGAAGTGGAAGAAGTACCAACTGAAATACCAACTGAACAGCCAACTGAAGTAACGGAACCTGTGACTCCATGGGAAGATCCTGTACCACCAGTCCTTCGACAAAGTGCTGAGTTAAGGAAGAATAATTTACCAAACCTAGATAAATATCGACCTGATCTGATAGCAAATGGGAAAAAAAGTTATATTGAGAAAACGTTAGCGACACAGATTAATCGCACTATTATGTTGGGAGCTGCCGTTGGTTCGAAGACTTCCTTTACTGTGAATGTGCCTACCTATGAGAAGGTCACTCAAGATAAAGATCATGGTTGGATTTCTTGGATAGCAAGTAATCTAACCACAACGGATGATTATCCATACGATACGATGTATTATGGGAATCATTCATCTTACCGCGGAACGTATACGTTAACGATTCCATCTGATCAAAGTGTCAATGGGTACCAAGTGACGGTTACGAAGCCTAGTATTTCTTCTTATGCCGCATCTTTTACCGTCACGATCACTAGGCTGGCATCGACCAGTGCAAAAGAAGATCGATTAGTACTTAACGGAGACGTGAAACTAGGGACGACGGCTGTAGCCTCCCAATACTCTGTTTTAGACTCGATCCCGATCGAAGATGTTTCGTATGTCAATGCTTTGCTGGGAACGATTACAGTGAAGAAAGAGCAACCTGAATTTGAGATCAAAAATGAAGTGACCGTTGAAGCACAAAGAGGAAAAGAACTGTCTACGAGCATCCTAAAATCGTGGTTTTCTACGATATCGGAGAATTCAGGGAATTATGACTATAGTCTGTCTTCCGGACCGGCAGAATGGGCACCTGGAGCAACTGGAAAAGCTACAGTTATTGTCAAAAATAAAACAACGAATAACACGCAAGAATTTACGACTAACTATACTGTTGTAGATACTACTGCACCAAAATACACAGTAATCAGGGATGCACCATTGGAGGCTAGACGAAAAGGGAGTCTTACTGATGAAGAACTAAGGAGTATATTTGAAAAACTAGAAGATAACTGGAGTAAACCGGAGGATCTCCAGATTGAGTTATTTGATTATAACGGTTCCAACGTTCCTTGGGAAATTGCTGGGACTCAACCAGGTGTTGAAATTGTCAAGGTACGTGTGACCGACCAAGCAGGGAATGCTGCTACGGGAAGTGGTTATCGTATCCAAGTGGTTGATACTACGCCTCCTGATGGGAAACTAAAAGACAAAATCGTGATTGAACAAGGAATGGAACTGAAAGATTTAAGAGGTTTACTAGAGGGTGATCCAACCGACAATTGGTCCTTGCCAGAAAAAATCAGTCTTTCGTTGGCTGTTGATGGCGGCAAGCAAGTCTCGGAATTACCTAGGGGAGAGCATAAATTTACGCTAACCTTGACGGATGAGGCTGGAAATCCTAAAGAGCTCAAAGGTACGTTACACGTCGGTGATGCGTTTAAAATCAAATCGGAAGTGGTTGTCCAAGCACAAAGAGCCAAAGAGCTATCAACTGAAATTCTCAAAAGCTGGTTTGAACAATTACCAAACAATCCTGACAGTTATGACTATCGTCTAGTCTCCGGACCGGCAGAATGGGCACCAGACACTAACGGACAAGCAACAGTCGCTGTCACAAATAAAGCAACAAATGAAACAAAAGAATATGAAACGAAATACTCCGTCGTAGACACTAAAGCACCCACCGCAACACTTAAAAAAGAGATCGTGTTTGAAGCAAGGCTTACAGGTGCGCTCACGCAAGCAGAACTACGAGAACTGTTGATTGAGAGTGATCTGCAAGATAATTGGAGTTTACCAGAAAAGATTACGATCGGATTGACTAAAATCGGATCCGCAAATGAACCGTTTGAACTTGTTGGAAAGGCACCAAGTATGTACGGTAACATTTTTATTACTTTAACAGATGAAGCTGGAAATACGGCTCGATACATGAAAAATATTTCAGTCGTTGACACGCAAGCACCAGAGGGCAAGCTTAAGGAGTCACTGTTTTTTGAAAAAGGCAGTAAAGAGCCAGATTTACGAGAGTTATTAGATGGCGAACCCACCGACAACTGGTCGCTACCAGAAAATATCAAACTTGCGTTAAGCTTCAAGGACGGCAAGCAGTTTTCAGAATTACCTGAAGGGGCGCACGAGTTTACGTTAACCTTGACGGATGAAAGAGGAAATGCTAGAGAACTTAAGGGTAAGTTGTACATCGGTGAACGGTTTGAAATAAAGTCTGAAGTGGTTGTTGAAGCACAACGAAGCCAAGAATTATCTCGGACGATTCTAGAATCATGGTTTGATAAACGACCAAAAGATACCGATGATTATGAGTATCGTCTGACTAATGGACCGAAAGAATGGGCACCTGGAGCAACTGGAGAAGTAACAGTTGCTGTGAAAAACAAAACAACGAATCACACGCAAGAACTTACTACTAAATATACAGTAGTAGATACGAAGGCACCGACAGCAGAGTTTGAACGGAGTGTTTCATTTGAAGCAAGACGTACAGGCAGTCTTAGCCGAGAAGAGTTAATGAGTGTGATTAAAGAAGGGACTTTACAAGATAATTGGAGTTTACCAGAAAAGATTACGATTGGGCTGGAGGATCTTCAAGGAGGAAAGTTTGAAATTGCTGGGAAAGTGCCTTCATCTACTGCGTATGTTGTAGCCTCTGTTCTAACAGACGAAGCAGGAAACCAACAACACTTTTCACCTATAAATCTATTGATCGAGGATACAACACCTCCAGAAGGAAAGCTAAGAGATTCACTTGTCTATGAGCAAGGAAGTGAAATGCCGGATTTACGAGAGTTGTTAGATGGCGATCCAACTGACAATTGGTCCTTACCAGAAAATATCCGACTTGAGTTAACTTTCGAGAATGGCTTAGAATTTTCTGAGTTGCCTGCAGACGATCATCGATTTACGCTGAAATTGATTGATGAATTTGGCAATAAAACAGAACTAGACGGAATATTGACGATTACATCTAACGCACAATACATCGATGTCACCATTCCTGCACGTATGAGTTTTGTACAGGAGGATATTCTAGCTGGTATCGCTTCACCAAATTATGAGATCAAAAATAATTCCAACCGTCCGGTATCCGTTTATGTGGATGCCATGACTAGTCTTGAAGAAACCGAACGATTAACTGAACTGACATTAGGTTTGCAAAATACAGATCATGAACAAGAGGTAGTTTTAGTATCAAATGGTCAAAATCTATCAGAAACCGTTGAACTTGTCACTTTAACAAGTGAACAGAATGCTTATGAGTTCTCTTTCTTTGGAACAGCAGGTGACAACATCTTGTCGGAAACCTTAGATGCGCCAATCAGACCTAGTTACTTGATGCAGTTGCATTTTAAAACACCATGAGATATAGACCTATTCAAAAGAGATCGTGAAAGTATCGGATAGTTCCGAAAACAAACAGAAAGAATTTTTTAACCAACTAAAAAAGAAACTGAGGCAAGTTTTAGCTCAGTTTCTTTTTTTGTATGTTTTTTTCTTCCTAATCGATACGGAAGTATTTCTTTTGTAAAGAAAACGTTTACAATCTATACTTTAAATAGAACGAAAAGGAAGGAGCAAATAAAATGAAAAAAGCATTGATTATTTGTGCAGCAGGGATGTCATCTTCTATGATGGCTTCTAAGACCACGGATCTATTCAAACAAAAGGGGGAAGAAATCGAAGTCGATGCGGTATCTGCGACAGAAGGCGATAAAATGATCAAGTCAAGCGACTTTGATTTATTTCTCATTAGTCCTCAAACCACGATGTTTTTAGATAAGTTTGTTAAACTAGGAAAAACGGTTGATAAACCTGTGGTTAGTATCCCCTTTCAAGCGTATGTTCCGATTCCCACAGGTATTCAGAAATTAGCGGAATTGATTGAAGAAAATATCTAACTAGGAGTGGATAAAGATGAAACAGATCGAAAAAGCATTGTTAGGGCTATTGATCAACTACCAAAAAAAATATATCACTAGTCATGAGCTTTCTTCTGAATTGTCTTTATCTGATCGAACAATCCGTAAATACATGGTTGATGTCAAAGAGAAAATTGAAAAAAACGGAGCAAAAATTATTGCCAAACAAGGACAAGGATATCAGTTGGCGATCTTAAAGCCTTTGGCATTTGCATTTTTTTTAAAACATCAAAATATCGCAGCTGATCAAGGCATGTCTGAAATGGAATTTTTTGAAACTGAAGATCGTCAAAAATATCTGTTAAATAAGTTATTGCTAGAAGATGAAGCCATTTTTATGGATGAATTAGAGTCGGAACTCTTTATCAGCCGTTCTAGTTTATCCAATGATCTAAATGAGATAAAGGCAAAAATTGAGCCCTATGCGTTAAAAATTTGTTCTAAACCACGACAAGGAATGTGGATCGAAGGATCAGAGCAAAACAAGCGCCATTTTATTATGGACACGTTTTTTGGTGATCAAGCAGCAAACTCTTTAAAAGATTATTTAGTGAACAGTCACTTTTTCAATGAATTCAATTTTGAAGAGGTTTTAATCATTATTTTAGATGAGATCCGAGAAGCAAATTTAAAAGTTTCTGATTTTATCATGCAAAATCTAGCATTACACCTAGCCTTAACGATCAAGCGAATCAACGAAGGATTCCCCATTGAAGCTTTAGATTTTAGTGAAGAGTTAGTGGATCGCCGTGAATATCAAGTAGCAAAAAAGATCGTTCAACGAATGAATCGTGTGACAAAAGTACCTTTTCCAGAAGCGGAAATTCATTATCTGACGTTGCATTTGGTTGCTAAGTCTAATCCCATCGAAAAAATAAATGATGAGCTGCTTTACGAGGAATTAGCAAGAGTGATTGAGCAGCTTGCCGACTTTTTTGGCGATTCACTGATTGAGGATCAACAATTAAAAAATGGTCTGCTTAATCATTTGACGCCAATGGTGGTTCGTCTACGGCAAGGGATTACTTTAGAGAATCCGTTGACTGAGGATATAAAAAAAGAAAATATGGTCGCCTTTGAACAGACGAAAAGAATATTTAGTCAAATGCCTATGTTACGACAATTCACGATCAATGAAGATGAATGGGCGTATCTTACCTTACACATCATGGCAGCTTTAGAAAAAGTCAGAACAGCGAAAAAAATACGGGTATTGATCATTTGTGCAACTGGTTATGGAAGTGCGCAATTGTTGAAGAATCGTGTGCTTGCTGAGTTTGGCGAAATGCTATTAGTGACTAATGTCAAAGGTTATTACGAGATCAATGAAATGACTTTGATGGGCGTAGATATGATTATTTCATCAATCGATTTATCAACGATGATTTTTAAGATCCCCGTATTACATGTGAGTGTCTTTTTGAATCCACTAGATAGCCAAAAAATTCGACAGACGATTGCGGACTTACAACCTTGTCCGTCAAAAAGAATAAAAACTATTTGCACAGATTCTCCGAAAAAAAGACAGGATTATCATGGCCAGCTTTCTGAAAGATGGTACAAAGTCTATTCTGAAAGACCAACTAAAGAGACGGTGATTTTAGACCTACTCTCGCTTTTAGAAAAAGACGAAGTAAAAGATTATACCCTTGAAATGATGGCACAAATCAGCAAGCGAGAGAAAATGGGACAGATTGTCTTCAGTGAAACCGTTGCAGTCCCACATCCAGCTATTCCAGTAGGGGTCACGACAAAAATTGCAGTCGCAGTGATTCCGGAGGGGATGTTTTGGGATGATTACCAACAGATCAAATTTGTTTTTCTCGTGTCACCATCTTTTATTGAAAACGAAGAAATTACTATAGTGACAAAAGCAATTGTGCAATTAATTGATCGCACAGATTTGCAACAACAAATTTTAATTGAACCAACGTTTGAAAATTTTAGCAATCATTTTGACGAGGTGATTGAATAAGGAGGAATACGTGTGACTGGAAATATGACGAGTGAAGAATTACAAGTCATCGCTTTTGATATTATTTTGCATAGTGGAAATGCCCGAACATTGATTCATGAAGCCTTCAAACTTCTACGGCAAGGAGAAAAAGCGGAAGCGAGTCAACAATTAGATAAAGCAAATGAAGCTATTTTAGAAGCGCATAAAGCTCAGACAAACTTGCTAAAAGAATATGCAAGTGGACAAAAAATCGAGATGGAGATCATCATGGTCCATGCCCAAGACCATTTAATGACAACAATGACCCTTTTAGAAGTCGCAAATGAAATGAGTTATTTGTATCAACAAAAAGCTTGAAAGAGGAGATTAAGGTGGATGAAACTAAGAAGCAACAATTAGCTTTAGAAAAGAAACAATTTAGTTTGAAAATCATGTACTTCAATCGTTATCTTGTGATTCGTTATTTGACAGCCTTTTTCTTTTTCATCAATCTTAATTGGCTAGTACTACTATTAATCGCAAGAAGCAGTGCCTGGCTACTGCCGCTTAGCTTGCTGGGTTTGATCGTTCCTGCTATCGGTGAACAAGTCATACTTTATCGTACGCACACGAACCGAGCACCTTGGACGAGCAATTATTTTAAGATTCAAGGAATGATGAACGTAGGAATCAGTGGCTTACTACTTACCCCATGGTATCGCTCATTTTTTCCATTTATGGCTAATGATCATAGCGCCAAGCTATTTTTACTCGCATTATTTGTAAGCGGTATCTTTGTTTGTGGCTTTTGCTGGTTCCGCTTAGAAAAAATTGAACGTAATCAAGACCGTCAATATCAACGTGTTAAACAATATGAAAAGATTTCACAATTAGGGAAGGGGAGTAACTAATGTTTAAATTTTTGGAAAAGTATTTGATGGGACCGATGGGAAAAATTGCACAAATGAAAATCGTTCGGGCGGTAATGGCAGCAGGGATGGCTTCGATTCCATTTACGATTGTCGGGTCGATGTTTTTGGTTTTGAATATCTTACCTTTACCATTTCCATTTCTTGAAGGGTTTTTCAACGCTACATTTTTTAAAGTCAGTGATTTGTACATGATCATCAACACGATGACCATGGGGATTTTATCCATTTATTTTGCTATTGTTTTTGCTTATGAACTGACTTCAATCGAACGAGATGAACAAGGGTTGAATGTCAATCCTTTAACTGGTTCGCTGCTTGCGGTATTTGCTTTCTTCATGTGTATTCCGGAATTAGTATTATCCGATGGGAAAGTAAGCTTGATCGCTAGTATCTCAGATACGGAAACTGTCGTGAACGGGATTCGGATGGGCTCATTTGTCGAGCGGCTAGGCACTTCCGGTATCTTTACAGCAATCATCATGTCATATATAGCTGTTGAATTATATTGCATCTGTGTCAAACGGAATTGGGTCATCAAGATGCCTGATGTAGTACCTCCAGGTGTTTCTCGTTCCTTTACAGCTTTGATCCCTACATTTGTGATTGGGTTCGTTGTGATGCTTGTTAATGGTCTGTTGGTTGTATTAGGAACAGATATCTTCAAAATGATTGCGATCCCATTCGGGTTTGTTACTCAATTAACGAACACATGGTTAGGGATCATGGTGATCTATTTCTTGATCCATGCACTATGGATCGTGGGTATCCACGGTGCCAATATCATTACTTCTTTCTTGACACCAATCGTATTAGCGAACATGGCAGCAAATGCACAGGGAGCGAATTTCCCGCTTGCTGGCGAATTTAATAATTCCTATGTAACAGTAGGAGGATCAGGGGCCACATTAGGATTGATCTTCTTCATTGCCTTTTTGGCTAAATCCGATCAATTAAAAGTACTAGGGAAAGCTTCACTAGTTCCAGGTATCTTTAATATCAATGAGCCAATTATTTTTGGGATGCCAATTGTTTATAATCCGTATCTGGCTGTTCCATTTTTCCTAGCACCGATGGCATCGGCTTCACTAGCTTATTTTGCCATTCGCTTCGAGATCGTTAAGCCAATGCTGGCGCAAATGCCTTGGCCTTCGCCAGTTGGTGTGGGCGCATTTGTCGGTAGTGGGGGAGACTGGAAGGCGGCTGTTTTAGCAGTATTATGTGCAATTTTAGCGTTCTTCATTTGGTTACCATTCATCAAATACTATGACAATAAACTATTGACTGAAGAAAGAGAAAAAGCAGCCGAATTAGCTGCAGAATAAAGCCATGTGATTTGCTTCAATTAATTCAATAAAAACAAAGATAGAAAACTACGATAAATATGAAGCGGGACTGAGACAAAAGTTGTCTCAGTCTCTTCTAGTATCTCTAAAAACGAATAAACGGTGATACAAAAGTAGCATCTTCGGAAATAAGCCGAAATTTACCAAAAATTTGAGAAGCAATTTTCGGAAATTCCTTCTTATTTCTTGATGCTGAACACTTTTGTCTCAACCTCGCTTTAATACGTTTCGCATCTCGTATTTTTTATTGTAAACAAGTGGTATTCATTGAAATACTCAGTCTTCAATCAATTCTTTGACAACTTCATAATCGCCTTTATAAGGAACATCTATCCCATTGATTTTTTGATAAGGATCGACTCCTTTTCCAGCGACTACAACGGAATCTTCAGGATTGCTGATCGCTAATGCTTGTCTGATCGCTTCTGGACGATCCATTTCATAATGAACCTCAAGCTCAGCATTAGTGATGGCTGCATTGATTTCTTCAGCGATTTTTTGCGGATCTTCAAATGCTGGATCATCCGCTGTTAAAAAGACGACGTCAGCCGTTTCTGATAATACTTTTCCGAAATCCTGACGGCGAGAAACTGCTTTGTTGCCGGGGCTACCTAGAACAACGATGACCCGACCCTTCGGATGTTCTTTTTTGGCAAATTCTAATAATGTTTTTAAACTGAGATAATTATGTGCATAATCGACATAAACATGACTGCCATTTTTTTGGATCAACTGATCCATCCGTCCAGGCACACGTGCTGCTTTGAGTCCTTTTTGGGCATCCTCAATGGAGGCGCCAGTCAACGCAGCCGCAATGATAGCACTTGCTGCATTTTCTTGGTTGAAATCACCGGCTAATTGGATCTCATAGTCTGCTTCGATATCAAGTTTTCCGTTGTGTTTGATCAAGTGAAAGGCATGGTTCCCTGAAGTTAAACTTTTTACTTCATAATCAGATTCGGCAGAACGTCCATAAGTGATGTAAGGGACGTTTGCTAACTCAGCCGTTTCCTGTAAAAGATCGAAATGATCACTTTCATGATCTAAAATCACAGTTTTAGAATTTAAAATCAATTGACGTTTGCAATAGAAATAATCATCAAAAGTTGGATGTTCAATGGGGCTGATATGATCAGGAGAGATGTTCAGGAAGATTCCTACATCTAGCGTTAAACCATATACCCGTTGTGTTTTATAAGCCTGTGAGGATACTTCCATCACTAAATGTGTCATGCCATTTTTTACCGCTTCCGCCATCATGCGATACAAGTCTAATGATTCAGGCGTTGTTAAATGGGATTTAAAAAAAGTTTGTCCATCTAAAGTCGTGTTCATTGTTGAAAGCAACGCTGTTTTATTGTTTGTCGCATGATCTAAAATGGCTTTGGTAAAATAAGCTGCCGTTGTTTTTCCCTTAGTTCCAGTGTAGCCGATCACTTGCAATTGTTTTTGGGGATACTGATAAAAAGCCATGGAAAGGATCGCCATCGCTTTGCGAATATCAGTCACGATGATACCAGTTGCTGTATTTTCGTAAGGCTGTTCAGCGACGTAGTAGCTCAAACCATTCGAGATCGCACTTGTTAAATACTCTTCTTTGAAATTCAGACCTTTACAAAAAAACAACGTCTCATGATCTACTTGGCGTGAGTCATAACTTAACTTTTTGAATACAAATTGCTCAGGAGCATCTAAATGCCAACCTTGAACAGAAACAAATTCTTTTAATAAATTTTCTTTGATCAATAATTTACGGATATCTTCTAAAGAGAAGCTCATTGAATCATCCCTCACTTTATTATTCATTGGGTTCTGATTTATTATAGCATACTTCAAAAGAGTTGCTAAAAAGGGAATCAGCTATCTAAAAAGAGAATAGGAAAGAGAAAAAAACTCAAAACGACCGAACGTGTTGAGCTTTTTCTCTTTTTTATATAAAAATTGCTTGTTACTTGCCTAGCATTACTGACCTATCCGAAACGAACCCATAACACATTGTTCCAACAGAACAGTTCTTGATTTTTTGCACGTAATTCTTGAATCAACAGTGAGAGCATCACGCCTCTAGATCATTTGTGATCGGATAGATCCGTCCTAATAGCTTTAAGAATAGTGAACTTAAAACGATAGAAAATAAGACATAGAGGGTTTCCCGTAATCCAAACACAAGATAATTCAACCAAACAATGACCAGATTTGTTAAAAGTAATCCTTTAGAAACCGGGATACGGAAGAACTTTTGGAGGATGATTGGTGGGATTGTCACGCCACCGTTTGATGCACCAACTGTATAAAGCGTATAGACACCCGTACTAAAAAGTAGACTTCCCATGATCAACGAAAGAAGATGAGAATAAAAAATCGGTGTTTTAGGAATCACATCTAACACAAGTGGAAAGAGCAAACTACCAAATACTGCTTTAATGAAGATCATTTTTCCTAATAAGAGTATAGCTAATAGCAGCATGATGACATTCACTGACCAAACCGTGATGGATCGTGGAATCAAAAAGGCGGTCTCAACTAAATGTCCGATCGCTCCGACTCCTGCTGAAGCAATGTCATGTGGCAGTAAAAACCAATTCAAACCAATGGCAATAAAAACGACACCTAGTAAAATGATCGGTGTTTTTTTCAATTCTTTCAGCATAAGCGCACCCTCCGTTCGCTAATTATAGAACTAGTATAGCATAAGAAAAAAACAACTCGTTAGTAATTATAAATGTTAAATAATAACGAACATTATTGAGGAGAAACTTTATAACAGCTAGAAAGAAAACGTTATCTTAAAAATGTTGAATTTACAGAAAAATCACACAAAAAAGATTGCCAGTTTTCCTTTTTACTATTAAACTGTTAGTAATGTTTTGAAGAAAGTTGGAATCTGATCGATGACTAATCAACGAAAACCAGCAATGGAAAATTTAACACCTCAAGAAAAAATGGCTCGTGGCTCTGCTTGGATGACAGCTAGTAATATCATATCCCGGTTACTCGGGGCTATCTACATTATCCCTTGGTACGCTTGGATGGGGGAGAATGCAAAAGCTGCTAATGGATTATTCAATATGGGCTACAATATTTATGCTTTGTTCCTACTGATTTCGACAGCTGGGATTCCGGCGGCGATCGCCAAGCAAACCGCTCGCTACAATTCATTAAATGAATATGGGACTTCTCGGCGTTTATTTATTCGAGCATTACAGATGATGGGTGTACTAGGACTCTTATTTTCATTATTTATGTATGTGGCTTCGCCTTGGCTCGCACATGCTTCTGGTGGCGGAGCAGAATTGATTCCAACGATGCGATCACTCAGTATCGCGGTACTTGTTTTTCCTTGTATGAGTGTTATACGAGGGTATTTCCAAGGAAACCAAGAAATGATGCCGTATGCACTTTCCCAAATCGTGGAACAAGTCGCACGGATCTTTTACATGTTGCTTGCGACCTTTATCATTATGAAAGTCATGAAAGGCGATTATGTCACAGCAGTTACTCAGTCGACTTTTGCTGCATTTATCGGAATGTTAGCAAGTATTTTGGTCTTATTGTATTTTTTGAAAAAACAACAGGCGTATTCAGCGGCACGTGTCCAGTATAGTCATAACCAAGTCAACGTAGCGACAAAAGAATTGTTACTAGATACGATCAAAGAAGCGATTCCGTTTATTATTGTTGGGTCAGGAGTGACGATCTTTAAATTAGTAGATCAGTTTACCTTTATTAAAATCATGTCAGCAACGACTGAATATTCCAAAGATCAGTTATTGGATCTCTTTTCAATTTTCAGTGCAAACCCAGATAAATTGACGATGGTCGTGATTGCGCTTGCTACTTCCATCGCTTCTACTGGATTGCCGTTGATCACCGAAGCGGTGACGATCAAAGATCATCGTGGTTTAGCGAAACTGACAAGTGGCAATTTACAATTGTTTTCGTTCTTTATGTTTCCTGCTACCTTTGGCGTGATCTTGCTAGCCTATCCTTTGAATACGTTGTTTTATGCACCTGATAAACTAGGAAGTCACGTGTTGATCCAAGCCAGTTTTGTGGGACTGTTCCTAGGTCTATATATGTTAGTTTCCAATATGCTTCAAGGGATGTTTGAAAATGCCGCAGCGATCCGTTATCTTGCAATCGGTTTTGTCGTGAAGGTGATCTTGCAATACCCAGCGATCCGTCTGTTTGAAGTCTATGGTCCACTATTTGCGACGATGATCGGTTTTGCTGTTTCTTGCACGCTGATTTTAAAAAAGATGCGTCAAGTGGCACGTTTCAAACCAAGTTTTGTTTGGCGGAGAACACTATTGATTTTTATTTTGACACTGATCATGCTGGTAGCAGCTGGGGTCACGAAATCTGTTTTCGGTTTATTCCTCAATCAAGATAGTAAAATTCAGTCATTGTTCTTGATTTTATTTGTAGCTGGTGTTGGCGGTACGGTGTACGCATACTTAGCGTTAAAAATTCGATTAGCTGAACGTCTTTTAGGACCAAGTATGGTTCGATTACGCCATCGATTAAGGATCAAGTAGTAAATAAAATTTGAAAAAAGAAGTTAGGAATAATGTTCCCTATTATCCCTTAACTTCTTTTTTCAATCAAATGGAGGAAAAGCATGCGATTAGACAAATTTTTAGCGGATGTCGGATTAGGCAGTCGCAAAGAAGTCAAGGCACTGATCAAAAAAGGGCACATCAAAGTGAACGATCAAACCATTAAAAGTGACAAATTCCAAGTAGATGAATGGAAGGATCAAGTGACTTATGAAGGCGAACAGTTCATTTACCAAAAAGATTTTTATTATATCCTCAATAAACCAGCTGGAGTAATTTCAGCCACTCAAGACAACTACGATCAAACAGTGCTTGATCTATTCGATGATACTTCTTATCGGGAAGACCTTTTTCCAGTCGGGCGTTTAGATAAAGATACAGAAGGGTTATTGGTTGTGACAAATGATGGCGGCTTGGCTCACCGTTTACTTTCCCCAAAGAAACATGTCGAAAAAGAGTACTTCGCTGAAGTCAACGGTATCATGACCGAAGCCGATGTACAGGCATTTAGTCAAGGATTGACCATTGACGGTGGCGAAGAAACCAGACCTGCTCAATTAACCATTGTTTCAGTCAATTCGGAAGATGAAACATCGGTGATTCGCTTGATCCTGCATGAAGGAAAATTCCATCAAGTCAAACGGATGGTCAAAGCCGTAGGAAAAGAAGTCACTTATCTTAAAAGAATCCGAATGGGGAATTTCCTGCTCCCAGAAGACTTGGCACTCGGCGAGTATCGGCAAATGACAGCTGAAGAAGTCAAGCAGTTAGAGGGAAAGGAATTGTAATCAAACGAAATACGATGAAGAAACAAAAGCCAGCTAGCCTGTTTTTAGGCTCATTGTCAAATGATAAAATGATAGTTAGGGTATCTTTGATAAGCTAAGTAAAAGACATCTTGAATCCTTCGATGAATTGGTTCGCCCAATTCATTTTAAAGGAGTTCAGGGTGTCTTTTCTTATTACAGACACATCACTTTAGTTTATATAAAGCAATATAGTTGCTGTTAACAAAAGAGTGAATAGAAGCAGTATAGGATTGATCGTCTGTTCAAAACTCCTGTTCAACTAATCGTGAGTATTGTCTATCTCAAAACGAATATATCTTGTACAGTAGCAACTTAAGTACCTACTAGAATATCAGTGATTTTCATTCTAATGAGCGGCTGATTTTTCTGCATGTTCGACTTCTTTATCTATACCTAACACTCTTTTTTATGCTCATTTCATCCGTGTTTATTTAGAAATTACTGCCATTAGCCAACGATTTTTTGAAAAAATTGATCGCTAAAATTGAACCTCTGCCTAATTTTGTTATCTATATTTTGTATCATTTTATCTATAATTTGTTTATTTATTCCTTTTGTTGTAAGCGCTATAATTGGCTTGTGAATGACACGAAAGGAGTTTTACGATGAAAAAAAGAAAGGGGTTAAATCATTTTTTTGCTAATCTATGGCGCTACAAAGCTTTAGTACTGATGGCTGTGCCGGGGATGCTATGGATGATTTTTTTCTTTTATATCCCAGTATTAGCAAACGTAGTAGCATTTAAAAACTTCCATATTTCTGCTGACGGGTTTTTAGCTAGTTTAAGAGAAAGCCCTTGGGTTGGTTGGGAAAATTTCCGCTTCTTATTTACTTCTGATCAAGCTTTCTTGATCACTAAAAACACCATTTTATATAATGTTACTTTTATTCTTTTGAATTTATTGATTTCCGTTGTTTTTGCCATCATTATGAGTGAATTACGGAATAAACGACTGGTAAAAGTTTACCAAACAATGTCGTTACTTCCTTACTTTCTATCATGGGTCATCATTGGGTATTTTGTTTATGCCTTCTTGAGTCCTGACAAAGGAATCTTTAATCAGTGGATCACTGGGCATGGTGGAGAAGCGATCAACTGGTATAACGAACCGAAGTATTGGCCGTTTATTCTTGTCTTTATCGGCACGTGGAAAGGGATTGGCTATAACAGTATCATTTATTTTGCTTCTGTTATGGGGATCGATCCTACTTATTATGAAGCAGCGATGGTGGATGGTGCCAGCAAATGGCAACAAATCAAACATGTGACGATTCCACAATTGATTCCGTTGATGACGATCTTAACGATTCTAGCTGTCGGGAATATTTTCCGAGCAGACTTTGGTTTATTCTACAATATCCCGAGAAATTCCGGGGCACTTTATGATGTCACACAAGTATTGGATACTTACATTTATAATGGCTTGACCTCTACTGGTGACTTTGGAATGACAGCTGCAGCGGGATTGTATCAATCCGTTGTCGGGTTTGTTCTATTGATGATCACAAATACGATTGCTCGTCGTTTCGACAGCGAATCAGCATTGTTCTAGGGAGGAGAAAGAAATGAAAAAAAAGAAAGTCGAACGAGTACAGATTCGTTCATTTAACAAAACAACCAATTTTTTCTCTAACTTGTTGATCGCATTGTTTGCTCTTTCTTGCATCTTACCGTTTCTATTCGTGATTGCGATTTCTTTTACGAAAGAATCCGCTTTGACACAATATGGCTACAGTTTTTGGCCAAAAGAATTTAGTACATTTGGGTATACTTACTTATTCGGTCAAATGCAAGACAAGATTTTCCAAGCTTTATTTGTGACGATCCTTGTCACTGTTCTAGGGACTTTGATCAATAGTACAGCGACTTCTTTATACGCTTATGCGATTTCACGATCAAACTTCCCATTTCGGCGCTTCTTTACCGTATTTTGTTTGATCACGATGTTGTTCTCACCAGGGATGGTTGCGAACTATTTAGTAATGACGAATCTCTTGCAGTTAAAAGATACGATCTGGGCATTGATTTTGCCAATGGCGGTCAGCCCGTTCAATATCATCGTGATGCGAACGTTCTTCAAACGCTCGGTTTCAGATTCAATCATTGAATCTGCAAGAATTGATGGGGCTAGTGAGCTGCGAATCTTTGTGCAAATCGTTTTACCACTGGCAATTCCTGGGATTGCAACGATCAGTTTGTTTGCTGCCTTAGGGTATTGGAATGATTGGTTTAATGCGTTGCTTTATATTCAAGATGATAAACTGGTTCCTTTGCAATATTTATTGATGAAGATCCAAAGCAATATTCAATATTTGACACAAAATTCAGGAGCGGGCAGTCAATTGACAGGCGGACTTGCTTCTGTTCCGGGAGAATCAGCTCGAATGGCGATCGTTGTGATTTCTACTTTGCCGATTGCGATCAGCTACCCATTCTTCCAGAAACATTTTGTTAAAGGATTAACGATTGGTGGAGTAAAAGAGTAATGCAATAAAAATATAAAACAATTTAGGAGGAAGAAAAATGAAGTTATGGAAGAAATTAGCCTTTACTGGCGTTTCTGCAATGATGGTTGGAACATTGGCAGCCTGCGGATCGGGGACAAAAGAAAAAGCTGAAGCAAGTGATTCAACAACCCTTCAAATGTATCAAATCGGTGATAAACCAGAGAATTTCGATCAGTTAATGGATATTGCAAATAAACGGATCGAAGATAAAATCGGAGTTAAAGTCAACATCAACTACATCGGTTGGGGCGATTACGAGAAGAAAATGAATGTCATTATCTCTTCTGGTGAAAACTACGATATTGCCTTTGCCAACAACTATGTATCAAATGCGCAAAAGGGTGCATTTACTGATTTGACAGAATTAGCACCAAAATATGCGAAAGAAGCGTATGATTCTTTAGATGAAGCGTATATCAAAGGAAATTTAGTTAACGGAAAATTGTATGCCTTTCCAGTAAATGGCAATGTGTTTGCCCAACAAGTGTTGACTTTCAACAAGCCGTTATTAGACAAATACAATTTATCGATTGATGGGATCGAATCTTATCAAGATGCGGAAAAAGTGTTACAAGAATTCCATAAAAAAGACCCAAATACAGCTGCTTTTGCGATTGGACAAGGATTTAAAGTCCAAGGAGATTTCGATTATCCATTAGGGAATACATTACCATTTGCAGTTGATTTGAACGGCGATGACACTAAGATCATCAATCAATACGACAACAAAACGTTTATCGAATTATTACGTACGATGCACAGCTGGTATAAACAAGGATTGATTCCTAGCGATGCTGCTACTAGTAATAAAGATTACCCACTTGAAGGGAATACTTGGTTAATGCGTGGCGAAACGCAAGGACCATACGATTATGGCGATACGATCTTGACTAATGCAGCGAAACAAGAATTGGTTTCAAAAGCAATCACTGTTCCATTGAAGTCAACTGGACAAGCACAAATGGCCAACTTTGTCGTATCAAATACCTCTAAAAACAAAGAAAAATCAGTTGAATTTTTAGGTTTATTAAATAGCGATCCAGAATTATTGAATGGTTTAGTTTGGGGTATCGAAGGCGAAGCATGGAAAAAAGATGGCGATGACAAGATCAAATTATTAGATGGGTACCAACCAAACATGCACATGTCTGCTTGGAATACCGGTAACAATGAAATCTTATACACACAAGATACGATCACAGATGAAATGATCGCTGAAAGAGATAAATCAATCGAAGAAGCAAAAACTTCTCCAATCTTAGGCTTTAGTTTCAATACAGATAGCGTAAAAACAGAACTAAGTAATATCTCAAATGTCATGAATCAATACCTAGATGGATTAAATACTGGGACAGTTGATCCTGATGAAACATTACCAAAACTAAAAGATGCTTTGAACAGAGCAGGTTATGACAAAGTATTAACAGAAATGCAAAAACAATATGATGCATTTCGTAAGGAAAGTAAATAATTCAAGGAACTGAATCAGTTTCTAGAAAGAAGCAGAACTTTTTCCGAAATTTGCATGTCGAATTTTTGGAGAGTTCTGCTTTTTGATTAGTGTCCGAAGAAATGAAAGAAAAGCAAACAAGTAGCTAAAAGTTCATTAGGCTTTTTATCAAACTGGTTCTTTTACTTTTTTACTACTCTTGTATAATGAAAGGGAATACAATGTTTTTTATGGAGGGAATCGCATGTTAGGTAAAGCACTAGAAACATTATTTATCAGAGTGTGGGTGGTCATGAAATTAACTTTTTATTTTTGGATCTATACACTGATGGGAGCCATCGTATTAGGGATTGGACCTGCTTATAAAACAGTCAACGAATTGTTTTATCTTTATGGTTTTGAATATAAAGAGATTACGTTTAAGCGAGGGTGGGAAACATTTAAACAAACATTTGTCCGTGGGAATGTGTTGTTTGGTTTATTTTTAGCGGGGACATTTTTGCTTGGCTATAATTTATACTTATCTGTTCAAATTCAAGGCATTCTTTTTTTGATTACTGATTTTATCCTGATTTTTAGTTTACTTTATATTTACTCCACTTATCAGTATAGCTTGATTTTAGATAGTGAATACGAAATTTCGATTCCTAACCTACTTAAGTTAAGTTTTGTTTCAGGCTTTTCCAGTTTTTCGACCTTTTTGAAATTGTTGATTGGCGGAGGCATTATTTTTTGGCTAACTTGGAATTATAAAGGACTGATTCTCTTTGGTGTGATAGGCTTATTGGCTGTTTGGAATGGGCTGGTGACCAAACAATGGCGGGAAAAACTGGATATGCAGTTAGAAAGCTATGAATAAATGGCGTATTTTATTTTCACAAGGAACACTTTTGAATCGTCTTTTCCGAAAATATGCGCTCGTCCTGATTTTATTAACAACGGTGGCGACTGCTATCATCAGTGTTCATACGTGGGTACAAACGCAAGAGCAAGCCAAGCGAACGACAAGTGAGGCGTTACAAAGTACCAGTCGTACACTGAACGATAAAACGACACTAAGTAAAATCATTAAAGACCAATTATTGGGGAACTCTGATAAAATCGAGAATGCGACTACTTATCTGACAAAACCGATCAATGAATATTTGATGTACGCTTATGATCAACAACAAAAAACGACCGATTTTGTCTCTTTTCCTTATCTAATGAGAGATATTTATGTCAGCTATGAGGAAGTCAGCTCCGTCTATGTTGTTTTCAGTCAATTGCCTGAGTATCTGGAATCTTCTAGAGCAAATAAAGGTGGGGTGATTAAAAGTGGTACGCCTAAATTGACAGATGCTTTTTATATCAAAATGTCGATCACGCAAGGTGGAAGCGAAGTCGGGAGCATGTTCGTCGGTTTTGAAAAAGCGGAATTGGATGCGGCATTAAAGAGTTTGAATACCTTTAGCGGCTTATCATTGTATATGATCTCTGGTACCACCAACCGTTTATACACATTCCATGATCAAGGAATGACAAAGGATAAACTAGCAACCCAAGAACAATTGATTACAACCAGCCTTCAAGAAAATTCCACTTTGCCACTGATAAACCTTGAAAAAAATAATTTCATCCAGTACCAACAATTACCCGATGATTACCGGATATTGGCTACTTTAGATCGTTCGATGGTTAGACGAGCGGTTATCCAAGATTTAGCACCATTGATTTTCGGTGTATTTCTATTAGATGTCAGTCTGTTATTCTTTTTATACCAAACCTTCAAGCGCTATTCGCAACAAGTAGATCTCGTGATGGATGCAATGAATGAAACGGCTAAAGGGAATTTGGAGACGCGGATCGATACCACCCAAACGGAATATGAATTAAAAGACCTTTCTATAGGGATCAATGAGATGTTGGATAGCATCAACCAATATGTTGAAGATATCTATAAATTGGAAATCAAACAGCAAGATGCCCACATGCGTGCATTACAAGCACAAATCAATCCTCATTTTCTCTATAACACGTTAGAGTATATTCGGATGTATGCGTTAAGTGAAGGCAGCGAAGAATTGGCAGATGTGGTGTATGCTTTTTCGGCCTTGTTGCGAAACAATACTAATCAAGAAAAGACGATCAGTTTAAAGGAAGAACTGGACTTTTGCGAAAAATATGTCTATTTATATCAGATGCGTTACCCCAACCGGATCGCCTATCATTTTTCCATTGATCCATCATTAGCAAGTATCGAAGTACCGAAGTTTGTGATTCAACCATTGATCGAAAATTATTTTAAACATGGGGTCGATTTTACACGTTTTGATAATGCCTTAAGCGTGAAAGTGTTTCGTGAAGGGCAACGAGTCCAGATTATTGTGAAGGATAACGGCAAAGGGATCACACCGGAACGCTTAGCAGAGATCGAATCAAGATTGGCGCATCCTAAAGTCGAATTGTACCAATCGATTGGATTGCAAAATGTGAATGAACGTTTGCGTGCTAGTTTTGGACATAGTTATCAGATGAAGCTAAGTACCAATCAAGAAGGAGGATTGTCTGTCACTATTACATTTAAAGAAAAGGGGTAGGAACATGTACCGAGTGTTATTAGTCGACGATGAATATATGATCTTGGCAGGGTTGCAAAAAATTGTTGATTGGGCAAGTTTGGGATTTCAGGTAGTCGCAACGGCAGAAAACGCGATGCAAGGATTGTCTGTTTTAGAAAATCAATCCATTGATTTAGTTATAACAGATGTCACGATGCCCGAAATGAATGGTTTAGAATTTATCGAGGTGGCTCAAAAGGAACATCATGCGTTTGAATTTATGATTCTTTCTGGTTATCAGGAATTTGATTATTTAAAAAGTGGGATGCAATTAGGGGCCATCAATTACTTGATGAAGCCAGTTAATAAAACCGAACTGATTGCTAGTTTAACCAAAGTGAAGCAGCAATTAGATCATCAAATTGAACAGAAAAACCAGCAAGAAATCTATCAAGAAGTCCTTTTTAGTCAGTGGCTCAATGAAGAATTAGATGAAGTGAGTGAAGAAGAGATTTTAGAAAAAGTCGGAGGGAAACAACGAAGAGTTTTACTCGCTCAAGTGTCTAGATCCGTCGGGAAATCAGTGAATCAGTGGCTGAAAAACCACCAAGAACTTTTTTATTATCAACGAAACTTTGGAGACATGGAACGCTTTACTTTGTTGCTGGAAGAAGCGTCAGTTTCTGCATTTTGCCGCTTCATTCAAGAGAAGAGTATGGAAGAAAACTGGTTGATCAGTATTGGAGATGAAACAGCAGATCCTGATAAGATCCCTGAGAGTTATCAACATGCCAAAGATAATTTACAACTGCATCAATTTTACGGCGAAAAAGATCAACATATCTTTTTTGCCGAACAAGAAGCAGCGAAAGAACAGGCAATTGATTTTTCTTCGTTTAATCGTGTGTTGAAAAGCGGGCAATTGGCTAGTGCCCAACAAATGATCACTCAATTTTTTGACCAATTCCAAACTGCTGTGATGACACCGGATGATATCCGTCATTTTAGTTTTTTGTTGTTTATGGATATCCACCGGGAATTGATTCGGCTAGAAGACGATGAATATTTAAAAGGGATTCAACAGATCAATCAAGCAAAAACAGTCCAAGAACTGCATCAACTCTTACTATCTTTGATCAAGGAACAGCAAAAACAAGTCCGATATAGCGAGAATGTCGAACGAGTGATGACGATCTTACACGAACACTACCGAGAACCTTTAACCTTGAAAGAAGTTTCAGAAAGCCTGCATTTGAATGTGATGTATTTGGGGCAATTATTCAAAAAAGAAACGAAAAAAAGTTTTTCAACTTATTTAAATCATCTCAGAATGGAACAAGCGAAATGGTTGCTGCTGCATAGCAATCAAAATATCAATGAAATTTCTAGTGAGATCGGCTACAACAACACAACCTATTTTTCAAAGTTGTTCAAAAAAATCGTCGGCAAGTCACCAAAAGAATATCGTGAAAAGAATGGAATGATCGTATAAAATCAGCTACTGTGGTTCAGAGGAAAGTGCTCATTACCCTCATCAAGTAAATCCAAGGTACCGGATGTCTTGAAGCTTGTTTAAATTAGTATAATTCGGTACAATTTTTCTAGATGATGTCTAGAATTTTGAAAGAAAGCGAGCATGAAACTTTCTTTTTTCTGGTTGGTGAAAAGAGGATGCAGGATGGATTTTTTACGTAAATATGGATTTTATTTTTTATTGTCAGGAGTAGTAAGTGATTTTCTGACGCCGTATGTTTTAGGGATTTTTTATCCTAAACTTAATCAAATGACTGCTGTGATCAGTCTTTTTGGGGATGTTGGTAGTCCCGTACGAAAAGCATTTTTGATTTGGTCAGTCATATCTGGCTGCTTGTATGTTTTGGCAATGCCAGCGTTATATCAAGCTTTTGTTACTACTTCAAAACCACTTGCTTTATTAGTGACAGCTGCCATCGGTCTATATGGTGTTACAGATTGTATTTTTACCGGGTTATTTAGTGTGGACACGAACGAAACTTCTTGGAATTTTTCGACTTGGATCCACAATCTTGGTTCAGGGATTGGGTATGGTGGATTTATTTTGTTCCCTTTATTTGTTTTCTTATTGTATCGCAAAATGGGCGATGCGCAATTAACTCAATCGTTTTTTATTTTACTAGTTGCCAGCTTGGTTTTTGCAGGAATTTATGGCGCAGCACGTATTCCCGGATTAAATCAATTGCCGGTTTTGAATCAGTTAGGTTTTTGTCAACGGATCAGTTTCTTCTTTAATTATTTACCAATTGTGTGGTTAAGTATCTTACACATTAGGGCATAGCGGACTGTAGCCCTAACTAAATGCTGGAAATTCGTAAAACTGATTGAAACCACAGGACAAATGTGTCAGACTAAACCTTGACCGCACATCGTGATGTGCAAATGTATATCGTAGGGGAGTCTAATGAAAGACATGAGAAATATCAAATTAACGATCGAATATGATGGGAAACGTTACTCAGGCTGGCAACGTCTGGGAGATGACGATAAAACGATCCAAGGCAAAATCGAAGCAATCATCTCACAGATGACTGGAGAAAAAATTGAGATCATTGGATCGGGGCGCACGGATTCTGGGACACATGCCAGAGGACAAGTGGCAAACTTTAAAACGACTTCTCAAATGAGTCGCAATGAAATGCTAACTTTTCTCAACCGCTATTTACCAAGAGATATCGTGATCAAGAAAGTGGAAGAAATGCCTGAACGCTTTCATGCTCGATACAATGCGACAGGGAAAAAATATAGCTATTATGTGTGGAATAATCCCGTTCCAACTGTTTTTGAACGAAATCATAGTTTCTATTTTCCACAAGAACTAGACCTGAAAAAAATGAATGAAGCTTGTCAAAAACTAATGGGAAGTCATGATTTTATCGGGTTTTCTGCCTTGAAAAAATCAAAAAAATCAACAGTTCGTACGATCCATGAGCTCTCAATCGAACAAGAAGGCGGCATGTTGCACTTTACCTTTGTGGGCAATGGCTTTTTGTATAAGATGGTTCGGATCTTGATGGGTACACTCTTGGAAATCGGTACAGGAAAGTTACCTGTTTCGGCGATTGATGATATTTTTGAGAATAAAGTAAGACAACAGGCAGGAGAAACCGTGCCGGCACATGGTTTATTTTTAGACGAAGTGTATTACCAATAAACATTCATATCAAATAGAACAAACTGAGAGAGTCGTTTGATTGCCTGTAGCAGGCAAAAGAATGGCTGTCTCAGTTTTTTTGAGTAGCCTACGCTCTCCCATGACTCCTCTAAGCGGTCTATTCGCAATTTCGCTAGTTTCGTGATACATTCAGGACGAATTTACATATTTGACCAAGAGGTGAGGGGAAAAGTGGTGGAGCAAGAGCTAGCAGAATTATACAATCTCATTTTAAACCCTAATACCCGTGAATGGGAACGGACATTGTTGATCCAAGCGAAAAACCAAATAGGGGAAAGAAAACAAAGAAAAGAAATCCTTGAAATGATTGAAGCTTCTTTACGACCGCTAGCACTTCGGGGGAATTTGACGCCTGACGTCATGGACTTTTATTTGAAGATCACCCATGATCCGATGGGACAAGTGTCTTACGACTTTGCGAAACACCAGATCACCGATGAACGCTATCAAGAAAAAGCCGTCTTTGCCGGGGGCTGTTTCTGGTGCTTAGTCGAACCGTTTGAAACACGGCAAGGGATTATTTCCGTGTTGTCCGGATATACTGGCGGGGAGGTCGAACATCCTAACTATGACCAAGTTAGCAGTGGCACGACTGGGCATGTGGAAGCAGTGGAGATTATTTTTGATCGGCAAATGATAAACTATGAAGAACTATTAGCGATTTTTTGGCAAGTCACCGATCCAACAGATGCCTTTGGACAGTTTCAGGATCGTGGGAATCAATACCGCTCCATCATTTTTGTAGAAAATGAAGAACAAAAAATACTAGCAGAAAAATCCAAGCAACAAGTGATCGCTTCGCATCAGTTTGCGGAACCAATCGTCACACAGATCAAGCCAGCAACAACCTTTTGGCCTGCTGAAAATTATCATCAACAATTTTACAAAAAACAACAAAAACGTTATAAGAAGATCAAGAAGTCTCATCAACAATTTTTATTTTTTAAGCGGGCAAAGAAAAAATGGTCTGGGGAAGACGAATAAGTAATCGTGTAAGTAGAAGATGTTCTGTAAAAACCAGTCATTCCCTTAAAATTGCTAGAAGATTTAATAACGATTAAAATCTAATAATACTTTTAAGTAAGCGCTGTTGATTAAGTGGTACACTTATTTGAGAAACCTCTCTCAAATAAAAGAAAGAAGGTACCTATGATGAAGAAAAGGCGTTTATTGGTTTTTAGTGTTCTTTTTGTATTTTCAGTATTTTCAATATTTTCAACATTTTCAACATTTTTTGTGGTCCATACTTATGAAAAATCAGAAAGCACCCAAACAATTATCACTGAAAGCAAACAGCATTTACTAGACAATGTGGTGGCAAAACAACGTAACAATCGAGTAAATTTGTTGGATTCGGGGTCAGGCATTTCTGCTTCTGAAAATAGTAGACCGCCAAAAGATTTTATTGATGTTTCCTCACATAATGGTTATTTATCTGTCGAAGCATATGAAACAATGAAAAACTATGGGATCACAGGTGTAGTAGTTAAGTTAACAGAAGGGGATTCTTATAGGAACCCGCTGGCCCCTGAACAAGTTGCGAATGCTATCCAGGCGGGGTTGAAAGTGAGTGTCTATCATTATGCTTGGTTTAATTATGCAGAAGACACCGAAAAAGAAGCCCACTATTTATTAGCCTATCTAAAAGAATTAAATTTACCTTATTCTACTGTAGTTGTGAACGATAGTGAAAATCCTCAAATGAATCTAGCAAGAGCAACTGAAAATGCGCAAGTGTTTAGTCAGGCCATTCAAGCAGCTGGTTTTTCCCAGGTGGTTCATTATTCCAATCTTTCATGGTTTACGAATGGAACTTTAGACTTGGATGTCTTAGGAAAAGAGAACTGCTGGGTAGCACAATGGCCTCAGAATCCTTCAGAAAACGAACTTTTACATACAGAAAAAGCTGCTTGGCAATGGGCAAGTGATTTATACTTTCCAGAATTTACCGAAAAACAATTCGATATCAACGCCGATTACCTAGGGATATTTACCAAATGATCCATGGTGATGATTGAGGCTAAAGAGGATTTTTGTTAGTAATTCGCCAACGATAAGCGTATAATGCACATAGAACGATAGTTATCAAAAACGAAATACACGTACGCATACTAGGAAAAAGAAGTGACGAGTCGCATTTTTTTGAAAGCGTATACTTGTTTAGGAGGAGAAGAATATATGTATGTAGCAAATCAGCAGCGATATGAAAAAATGACGTATCGAAAAACTGGAAAATCTGGGTTGAGATTGCCTTTGCTGTCTTTAGGATTATGGCAAAACTTTGGTGATTATGATCCTATAAGTAATCAACGGGAAATTTTACGTGGCGCCTTTGATATGGGGATCACACATTTTGATTTAGCCAATAACTATGGTGGACCAGCAGGAGCAGCAGAGAAAAACTTTGGTCGGATCTTTAAAGAAGACTTTCAAACGTATCGTGATGAAATGATCATTTCAACCAAAGCAGGTTATCACATGTGGGAAGGACCTTATGGGGAATGGGGTTCCCGTAAATCGATCATTGCTAGTTGTGATCAAAGCCTCAAACGGATGGGGTTAGATTACGTAGATATCTTTTATCATCATCGTCCTGATCCAGATACACCTTTGGAAGAAACGGCAGAAGCGCTTATGCAATTAGTTCGTCAAGGGAAAACACTGTATATTGGGATCTCCAACTACAACGGGGAAGACACGAAGAAAATGTCTGCTATCTTACGTGAAATGAACGCTCCATTTATTATCCACCAAATGCGTTACAATATGTTTTCAAGAGAGTTATTAGAAGAAGATTTAGCACCTGTTTTAGAAGAGACCGGTCTGGGAGCTATTACTTTTAGTCCTTTAGCGCAAGGGTTATTAACTAAACGCTATTTACATGGGATTCCAGAAGATTCTCGAGCCCATCGTAAAGAAATTCCTTTTCTATCAGAAGATCAAGTGACACCTACATTGGGTAAGATCAAGCAATTACAGGATTTAGCTGATTTGCGTGGACAGACATTAGCACAAATGGCTTTAGCATGGAATCTACGACAAGAGTCAGTGACCAGTGTGCTTGTAGGCGCTAGTCGACTTAGTCAATTAGAAGAAAGTGTTCGGATGATGGATAATCTTTCCTTCTCACCTGAAGAAGAACAGAAAATTGAACAAATCTTAGGACACTAACGAAAGCTGTTTTTTCCTTTTTCTCAGAAAAATAACGTAAAGGAGGAGTGGCCATGGCTCATCAAGATTACGTTCATCTGAAAACAATTGATACAGATATTCGTTCATTTATTTTACAAAAAAATAAGAAACTGACCATAGAGTCCCAAATCCCTTTTATTACCTTTATGAATTATCATTTTGAGTATATAAAAGAAAAAATCATTCAAGACCAGAATGAAACAAAAAAAATTAATCAAGAAATGCTAGAGCAGTTGAAAAATAAGCAAATCATTAGTCAAAATTTAAATACAACGATCAATCAAAAAGCGACTTTTGGTCAAAAATCAGCAGATGCAATTGCCAAGTTTGGTGGTAGTTGGCCGTTTATCTTTCTATTTGTAGTGATTTTAGGTAGTTGGATCTTGTTGAATACGTTACATTTTTTTGGCCTATCATTTGATCGATATCCGTTCATTCTTTTGAACTTAGTGCTTTCTTGTTTAGCTGCTATCCAAGCACCGATCATTATGATGAGTCAAAACAGACAAGCAGCTAGAGATCGGATAGCAGCCGACCATGATTATCAAACAAACCTAAAAGCTGAGTTAGAAATTAGTTTGTTGCATGAAAAAATCGATTATTTGATGTCACAGCAATGGCAACAAATGCTGGAATTACAACAATTACAAATTGAGTTATTAACCCAATTAAACAAAAAATTTCAAGAAACGACCAAAAGTGAATAGTAGGACAAGCAGATGAAAAATAAGCTGGAATTCGCTCAAAGGAGTCATTTTTGCGAAACTACGGCTTATTTTTTTTTGATACCATGAATGAGCTACACAAATTTATCAGAGAAATGATCAACTTTTGCACACTAATTTTAGTGTGCAAAGAAAAAAGAAGTGTGCATCTATACAGTGTTCTCTTGAAAGCGTTAGCACGACAAGGGATTAAAGCGCTTTAAAAGTTGGCACGGTAATTGCTTTATATAAAAGTGTAAGATACAAGAAAGGGAAGTGTAGAAAATGGAAAAGAAAACAATCATGCTTGTATGCTCAGCTGGAATGAGTACTAGTTTATTAGTAACAAAAATGCAAAAAGCGGCAGAAGAAAAAGGAATCGAGGCTGATATCTTTGCAGTATCTGCTTCAGATGCAGACAATCAATTAGAATCAAAAAATGTAGACGTTTTACTTTTAGGTCCACAAGTACGTTTTATGCAAAATCAATTTGCTGAAAAATTAGCACCAAAAGGAATTCCTTTAGATGTAATCAATATGCAAGATTACGGAATGATGAACGGTGCCAAAGTATTAGAACAAGCAGAATCATTAATCAATAAATAATGGAGGAAACCAACAATGCAAGAGCAAAAAAATCTTGAAGCAATCATGGGTTTGATCATGTTTGGCGGAAATGCAAAAAGCGATGCAATGGAAGCGATTGCTGCAGCGAAAAAAGGAGATTTTGAGTTAGCTGATGCAAAAATCAAAGATGCAGAAGAATCTTTAGTGCAAGCTCATCACTCTCAAACAGAAATGTTAACACAAGAAGCACAAGGTAATCATATGGAAGTGACTTTATTAACGGTTCACAGCCAAGACCATCTGATGACTTCGATTGCATTTACAGATTTAGCAAAAGAAATCATTGATTTATATCGACGTTTAGATGCTTAAAGTAAACTGGTGAAATAGAAAAGAGGAAAGAAACATGGATAAATTTGTTGCATTTATGGAGAAACATTTTATACCTGTGGCATCAAAAATTGGTGCTCAACGTCATTTAGTAGCGATTCGTGATTCATTTATGGTCAGTATGCCTTTGATGATTTTAGGTGCGTTAGCAGTAATGATCAATAACTTGCCTATTCCTGGTTTCCAAGAATTAATGAATAAAATTTTTGGTGGCGAAGCTTGGAAAGGATTTGGCGCAGCTGCTTGGAATGGTACATTTGCGATTCTTTCAGTTTTGATCGCCTTTCTACTTGCTTATCATTTGGCAAATGGTTATCGTAAAGACGGCGTTTCTGCTGGAGTAATTTCTTTAGGTTCATTCTTCGCATTAGGCGGAGCGTTGGGCATGAGCTCAAATGGTTTATTTATTGCAATTATTGTTGGGATTATTTCAACAGAAATCTTTGTTCGTTTAAGTGGAAATGAAAAATTAATCATCAAAATGCCTGATGGCGTGCCACCAGCTGTAGCTAAAGCCTTTGCTTCATTATTACCTGCAATGATCACGATCTCATTCTTTGCTTTGATTGCTGCGATCTTTGCTGCATTTGGTGTAGATGATATCGTAGGCGCGTTTTATACAATTGTCCAAGAACCATTCATGGGACTAGCCAATTCTTATCCTTCAGCTTTGTTGTTAGCATTCATTACACCATTCTTATGGTTCTTTGGATTACACGGAGCAAACATGGTAGACCCTTTGATGCAAACAATCAATGCACCAGCAATCGAAGCGAATGTTAATGCAATTGCTGCTGGTCATAGCGCACCATACATTGTAAACAAACCTTTCTTTGATAGCTTTGTCAACTTAGGTGGTACAGGGGCAACATTAGGTCTGTTGCTAGCAATTTATTTAGTGGGACGTAGAAATAAACCTTATATGGTTGTTACGAACTTGTCGATCGCACCAGGTGTTTTCAATATCAATGAACCAACAATGTTTGGTTTACCAATCGTATTGAACCCAATTATGTTTATTCCGTTTATTTTAACCCCAATGGTTTTAGTATCTGTTGCTTATTTTGCTACTGCTACCGGACTAGTTCCAGCTGCAACGGTGATGCCACCATGGGTAACACCACCAGTAATCGGTGGGGTATTAGCAACAAAAAGTATCGCTGGCGGTGTCTTAGCTGCTGTCAACTTAATCTTATCTGTCTTGATTTACCTACCATTTGTGAAAGTAGCGACAGTTCAAGAAAAAAGAAAAGAAGCATTAAACGGCTAAAAGCACATAAAAGAAAGAAACAGCACATACAATCAAAAGTAGCTATTCTTTAGTGAAAAGATCTTGTTTCGTTTAATGAGCGATCAAAAAAACAGTTGTCTGACAGAGGTCATGACAACTGTTTTTTTTTGGATAAATGGCTCAAGGATTGCTTTCTTTTTTCTTAGTGAAAAAGAAGGATAAAAGGAGGTTTTTTTGGAGTTTAAAAAAACCATTTCGATAACAAGCGTGCTATAATAGTGCAAATGTATAGGGGAGTGAAAGGACGAAATGAAAGGTTATGAGTTGGTTAAGATCAGAGAAAGACCTGAATGGTTGGAACAGGCAGCGCAATGGTTTACGTCAAAATGGCATCTTCCGCTTTCCTTTTACCAAGAGAGCATGGAAGATTCTCTTCAATCATCTAACGCTGTTCCTCAATGGTATATAGTCGTGACGTCAGAACAAAAAATTATCGCTGGAGCAGGGGTCATCGCGAATGATTTTCATGATCGTCCAGATTTGACTCCGAATGTTTGTGCGTTGTTTGTTGAAAAAGAATATCGTAATCAAGGAATTGCCAAAGAGATTTTATCATTTATTCGAAAGGATATGGGGGCGCTTGGGATTTCGCAGCTCTATGTAGCGACTGACCATACAGGTTTTTATGAAAGATATGAGTGGGAATATCTGACGACAGTGCAAGATAATGAAGGGATCCCGGTTTATTTATATCAACTAGCGATTTTTACAACGTGATCGGAGTTGATTACTCAAAAGGGTTCTTTGTCTGATCAGTAATCTTTTGTTTCTGGTGAGCAATGCCAAGAAAAATCGGAAATTGTTTTTTGATGCTATTTTTGTTGGTATATTGGTTATTCGAGTATTATTTAGTGGACGGTACTATTTTTTAGCTTCAAAAAAATTCCAGGAGCAATAGAAAGTTCTATCACTCCTGGAATTTAGAATGGTTGATTTGTTGGAAAAGCATGAATGAGCTCGCTATCCTAAATAGGCGTTCCGTCGTTTTACCGAAAAATTAGGAAGCTTTCTTATTCATTCTTTTTTTCACTCTTTTTTTGTTTTTTTTTCTCGTCATAGATGAAGACATTACGTACTATTTTCAAAATAGGTCGTGCAGTCAAAAAGATCGCTCCTACTAGATAACAATAGGTACTATAACGGTCTGGAATATCTGTTAACAACGCTACGCTTCCAAAAATATAAAAAATCCCTGTTAATAAATCAACTGCAAGAGACAATAATGTATAGCGGTTCTGGAAATAAAGACGAAAACGTTGTCCAGCAATTTCGATATCTTCTTCTTTCCCAATATCTATTTCATGGCTTTTTCGTTTTATTTCTGGCATCTCTCACTCACCTATCTGTGAACAAAGCTAAGGTTTCAAAACAACTTTGATATTTTTATCTTCTTTTTTGTCAAAAATCTCGTATGCTCGGGCAGCATCAGCTAAAGGCATCGCATGTGTGATGATTTGGGTTGGATCGAACAGACCCGCAGCAATCATCTCGTAAATTTTAGGCATCAAATGAACGATCGGTGCCTGACCATGCTTCACTGTGATATCTCTCATGAAAAATTCTTGTAGTGGGTACGAAGAAGCCGGGGTCATATAAACACCAGTGATTTGTACGGTTCCAAATTTTTTGACAGCTTGCGCAGCCATTTGGATCGGTGAAATCGTCCCGTTTTGCAAACTAACGAGATTCTTAGCTTTTTCTTTCACTGGTTCCAAGCCATCCATCCCTACACAATCAATGATGACATCAGCGCCACCTTTTGCTAATTCGTAAAGTTCTTTCCCAGCAGACTGAGTATCTTCTAACAAATAAGTTTCTACATGATTGTAACGAGCGGCTTTATCAATACGATGTTGGACCGGATCGACAGCAATCACGCGCTCTGCTCCTGCCATAGCGGCAAATTTTTGTGCAAACAACCCAACTGGTCCTGACCCTAAGACCACTACAGTATCGCCTTTTTTTACGTTGGCATTTTGAACGCTCCAATAAGCAGTTGGAAGGATATCAGATAAGAAAAGGACTTTTTCGTCTGCAAGATCATTGTCAGGTACGATAAACGAAGTGCTATCAGCAAACGGTACCCGAAGATACTCAGCTTGACCACCCCAATGATTCCCATTTAAACGGCCAAAGCCAAATAAACCACCATAAAGTTGATCTGGATTTGAGCGATCACATTGACTTTCCATCTCATGGGTACAGAAATGACAATGCCCACAACTAATATTAAAAGGAATAACGACCCGCTGTCCCTTTTTTAGTTTTTTTACTGCAGGACCTACTTCTTCAACAATCCCCATTGGTTCATGACCAACGACATATCCTTTTTCTAAGACAGCCTCCCCATGATGATAGAGGTGAAGATCCGAGCCGCAAATCGCAGTAGCGGTAATTCGAATAATAGCATCTGTCGGTTCCACGATTTTTGGATCATCTACGTTTCTGATTTCCATTTTTTGGTTTCCTTGCCAGGTAACAGCTTTCATGAAATAAAACTCCTTTCTTCAAACCCTATAACATGTCATTTTTTGAACGAACAGCTAATTTCATTCTAAAGGAGGAGCTGGCTTTTGAGTAGTGAAACGCTTTTAGTAAAGGGGAAATCACTTTAAAATAACTGGTGTATTATTTAGTTTACATTGAGAAGCTTTATAGTTAGAAGTATAATTAAAGTATGTTGATTTCTTAGGTTAAGTAAATAACAGATTAAAAAATAGATCAAAAGGGAGGTTATTTGTGATAAAAGAAAAAAAGGGAGAACAAATCAGAAAACTGATGGTCACATTTGCTTGTTCAGTGACTTTTTTTGTGATTATTTCCGTAGGAATCATTCAAGTGACGTTTTTTGATCAGGCGTATTTACTCGGTCAAATCGAAAAAACAAAGTATAGCGAATTGGTCCTCGCAGAAGCTGCTCAGAATTTTCGGAAAGAAAACACAGAAGAAAGTGAATTTTCAGAGGTCGTTGCAACGGCACTTTCACCAAGTTTTGTCGAAGAAGCCCTTCGACCATTTATCCAATATACATATGAAGAAACAAATTATGAGCTAAGAGACAGCAATGAGGTGAGTGAGAAAATTGCTCAAGCTGTGGCTACAATTGCAACAAAAAAACAACTGACTATCGATAAAGAGGAAAAAAATAAAATCGAGACAATGATCTTTATTTACATGTATCACTTCCAAAGTGCATTAGGTGATCGATACTTGACTATTTTTATCGAAAACATCGTGTCTGCTCGAAAAATAGTGGTACCTCTTTTTTACATCTGTCTGGGTCTATTGGCGTTTTGGCTAGTCTATTTATATCGGGTAATTAACAAAACACCCTTTTCTTTCCTGCGTTACGGTATGTTTATTTTGGGAACGACTGGAAGTATGTTTTGTGTTTTAGCAGGATTGCTTTATATACAAGACGTTTTACATAATATAGCTTTTCATTCGCAAGCGACTTTGCAATTAATGACACATTACGTGCAAGATCTACTGATGTATCCAGCGATTATTGGGGGCATTCTTTTGTTTTGTGCTGTATTATTCGGTGGGGGAAGTAAGCTTCTGCAGAAACGGCAAAGTAAAAAGTGGCTGAAAACTGGAAGCAGTACCTTAAAAAAAGCCTAAGATAATAGCTAAATAAAAATCATTCGTTGAATGATGAAATACTAAAAAACGACTGTCACTCCCGTTACTAGGAAGTGACAGTCATTTTTTGTTGCGGTTGTTCCTTGTTGATACCTTATTGCATCGATCATTCAAACATTTTCTTAGCAGCACGCATCAATGTAGGAATATCTTTGTCATATCTTGGAGTTTTAACAAGACGTGACATTGGAATACCAGCAAAATGGAAAGCAGCGATCTCGCCAGAGCGTACGGCACTTTGTTCCGTAAAGATCATTTGATAAGGTTGTTCGACAAACTCTCCAGTAAATGCCAAGTTCGTTGAGTGTTGAGGAATCACTTTTGGTCGGTCGCTTTTTGCTCGATTATTAAATAATGCAGAAGCATAAGGCATATACACAGGAATATTATTCACAACGCTATCAAAAATCTCGGTTTCCTTCGTTCGAATATTTTCAGGACCAGGATCGACTTTCGAAAGTTGTCCGATCAATTCTTCTAACATTTCTTTCCCAGTCATCTTGATATATTGCTTATCCACAAATTCTCCACGACGTCGAGGGTATAAGAAATATCCCCAAATGACGGTTTCGTTTGGTTTTTGTGAAGTAAAATGTGGTTGGTGATGAACGACGATCGACATATTGACATCTTTTTGTCCGAGTGGCGTGATTGGTGTAGTGGAGATAAATGAATTCAATGCATTACCAGGGACTTGTGTCGTGATCCGAGTAATTTCATTTAAAAGCAAATGGTCCTTAGTTGTTAGAGTGAAACTGACCCATTCACTGGCATCACGATCGGCAAAAAATTTGTCAGGGTTACCTAAATTATAGAAACGTTCACTGGCTTTCTTCCACAAGCTAGAAGCAGCGCCGTAATCCATATTTTCAACAGCTGGTGTATCGTAGTCACCTAGTGTAGCCGAATCAGTAATTGATCCGTTAGTGAAAAGCACACCCGTATCACCATCAACCACGACGTGTTCTTCCTCATTGGTTAACGTGTTGATCATTTTTAAGCCAGTCACTGTAATTTCATCTTGCATCGGAGTTTCTTTGAATTCCCAATCGACTACGCGGCGGTTCAAAATGATTTGACATCCTTGGTCTTTTAAATAATTGATCAATGGCAACATGATACTTTCATACTGATTGTAGCGAGTTCGGTTTACTCCTACCAAATGTTCGATTTGTGTAAATTCATAAATCATTTGATGCATATAGCGACGAAGTTCTTGGGCAGAACTACGAGTACGAAAAGCAAAAGTTGTTTCCCACATAAACCAAAAGTTTGTCTCAAAGAAGTGAGGATCATCTTTGAAGTATTCTTCAATTGTGACATTATCTAATTTTTCTTCTTCTGAATCAGGCATGGCGATCAGCTTAGTCAATAACAAACGATCTTTATTATTAAATCCTAGTTTGCCACCGTCAATAATCCCTTTTCCGCCTTCCATCAAACGTGCTTTATCAAATGTTCGGTGTTTTGCATCAAAATCTCTAGTATCTTCAGCCGCAGTCATTCCTGGTTCGGTGACAGAGGGGATTCGGCTTAAGAGATCCATCAAATCCACGTATGTTCGATAATTGAGCATACGTCCACCACGGGCGATATAGCCCTTTTTGTTTTCTAAGGGATGATTTTTATTCCAATATTCATCGACAACGGTATCCGTTGGGGCACCATCATTGGAGCCATGGTCATCTAAAGAATAAAACGTAATCTGATCACCACGCCAGTTTCCTTCTTGAATCAAATAAACAGCAGCTGCCATATTGGCGATTCCAGCGCCAATCATTATTGCTTTACTTTTTCTCATTGTGATTCCTCCAGTATTTTACAAGTGAACAGTCTGACGATTCGTTTCTTTGACTAGATCGATTCAAATTCATCATACAAATGACGATCATCTTCTAACAAGCCTGTCTTTTTACCAAGATAAACAGCACCCAATGTTAATATGCCTAGTCCAATACCTAGTTTGATCCATTTTTTACTCATAAGATGTTCCTCCTTTGTTTTTTCTCTCGTCCTTCTATGTAAAAGGATAGAACCTTTCATTCTAATTGCCAAATGATAGGGTAACCAAATATCCAAACTTTGGACAGATTGAACAGAGTGTCTAATTTTGAGCAAAAGTAAGTCAATGGAATCGAAAAGTTGGTCAGCTGAAAAAATGGAAAGCTTGGGAAGGAAATCAAGATTGGCAGAAAATCTGGAAAGAATGGTTTGCCAGATAGCAATGAAAGGATATGTAAGAGGTTTGTGTTATTTTATATCTAATAAATCATTAGGTAATTAGAATTATTTTTTAAAAAAAGTTTCATTAGATTTGATTTTAAAATCAAAATTCTAAATAAAATGCTTTCAAAAATAAAAATCGCATAAAAATTTTGTGTTATAGTAAAACTGTTAAAAATCCTATATATAACAAAAAAAGGCAAAATAAAAAAGCACCGAGACAGTGCTTGCTTTAAAAGCTGATAACGGACAATGCCTTATTTTAACTCGCTATGTTGATTTGAATGCTACCAACAAATTGATTATAGCATAATACCAAAGAGTTACAAGTAGAAAAAGAAAATCACTTTGTCTAACTATTCATGATGGTTGGCAATTGTAAAGAAGACAACTTGCTAAGTTGTGTAAATGTTAAAAGAAGGGATGGATAGTGAATGACAAAGGACTATACGATTGGTTTAGATATAGGAACCAATTCTGTGGGCTGGGCGGTACTAACAGATGATTATCAATTAATGAAAAGGAAAATGAGCGTTCACGGAAATACTGAAAAAAAGAAAATCAAAAAAAATTTTTGGGGCGCACGATTATTTGATGAAGGTCAAACAGCGGAGTTTAGAAGAACTAAGCGAACGAATCGCCGAAGATTGGCTCGCAGAAAATATCGACTCAGCAAATTACAAGATCTTTTTGCTGAAGAACTCTGCAAACAAGATGATTGCTTTTTTGTACGTTTGGAAGAAAGCTTCTTAGTTCCAGAAGAAAAACAATACAAACCAGCATCGATTTTCCCCACGTTAGAGGAAGAAAAAGAATATTATCAAAAATATCCGACAATCTATCATTTGCGCCAAAAGTTAGTCGATTCAACGGAAAAAGAAGATCTCCGATTGGTTTATCTGGCATTGGCTCATCTATTGAAATATCGTGGTCATTTTTTGTTTGAAGGAGACTTGGATACGGAGAATACCTCTATTGAAGAAAGCTTTCGTGTTTTTTTAGAACAGTATGGCAAACAATCAGATCAACCACTAATCGTTCACCAACCCGTTTTAACTATTTTGACAGATAAATTATCGAAGACGAAAAAAGTGGAAGAAATCCTCAAATATTATCCTACAGAAAAAATCAACAGCTTTTTTGCTCAATGTTTAAAATTGATCGTTGGGAATCAAGCAAACTTTAAACGTATATTTGATTTGGAAGCAGAAGTAAAACTCCAATTTTCAAAGGAAACCTATGAAGAAGATCTGGAGTCTTTGTTAGAAAAAATCGGTGATGAGTACCTAGATATCTTTTTGCAAGCGAAGAAAGTCCATGATGCGATCTTATTATCAGAGATTATTTCTTCAACTGTCAAACATACGCAAGCAAAACTGTCTTCAGGGATGGTCGAACGGTATGAACGGCATAAAGCTGATTTGGCAAAATTCAAACAATTCGTGAAAGAAAACGTACCGCAAAAAGCAACGGTTTTTTTCAAAGATACCACCAAAAATGGTTATGCTGGTTATATCAAAGGAAAAACAACCCAAGAAGAATTTTATAAATTCGTCAAAAAAGAGCTAAGTGGGGTAGTAGGAAGTGAGCCTTTTCTAGAAAAAATCGATCAAGAAACCTTTTTATTGAAACAACGTACTTACACCAATGGGGTTATTCCTCATCAAGTACATCTAATAGAATTGAAAGCGATCATTGATCAACAAAAACAACATTATCCATTTCTAGAAGAAGCAGGACCAAAAATCATTGCGTTATTCAAATTTCGAATCCCTTATTATGTCGGTCCTTTGGCAAAAGAACAAGAGGCTAGTTCTTTTGCTTGGATCGAGCGGAAAACAGCTGAAAAAATCAATCCGTGGAATTTTTCAGAAGTCGTAGATATCGAAAAATCAGCGATGCGTTTTATTCAAAGAATGACAAAGCAAGATACGTATTTACCGACAGAAAAAGTACTTCCTAAAAATAGCTTACTTTATCAAAAATATATGATTTTCAATGAACTAACCAAAGTGAGCTATAAAGATGAACGAGGTGTGAAACAGTATTTTTCCGGTGATGAGAAACAGCAGATTTTTAAACAGTTGTTTCAAAAAGAGCGAGGGAAAATCACTGTCAAAAAATTACAAAACTTTTTGTATACGCATTACCATATTGAAAATGCCCAGATTTTTGGTATTGAAAAAGCATTTAATGCTTCGTATAGCACGTATCATGATTTTATGAAATTAGCAAAAACAAACCAAAAAGCCATGCAAGAGTGGTTGGAACAGCCCGAAATGGAACCGATTTTTGAGGATATCGTAAAAATACTCACCATTTTTGAAGACCGTCAAATGATTAAACATCAATTAAGTAAGTATCAAGAAGTCTTCGGTGAAAAGTTGCTCAAAGAATTTGCAAGAAAACATTACACTGGCTGGGGAAGATTCTCAGCTAAATTGATCCATGGCATCAGAGATCGAAAAACGAATAAAACGATCCTTGATTATCTAATCAACGATGATGACGTCCCGGCTAACCGTAACCGTAATTTGATGCAGCTGATCAATGATGAGCATCTATCTTTTAAAGAAGAAATTGCAAAAGCAACGGTGTTTTCTAAACATAAATCATTAGTTGACGTCATACAAGACTTACCAGGAAGTCCGGCGATCAAAAAAGGAATTTGGCAAAGTCTTAAAATCGTGGAAGAACTGATTGCGATCATTGGATACAAACCAAAGAATATCGTGATCGAAATGGCAAGAGAAAACCAAAAAACGCATCGGACGAAACCACGTCTTAAAGCTTTAGAAAATGGGTTGAAACAGATAGGAAGCACGTTATTAAAAGAACAGCCAACAGATAACAAAGCGCTCCAAAAAGAACGGTTGTACCTGTACTATTTGCAAAATGGCAGAGATATGTATACGGGAGAACCGCTAGAAATCGAGAATCTTCACCAATACGAAGTGGATCATATCATACCGAGAAGTTTTATTGTGGATAATTCTATTGATAACAAGGTGTTAGTTGCTAGTAAACAAAATCAAAAGAAGCGCGACGATGTGCCGAATAAACAAATAGTCAACGAGCAAAGGATCTTTTGGAATCAACTGAAAGAAGCCAAATTGATTAGTCCAAAAAAATATGCGTATTTAACCAAAATTGAACTGACACCAGAAGATAAAGCCCGTTTTATTCAGCGGCAATTAGTCGAAACGAGACAAATCACGAAACATGTTGCGAATATTTTACATCAATCGTTTAATCAGGAAGAGGAAGGAACAGATTGTGATGGGGTACAGATTATTACGCTAAAAGCAACATTGACGAGCCAATTCAGACAAACTTTTGGGCTTTATAAAGTACGTGAGATCAATCCACATCATCATGCGCATGATGCGTATTTAAATGGTTTCATTGCGAATGTTTTGTTAAAACGGTACCCTAAATTAGCACCTGAATTTGTCTATGGAAAGTATGTCAAATATAGTTTAGCAAGAGAAAATAAAGCTACCGCTAAAAAAGAATTTTATTCCAATATTTTAAAGTTCCTTGAATCAGACGAACCGTTTTGCGATGAAAATGGGGAAATTTATTGGGAAAAAAGCCATCATCTCCCACGGATCAAAAAAGTTCTTAGCTCCCATCAAGTGAATGTAGTGAAAAAAGTCGAACAACAAAAAGGTGGTTTCTATAAGGAAACGGTCAATTCAAAAGAAAAACCTGATAAACTGATCGAACGGAAAAATAATTGGGATGTGACGAAGTACGGTGGTTTTGGAAGTCCAGTCATTGCCTATGCCATTGCGTTTGTTTATGCCAAAGGGAAGACACAAAAGAAAACCAGGGCAATTGAAGGAATTACCATCATGGAACAAGCGGCTTTTGAAAAAGATCCGACTACATTTTTAAAAGACAAAGGCTTTCCCCATGTGACAGAGTTTATCAAATTGCCAAAATATACCTTGTTTGAGTTTGATAATGGGCGCAGAAGATTCCTGGCAAGTCACAAGGAGTCGCAAAAAGGGAATCCTTTCATCTTATCGGACCAATTAGTAACCTTGTTATACCATGCACAGCATTATGACAAAATCACCTATCAAGAAAGTTTTGATTACGTCAATACTCATCTTTCTGATTTCTCAGCCATCTTAACCGAAGTTCTCGCTTTTGCAGAAAAGTATACACTTGCGGATAAAAATATAGAGCGAATTCAAGAACTCTATGAAGAAAACAAATATGGAGAGATTTCGATGATCGCACAATCCTTTTTGCAGTTGTTACAGTTCAATGCGATAGGTGCTCCAGCAGACTTTAAATTTTTCGGAGTAACGATCCCTCGAAAACGTTATACCAGCTTAACAGAGATTTGGGATGCTACGATCATTTACCAGTCGGTCACTGGTTTATACGAAACGAGGATAAGGATGGGTGACTTATGGGCTGGCGAACAGTAGTAATCAATACCCATTCTAAACTGACTTATGCAAATAATCATCTGGTGTTTAAAAATGCGCAACAAACGGAAAAAATCCATTTGTCTGAGATCGATATCCTTATTTTAGAAACAACCGATATCACGATCACGACAATGTTGTTGAAGCGTTTAACAGATGAAAAAATCTTAGTGATATTTTGCGATGACAAGCGATTGCCGTCATCGCAATTATTCTCCTATTATGGGCGACATGATAGTAGTTTGCAGTTATCCAAAAAAATTCAGTGGGAATCGGACTTGAAGGGCGTAGTTTGGACAACGATCATTGCCCAAAAGATCCATAATCAATGTCGTTTTTTACAAGAAAATGATTTTGTTGAAAAGGCATCTGCGCTTTCCAAGTTATCAGAAGAATTGGAAACATTTGATCCGACGAATCGTGAAGGGCATGCGGCAAGAATCTACTTTCAAACGTTGTTTGGTAATCAATTCACGCGGGAGGAGTCGAATGAAATCAATGCGGGGTTAGATTACGGTTATACGCTGCTAATGAGTTTGTTTGCAAGAGAAATCGTTAAAAATGGTTGTATGACACAATTCGGTTTAAAACATGCGAACCAATTTAATGATTTTAATCTAGCAAGTGACTTGATGGAACCATTTCGTCCGCTAGTTGATCAAATTGTTTATACATATCGTGATCAACCTTTCCCGATTATTAAAAGAAGGCTGTTTGATTTGTTTTCACAAAAGTATTTATATGGGAAAAAAGAAATGTTCTTAACGAATATCGTGACGGATTACACCAATAAAACGATTAAAACATTGAATAATGAAGGGAAAGGAGTTCCTTATTTCGGAATATGAGTTATCGTTACATGAGAATGTTATTAATGTTTGATCTGCCGACAGAGACGAGCGATGATCGAAAAGTTTATCGAAGGTTCAGAAAGTTTTTACTGAGTGAAGGCTTTATCATGCATCAATTTTCAGTATATAGTAAGTTGTTGTTGAACGGTACTGCTAATCAAGCGATGCTCGGTCGATTAAAAGCCCATCATCCTAAAAAGGGCTTAGTTACCTTACTAACGGTCACTGAAAAACAATTTTCACGAATGGTTTATTTGTGTGGGGAAAAAGACCTGAGTCCAGCTAATTCAGACGAACGAGTCATTTTTTTAGGAGAGGATGTGGAGGATGAACCTTAACTTTTCTTTATTAGAACAACCGATAAGCTTTGAAAAAGCGCTGATTTTTGTAATTGAAGATGTGGGAGTTTTTTCAAAAGTCGTTCATGGAGTTTACCAGTATGGTGAAAATAGCATGTTAAAGTTTTTCAATGATAAATTACAGCTACTCAAACCATCAGAATTGATGGTTGTGACGGATATCTTAAGTTTTGATAGTCAAGCTCCAACTACATTGAAGCTGATCTATGCTGACTTAGAGCAACAATTAAATGAAAACATCGAACTAAAATCAAGGATTGATCAATTAACTACCAGGGTTCAGGAATGGATTAGTGAGGAACTCTTAGAACATGAATTAGATTTAGTTTGTGAAGAAATGAGTATGGTTGAGCTATTCAAAGCATTAAAAATAAGAATTACGACGCAACCAGAATCAATTTTTCAAAAAATAATGGAGATTTTACAGATTTATAAGTATCTAGTGAAAAAGAAATGCTTGGTTTTTATCAATGTTGGAGCGTACTTAACAACCACAGAAATGGCTGAACTACAGGAATATATTTCTTTGTGTCATATGCCTGTCCTTTTTATCGAACCACGAAAAATAAAAGGATTGAAGCAAACTGTTTTAGATCAAGACTATTTTTTGTGTGTAGAAATGTGGTAAAATAAGAACAATCAAAATAACAAAAAAACAGCATGAATGAGCATTCAAGACGAAAGTTTTGCTATGGACGAGTAGCGCGATTACGAGATCTTGTGAGAAAAAAATTTTTTCTGCGAGGTTTTAGAGCTATGTTGTTTTGAATGCTTCCAAAACGATGGGGACTTCTCTCAATGCGTGGGGATAGTTTTAGAGCTATGTTGTTTTGAATGCTTCCAAAACGTTTGCCTCTAAACTATCTCTGAAAGAGTTGTTTTAGAGCTATGTTGTTTTGAATGCTTCCAAAACACAACGGACGAATTTGTTTACATTACGTCAGTTTTAGAGCTATGTTGTTTTGAATGCTTCCAAAACAGCGACCAGGATGATTTAGGCAATGTGGTAGTTTTAGAGCTATGTTGTTTTGAATGCTTCCAAAACCGACACACCCGACCAAAATAAACCACTCGAGTTTTAGAGCTATGTTGTTTTGAATGCTTCCAAAACATGAACGCTAGAAAAGAAGAGTTCGAGAAGGTTTTAGAGCTATGTTGTTTTGAATGCTTCCAAAACAATACTTTAACTCAGTAGCTAAGATTCATGGTTTTAGAGCTATGTTGTTTTGAATGCTTCCAAAACGAGAAATAGCATGAAAACGAATTTTGAACGGTTTTAGAGCTATGTTGTTTTGAATGTTTCCAAAATGTAGAAGCGTTGTGCTTTACTCGATCGCTGTTTTAGTTTTGTGTTATTTTGAGTGCTGGCCTCATCAACTATGATAAGAGGTAGCTTTAGAGTTATGTTGTTTTGAATGAATGAAGATGCCTACTTTATCATGAAAAGTAGGCACTTTTTTTACTTATATATAGGAAAGTGTCTTCAGTTGTTGAATCTGCTAAGTTTTGATCATTGAAAGGGGGAATCGTGCCTTTTAAAAATGAATGGGTATGTTTACGGAACAGGACACAATTGTTCAGTCTTTTCAACATTGAAACGAATTCATTTTCTCAAAGAAAAGATGAGTTGCTAATTTCGTGCTTTTTCTCTATCATCAAACAGTAGGCATTTGTTCGTGAACTAAAATGAATGTGAGAGGGGACAGTGAGATGTTTGATACAAATTTGATAACTTATTTGGACTGGTTGATCGCAATTTTGAATATTGCTTCAATCATTATTTTGCTGGTAGGGATTTTTTTAGTCTTAAAAAATCTTTTTGACTGGCACCCACTGAAAAAAGACTACGAACAGCGTAATTTCCGAAATGCGGAAGTACGCAAATTATTGGCTAGTTATATTTTGCTGAGTCTAGAGGTGCTAGTGGTAGCAGATATCATTGAATCAGTTATCAAACCAACTTGGACAGATATTTTAAAATTAGCAGTGATCATCATTATTCGAACGATTATTTCCTATTTCTTGAATTTAGAAACACAAGATAAAAAGCAAGTAAAGGTAGGAACACATAATGGAAATTAATTTGATCGAGAAACTTGCCCCTTATTTGGAACTATTAGTCATCGTATTAGACGTTTTTGCTATTTTAATCATTCTCTGGGGTGCCTGGTTAGCTATCAAAGATTTTCTCTACTTTTCTTTTACGGAACGAAGAATCAAAGCAGAGCGGATTAACCAAAACAATGCAATCAAAAAAATGTTAGGTGGCTATATCTTGTTGAGTTTAGAAGTCCTGATCTCAGCTGGTATCATTGAGTCCATTATCAAACCAACCTTGGAAGATGTCTTCCAGTTAGCTGCTTTGGTTGTGATCCGAACGATCATTTCGTTCTTTTTAAATAAAGAAATCGGCTCGGATGCACGACAATAAGTTATAAATATCACGCAACTCGTTTATTACGATGTGCCAACGTAGAAACATTTGCAATATAGAAAAAATCTCAAAACGACTTTCCATGTTTTGAGATTTTTTGTTTTGCTTTTTAATTGCCTAACATCGGCCAGTTTATAGAACGAACGTTATTAAACGGTTGTGCTAACAACTTGTTTTTTTCACTGGAAGCTGGCTTTCAGTGAAGCATACGCCGGTTTTTCCTAGCACGGCTTATCGAACTGCTTGAACTGCCCAGACAATCGATTTTTCAATTGTGTCTACGGAAACGGGAACAATTGTCGGAAACTGTTCTGCTTCTGGCGTATAGAGAGTTTTTTCACATAAAATTCGAGTGTTTTCTTGTTGTGCAGCACTTTTTATTGCTTCGTCTAAGTGCTGATAAACAACGGGATCGACTTCCATATCGAAAGTAGTGACGGACTCTAAGGCTTCTCGGTAAATCAGATATTTTACGTCTGAGTTGGTAACGATACGGACGTGGAGTTTTGTTTTATTAATGCGTAAAATGCCACTTAATTCAATAACGAAAGCGTCCAAACAATTGATTTTAAGTCGTAGTCTATAAGGTAATTGGGCTAACCATTGGTTGAATAAAGGCTGTATTTCGGCTAATAAGGATTGCTGTTCTGGGGACAAAAGATAAAATTTTTCAGGTACAAAGAGTTGATAATTATCCCATGCGGTGCGCATCAAACGAATTAAAGCGCGTTCGAATGCTCGGTTACCGATGAATTTTCGATTGAAATAGCTTTCAAACTGGGTAATTAGTTGCTTGATTGATTGGCTATCTTCAATGAAAACTTGATGGAGGTGACAGAAGTCTTCTTCGATTGCTTGGTAAGAATTGAAGCCATAATCACTGAGATTAAATAAGATCAAAGCAAAGTATACTTCATTTTCTTGATAATAATGTTTTAGTTTAGTTGTATGCCATGCATCCATCACATATTGATAAATGGGGCGTTTTTGAAGTTCGGCTATAAAATCTTGTTCAATCGATAAGGGATGCCTTTTTTGAGACAAATAGCTGATCAACAATCCAATACGTAAGATCTCACGGTTGTCTTTATCGTAGATACGCCTACTATTAAAGGTTACCGATTCGATAAATTCATCTATTGCCAGGAAGTAGTCTGCTGGAAGTGTTGGGATCTTCAAGGTGCCCGTTCGATAAGTTACATTCAATAATAATAAACGACGTTCGATCTCCGTAAATCGTGGAGAGTGGTGTTGGATTTGAATGTCACAATCTTCAAAATAAGCAAGTACTTGTTTTTTTAATGAATACGCTTTGCTAACAGAAATATACTCGATTTCAGTCAGTTGGAGATAATTAGGTTCATTTTCAAGATATAACTGACAAGTTTTAAGAAATAAAGAAGGGCGTGCTAATTTTTGTATCAGGCGAAAACGAGGGATCGTAGGATCAAAATACAAGGAACAAGTATCTTTTTCTCGTTGGCTATAGATGATCTCATCCTTGAGTTCAGTTCGAATCGCTTTGATGTCATTGAGTAACGTTGTTTTGCAGACTTGTAATAAATGTGACAGTTCGTCTAAATCGATTTCTTTTTTGTGATAGAATTGACCGCAAAGAAATAACTGGCGTAAAATATTTTTTTCCAAATAATCTTCAAACATTAAAACTCCTCCGCTTTGTAGATGGTTGAACAATGTACCATTCATTATGCCATGATTTAAAGTTTAAAACACCTTTATTTTTTTTCATATGAATGAAAAAGCTTGTGTTGACAAGCTTTTTTGTTATAAAACGATGTTTTATAAAAATATAAAGAGAAAAAATTCTTGTGAAAAAAATACAATAAAAGTAAAAAATGGATGAGTAAACGGATAAATAAAATAATTATTTTTTTAATATACGTATTTATTTTTAAACACACTTAAGAAACAACAGTTTTTTATCTCATGTTTTTATAAAATATTCGTTATTATGAGTAGAAAATTCTGAAAAATCAGACTTTCTTTATTTTTTTCTAAAAAATGGGGTTATTTTACAATGTTATAAAAAAAATTATCTCATTTTTTGTTCTATAGTCAGTAGTGTGATACAGATGGATGGTTTCATCTGCAGTTACAAAATCGTTGGCCAACGAGAACAATATGGAGGTAATAGACATGAAAGATATGGATATCAAAGCCGTCTTTATTGGCGACAAATCAGAAAATGGCGCATTTTACAAAATGCAATTGAACAAGATGGTCGATGAACATTTAGGCTGGAGAGAGAATTATCTTCCTGGTGACGTTGCAGCCATTAGTGAAGCCGACAAACAAGCACCTCGATATATCGCCACTCGTGAGCATATGGTGGAAGTCTTGGATGAAGTCAGTCAACGGATGCGTGCAGGATCAATCCCTTGGCATTCTGCTGGGCGTTATTGGGGTCAAATGAACGCTGAGACATTGATGCCTGCCTTGCTTGCTTATAACTTTGCTATGCTTTGGAATCCGAATAATGTGGCATTGGAATCTTCTATGGCAACTTCACAAATGGAGGCAGAAGTAGGACAAGATTTTGCTGATTTATTCAATATGACCGGTGGCTGGGGCCATATTACAGCAGATGGCTCGATCGCAAACCTTGAAGGTCTTTGGTATGCACGTTGTATCAAATCTATTCCCCTTGCAGTGAAGGAAGTTTATCCTGAAAAAGTCAAAGATAAAACAGATTGGGAACTATTGAATCTTTCTGTCGAAGAAATCTTAGAAATGGTTGGAACCTTCAGTGATGAAGAATTAGATGCTGTCAAAGCAGCTTCATCTCGTAGTGGGAAACACCTCCAAGAACTTGGCAAATGGTTAGTGCCACAAACGAAGCATTATTCATGGATGAAAGCTTTAGACATTTGCGGGATTGGGTTAGATCAAATGATCGCTATCCCAGTTCAAGAAGATTATCGTATGGATGTTGCTATTTTAGAAAAAACGATCCGTGAATTAGCCGCACAAAAGATTCCAGTCCTAGGTGTGGTAGCGGTCGTTGGGACTACGGAAGAAGGCCAAGTGGATAGTGTAGATAAAATCGTCGAATTGCGAGAAAAATTATATAAAGAAGGAATTTATTTCTATCTTCACGTTGACGCAGCTTATGGCGGGTATGCACGTGCATTGTTCTTAAATGAAGCAGGCGAGTTTGTACCTTATGAATCTCTGCCAGACTTTTTTGAAGAACATCATGTATTTAATTATGATGTTTCCATTGATCAAAGTGTTTACGATGGGTTCAAAGCAATCTCTGAGGCAGATTCGGTCACGATCGATCCGCATAAAATGGGCTATGTTCCTTATGCTGCTGGAGGTATCGCAATCAAACACAAAGAAATGCGTAACATTATTTCCTATTTTGCTCCTTATGTTTTTGAAAAATCAGTAAAAGCACCGGACATGTTAGGCGCCTATATTTTAGAAGGATCAAAAGCCGGGGCAACGGCTGCTGCTGTTTGGACTGCCCATCGTGTATTGCCATTGAACATTACTGGTTATGGTCAATTGATTGGTGCCTCGATTGAAGCAGCTCAACGATTCCGAGCATTTTTAGAACAATTGAGCTTTACCATCAAAGGGAAAACGATTGAAGTTTATCCTTTGAATCATCCAGATTTTAATATGGTCAATTGGGTATTTAAAGTCAAAGGATGCACGGATTTAAAAACGATCAATGAATTGAATGAAAAAATGTTCAATCGTTCTTCTTATATGGAAGGGGATGTTTATAGTGAACATTTCATTACTTCACATACGACCTTTATGAAAGAAGAATATGGAGATTCCCCACTTCCTTTCATTGAACGGATAGGTCTTTCGAAAGAAGAATGGCAAAAAGAACAAAAAGTGACATTGCTAAGAGCGGCAATTATGACACCATATCTTAATGATGACAAGATTTTCGAGTTCTATACGCAAGGCATTACCAAAGCCATGGAAAAGACACTCAATGAAATCTTATAACAATAAAAATTAACCGATAAACTGTCTAGTGAAGAACGGTGTTACAGGAAGCTATGATCAAAGAAGATAGATGATGCACGTTGAATTGTTGTATTCAGAGTAGAAAGAGTGGATGTTCAAACGCTTTTCCGATTCAAGATATCAAGATTATGTCAAACTCAGATAGTTGAAGACTAGTGAGTAATCGGGTAAACGCAAGCAGTTCTTTTTCAAAATGAAATACTGCCATTAATTTTTTTCGTTCATAGCTTTTCCCCCCTGTAACGTTCAAATTAGATAGTTTATTCTGTGTTGATGGAAAGAAGGAAAATAACAATGACAGATTCGAAAACTTCACAAATCACTACACTGACATTCATCGGTATGACTTGTGCCTTAGTTGCTAGTGTTCGGAACATTCCTGATGTTGCAGCCACGGGTTGGACGATGCTTTTCTATATGCTTGTAGCGGTATTATTTTATGCTTTTCCTATTTCGTTGATCTCAGGTGAATTTGCTGGGATGTTTCCCCAAAAAGGTGGACCAGAACTCTGGGTCTCAAATTCTTTAGGACGAAAATGGGGCTTTGTTGTCTCATGGCTTTTATGGGTCCAAATGTTTCCAGGGATGGTGATGGTCGCTTCAGCGCTAGCACCTTTGTTGGGTAATATGATTGATAACGTTCCTTTAGGGTTGAACAGTAAATTTACTTTGATCGTTATTCTAGTCGTGTATTGGATCATTACATTATTAAATTTGAAATTTGATATGGCTAAAATTGGTGGGAAGATCGGTGTTTGGTTAGGTCTATATATTCCATTAGCAATTATGCTTCTTTTAGGTATTTTTTCATGGATCAAAGTCGGTATCCAACCACATGCAACATTAGGTCATTTTTCTTGGGCTAAATTGATCCCTGATGCAGAAACAGCGAAATCATTCGTTTACTTTGCACCAATCATGTTTATCTTTACGGGGATCGAGATGTCATCTGTCTACATCACCCGTTTGAAAAATCCTGTAAAAACTTATACTAAAGGGATCTTTGCTGCATTGATTTTTCTCTTCTTTGTGAATACGTTGAATGCGTTAGTCGTAGCAAATGTGGTACCTAAAGGCCAAATGGAGTTGAATAATATTGCGCAATCCATTTCAATCTATTGTCAGATTCTAGGATTACCACATATCATCGTTAATATTTTCAGTCTATTAGTCTTTGTAGGTGTAGCTGTCCAATTATCTGCATGGGCTTCAGGACCAGCCAAAACAGTCACTGCAAGTGCGAGAAAAGGAGCATATCCACCAAAATTCAATTTTTGGAAAACGAACCAATTTGATGTGTCAAAATCAGTGATCTTAACACAATCAACGATTATTTCGATCTTTGCTTTGTTTTATTTGTTGATACCAGGTGTCAATCAGGCATTTCTGATGTTAGTGAACTCCACGACAGTGATTTATTGTATTGTATATGTCATTATGGGGATTGCTATTTTGAAATTAAGAAAAGCCAAACCTGAACTTGCCCGACCATTTAGAATCGGTAAAAAAGGTGGTAAGGGTGATTTAGGTGCATGGATCGTTGTACTTGTTCTTTTTGCAGCAATTGGCTGTTCGGTAGGTTTGACGATGCAAGCTGGAACGTTGATCAACTTTATCGCAGTAACGGTGATTAGTTTGATCTTATTCATTGCCCCATTATGTATTGATAAAATCAGAAAACCATCATGGGAACAAGAAGTCCAACAAAAATTGAATCAAGAATAAAGAAAAGGTGAGTAAGATGGAAAGAACCACAATGAAGAAAACTTTGACGAACCGGAATATCCAGATGATTGCGCTAGGAGGTGCGATCGGGACTGGACTATTCTTAGGTTCTGCCAAAGCAATCAAGTTGGCGGGACCTGCTGTCTTGCTTACTTATTTTGTTTGCGGTCTCGCTATTTATGGGTTGATGTATGCGATGGGTGAGCTCTTTTTATCCAATAATGAGTTTCAATCGATCGGCGATTTCATCCAATACTATTTAGGCGAACGATGGGCATTTTTAGTCAACTGGACGTATTGGTTATGTTGGATGGGTGCTGGGTTGACCGAATTGACAGCGATTGGTTTATATATCCGCTTTTGGTTACCAGCACTCTCTCCCTTAATCAGTGGGATCTTCGCACTTATTGCCTTAGTGATCATTAACGTAGTTGCCGTTCGTTGGTTTGGTGAGTTGGAATCCTTGTTTTCAACTATCAAGATTTTTGGGATTTTATTATTTATTCTTTTAGGGATTGGCGTTTGCTTTTTGTACTTCAAGTCACCAAGAATTGGTGTCAGAGAAAATTTTGATCAGCTCCAAACCATTTTTCCATTTGGACTAACCGGCTTAGTTGCTGCTTTTCCAATGGTTTTATTTAGTTTTGCCGGAGTTGAAATGATCGGTTTAACGGTGGGCGAAACAGCAGATCCACAGAAAAACCTTAAAAAAGCGATCCAATGTTTACCCGCACGTATCCTCTTTTTCTATATTGGAACGATCGTGGCGATTTTGTTAGTCGTTCCTTGGCAATCTTTAGATTTAAAAGAAAGTCCGTTGGTCACGATGTTACAGTTCATTCATTGTAGCAAAGGGGCAGGAGTCATCAACTTGATCATCTTGGTTGCTTCCCTTTCTTCCACGAATAGTGCCATTTATAGTACGAGTCGTATCTTATATAATACGGCAAAAGAAAAAAATCTTTCAAAATGGTTTCTAACATTATCTTCTCGGGGTGTGCCCTTGCACGGTATCTTATTTACTGGAGGCATGTTTTTATTAGGTCTTTGTTTACACTTTTTTGTATCAGATAGTCGGATTTTATTTCAATTACTTGCAGGCATGACCACGATTTCGTTCTTATTTGTCTGGTCAGCTATTTTATTTGCCCATCTAAAATTAACGAAAAGTCAGTTGAAAAAATGGAAAGATCGACTCATTCTATGTTTTTTTTGTTTGGTAGGAATCAGTTTGTTTTTTGAACCAACTACTCGTGTGATTCCCGTAGTTTCCGTTGTTTGGTTTGGTGCCTTGAACTTGATCTATCAACGGATTCGTCAGACCGCTCCAAAATGATTCGATATTTTTCCCCTATTTTTTTCAGGGTCCTCTGAAATAATTGACGTTAAATCAAGTCTCTCCTCCCTATAATAAAAGTATCACAACCGAAAGAGGAGGGATTGCGATGGTCTGGTATAAAGAAACAGCCCAAGAAGTGATGAAGACACTCAAAACGACTCCAGATGGGCTAAACCAAGATGAGCGTATCAGTCGTTTAAAAGAAAACGGCTATAATCATATAGAAGTAAAAAAGAAAGTTAGTCCATTACGAAAGTTTTTGAAGCATTTGACAGAGTTATTGATGATTATCTTATTGGTTGCTTCTTTGTTAAAATTTTTTACAGGAGAAGTAATTGAAGGAAGTATTATTCTGGCAGTCGTTCTCGTCAATAGTTTTGTTGGTTATTGGCAAGAGCGAAAGGCTGAGGAAGCGTTAAACGGCTTAGAAAAACTTTTAGGACAGAACGCGGTGATTTTCACAGAAGGGATCAAAGAATTGGTTCCAGCTAAAGAATTAGTGCCAGGTGATTTGTTAGCGTTGAAAGCAGGCGATGTTGTACCTGCAGACGTTCGCTTGATTGAGGTCCATGACTTCATGGTAGAAGAAGCCGCATTGACGGGGGAGTCGGAAGCAGTTGAAAAGACTAGCGAACGATTGACGACAACTGTCTCAACCGGAGATCAGAAGAATCTGGCATTTTCTGGTACCTTAGTTCAAACAGGGACTGCGATTGGTGTGGTCATCGAAACGGGAGATACCACTGAAATCGGGAAAATCAATCAGGCACTACAATCAGTCCAACAACAAACTACACCACTCGTTAAAAAAATCAACCAACTAAACAAGCAGATCTTTCGTGGGATTCTTTTCCTTAGCTTGTTCTTACTCTTTTTCACGACATTTAGATATGGCTTGGAAATGAACTTCTTATTTTCAACGATTATTGCTTTGATCGTTTCGATGATCCCGGAAGGTTTACCAGCAGTACTTACGATGATCCTTTCTTTAGGTGTGAACGAAATGGCTAAAGAGCAAGCGATTATTAAAGGTTTGCCGTCTGTGGAAACTCTTGGCTCTATGACCGTGATTTGTTCGGATAAAACAGGAACCCTGACAAAAAACGAAATGAGTGTTGTCGAAACAGTGACGGATCAAGAAGAAACCATGTTGGCAATCATGAAAAACTGCCAAGAGATCCAAACCAAAGCAAATCAAAACGTGGCCGAATTAACAGGAAACCCGACCGAACTTGCTTTACTACGTTACACGGCAAAAGCATCACTACCTTTGGAGCCAGTCAAAGGAAAAATCCCATTTAGTTCAAGCTATAAATACATGGCAACAATGCATGACAAACAGGAACATGCGATTGTTTATGTCAAAGGGGCACCAGAAGTATTACTAGCAAAAGCGAACTTGACACCGAAACAAGTCGGAAAATGGCAAGAGGAAGCGATGAAACTCGCTCAAAAAGGACAACGAGTCTTAGGCTTTGCTTATAAGACACTTGCTCCTGATCAAGAATTAGGACATGATCAATTGAATGAACTGACCTTTGTAGGGATTGCAGGAATTATCGATCCACCAAAAGAGAGTGCGATCCGAGCAGTCAAAGAATGTCAAAATGCAGGGATCTCGGTGAAAATGATCACAGGAGACCATAAAGACACTGCGCAGGCAATTGCTGAACAAATCGGTCTCAAACACACAAAAAACGTGTTAGAAGGAATTGACATTGATCGCTTATCAGATGAAGAACTAGCGAAACAAGTGAAATCAGTAGATGTATTTGCCCGAACGACACCGGAACACAAGTTACGGATCGTGGATGCTCTTCAAAAAAATGAAGAAATCGTTGGAATGACGGGTGACGGTGTGAATGATGCGCCAGCTTTGAAGCGTGCTGATGTAGGAATCGCTATGGGAATCAAAGGGAGTGAAGTGAGCAAGCAGGCAGCGGACATGGTTCTGGGTGATGATAATTTCCATACGATCGCTAAAGCGGTCAAAGAAGGGCGGAGAATTCTCGACAATCTTCAAAAAACAATCAATTTTTTCTTACCAACAGCTTTAGCCCAAGGACTGGTCATTATTTGGGCACTACTCGTTAACCAGCCGTTACCACTGACACCTGTCCAAATTTTATGGGTGAACATGGTTACTACGATCACGTTATCCTATGCTTTAGGATTTGAAAAAGCTGGTAAGGACACGATGAGTCGCTCACCGAGAGATCCAAAGCAAGGGATTCTCACCCGCTACAGTGTGTTTCGAATCTTTTATGTGTCATTGCTGATCATGATTCCTGCTTATTTACTAGCAATGAGCTTTGAAGGACAAGCGCTCCAACAAACCATGCTCTTACAAAATATCGTAGCTGCTCAAGCTGTGTATATGATCAATTGCCGCGAGTTACTTGATCCTTCATTGAATCGTAGTTTATTTGAAAACAAAGCGTTGTTCTTGTCACTCGGGATGTTGGTCCTCTTGCAAGCAGGAGTGATTTACTTACCGATCGCACAACAGCTAATTGGGACAACAAGTCTTTCCCTGACAGAGCAACTACCGATCTTACTAAATATTCTATTACTTTTTGTAATCGTTGAGATCGAAAAGCGGATCAGTAAGATGATCGCCAAAAAAAGAAATGCTGAGTTACCCACGTAAAAAGTACCACCACAAACAGGAAATAAAAGCTTATAAACGTACTCTTTGGCCATTACCAAATAGACATTTATAAGCTTTTGTTAGTTACTTGATCATTGATCGATGTTAAGACAGAGCATAAAAAAACTAAGTGTGAGTTACAAATACGATCGCAACGATAAGTCACTTAAACGATCCAATTCATTTTTTGTCGGGATCGTTGAAAGATAAATGACAGGCATTGGCGGCGTATCGATCGGAATATTTGAAACTAATAGATCATTTTTCTTGATAGTGATATCTGACAATTGACTCAATTCAATTGGCTCCAAGATCACTCGTTTTCCTAAATAAGCATTTAATTCTTGTTGCAAAAAAGCTTTCCATGAAGGTTCCCCTTGAAAAATAAAATAAATCGTTGCTTGATACGGCTGCACGGCTAAAAGTGTCTGTTGGATTAATAAAGAAAGTAAATAAAAGAAATAAGTCTCATTGGTGACCTTTTTGACCATGCTCGTCGATTCTTTAACTTGTTGCAACAAAGCGAATTTATGAGGATATAACTCTGGGTATTCTTGTTCATATTCTTTTAAATAATAGTGATATTGCTTGGTTGTTTGTTCGATCAATAACGGTGATTCATAGTATTTCAGGAGTAGTAAAATCAAATTTTCCGGTAAGTTTGTTTGTTCTAACTCTTTGATAGCTAAGCTTTCTGATAGACGATTTACAAATTCACGAATGTTTGTTTCTGCAGGGTGACGGTGTAAAATATCCAAGATCATAGGCGGGTAAGAGTTGTTATAGTTCCAGCTGTCAAGAAAACAGGAAAAAGCAAACGCTGCTTCTTTATCTTTAAGATAGACCCCTTCAGTTCGGTACAGTTTTTCTAATTCAGGAGCATAGAGTAAAAATAATTGATCCTGGGTAGAAAACAATGAAGTCGGGATTCGACAACCAGCTTTGATCCGAATCGTGTTGATAAAAAAACAACAAATCCCGAATACCTCTTCGGTGTCAACAGCTAACTCAGCTTGTCGTAAACGTTTGAGGAACCGGAAGTAGTGAGATTCATGGATCGAGTAATCCTCGAAGAAATAGTTGTTATGGGTAAACGGCATAAGTAATCGATGATAAAATAGCCGAATGGTTTCTTCTTCACCTGAAAACGACAAACGGTGGCGGTTTTGTTCGATCTGTAATTCGTAGACGACTAATTGTTGATTCAATTTTTTGACATGACGATTCAATGTTTCATAAGACAAGCCGTTACGTGCTAAAAAGGTGGGGGTAGCGACTTCTTTAATCGTTAATAATTCTTTCAATAATTGGACACTGATCGACTGTGTCAGAAAAATTTCCCACAGTTCATTTGTCAGGAGATTCTGTTCGTTTTTTAGTTGAATCCCTGATTGGTCACTATTGATTAGCCAGCCTTTAGGTAATTGGGTTTTGATTGTTTGAAGATCAGAAAAAATCGTACGCTCTGTGGTATTGACAGCTTCGGCTAACTCGTTCACAGTTATTTGCGAGTGATTCAGTAATAGTTCCACTAAAGAGACTTGGCGTTTGATATCTTTTTCAGTAATGATTTTTTTCATTAAAGAATACATCGGATCAACCTTTCTTTGTTAAGTATGACAAGTGAGGAAGACACTCGTTTCGCCGTATCTTCATAATGAAACCTGATTATTTTAGATAGCGCTTACCATTAGTATAATGAAAAAAGGCACAATATCAAATAAAGGATGAGTTTTTTGGATTTTTTTACTTCAATCAGCCTCCGTTTATTTAAAGTAGAAGTTAGCTAAAAAATTTGACTTATACTAAAATAAGTAAAAAGATAGTCATGTGAGAGGAGTGAGTAGAATGGAAAACAGACTAAACGATTATCGCCGCTTACTAGCGATTGCTCAAGCTGGATTGCTTTATGGGAAAGACGTGTTTGACAAAGAACGATATGAAGAGCTGCAAGAAATCTCGTTGAAGCTGCTGAGTGAAGTGGGATTGGAAACAAAGGAAGAATGGACAAGCCTAATAGAAGGTCATGAAGGATATCCAACACCAAAAGTTGACGTACGTGCATGGATCAAACAAGACGAGAAGGTTCTATTGATCGAAGATACAAAAACACAAGAATGGTCATTACCAGGAGGATTTGCAGAAGTTGGTTTGTCTCCTAAAGAAAATATACGTAAAGAAGTCAAAGAAGAAACTGGATTAGAGGTAGAAGTAGGTCAATTATTAGCGATATTTGATACGAATCTGCGCACAGACATCCCTCAAGCCTTTCAGTACTATAAAATTGTTTTTTCTTGCGCTATCTTGTCAGGTACGTTTGTGGCAAACCATGAAACTTCTAATATGAAATTCTTCCATTTAAATGATTTACCAAAACTCTCGCTGAAACGTACGACCAAAGAGCAACTATTGATTTTAGAAAAAGCTACCTTGCCTTATTGTGATTGATCAGGGAAGGTAGTTTTTTATTTTTAGTGATTTTTTGTTGCAAATGCAATAAAAAAGAGTAAAATCATACTAAAGCTAGGTAAGGGAGGGCTAAAATGGACGAAATCATTCGAGAGATTGGAGCAATTGCCCGTGCCTTGGACTCGATTAGTAACATTGAGTTTCAAGAAGTTGATTTGACAAGAGGACAATACCTGTATTTAGTACGAATCTGTGAACATCCTGGCATTATTCAAGAAAAGTTAGCTGAGATGATCAACGTTGACCGAACAACGACGGCACGTGCGGTGAAAAAATTGATAGCAAAAGACCTGATAAAAAGCATGCCAGATAAAAACAATAAAAAGATAAAAAAACTTTACCCAACGGATCGTGGAAAAAAAGTCTATCCGTTTATCCTTCGAGAGCATCATTATTCCAATCAAGTAGCTGTCAAAGGGTTATCCCCGCAAGAAGTTTTGCAATTACACACACTTTTGCAAAAAGTTCGGAAAAATGTGAGTGAAGATTGGCATTATATAAAAAAAGGAAACAAAAGAATTTATTGAAAGGACTGGAGCGGTGAAAACAATCGAAATCGTAGGGATCAAAGAAACGGAAGTAGAAAAATTACAGGCAATTAGTATCGAGACCTATCAAGCTACCTTTGGTGAACACAACAGTGAAGAATTGATGACGACCTATTTGGATGAAGCTTATGCGCTCGATAAATTGAGGCGAGAACTTCAAGAGGAACAGTCAGAATTTTATTGGGCAGTACTAGATGACCGGATTGCTGGCTATCTAAAATTAAATATAGGGCAAGCACAAACAGAAGCAATGGGAGAAGGATTTTTAGAGATCGAACGTATTTATGTCCGATCGCCATTTAAATCTAAAGGGATTGGATCTAGATTGATCGAATTTGCTGTGCAAAAAGCGCAAGAAAAACAAAAAGAGGCGATTTGGTTAGGGGTATGGGAACATAACTATCCTGCCTTAGCTTTTTATAAAAAACATGGATTCCAACATCATAGCCAACATATTTTTTATATGGGAGATGATGCTCAGACAGATTATCTATATGTCAAAAATTTACAGAAATAAAAGGAGTAGAAACATGGAAAAAATCATCGCAGAACAAAATTTTTGGGAAGTCTTTCCAGAAGCAACAATTGAAGTTTTGGTAGTCGAAGGTATCGATAATCATGTAGATAAAGCCAAAGAAGAACACTTCCATCAACTATTGAATGATGCAGCGAAAGAAGCAAGAGGATATTTGACAGAAGAAACATTCAGTCAAAATGAAGTCATTGCCCAATGGCGTCAAGCTTTTTCACGTTTTAAAACCAAAAAAGGAGCCCGTTCATCAATTGAAGCGTTATTAAAAAGAGCCAGCCAAGAACGTGAATTTTTCCCTATCAACCCATTAGTCGATATCTATAACAGTATTTCTCTAACATTTGGTGTGCCATGTGGAGGAGAAGATCAAGAAAAAATCAAAGGGGATCTTCATCTAGGAAAAGCTCATGGTGGTGAAAGTTTTTTACCTCTAGGAGCAGAAGCTGATGCACCAGCTTTACCAGAAGAAATCATTTATTACGATAACGAAGGAGCAATCTGTCGCAGTTTCAACTGGCGAGAAGCGCAACGGACAATGTTGACGGAAGACACGACTAAAGCCATTTTGGTTATTGAATCAGTCACAAAAGAGCAAGCATCACGTGGCGCAAAAGCAATGACAGAATTGAAAAAACGCGTGGAACAAACATTTGGCGTAGAAGGGAAAACATTTACGCTAACGAAGGAACATCCAGAAATGAACATTTGAAGTAGGAGCGAAACGTAGGAAGAAAAAGTAGCTCAACCAATAAGATCACATAGAAAAACGAGGGATTTTTCTATGTGATCTTGTTTTCTCTAACGAGTGTAGTTTTGAATGGTTTCGTTTCACTGTTGTGCCATCAAATCTTATCAAAACCAGACAAACTGACAAAGAATCGTCACAGTCTGTCAAATCTTGTCGGATTTTTCGATTCTTAAACCGAGAATTCTTTGATTATCCGCTTTCATGATATACTTAATGAAAAGGATCAACACCATCAAAGGAGGATCAGAGATGATCGGTAAAACCAGAGTCATGCTTTATGCAGAAAATGTTGAAGTGCTTAGTCAATTTTTTGTCGAAACTCTAGGCGCAACAGTTAGTGAAACGATTGAGTTACCAGAAGAATTTCAAAGTACGATCGTGCAACTTTCACCAGAATTTGAATTAGGGATTTTTCCAAAAGTTTTTGTCCAACGATTTTCGCCAGAAGTGTTAGGTACGACTCCTTCGATCATTTTCTTTACGGATCAATTTGAGGAGATCTATCAAAAAATAGAGAATGCTGGTGAAATCATGGAGAGCAATGGCGTAGAGACGTTCAACTTTTCTGATCCAGAAGGAAACTATTTTGTGATCGGTAAGTTGTAATGTTTGAAATCAGAAGAGGTCCTGGTGTTTGAAAAGGAGATGCACAGGACAAGGAATTTAAATAAATGAATAACAAATTTTTGAAGGAAAGGAGAGACTGTCATGAATCTAATCGCAAAAATGGAAGAATATTCACAGAGACGACGAGAAGAAAAAAGTGAAAAAATCCGTATGAAAAACTTGAAGACAGGGAAAAAGCCAACAAAAGGTTGGGGGAAAATGGTAGATACAGGATATGGCGGCTTGAATTCGTTGACTAATTCTAGTGAAATTAGTAAATATTTTTCGGCAGAAAGTGACATCAAGGGATTCATTGCTGAAGAACAAAAACGCATCGGAAAAGAGCAGCTAAAAAATAGCTAAAGCAAACCGATTTGGTACGCTATTTTGTTTGAAATGCTCCTTTTCTATTAAAAAAACTGTTAAATCAGTTCATAACGATCAAAAAAACTTAAAGTTCGGATTTTGCTTAAAATCCGACTTTTTTGTTTACTTATGTTCTGATTTAGTATATGATTAAACACGTTGTTTTTAAATAATTCAAAATTTTGAGGGACTTTTTTATAAATGTTCGGTTTTAGGGGGATGAAAGATGAAGGAAAAACTACTTTCCTACTTCGAGATTGAAAAATTAGGTACCACCGTCAGAAGAGAAATACTTGCAGGCTTTACAACATTTATCTCAATGGCATATATCTTATTTGTCAATCCAACAGTTTTAGGCGCATCAGGAATGGACGAAGGTGCGGTGTTTACGGCTACAGCATTAGCAAGTGCGATCGGCTGTATTTTAATGGGGGTCTTAGCACGTTACCCGATTGGTACTGCGCCAGCATTAGGGATTAATGCCTTTTTTGCTTATTCCGTTTGTTTGGGAATGGGGATTCCTTGGGAAACAGCTTTAGCAGGCGTGTTCGTTGCTTCTTTGATTTTTATTTTAATCACGATTTTCAAATTACGTGAAATGATCATTGATGCAATTCCAGCTGATTTAAAATATGCGATCTCAGGTGGGATTGGCTTATTTATTGCTTTCCTTGGCTTGAATGAAGGAGGAGTCATCGTTTCAAATGAATCCACATTAGTGGGGTTAGGATCACTAAGCGTAGGTTCAACATGGTTGACGATTTTTGGGTTAGTTGTGACAGCAATCTTATTGATAAGACGTGTTCCAGGAGGTATTTTTATTGGGATGGTAGCTAGCACAATTCTTGGATTAGTGACTGGACTTATTCCTATGCCTTCTCAATTAGTTTCAGCTGCACCAAGTTTAAAGCCAACATTCTTAGTTGCATTGAAACATATCGGAGACATCAACTCACTACAAATGTGGGTAGTCGTATTAACCTTTTTATTAGTTACATTCTTTGATACAGCAGGCACGTTAGTCGGTTTAGCTAATCAAGCTGGTTTTATGAAAGATAACAAAATGCCTCGTGTTGGGAAAGCGTTGGCTTCTGATTCAACAGCTATGCTTGCAGGTTCTTTATTAGGAACTTCACCAGTTGGGGCTTTCGTTGAATCTTCTGCCGGAATTGCTGTTGGTGGCCGTTCTGGGATCACTGCAGTAACGACCGGGATCTTATTCCTATTCGGTTTATTCTTTTCACCGTTGCTATCAGTAGTGACTTCACAAGTAACAGCACCAGCACTGATCATTGTCGGTGTATTGATGGCACAATCGTTGCGTCAAATCGAATGGGGCAAGTTAGAGATCGCCATTCCAGCTTTCTTGATCTTGATCGGCATGCCGTTAACTTATAGTATTTCTGATGGGATCGCATTAGGATTTATTTTCTATCCAATTACTATGATCGCAGCAAAACGCGGAAAAGAAGTATCACCGATCATGTATCTGTTATTCTTTGTCTTTATTGGCTTCATGTGGATACTGAACATTAGTTAACTTGATTTAGTTGATTAATTTTTATGATGTGTGACAAGTAAAAAAACCTTGGCAAATGGAGATCTCGCTATTGTTAGCGAGAAAACAAATGCCAGGGTTCTTTTTTGGAAAAAATTGTTATCGGTAACAACTGAAAGTAAAAGACGATAGCATCAAGGTTTAGGCGTGGTGAAAGAAATAAGGAGAATAATGGCTATTTACTCTCGTTTTTGAAAGCGTTACAATTTTTGCGAGGGATCAATAATCTTTAACCAATGGAGGAAAGTATGGAGAAAAAATGGTGGCATCAATCAGTTGTCTATCAAGTATATCCTCGTAGTTTTCAAGATACGAATGGGGATGGAGTCGGGGATTTACAAGGAGTGATCGCTCGATTAGATTATCTGCATTATTTAGGGATCGATACGATATGGTTATCTCCCGTATATGAATCTCCTAACGACGATAATGGTTACGATATCAGTGATTATCAAGCAATCATGGCCGAATTTGGCACGATGGCTGATATGGAGGAACTGATTGCAGAAGCAAAGAAACGTGAAATAAAAATCATTATGGATCTCGTCGTCAACCACACATCAGATGAACATGCTTGGTTTATCGAAGCTCGTCAAAGTAAGAAAAATCCGTATCGGGATTATTACATTTGGCGTGACCCAATCAATGGAAATGAGCCTAATCAATTACGGTCGATATTCAGTGGCTCCGCTTGGCAGTTTGATGAAACAACTAGTCAGTATTATTTACATCTTTATAGTAAAAAGCAACCAGATTTAAACTGGGAAAATCCCCATTTACGTCAAGAGATCTATCAGATGATGAACTTTTGGATCGACAAGGGAATCGGTGGTTTCCGAATGGACGTGATCGATACGATTGGGAAGTTACCCGATCAAGAAATAACAAGTAATGGTCCCAAGCTTCATGACTATTTACAAGAGATGAATCAAGCTACTTTTGGAAACAAAGATCTGATGACAGTGGGCGAAACTTGGGGAGCAACCACGGACATTGCGAAGCTTTATTCTGATCCCAAGAGAAATGAACTATCGATGATCTTTCAATTTGAACATGTCGGTTTGGATCAACAGGCAGGAAAAGACAAATGGGATTTAAAACCATTAAGTATTCCTGAGTTGAAACAGGTATTATCAAAATGGCAAACTTCTTTAGGGAATGAAGGATGGAACAGTCTATTTTGGAATAACCATGATTTGCCAAGGATCATCTCACGTTGGGGGAATGATCAAGATTATCGAGAAGAAAGTGGCAAAATGTTTGCGATTTTGCTTCATATGATGAAAGGGACACCTTATATTTATCAAGGAGAAGAAATCGGGATGACAAACTACCCGATCAAGGATATTTCTGAAGCGCAAGATATTGAAACGATCAACATGTATCATGAACGGTTAACTTTAGGATTTACTCCGGAAGAAATCTTGTGTTCGATCAATGCAAAAGGGCGTGACAATGCGCGTACACCGATGCAATGGGATAATAGTGAATATGCTGGATTTACCACAGGAACTCCTTGGCTACACGTCAATCCAAACTACCAAACGATCAATGTGAAAACAGCCTTAGCAAAGAAAGATTCTATTTTTTATACGTATAAGCAATTGATCGAGTTACGGAAAAACAATGAACTCATCGTCTGGGGAGATTACCAGTTGGTAACAGATACGCCCGATGACGTATTTGCCTATTATCGGACGTTGAATAATGAACAATGGTTAGTCGTTTGCAATATGTCTGAAAAAAAACAGCCATACACATTGGCTGATCAAGCGATGACACTGGTCATTTCAAACTATCCACAAAAACAGATACCAACTGGCAAACTGAATTTACGTCCTTATGAAGCTTTTGTTTTGAAGATGAGCAAATAAATGACTTGTCCGAACACCTCAAAAAAGAGTATGATAAAAGAAATTTAGACAAGTGTGAGGACCATGATGAAAGTATTGTTTGATTTGATTCCAAAAAAACAAGAGGAAATGGTACTTTTTCAAGTTCATGAAAAGGTACCATTTTTAACTTCGATTGCTGATATTTTAGAGAAATACAAAGTGGAAACTATTTTAGTGAGAGACTATAAAAAAGAAAGAGATGTCTATTTAGATTTATTCTCGATTTTTTATATCGAATACCTTGATCGCAAATGTTTCTTTTATACGGAAAATGAAGTGTATGAGCGAAGATTGACACTAGCTCAGTTAATGAAAGAACTCCCAGAACCATTTATCCAAATATCGAAAACGACTATTTTAAATATCTATATGGTTAAAGAAATCAATTCGTCGCTTTTAAATGGAAATCTCTATGTCACATTACAAAATACAGAAGAGTTACTCGTTAGCCGTTATTTTTCCAAAGCATTAAAAGAAAAAATCGATCAGACTTTTCGCAACAAGTGACAAGAAAAATGCAAGAAATGACAATCAAACTAGCTTCAATAAGGAAACCTTGTAGAATAAATGTACCTGATAGCTGGTAAGATGAAAAGGAGAGCCTGATGAAATTGATACAACGTATGATGAGAAGTATTGGTATTGGAAGCTTTGCTTTCTTGCTGTTCAAATTAGTTTCACAAACCCATGAGATCACGAGAAATGAGATTCTTTTTGTCTTCTTTCTCTCGGCTTTTATTGGCGTAGTATCGCTGATCGAGCGAATTGAGAAGCTTAATTATCTTCAGATTATACTGCTGCATTTTATTAGTACGTATGCCTTTAGTTATTTCTTGTTGGTGCTGTTGAATGGAAGAGTTTCTGTTCATCTTGAGAGGTACACGCTAACCTTTGTGAGTATCTATTTCATTGTGTGGCTTTGTTTGATCATCAGGAACTTTTTACGAGCCCGATTGTTAAATAAACGAATCCAAATAATCAATACACGGCATTCAGGAATTTCAGGAAAGAAAGAAGAATAAAACGTGGAACATCTACAAAATTATCTCATTGTGTTAGTATTGATTCTCTTTTTTTTACAGAGATTACTTAAAGAAAGAGCAATCAAAGACACGATGAAAAGTGAAATCATCATTGTATTAGTTGGACTTTATTTAATCATAAGCAACTGGCAAGAAATCATTAAGACTAACCATACACTTATTCTTATTGTTTTGTCTGTTTTGCTGGGATTCATCTTTGGCGGGTTACGTGCCCAAACTGTAAAAATCTATCAAAGACAAAGTGACCAGCAATGGGTAAAAAAGGGAACTTGGCTGACCGTCCTTGTATTTATCATAGGGATCATTATCAATCGTGTCAGCGTATTGCCTTTTGGTGAAAGCGTACCTGCAGTTGCTGAAACTTTGCATATCGGTGTCTCATTATTAGGTGCCAAAGTAGTTTATCTGAAAAAAGTATAAACCAATCAGTCGCATTTTTTTCTTATTCGGCGGTACCTAGTGACAATTTTTTTGAATCATTCTTTTATGAATGGAATAAGACCTCTCTTCAATAAGGAGAGCATGTGAAAAGATAACAGTATGAAACATCAAGAAAGTAAGAAGACTTCAAAAATGATAAGAAATACCAAGACAATTTTTTGCCGTATCTGTTCTCTACTTATCTTATTTCAAATTTTTGGTGCAGCTCATTGTTTGAAGGTGCTTGAATCTTGTTTCTGCGTTTTTATATCCCCTAAAACAGGTTATATTATTCTTTCTAGGAATTTTACATGCTCTTGTTTTCCCTTGTTACTACAGCCTTTTTTGACAAATAACAAAAATCATACTATGATATGTTACGCGGATATTAGGGGGAGAAAACATGGGAAAACCGATTGAACAAGCGTTAAATGATTGTCTGTTTTTTAGTGTGAAAAAATTAGATCGCCTGTTGAATAAAATGGCAGATGAAGCATTTAAGAAAACGGGTTTGACACCGACATATGGGTTTATTTTATTGATTTTAAAAGAAAAAGATGGGTTACCACAAAAGGATATCGCCCAATTACTTTGTTCTGCACCTTCAACGATTGCTCGTTTTGTCGAAAAATTGGAATACAAAGGCTATATCAAAACAGTCAGTGATGGACGCTTGTCATTAGTTTATCTGACGGATCAAGGACGGGAATTTGTAAAAGAAATCGATAGTAGTTGGGAAGAACTACATCATGCATATCAAGAGATTCTAGGATCTGTAGAAAGTGAATGTTTATCTAAAGCAATCAATTCAGCCACGGAAAAACTACAAAAAAAATAAATTTTTTTAATCTCGTTAGTTGTATGCGCAACTAATTATGTGTTTTAATAAACGAAGAGAACTGAATGGAGGAATCACCATGGCAAATTTTAACGAAACAATCACTTTTCCTTCTGGTGTGACATTACCTAACCGTTTGATGATGGCACCTATGACCACCCAGTTAAGTTTTTATAATGGTGTGATTACGGAAGATGAGATCACGTATTACCAAGAACGTTCGAAGGGACTAGGCGCTGTTATTACAGGGGCTGCGAATGTGCAAGATATAGGAAAAGGCTGGCCCGGTGAACTTAGCATAGCGCATGATGAAATGATACCTAGGCTCAGTGACTTGGCAAAGGCAATCAAAGAAAATGGGGCAAAAGCGATCGTACAAATCTTCCATGGCGGACGTATGACGAGTCGAGCAACGTTATCAGGCGAACAAACTGTTTCGGCTAGCGCAATCCCTGCAGAACGACCTAATGCGGAAACACCACGTGCCTTGTCAGAAGACGAAATCTTAGAAACAATCAAGGCTTTTGGTGAAGCAACTAGAAGAGCGATCGAAGCTGGATTTGATGGTGTAGAATTACACGGTGCTAATACGTATTTGATCCAACAATTCTTTTCGCCACATTCTAATCGTCGTGAAGATCAATGGGGCGGAAGCTTAGAAAATCGCTATCGCTTTATTGATGAAGTAGTGAAAAGTGTGTTTCAAGCTGTCGAAACATACGCAACAAAGCCTTTTATCGTAGGTTATCGCTTTTCACCAGAAGAATTTGAAACGCCTGGTATCCGTTTTGAAGATACCATATGGTTAATGGAAAAATTACGTGAAACAAAATTGGATTACCTTCATGTTTCATTAAGTACGTATGATCGTGTTGCTCGTTCTGAACAATACAATGAGCAATCGATGCTTCACTATCTCCATGAAACAGTGCAAGGAAAAATACCATTAGTGGGTGTAGGGAATGTCCGTAATCGCCAAGATGTTGAAGACGTTTTATCTGATGCAGAACTTGTTGCAGTCGGTCAGCAACTATTAGTTGATCCCGAATGGGCGGTCAAATTAATGGAAAATCGCGATACAGAACTTGTGACCAAACCATTTGCAAAAGCATATCAAGAACTCTATTTACCTAATCCATTGTATAATTTTTTACAGATCCGTTATCAATCAAATACTAATAGATAAGTGAAGATCTATTAGTAAAGAAAGAAGAGAGAACAATGAAAGTATTGATCGTCTTAACGAATGTGGAAAGATATAAAGGAACCGACCGTCCAACAGGGCTGTGGCTGAGTGAACTGACTCATTTTTATGATGCTTTAGTCAAAAATAATATCTCAGCTGATTTTGTCAGTCCTAAAGGTGGGTATGTTCCTTTGGAGCCGAAGAGTCTGGAAGCGATGGATGAAATCGATTGGAACTATTATCAGGACGAAGATTTCCGTAACCGAGCGTTAGGAAGCACCTTGAGTCCAGCTGAAGTCGACCCAAACGAGTATCGTGCGATTTATTATACCGGTGGACACGGAACCATGTGGGACTTTCCTGAAGCAACGGATCTAGGAAAAATTGCTTCATCGATCTATCAGAATGACGGAATCGTTTCAGCTGTTTGTCATGGTGTAGTCGGATTACTTCCTGTAGTTGACGTTTCTGGTCAACCGATTTTAGCGGGAAAAACGGTCACTGGTTTTAGTAACGAAGAAGAAACAGTGAATGGAACAACGGACAAAGTACCTTTTCTAACAGAAGATGCCTTGAAAGAAAAAGGAGCAAACTATCAAGCAGGACCAGCTTTTACAGCGGTCGTACATGCAGATGGACAGTTGTTGACCGGACAGAATCCTCAATCTGCGCATCAATTAGGAATCAAAGTCGTTGAATCTTTGAAGAAATAAGTTGTTAAGGGAAAAAGTTAAGCAAAAAACGAAAATAAACAGTTCCGACGTAGGCCTTCTTATTACAGCATTATAGTAAGTCTGCCAAAAAACATTCCAATTTAACAATAGAAGAAAACTTTATAAAGTAGAGGGTGGAATCTGAAACGTCCTCCAAAATTTAGATTTTTTAGTCTAACTGTTTGGAGTCGCTTCAGATTTTGCCTTCTATTTCTATAAAAAAATAAAAAGAATGTACAACGCAAGTCTAAAAATTGATTTTTTTATGGAGTATGAGAGGTAAAAAAACATGGTAAAATAAAAGCGGATACATAGAAAGTAACTAAGGAAGAAAGGAATGATGAAATGGAATTGCTAGAAAAAGAAACGTTCTATTATAAGTATAACGATCATTTAATTGAACCCGTCCATTGTGCTTTTTTTAAAGAAGACAATAACCAAGGGATTACGAGTCATCAAGAAGCAGTACTGGCCTTTCTCACGTATTTTAATCGGGTATGGTGCATTTGGACACCAAAATTTGTACCTGGATTAACTCAAAAATTTGCCGAAGTGCCAAAAGTTGAGGTCACACTAACCCCAGAAGTCGAAGCAAAAATAGAAGCTGAGGTAGATGCCCAAATAAAAGGAGATATACAAGGAGAGATCAAATATCTTCAAGCCGTCGGACGAAAAGTAGATCTCAAAAAGCTACAAATTGATCATGAAGAACGCAAACAAGAGCGTTACCAAATGATAAAAGAGCTTAGAAAAGAGCGTGAAGCATTATTGATCAGATTTCCACAACTCTACGAGCGAACTGAAGAAGTAACGCTTACTTATATGGAAGAAACCTCGTTTGATACTTATGACGGCTTTCCCATACGGGTCAATCCCGAAATGATGAAAGCTGATGAAATCAGTTCCACCACTTTTTTTGCCAAGGGTGGGGAATACCAAATTGCTTTTTGTAGTTATCTCCAGACCCATCGAACAATCGAAGATTTCCAACGGGTCAATCAATTACTTTTCCCAGATCGAAGTGAGTTGGTCATTTATCAATGGCATACGGATTTTACCAATTTGTATAATGAACCCAGAAGAGAGGATGGAGCGTATCTATGGTCGATCTATGACAAAAAAAGGAAACGATTTACAGTGATTGATATTGCCCTAATTATTCCATAAGTGATAAAAAGTGTTTAAGAAAGGAGTTAAGGGAAAAACTTCCTAGCTATTTGGTGTTCAATTCTTTCTCTTTTTATGAAAAAGTAGGTTTATGGTAGTTGTCTTACTTCAGTCGGCTTCATGATAAAATAAAGTGAGGCGTAGCTAAGTAGAGGAGAGTGGAAAAATGGAATTGCTAGAAAAAGAAACGTTCTATTATGAATGTAATGAATATCTAATTGAGCCGGTCAATTGTGCTTTTTTTACTGAGGAAAAGTATCGAGGATATGAAAGTCATCGTGAAGCAGTACTGGCATTTCTTACATATGCTAATCGGGCATGGTGTATCTGGACACCAAAATTTGTGCCTGGATTAACTCAAAAATTTGCCGAAGTGCCAAAAGTTGAGGTCACACTAACTCCAGAAGTCGAGGCAAAAATAGAAGCTGGTGTAGATGCCCAAATAAAAGGAGAGATCAAATATCTTCAAGCCGTCGGACGAAAAGTAGATCTCAAAAAGCTACAAATTGATTATGAAGAACGCAAACAAGAGCGTTACCAAATGATAAAAGAGCTTAGAAAAGAGCGTGAAGCATTATTGATCAGATTTCCACAACTCTACGAGCGAACTGAAGAAGTAACGCTTACTTATATGGAAGAAACCTCGTTCGATACTTATGACGGCTTTCCCATACGGGTCAATCCCGAAATGATGAAAGCTGATGAAATCAGTTCTACAACTTTTTTTGCCAAGGGTGGGGAATACCAAATTGCTTTTTGTAGTTATCTCCAGACCCATCGAACAATCGAAGATTTCCAACGAGTCAATCAACTCTTGTTTCCTGATCGAAGTGAGTTAGTCATTTATCAATGGCATACTGATTTTACCAATTATTATAATGAAGGTAGAAGAGATGATGGAGCGTATCTATGGTCGATCTATGATAAAAAGCAAAAACGATTTACGGTCATTGATATTGAATTGTTTATCCCGTAGATGATAAAAATGTTTAAAAAGGAGAGTCAAGGGTAGAACTTCCTTGGCTCTCTTTTCTTTAAGGGAAAAACCACAAAATCAGATCCTTGTTTTCCGTTCGATTATTCCATACGACACTATTATTCATAGAGCAAAGTATTTGTTTCTTTTTTATATCTTTTTAGATCTGGAAAAGCAGTGACAATGTAATACTTATGATTTTTTCGAAGTTCGTTCTTCCTTTTTTTGTGAAAAAGTAGTTTTAAATAATTTTATAATTAAAAAGGTTTTATGATGGAATTAAAGGAAAATAGTATGGGGAAGTATAGGAGAGTGATGAAATGGAATTATTAGAAGAAGAAACATGGAATTTCAGAAAAAAAGGTTTTGCTATGAATTATGCTTTTTTTTATGAAGAGAATTATCAAAAGATAATAAGCCATCAAGAAGCTGCATTAGCTTTTCTTAATTACAAAAATAGACTGTGGGCGCTTAGAATTTGGGCGATTAAAACAAAAGATGGAAAGTTTACTAGTAGGGAATATGAAAAGAAGTATCAGGAAACAAGAGAGGAAAAGATTATTTACACTAATTTGCGTTCATTTGATGAAATCAAAGGTTATCCTATCCAAGTAAATCCAGAGTTAATGAATAGCAAAAAAATATCTGTCGAAGAATTTTTTGAAGAAAAAGGAACATATGTACATGCGTTTATGGATAATCCTCAAAATTTATATGGGAAAAAGGAAGATTTTATTGAAATAAACCAGCAACTTTTTCCAGAAAAAAAAAGGTTGGAAATCTATCTTTGGAATAATGAATTTACCCAATATTATAATGGGGGGCGAGAAGGACTTGGAGCATATTTATGGACAATCTATGATGTAGAGTACAAAAAGTTTATTGTAATTGATGCTTCGTTAATAATAGATTAATGAGACTGGGACGATAGTTCTTTCTCAAAAAGAAGATAAGTTCGATTTTGATTTTTATTGTCAAAATCGAACTTATTTTTTTATTCTGCAAAAGTTGCCTACTTGATCTAACACCACGGCTGTTCTTGTGATCGAAGATTTGCTTCGTTTTTGAGTACATTTTTTGAAACATTAACGGTTACATGATACTCTTCAAATAGGCTATTGGAAAAGAGGGAAATGGATGAGGATCGTGATCATTGGTGGTTCTTTTGCGGGGATCTATGCAGCAATTTCTTTGCGAAAAAGTTGTCCTGACAGTGAAATCATACTTTTGGAAAAACAAGACAAGATTGGGTTTATACCGAGTGGACTCAATTTACTGTTAAAAAAGCAACTCACAAGTAAAGAACAACTTTATTGGTTGACTAAGGAAGAATTGCAAGCGCTATACGCAATTGATGTTCAAGTACGCACGGAAGTCGTTTCACTTGAAATAGCCACGAAGACTGTGTTTATCCAAAATGGGCGACAGCTTACTTTTGATACATTGGTGATTGCAACGGGTTCGAGTCAGCAATTCAAAAATGGAAACAAAAGTACGCAGATCCGTTCTGTTAAAGATATCCACTTAAAAGAATCTTTGGAACAAAGCCTTGCGAAGGCACAAAAGATTGCTGTAATTGGTGCGGGACAAGTAGGACTAGAAATAGCAGAAGGGTTATATCATCAGCAAAAAGAAATCCATCTCTATGAAAGCCGACCAACATTGTTGTTCCGTTATTTCGACCCCGAAATGGTTGAACCGTTAACGCATGAGTTAATACAACGGCATATCCAATTGTTTTTGAATGAACAAGTGCAAACGCTCGAAGAAAACGAGCAAGTGGTCGTAGTGACGGATCAAAAAACAGAAAGCTATGATTTAGTTCTGCTAGCGAATCACACGCGTCCGGATCATCATCTCTGGCAAGATCAGTTGAAGCTAAATGAAGATGGTACGATTTGGGTCGATGAGTATTTGCAAACGTCAGCGAAGGATATTTATGCGATCGGTGATGCGATCCAAGTGACGTTCCAACCGACCCAAGAAAAAATTTATGTCTCTTTGGTCAACAATGCGCTACGTACGGCACAAGTGGTGAGTCAAACGATTAGTGGCAAACGCACGAAGGATCCTGGAACCTACCGGGCAATTGGAAATCATTGGTTTGGTTATTTTCTGGGAAGTGTTGGGCTAACGGAAGAAGAAAGTATTTTTTATCCGCAGACTGTCCGTAAAACATATTTGCTTGCCCGCTTAGCTGCGACCAATAGTGAAACGGCGAAAATCAAAGTGATGTGCAATAAAAAGGGACAATTACTTGGTGCGCAGTTGCGAAGTCGAGAGGAGATATTCGATTTATTGGATCGATTCACTCTCGCTATCGAGGAAGGCTGGACGTTAGAGAAATTATTCGAACGGGAGTTATTCTTCCAGCCAGAATATCGGTTGCCGCTTCAATTGATAAAGGTGGTTGATACGCTCGATGAAGATTGAACAATTATTAGAGAAAAAAGAGCAGTTGCAAGTGTTGATTCTTAGGGAAATGGTGTTGCATGGTGGAACTGTAGGCACGAATCAATTAAGGGAACAAGTCAATCTTTCTAAAACATCATTTGATCAATATATAGCAGAAATCCCAATGATCGGTAGGATGATGGGGAAGAAAGTAGCAATCAAAAGAAATGAATTTCAAGTTACATTAGAGTTGGCTGAAGATGTCAGCTTAGAAAAAATCATTCTATTCTTAGTTCAACAAAGCTTGAAATTTAATCTGCTTGTTTATTTATTAGAACATCACCAAGCATCGATCGTTCGTCTAGCGACAGCTTTTAATATCAGTGAATCTTCTGTCTTTCGTAAGATCAAAGAATTGAATCAGTTACTGCAAGAATTTTCTCTACAAATCAAAAATGGCCAACTCTATGGCGAGGAATTGCAAGTTCGTTATTTCTACTATGTGTTATTCCAATTTATCTCTGAATCACAACGTCCCCTTTTCTTACAACAGACGCCTGATAAAGCGCCACTTATTTTAGGGTTGGAACGAGCCTTAGAAACGACATTCTCTCAAGAGTCAGCTAGTAAAATCGCCTGCTGGCTGGGGATCACTCGTAAACGGCTATTGAGTGAAAAAACGACGTTTGCTACATTGAAAGAAAAGAAAATACTTTACCAAAAGGATCGTTTGTATCAAGCACTTGATCCGGTCATTTCGCTTTATTTAAGTCGGACAGCTGCTGAGATCAGTGGCTATGAGCCTTTAATGTTTTACAGTTTTTTTGTCTCGTTTGCTGTGTTATCAGAAGAACATTTTTATCAATATGATTTAACCCGAAGCAAAAAATTACCAACAGCTGTATTAGATACGTACATTAGAGAAACGATGTTGTGGCACTATCGTCCACGAAAGTTGAAGATCAAGGAAGAAAAAGCAGTTGGTTATCAATTAGCTCAAATCGATAATGAGTTTTATTTTTTTCGAGGAGTCATGATGATCTATGAGCCAGAACATCTCTTGCAACAACAGAAAAAGATGTTAGGCCGCTCCCTTAGTCAATTACTCGAACGATTGAAAGAAACAACGCTGACACAACTACCTGCTAAACAAGGTGAAGAAGCTGCTTTAAGTTATCTCATGATTCAGTATGCCAATATTCTTATGATGATCGATTTTTATATTGCGAAATCGGTCACTATCGGAATCGATATTGAAACATTACCGATTTATCGAGTGGCATTTCAACAATTTTTGTTAAGAGAGCTAAAAGGAATCAGTGGGATTGAGATTGAAAATCGACAACCAGGGAAAAAGTATGATTTAGTGATCACATTTAATCAAGAAGATCCTCATCAAAATTATTATTATTTATCAGAGTTTGCTTCAAGCTATGATATCGCAAGGTTAAAGCAAAAAATCGAAGAAGAAAAAAAAGCAAAAAATTAAAAACTGTCAAAAAAACAGAAAATAAATGTTTTTTTGGCAGTTTCTAAAAAATGAAACGGTGTAAGATAAAGATAAATTTAGAAAGCGTTTGCAGATAATGGAGGAGATCAGAATGACAGAATCAACATACATCATGGCGATTGACCAAGGAACGACAAGTTCACGAGCAATTATTTATGACAAAAAAGGTAGACATATCGGTAGTTCACAAAAAGAATTCACGCAATATTTTCCTAAAGAGAGCTGGGTGGAACATGATGCGAATGAAATCTGGAACTCCGTACAGTCGGTCATTGCAGGGGCATTCATTGAATCTGGGATCAAACCGAATCAAATTGCAGGCATCGGGATCACTAACCAACGTGAAACGACGGTGATCTGGGAAAAAGATACTGGACGTCCGATTTATCATGCTGTGGTCTGGCAATCTCGTCAATCCGCATCAATTGCTGATAATTTAAAAAAGGAAGGCTACCAAGACTTTTTCCATAAAAAAACAGGTTTAGTGATTGATGCCTATTTTTCTGCTACAAAAATACGTTGGATTCTTGACCATGTAGAGGGAGCGCAAGAACGTGCTGAAAAAGGCGAATTGCTTTTTGGTACGATCGATTCATGGCTGGTATGGAAATTAACAGACGGTCAAGCACATGTGACGGATTATTCCAATGCAAGTCGGACGATGTTGTTTAATATTCACGATCTTGATTGGGATCAGGAAATCCTTGATCTCTTGAACATTCCTCGAGCAATGCTGCCAAAACCGACTTCTAATTCGGAAATTTATGGTTATACACAAGGGTATCATTTCTATGGAAGTGAAGTGCCGATTTCTGGAATGGCTGGTGACCAGCAAGCTGCTTTGTTTGGACAAATGGCTTTTGAACCTGGAATGGTCAAAAATACGTATGGTACAGGATCATTTATCGTCATGAATACTGGGGAAGAACCACAACTATCCAAGAACAATCTATTAACGACGATTGGTTATGGAATCAATGGCAAGGTTTACTATGCACTGGAAGGGAGCATTTTCGTAGCCGGTTCTTCCATCCAATGGTTGCGAGATGGGTTGCAAATGTTACAAAAAGCAAGTGATTCCGAAGAGGCAGCAAAACGTTCCACAAGTGAGGATGAAGTCTATGTTGTGCCAGCATTTGTTGGGTTAGGGGCACCTTATTGGGATCAAGCTGCGAGAGGTTCGATGTTTGGATTGACACGTGGGACGACCAAAGAAGACATTATCAAAGCAACCTTACAATCGATTGCATACCAAGTAAGAGATATCATTGATACGATGCAAGAAGACACAGGGATCAAAATACCAGTCTTGAAGGTCGATGGTGGCGCAGCGAATAATGAGTATTTGATGCAATTTCAGACAGATATTTTAAATATTCCGATCCAACGAGCAGAAAATCTGGAAACTACGGCATTAGGTGCGGCATTTCTAGCTGGTTTAGCGGTTGGTTTTTGGAAAGATACAGATGAAATCAGAGAATTTTATGAAGCGGGCAAGATGTTTGAAGTAGAGATGCCTGAAGAGCGTAGAGAAAAATTATATGGCGGTTGGAAAAAAGCGGTAGTAGCAACACAAGCATTTGAGTAAAGGGAGGGAATGTCATGTTTTCAAGAGGAACAAGACAAGAAAGTATTGAAAAAATGCAACACGAAAAGTTGGATCTGCTGATTATTGGTGGCGGTATCACAGGGGCTGGTGTGGCGCTTCAAGCCGCAGCATCAGGAATCAAAACGGGGCTAATCGAAATGCAAGACTTTGCAGAAGGTACTTCTTCACGCTCCACAAAATTAGTACACGGAGGGATTCGTTATCTTAAAACTTTTGACGTCGAAGTTGTAGCAGATACTGTAGGCGAACGAGCGGTGGTCCAAGGCATTGCACCGCACATTCCAAAACCTGATCCAATGTTACTACCGATCTATGAAGATGAGGGTGCAACGACATTTAATATGTTTTCAGTCAAAGTGGCAATGGATCTCTACGATAAATTGGCAAATGTGACTGGAACAAAATATGAAAACTATACGTTGACGCCAGAAGAAGTGTTAGAACGAGAACCATTTTTGAAAAAAGAAGGGTTAAAGGGCGCTGGTGTTTACCTAGATTTTCGGAACAATGATTCACGTTTAGTGATCGATAACATCAAAAAAGCAGCAGAAGATGGTGCTTATCTAGTAAGTAAAATGAAAGCGATTGGCTTTTTATATGAAGGAGATCAAATCGTGGGTGTCAAAGCACGTGATCTGCTAACGGATCAAGTCGTGGAAATCCACGCAAAAATAGTGATCAACACAAGTGGTCCATGGGTCGATAAAATCCGTAACTTGAATTTCAAACGTGCAGTATCACCTAAGATGCGACCAACCAAAGGTGTTCATTTAGTCGTAGATGCTAAAAAACTGCCTGTTCCACAACCAACATATTTTGACACGGGCAAACAAGATGGCCGAATGGTTTTTGCCATTCCACGAGAAAATAAAACGTATTTTGGAACGACAGATACGGACTATCAAGGGGACTATACGGATCCAAAAGTAACGCAAGAAGATGTGGACTATTTATTAGATGTCATTAATCATCGTTACCCAGATGCAAACATCACCCTCGCAGACATCGAATCAAGTTGGGCAGGGTTACGACCATTATTGATCGGTAATTCTGGTTCTGACTATAATGGTGGCGACAACGGCTCTATTTCAGATAAAAGCTTTAGTAAAGTCGTTGATACGGTTACTGAATATAAAGAAAACAAGGCTTCTCGGTTAGAAGTAGAGGATGTATTGAATCATTTAGAAAACAGCCGTGATGAAAAAGCCCCTTCTTCGATTTCTCGAGGTAGCTCATTAGAACGTGAATCGGATGGTTTGGTGACACTATCAGGTGGGAAGATCACAGACTACCGTAAGATGGCAGAGGGCGCACTAAAATTAATCCGCCAGTTGTTGAAAGATGACTACCGGATGTCAGTAAAAGAAATCGATTCGAAACATTATCCCGTTTCCGGTGGAGATTTTGATCCAACGAAACTGGAAGAAACTGTGGAAGAATTGACAAAAATCGGAGTTGAATCTGGTTTAGCAGAAGCTGATGCAAAATACATTGCAGATTTTTATGGAACCAATGCGAAAAAGATTTTTGCTTTGGCAAAAGAAATGACACCGTATGAAGGACTAAGTTTAGCTGAATCTGCTCGTTTACGTTATGGGTTAGAAGAAGAAATGGTTTTAGCACCAGGCGACTACTTGATTCGCCGCACGAATCACTTGTTGTTTGAACGTGATCAACTTGATGCAATCAAACAGCCGATCATTGATGCCATTGCGTCTTACTTCGCTTGGTCAGCAGAAGAGAAGAAGCGTCAAGAAGCTCATTTAGAAGAATTGATCGCAGAGTCGGATCTACGTGAATTGAAGGGGGAAAAATAGATGAGTGCAGAAATGACGCAGATCATGGGAGAATTTATTGGTACGATGATTTTAGTTTTACTTGGTGATGGGGTATGTGCTGCGGTTAACTTGAACAAGAGTAAAGCCCAAGCTTCTGGTTGGATCGTGATTGCTTTTGGTTGGGGACTAGCCGTTACAATGGCTGTCTATATTTCCGGATTTATGGGACCTGCTCATTTGAATCCAGCCGTATCTTTAGCGATGGCGATGACCGGTGCAATTGGCTGGAACCTAGTGATTCCGTTTATTATTGCGCAAATGTTAGGTGCGATCGTCGGTGCTGTTTTAGTTTGGTTGACGTATTTACCACATTGGAGTGTGACGAAAGACCAAGGCGCAATTTTAGGTACATTTGCGACAGGTCCTGCCATTCGAAATTATCCAGCGAACTTTATCACCGAGTTGATCGGTACCTTCGTTTTAGTACTAGGATTATTAGCGTTTGGACAAAACTCATTTGCCGATGGTACGAATGTCTTTGCTGTCGGAGGTTTGATCTTAGCAATCGGTCTTTCCCTAGGTGGACCAACTGGCTATGCGATCAACCCAGCTCGTGACCTAGGTCCACGTCTGACCCATGCGATTCTGCCAATTGCAAACAAAGGAAACTCAGACTGGGGCTATTCATGGATACCAGTAGTAGCGCCAATGGTCGGAGCTGTCGTGGCTGTGGGCATGTACATGTTGATGGTATAAAAAAGCGATAAATTGTGTTATTCCTTAATAAATAATATAGAAAACGGTAAAATAGGTCTTCTATTTTACCGTTTTTTAGCACTTGACAAAGAGCAGCGCTTTAAAAAATGGGTTATTGAAGATCGCAAAATCAACGGGGTGCTTTGCTGACAACCAGAAAATTTTTTTAGATTTGTTCATGGGTCTTGATTGAACTAACCAGAGTGAAATAAAGGGCTTTCGTTATTGATTGACAGTGACAGCTAAACTTGCTATAGTGAATTTGAAAATAAATAAAACCTAGATGAATGAGGTATTTTGATGAGTGTAGCAGGTATCTAACGTAGTAAGTTGAATAGCCAATAGAGCCGTAAGCTTATTTGGCATGCTTATAGATGATACCTGTCATTTCATAACCAACAATTCTATTAATGAGGGATGGGGCGCGTCTTATTTGAGATGTTCTTCATCTTTTTATTTTTCCTAGGTCTTATTTATTTTAGGACAGGTATCTCTTCAAAAAAGGAGAGAATATGAAACAAACAATCGATAAATTACAATTTAATCAAATCAAAGAAGAAGTGAAAAAACGAGCTATTGGACAATATAGCAAAAAGCGTATCGAAGAAATGACCCCGCAAACTAATCTACAGACAGTCAAAAATCGCCAAGAAGAAACAAAAGAAGCGCGACAAATCTTAGAAAGTCAGCAACACGTTCCCTTTATGGGATTGACACGGATTGATGCGTTGACTTCCCAAGTGAAAAAAGGCTTTTTACTGACACCAACTGAATTGATCGAGTATGCAGATTTTTTAAGAAGTAGTCGAATGATCCGGCGTTTTTTTGAAAAAAATCAATATCAAACACCCTTATTACATTTGTATAGTAAGAATATGCCTGATTTGTCGATGGTCGAAGAGTTGATCTATCAACAAATCAAGAACCAAAAAGTGAGTGATGAAGCCTCACGAAATTTACGAAAAGTACGAAAACAATTACAACTAACAGAAAAAGAAATCCAGGATCGTCTTTTAAAGTTTCTAAGACATCCGCATAACAAAGAAATGATCCAAGAAGCAATGATTGTTCAAAAAGGCGATCACTATACGATCCCAATCAAAGCTAGTTATAAAAACAAAGTGCCAGGCACGATTATTGAACAGTCAAATAAAGGGACGACCGTCTTTATTGAACCAACGGCTGTGGAAAAAGCGAGTATGAATTATCAATTGTTAAAAGCAGAAGAAATAGCAGAAGAATATCAAGTTTTAGCTTATTTGACTGGTGCTTTAGCAGAACAAGAACAAGCAATCGATTTGATCATCGAAACGATTACTAGATTAGATATCATTTTCGCCAGAGGGAAGTATAGTCGAGAAATCCATGGTGTGACACCACTGATCAATCAATCAGAATACATCAAGATCAAACAAGGAAGGCATCCGCTGATCCAAGGGAAGGCTGTTCCGTTAGACTTTGAACTTGGTAATGACTATCGAGGATTAGTGATCACTGGAGCAAACGCAGGTGGTAAGACCGTCGTATTAAAAACAGTGGGGTTATTGACGTTGATGGCGATGTTTGGTTTACAGGTTCCGGCAGCCGAAGGAACAGAGCTAGCTGTTTTCGATGAGATTTTTGTGGATATTGGCGATCAGCAAACGATCGAGAATGCGTTAAGTACGTTTTCTGGTCATATGCAAAATATTGCCGAGATGTTACGCAAGGTGAGTAGAAATACCCTTGTATTACTTGATGAGATCGGCAGTGGCACAGAACCTAATGAAGGAGCAGCGCTAGCAGTTGCTATCATGGAAGCTATGTATGAACAAGGGGCATTGATCGTTGCAACTACTCATTATGGCGAAATCAAAAAATTTGCGAATGATCATGAAGATTTTATTCCAGCCGCAATGGCATTTGATAAAGAAGCATTGAAACCTAAATACCTTCTTCAAGTGGGGGAAACAGGAGAAAGCCAAGCGCTATGGATCGCTCAAAAAATGAACATGTCGCAAACCTTGATCGAACAAGCCCAATATTATATCCAGCATAAAGCTTATCGGACAACCAAAAAAGTGTTTCGGACAACGAAAGTAAACGTGCCTAGGACGAAGACACAAGTGCAGCAATTTTCGAAAGGGGATCGGGTATATTCTGCGGTCCACCAACAAGAAGCCTTAGTTTATGAAGATACAGCAGAAGAAACGGTTACGATTTTCTTGGATAAAGAGTTAATCAATGTCCCACGAAAACGTCTCACGTTAAAGATGTCAGCAGAAAAGTTATATCCAGTCGGTTATGAATTAGACCATTTGTTTACAGACTTTCAAACTAGAAAATGGCAAAGAGATCTAGCGCGAGGATCGAAAAAAGCGCATAAAAAATTAGCCAAAGAAGCTAAAGAACGACGAGAAAAAAGAGACTAGGGGTTAAATGAAGGCATTGTTTTAAAGAGGAATAGCCAATAGCTCTCGTCTTTTTTCGACAGTCGTTCCAGTAGTTTTTACGATCCAAGTATTAGAATAGCCTGGCCGGAGGTCTACTCATGACTTTAGACAACGGGAAAAAATTGGCACTTGTACCGATTTAGGTTAAAATGGAACAAAGTTTATTTAGGGAGATGTCATGGATGAAACTGACTTCGAATTGGCGAAAAGAAATAGGAACGATCCCTAATCTCTTATCAATTTTTCGTGTGGTTCTTTTGCCGTTTTATTTTTACTTTGTTTTAGAGCAATCGTTTATGCTTGCCGGTATCTTGATTGCTCTATCAGGAATCACTGACTTTTTAGATGGATTTATTGCTCGTAAGTTCAACCAAATCACGGAATTGGGGAAATTATTAGATCCAGTGGCAGACAAGTTGACGCAACTGGTCTTGATCCTTTCCATGGCTTGGTATCGACCGATGATTTGGTGGATATTCGGTTTATTTCTGATCAAAGAAGGGTTCATGTTTTTTGCTGGTATCATTGGATTGAGAAAAAATGTGAAATTAGATGGAGCAAAATGGTATGGGAAATTAGCAACTGCGGTCATTTACGCAGGCATGGTGCTTTTACTGTTGTTTCCCGATCTTTCGGCGGTCTGGGTCAATTGGATCTTTGGATTGATCACTTATAGCTTGCTTCAATCCTTCATTTTGTATATCCGTGAATATCATAAACTATTGAATTAAGAGAGTAATGTCTCAAATACAAATAAAAGAACTCAAACCAAGGAAGTGGTTTGAGTTCTTTTACTTGATGAGGGGATGGATTTCCGCTCATTGTTTTAAATTCTGTAGGAGAACCTTGCTTAACTCTCGAAGCTAGTAGTCTTAAGGTTTGATATAAGCATAGCCTTTTTCTTGTAATTCAATGAGGTCTAAAATACCAGCTGGTACCACGATGACTTTTTCAGGCAAGGATTCTGTACTGATGTGATTGCCACGTAGCGCATTAGCACAAGCGTGGAAGGTAACCCCTAAAGCAAGAAATTCTTCATTTGCTGGATCAAGGTAGCCGGTGATGCCTTCACCGTTGACACTAACCACAATCGTCGTTTCAGGAGCGATTTTCAATAGGTTCTTGACGTTATTCATCGTTTCATGCCACTTTCTCGTTTCATCGATATGAAAAACAACTTTCATTTGAGTCTCTCCTTATTTTTTGATGATCAAGTTGATTGCTTGTTCCATTTTTTTGGCTTGCTCTTCTGCGCTGTTTTCTGGATGCTCCAAACAGTCTTTTAAGTTTTCTGCCACGATCATTCCCATGACACGATCAATGCTAGAACGAACGGCACTTAATTGTGTGATAATTGCCATACAGTCTTTCTCTTCTTCAATCATCTTTTGGATGCCGCGAATTTGTCCTTCTGTTCGTTTTAATCGATTGATGATGTTCTTGTCATTGATTTCCATTTGAAAACCTCCTTTATGCTTCTAGTGAGATGATACCCTATGTAGGTATATTTTGTAAATAATTATGTCGATTTAAAAAAGCTAGAATTTGAATAGTTGACAATTCTCTCTTTTTTGTGTTGAATATACCCCATAAGGTATTTACAAAAAATAAAAAAGGTGGAAATCAAGATGTCACTATTTCAAACAGTCAAATCAATCTCAACAGCGGAATTAAAAGAAAAATTGAATGGTTCTATTCAGTTGATCGATGTAAGAACACCAGCAGAATACCAAGGGGGGCATATCAGACAAGCGAAAAATATTCCACTTCAACGTATTCTAAGTTTCAAAGGAAAACAAGAAGCGCCTGTCTACGTCATCTGTCAATCGGGAATGCGGAGCAAACAAGCTACGAAAGAGTTGAAGAAAATGGGGTATGATGTTATCAATGTACGTGGTGGAATGAATCAATGGTTTGAACCAACAGTAGGAGGGAAATAAATGAAAATTGTTATTGTCGGCGGGGTAGCAGGGGGAATGTCTGCTGCTACTAGATTACGTCGTTTAAAAGAAGATGCTGAAATCGTCGTGTTTGAAAAAGGACCGTATGTCTCATTTGCCAATTGCGGGTTACCTTATTATCTCTCTGGGGAGATCAGCGATAGAGAGAATCTTTTGGTACAGACACCAGAATCATTGGCTGCACGTTTTCAATTAGATGTGCGTCCCAATCATGAAGTCACAGCCGTTTATCCAGATGAAAAGAAAGTTGAAGTTTTATCTGACGGGAAAAAATGGCAGGAAAGTTATGATGTGTTGCTTCTTTCCCCAGGGGCAAAACCAGTCAGACCAGCTATTTCAGGATTAGCAGAAGCCAAAAATGTTTATACTGTTAGAAATGTACCGGATATTGATTTGGTAATGATTGCTCTTGAAGAACAACCCAAAAAAGCTGTCGTAGTAGGGGCAGGCTTTATCGGATTGGAAATGGCAGAGAATTTAAAAAAACGTGGACTGGCAGTTTCAATTGTAGAACTGGCACCACATGTCCTGCCTTCTTTAGATGAAGAAATGGCGGTGCATATCCAACATGAACTCATTAAACAAGGCGTCCATGTCCAAACAAAACGTTCTGTCACTGCTTTTGAACATGGTGGCAAGCAGTTACGATTAGATGATGGCACAACGATCGATTCTGATTTAACGATCCTCTCAGTAGGCGTTCAGCCAGACAGTACATTGGCAAAAATGGCTGGACTTGAAACAGGGCTGCGTGGTGGGATCGTAGTCAACGAACACTACCAAACAAGTGATCCTTCCATCTATGCGGTGGGAGATGCCATCGTTGTCAAACAACAAATTACAGGTGCCGATGCATTGATTTCTCTTGCTTCTCCTGCTAACCGTCAAGGGCGACAAGCAGCAGATAATATAGCGGGAATCGTCCGTAACAATCGAGGAAGTCTTGGTACGTCAATTGTGCGGGTCTTTGACCTTGCTGCCGCTTCTACTGGATTAACAGAAAGAATGGCCCAACAAGCCAACTTACCTTTCTCAGTAGTCCATGTTTCTGGGAAAGACCATGCTAGTTACTATCCTGAAGCTACAGATATTTTGTTAAAACTGATCTTTCATCCTAAGACAGGTGAAATCTATGGCGCACAAGGAGTCGGTGCCAAAGGTGTTGATAAACGAATCGATAGTTTAGCCACAGCCATCAAAGGACAACTAACGATTTTTGATTTACCGGAATTAGAATTTACCTATGCGCCACCTTTTGGTTCTGCGAAAGATCCAGTGAACATGTTGGGATATGTGGCCATGAATGTCGCAGAAGGGCTAAGTGATACGATCCAATGGCATGAATTGCCAGAAGCACTTGCACAAGGAAAAATCTTACTCGATGTTCGTAATGAAGGCGAGTTGCAAAACGGTGCTTTTAAAGATGCGCTGAATATTCCTTTAAATGATTTACGCTGTCGATTGGCGGAATTAGACCATGAGAAAGAATACATTGTCAGCTGTCATAGTGGACTGCGTAGTTACTTAGCAGAACGTATCTTGAAACAAGCAGGCTTTCATGTCCAAAATCTCGATGGCGCCTTTGCTTTGTATCACGCTGTTCGTCCAGAAGACTTGATTTATCCAGAAAAATAGAGCTTTACCTTGCATTCTTAGTAAAATGGCGCTAGACTGGTTAGTTCTACTACTTCGAATCAAAGGAGAATGTGTATGGTCAACACACGTAATTTAGAAGAAGCTTATCTAGCGTCAGTTTATCGGCAATTACTAGAAAAGCAGGAAGAGTATCAGCAACTATTACAAGAAACCAGTGCGTACGGACGGGATTCGTTACAAACGATGTCCGAAGATATTCGGATCAATTTTGATAGTTATTTAGACAATCTTGATACGTATTCATTGATCGAGATGAAAAATCGCGAAATCGATCAATTGAATCTCAAGATCCAATCAGCTAACGAGACCTTGAAAAAAATCGAACGGCTATTGATGAGTCCCTATTTTGGGAAGATCGAAATTGATTTTTTAGAGGAAGAAGCACAAGGAAAAAACAGTCACGAAGCTTTTTATATTGGTACGGCTAACTTTACCAATGATGAAGATGAAACCTTGGTTTATGATTGGCGTTCGCCGATTGCTTCTCTTTTCTATAACAATGATTTAGATCAGTCTTCTTATTTAGTGAATCAAAACCAAATCGAGGTAATGATCCATGAACGACGTCAATTTATCATCAAAAAAGATCAATTGCTCCACTTTTTTGACACCTCGGTAGCAATCCAAGACGATGTCTTACTTGATGCTTTAGAACAAAGTGAGACGTCAGAGATGAAGGCAATCACGGCTACGATCCAATCCGAACAAAATACGATCATCCGAGACACTACAAGCCAAAATATCTTAGTCAATGGCGTGGCAGGCAGTGGGAAAACCTCAACGATCATGCAGCGAATTGCTTATTTGCTTTATCAATACCGAAACCAACTTTCTGCTGATGATTTGCTGATTTTGTCACCGAACCATCAATTTATTGATTATATCGGTAAGGTATTACCTTCGTTAGGTGAAAAAAATCCGTTGAATGTCACGATGCTTCAGTTGGTGGATCAACTTTTTTTAGGGAATGTTGAGTCAGAAAAAGCTTATTTTCATCGGATTACGCAGACGGATGTGGATGACCAGACAGCAGTTCTCAGAAGTCAGGCATTTATGAAGCAGATCGAGCAAGCGACCTCCTTGTTTACTGAACAGGCTGATTTCTTTTTAGCTATCAAAAAGAAGGAAAAAATCGTGATCTCAAAAGAAGTGATCAAAAAAATCTATGATAGCACGCCCGATTACCCGAATCTAAGAGAAAAACTTCAAGCGACTAAAGACCGATTGTTGCGCTACTGGGAAAAGCAATTGCTGAAACAAGCAGGTAGTGACGCCATTAAAGATCAATTATTATCCTTACCAGAAGAGATGCAACAACAGTATTTCCAACAGTTGATCACCGATGAATCGCCAGAGAAATTAGTCAGTTATGGCAAACAATTGCTTCAAAGAAAATATCGAACAGTAACGAAACAAATCAAACAGATGGCGTGGGTCGATGAACAATTTTTATTTGAGGAGATTTATCAAAGTTACACTGGGAATAAGTATCAGCGAACAACTCCTTGTACATTAGATGAAGCCGTCGCACGTTTGCATGTACGTCATCTGCTGATCGAAAAAATCACCCAAGTCAAAAAGTTCGTGTTGATTGATGAGGTCCAAGATTATACGAGTGCGCAACTTTTGCTCTTGTTAAACGTCTTCCCCAACGCTCGTTTTACACTCGTAGGAGATGAAAATCAGGGGATTTTTAATTCCACGACTTCTTTTGAAGCAATTGAAAGCTATTTTTCAACGGCTGGACGATCTGTGACGAGATATGATTTATTGAATAGTTATCGTTCAAGCGGGCAATCACGACTCTCTTTACTCAATATTCAGGGGAAAAAGAAAAAATCGCTATTGTTCCCGTTCGTCCTTATGGGGAAGAGCCGGAATTTGTGACTGCAGCGACTTTCGATCAGTGGCTCAGTCAGGTCAATGAACGACAACAGCACACGGGTGAACAATTAACAGTCATTACGTTGGAAGAACAGCAAGCCGCAATGATACAACAAAAAGTAGAGCGGAACAACCAGTTGAATATTCAAGTACGCCCATTGAGTCTTTCTAAAGGACTCGAATTTGATCACGTACTGATTTATCTAACAGCTGAACCGAACACCCCACGTGAAAGAAGGCAAATGTACACGGCTATATCTCGAGCAATGAAAACTGTCGTTATTTCTTTGGTAACAGATCAATAGAGAAAAAACAAGTTATCTTTAGTGAGACTCGCTAAGATAACTTGTTTTATATTTTTATTATTTTAGTTATTTTAATTTATTAAGAAAACCTTAACGTCAAGATCAAATCTCATACATATTTCAAGAAACAAGCTACTATTAAATAAACACAAGAAAAGTAAAGTATAAGTAAGGTCTAGTTGGTCATTTTGATGAATTGTTCGTCTAGCTGTCATCATCAAAAAATGTAAAGGTTTTTATAAAAGGGGACTAAATTTATTTTTTAAAGGTGGGAGAAAAATGAATACTCGAATAAAACGTGAAGAAGTAGCAACTCTTTTGATTAAGGATAAGTTTTTTGCCAAAGGAAATCGACGGTTAAAAATCAAGCAATGGATTGTTGCGATTCTAGGATGGTGTGGCGTGATTTTTCCATTTATTTGGGTAACTATTTCGTTTCGGGCTTCAATGAAAGGGAGAGGATTACAATGGCATTCGTTTCCGGAAGAACGAAAAACGGTTTCTTTTTTGTTGCTATTTTTAGCGGTTGCTTTTTTAGGCTTTGTTCTTTTATTCTTATTCATGACTCGTTGGAATAATCGTCGTTACCAGACGATGCTAAGAAGTGAAAAAATGTATGATGAAGAAAAATTAGAAAAGCGTCGAGATATTTTAGAAACGGAATTCAGCATGCGCTTTGGACCTAAGGAAGAGCGTGAAGCGGTTTGCTATTACGTAGTATCAGAAGAGCAAAATCTTGAAAAAGATTTGATCGAAAACCTCTACAAAAACGAGGGGGTTGAACTCTAATGGTCAGAGTCATTCATACAGGTAATGAACTACTGGATTTTGTAGCTACGATCATTTATTTTATCCTTGTTTCTTACCCAATCCTTGGTAGTTTTGCATGGTTTATTGGGGTATTATGCTATTCGTTTTTATTTAAATACAAGCACATTGATTGGGCGGAGATTCCGACAGAGGTCGAACCATTTATCACGATCATGGTACCAGCCCACAATGAAGAAGTGGTGATAGAAGACACAATCGATTATTTAATGACAAAAATCAATTATGGGAATTATGAAGTGTTAGTGACAGATGATGGTTCAACTGACGAAACCCCGGCAATATTAGCTCGTTTACAAAAAAAATACCCCAAATTACGAGTGATCCGCATTGATAAAAATAAGGGGAAAGCTCACGCATTTGATATTGGGATGGCTTTTGCCAAAGGTCGGTTGATCTTAAGCAATGATGCGGATACGGTACCTGAACCAGATGCTTTGTCAAATTATGTGAATTACTTTATTCGCCCTGGTGGTAGAAATATCTCTGCTGTTACTGCCAATATGGACGTGAAAAATCGTACGTCTTTACTTGGAAAATCCCAGACTGTTGAATTTTCGAGCATCGTAGGGATCATCAAACGAACACAAGCAGGTGTACTTGGCGGTCTTTATGCGTACAGTGGGGCAAATACCATGTATCGAAAAGACGCATTGATCGATGTTGGCGGCTTTCGTCAAGATCGGGCAACAGAAGATATCAGTATTGCGTGGGATCATCAGTTGAATGGCTGGATCTCGGTGTTTGCGCCAACCATCATATTTTTTATGGAAGTTCCAGTAAGTTTGCCGATGCTTTATCGTCAGAGAAAACGTTGGGCAAAAGGGGGGACGGAAGTCTGGTTGACGAATTTTAAAAAAGTCCTTTTCCATCCTTTTGAGAATATCGGCAGGACGTTCATGTTTATTGATCAAACTTTTAGTATTATTTGGTCGTTGTTCTTTTGTATTTCATTTTTCGTTTTTATTATTTTAATGGGCGTTTATCTTTATCAAGGAAATTTTGAACAAATCTATCGGACATTGACGATTAGTTTTCTGTTTGTTTGCTTCGAAATGATCTCAGGCATCATTCAACTGATTGCATCTTTGGTGGTAGACGATCAAGGAAGAAAATTGAAATATATGTTATTTGCCCCATTGTATATGTTGTTATTCTGGATGGTCAATGCGATCACCATCATGACAACCTTTATCCCAGCAATCAAAACGATTTTAGGATACGGAAGCGGCACATGGAAAAGTCCAGAACGAAAAAGTGAATGATGCAACTGAAAAAGACTAGCAAACAAGTGACTGTAGCAGAAGACGAAAGTCGTCTTTTACTACAGTTTTTTTTAGTGCATAACTAAATGATCTTAAAAAAACAGCTAAATGATTCAGAGAAACCGTTTACTAACTGTTTTTTATAATAACCATTATAATGTTTAATATAAACATAAAGGAGGAGATAATATGGAATTGTACTATCTGACGGGGTTGTTTTTAATAATTATATTGTTGTATTTGTTGGCAAAAAAATATGATTTTGTCAAACAACTTTTTTCAAAGATCACGATTACTTTTTTAGTTGTTTATTTGATATGGCGTTTGTTTTATACCATACCAATAGATAGTTCTGTTTCTTTAATATTTGGGATCATTCTTTACATTGCAGAATTTATCGGGTTATTTGTCTACGGTTTTTTTATTTACCTATTTTCGAATAAATTGTCAAATGAACATCTCTATGAGGCCTATGACGAGAGTTTTCAACCAAGCGTTGCGGCGTTTATTTGTACGTATAACGAAAATAGTAAATTAGTGATCGCCACGGCTTTGGCTGTCAAAGCGTTACGATATCCCAATAAAAAAATATATATTTGCGATGACGGTCATCGTGAGGAATTAAAAGAGATGGCGGAACGTTTTTCCATTGGTTATTTATCACGAGAGGGCAATGAGCATGCGAAAGCTGGCAACATCAACTATGCACTCTCACAAACGACTAGTGACCTCGTACTACTATTGGATGCAGATTTTATTGTCAAAAAAAATATCATTTTTGAAGCCGTGAATTATTTCAAAAATCCTAAAATGGCACTCGTTCAATATCCTCAAACCTTCTATAATAAAGATCCATTTCAGCTTTTAAGAAATTCCTTTTATAATGAGCAAGAATTATTTATGCGTTTTTTGGAGCCAGCTCTTTCTCGAGAAAACGCCCTGATCCATATCGGGACAAATGCAATTATTAGAAGAAGTGCTTTAGAAGAAATCGGTGGGGTTCCAACGAATAGTATTACAGAAGACATGGCGACAGGGATGTTGTTACAAAATGCCGGTTACGAGACCCTCTTTATCAACAAGGCTTATGCATTGGGAATTACCCCTTATACAGCGAAAGAACTAGCTTCTCAACGCTCGCGTTGGGCACAAGGTACGAAGCAGATTTTTGACCACTTCAAGCCACGAAAGTTAAAAGGATTGTCATTGATGCAAAAATTATGTTATTACAACTCTTATTTGTATTGGTTTACTTCTTTCCAGAAAATTATTTTTTTATTAGCTCCTACGCTGTTTATGGTTTTTGATATTTTTATTGTAAGAAGTAACAACCATCAATTGTTACTATTCTTTTTACCGCCGTTTGTTATGATCACCTTATCCTTTAGGTTATACGTGCCTAAAATAAGAAATCTAACGAGTTCTCACATTTATGATTGCTTTGTGGCACCGATCCACACAGGAGCATTATTAAAAGAATTTTTCAAACCACAAAAGAAATTCAACGTAACGAAAAAAGAAATTGTCGGGAGTAACGCATTTGATTGGCGTACGGTGTTCCCGCATATCGTTCTTTTTTGCTGGATTCTTTTTGCTTGTATCATTGCTCTTTACCGATTGATTCGTGGGGAAGGCTATGAATTTGGTTATATTGTTACGTTAGTATGGTCAGTCTATAATCTTTATGGCTTGTTTTATGCCATCACGATCGGTAAAAACCGAGATATCGAAAGTGACAGTGAAGCATTAAGTATTACAGTCAATCGTCAGTTATCCTATGATTCGAAAATCTTTGAGATGTATCAAATGAGTTTTAATGGCTTTCGGATTAGAACGGGTGGGGAATCATTCATTCCGGGAGAAAACTATATGTTTGTTGATCAACAACAAGGGTTGCAGATTACTTCAGTGTGTCGAGAAACACAGGAAGCTTACACCACTTTCTCATTTGAAGATTTGACCCCACAATCAGCGGAAGAACTAGCAAGTTATTATAGTGACCAGCTGAATGCTGCCAAACAACTAGAATTTGATATGGAAGATGATTTAGTAGAAAGCTAAAAAAGAAGAATCACTCGCTTTTCAAAAAAGGCGAATGATTCTTTTTTCATTTTTTATCAGCTATTCAAGACTTCTCCACAGGCTCGACATGTACATCTGTTTCGTGGACTTGGAATTGTTCAAATAAAGTGTGTTCGATCAAATCAGAAATATCATGACTTTCTTTGACAGTCAAATTAGGGTCCATGGTAACAGTGATATCTACATAGGTATTTGAACCATAAGTACGCCCTTTGATACTCTTCACGCTTTGGACTTCCGGGATATTATTGACTGCTTGTTTGTAGTGCTCTAATTTTTGTTGGTCAAAGCCATCAGATAAAGAAAAGGAGCTTTCTTTAAAGATATCAACCGCTGTTTTTAAAATCAATAAACCCACGACGATTGCAGCGGCACTGTCCAACCAACCCAAATTGAAGGAGGCTGCAAACACTGCCACGGCTGTACCGATACTTGTCCACGCGTCACTAAGATTGTCTTTCGCAGCAGCTAGTAAACCAGGACTGTTGACTTTCGTGGCTAGTTTTTTATTAAAGAGATAAACCCCATACATGATCAGCGCTGAGAAAATCCCAACAATGGCTGCGGTCATATCGGGTGATTCCATTTTTTTGTCAGTAATCGAGAGAATCGAAGAGTACAAGACTTCCAGACCAACCAATAACATAATAAATGAAGTGATTAAACTCGCAATATTTTCGGCTTTCCAGTGACCATAACGGTGTTCAGTGTCCGCAGGTTTGCGTGAGATTCTCAAACCGATCAATACAGCAACCGAAGCTAGGATATCCGTAAAATTGTTTAAGCCATCGGCTCTTAACGCTTCAGAATTTGCGAGATTCCCGATAGTCAACTTCAGTATCGAGACTACGATATAAGCGACAATACTGATGATTGCACCTAATTCTGCTTGTTTCAATTGTTTATATCTGTCTTTGTTCACACATTTTCACTCCAACATAAAGTATTTTATTATCTTATAATATTTTCGAATAAAATCACTAAAAGTGTGGAAAATATAATGGTTTTGGATAGGCGAAATTTGGAACTATCCCGAGCTTAACTGAATCGATAGGAGCAGCGAATCAAAAGGGATCAGCTATGATTGCACCTGCAGTAGATTCAGAAATCAGCTAAAAACAAAAAGCAGGAAAGTCATCTGATGCGTATGCTTTGAGCTTTAAATTTAACCGTGTTAGGGTAGATTTGTACCGAATAAGAAGGAGGAAAGAGACACATGGCAAAAAGAGATTTACCAAAAGTCGAAACTCGTCTTTATATCAATGGCAAATGGCAGACAGGAACAGAAGGTACCTTCGAGGTGATCAACCCTGCAACAGGTGAAACCTTAGCGAATGTTCAAAAAGGTGGAGAAAGTGAAACCCACGAAGCAATCAAAGCCGCTAAGAAAGCATTTGAAGAGTGGTCAAAAACTTCTCCTGCTCAACGGGCAAAATTAATGAACAAGATGGCAGATCTAGTGGAAGAAGACAGTGAACGTTTAGCTACGATCATGACGATGGAACAAGGAAAGCCACTCAAACAAGCTGCTTCAGAAATCAACACGAATGTTGAAAATTTGCGGTGGAATGCTGCCGAAGGGCAAAGAATCTTAGGCGAGATCATTCCTTCTCCGGCAACCAATGAATGGCAAGTACGTAAAGAACCAGTTGGAGTAGTAGGTGCAATCACTCCTTGGAACTTTCCATCCAATATGATTATCCGTAAGATATCTCCAGCAATCGCGGCTGGCTGCACGGTTATCTTAAAACCAGCAAAAGCGACACCGCTTTCTGCATTGGCGTTAATGGAGCTTTTTGATCAAGCTGGCTTTCCTCCAGGAGTCGTCAATATCGTGACTGGAGACTCCTCAACGATCGGTAAAATTCTAACCGAATCAGAAGACGTGAAAAAAATCACTTTCACTGGTTCGACAGAAGTAGGACAAATCTTAAATAAACAAGCAGCATCAACGTTGAAAAAAGTTTCCATGGAACTAGGCGGACATGCGCCGTTGATTATTTTTCCAGATGCAGATTTAGAATTAGCAACGGATCAATTGATCAAAACAAAATTCATCAATAACGGACAAGTATGTACGTCGCCTAATCGAATTTTTCTTCATGAAGCAATCAAAGAAGAAGCTACGAAATTGATCGTCGAAAAAATCAAACAAGTATCCGTTGGTAATGGCTTAGATGATCCAACGACAGGTCCTTTGATTAATCAAGAAGGTGTGGAAAAGGTAGAAGAACAAATCAAAGATGCCGTAGATAAAGGAGCCAAGATTTTAGCAGGTGGGCAACGACTGACAGAAGGCGAGTATGCGCATGGCTATTTCTTTGAACCCACTGTTTTGGATGGTGTCACGAAGGAAATGGACATCTTTTATCAAGAAACCTTTGGACCAGTGATTCCGTTGATTGCTTTTAAGGAAGAAGAGGAAGTGATCAAAGATGCCAATGATACCATCTTTGGGTTAGCTTCTTACTTCTTCTCAACGAATATCCACACGATTGCGAATGTTAGCCAGAAACTCCAATATGGGATGGTTGGTGTCAATGATACAGCTATTTCAAATTCAGCTACGCCATTTGGAGGGGTCAAGCATTCAGGCTTTGGTCGGGAAAATGGAACTTACGGTGTGGAAGAATATGTAGTAGCGAAGTTTGTGACGATTCGGACAGCTAAATAACTAGCGTATCAAAAAGCAAAAAAATAACCAAAGAAGCTAGATTCTTCCCAGCTAGTTTCTTTGGTTATTTCTACGTTATTTCTGTTGTTCTTGCTTTCGACATTCATGATAGACATGATAGAGATTTAGTTCATATTCTTTTTTGGCATTCGTTACAACAGTATCTAAAATCAACCCAGTAACTAATGAAAGTAAGGCAAGGATCATCAATCCGGTACTTAAAATAGCAGAAGGTACCCGTGTGATAAAGTGAGTCAGCATATACTCTCGGATCACTGGGACGCCGGCAAATAAGCCGAATACAAAAAAGAAAAAGGTCCAGATGCCAAAAAACATCAATGGTTTGTAGTCTTTCCACATTTTAACGATCATCATGATCACTTTGAATCCATCAGAAAATGTATTCAGTTTCGATTCACTGCCTTCTGGACGGTCTCGGTAATCGATCGGCAATTCGACCAATTTGAATTTTTTGTCTAAGGCATGGATCGTCAGCTCAGTTTCGATTTGGAATCCGGAACTCATGATCGGGAAACTTTTGACAAAAATACGATTAAATCCTCGATAGCCTGTCATGACGTCTCGTATTTTTGTTTTATATAATCGTGTGATTGTGTTTTTCACTAAATTGTTCCCAAAATCATGAAACGGACGTTTGTTTTCGTCAAAGTAAGTCCCATTTGAAAGTCGGTCTCCAATTACCATATCCGCTTCACCTGAGCGAAGTTTATCCAGTAATCCATGCACCGCTTCGGCAGGATAGGTATCATCACCATCCACCATGAGATAGTAATCTGCATCAATATCAAAAAACATTTGCCGAATGACATTTCCTTTCCCTTGTCTTGGTTCTTTTTTGACGATTGCCCCACACGCCACGGCAAGTTCATAGGTGGTATCAGTCGAATTGTTGTCATATACGTAAATCTCTGCTTCCGGTAATTCTCGTCTAAAGTCTGCAATGACTGTTGAAATCGTCGCTTCTTCATTATAACAAGGAATCAGAACAGCAATTTTCTCTTGTTGTTCCATTTTTCACTCTCCTTAAATCATAGAAAACAAAATCTCTATTAAGAATACTGTATCAAATTCTTAAATGCTAGTACCTAGAGAGAATTTTCACTTCTTTTTGTTTCTATTGTAAAAAGCCCCGTATAAAACCACTATTTTTATGTTAATGGTGATGGCTGAGGCTTCGCTTTATTAAATCAATTCATTCTTTTTTCTTGAAATCTCTAACACGGTGCCGGTATACGCATCCGCTAAAAATTCGTAGCAAATGATTTCGCCATCTTCCAGGCGGGAAATCCCTCCACGATAAGCTTTGGAATGGATCGCAAATTTTCTAGTCGGTTCTTTTTCAAATGAGATCCAAGACCCCTCGATGGAGCCTTCTTTTAAGAATGATTCTTTGACTTGTTCTAAGACTTGATCGGCTGATAACGTTTTCTTACGTTGATACAAAACCATTGAAGTGATGCCACTGATTAAACCAAGTCCGATACCTATAGCAAGACCGTTTTTAAAATTATTTGACTCACATTCTTCAGAATACATACGTCTTACCTCCTTCTTTGTCCAAAAAGATTATCTTCATTTATTCTACCATACTCTGTGTTTTTCTTAGAAATAAATAACCGCTATCAATTAAAATAAGCTATAATAAATGTGAGTGATTGACTAAGAGTAATACAAATTAGTCAGTCAACTATAAATTTGAGAGGAGCATAGTCTGAATCTTAGGCGAACTTTATTATGGATGAAAAAACATTTCAACGAATCAAAGAGTTAACAGAACTTCAAGGAACAAGTGGTTTTGAACAAGACATTCGTGCGTATATGGAAGCGCACATGGAACCCATAGTGGACGAATTACAACTAGATGGTTTAGGTGGAATCTTTGGCTTACGCCAACATGAAGAGGCAGATGCCCCACGTGTGATGGTTGCGGCTCATATGGATGAAGTAGGATTTATGCTAACCCAAATCCAGGACAACGGTTTATTCAAAGTTGTACCTTTAGGTGGCTGGAATCCGTATGTGGTTTCTGCTCAACGCTACACATTGAAGACTTCTTCTGGCAAAAATTACCCATGTATTTCTTCTTCTGTTCCACCACATTTATTACGTGGAACAAGCGGTCAAAAATCAGTGGAAGTGACAGATATCTTATTTGATGCTGGTTTTGAATCACGTGAAGAAGCAATAAGCTTTGGCGTATTGCCAGGCGATACGATCGTACCATTCGCTGAAACCATCAAAACGGCTAATGGCAAAAATATCATCAGTAAATCATGGGATAACCGCTATGGTTGTACAATGGTTTTAGAAGCGTTAGAAGCGCTGCAAAATGAAAAACTTGGTCATACATTGATCGCAGGAGCAAACGTGCAAGAAGAAGTTGGCTTACGTGGGTCAAAAGCTTCTGTCAACAAATTCAAACCTGATCTATTCTTTGCAGTCGATTGCTCAGCAGCAGACGATACGGTAACGAAAAAAGGGACATTCGGACATCTAGGTGAAGGAACGTTGATGCGTATCCAAGACCCAGGATTGATCATGTTACCACGCTTGCGTGAATACTTATTAGACGTGGCTGAAACAAACAACATTCCATATCAATACTTTGTCTCAAAAGGCGGCACAGATGCAGGTGCGGCACATACACAAAACGAAGGAATCCCAAGTACGGTGATCGGAGTCGTAGGACGCTACATTCATACACATCAAACAATGTTTAGCATTCGTGACTTTGAAGCAGCAAGAGAGATGTTGATCCAAACATTAAAAGGATTAGACAAATCGACTGTCAATACGATCGTTTACGGAAAATAAGAATACATCCTTTAAACGAAGTGAAACGAGAACCATGGATCGTGGAACAGAGATAAGCGAAGGATAGTATAAATAGTTAAGAAGAGGTTGTGAAAGAAGCGTTTAGCTCCGAGCGAATAAGAGAGGATTTTTTAAAATAGCTCCTCATATTTTAGAAAATCATCGCTTATTGTTGAGGAGTTGCTTCTTGAACGCCGTGAATCAGAGGTCGTGAAAACATCGGGTAGCTCTGATGACAATAAGAAAGAATTTTTTGAAACAGCTTCTCATGTTTTGAAAAATTCAGGCTTATTTCAAGGAGCTGATGTTTGAACACCGTTTATTCGTTTTTAGAGATACTAGAAGAGACTGAGACAAGTTTTGTCCCGGCCTCTTCTTGTTTTGTCGTCAGCCAGTAAATACGGGGGAAATCGGTGAATCGTTTTTTTGGTTGAAGCACCTGAATTTTTTGAATACAAAAGTGAGGACTGGTTAGGAGTTGGTGACTTTTAAAGAAAGGTGTATAATTTAAATATAAGAAGAAAAGAGGGACAGCAATGATTATTCCAGAAAACTTAGAAGAATTAGCAGGTTACGTTGAAAAAGGGAACAGTGTCTTTTTCTTTACCGCAGATTGGTGTGGCGATTGTCGCTTTATCAAGCCTCAAATGCCAGAAATAGAAAATGATTTTGCCGCATGGCGTTTTATTGAAGTCGATCGTGACAAATACATAGATGTAGCCGCTGAGTGGAACATTTTTGGAATCCCAAGTTTTGTAGTGATCAAAGACGGTAAAGAATTAGGTCGTCTAGTGAATAAAGATCGGAAAACAAAACAAGAAATCGAGGATTTTTTAAATCGTGTGACGAACGGCTAACATCTGGATATTTGTTAGGAGGGATCAGGATGGAACAAGAATATAAAAATATTTTGGTCGGGATCGATGGAAGTGAGCAAGCACTTTCTGCCTTTAAAAAAGCAGTTGAGGTTGCTCGAAGAAACGACGGAACCGTCTATGTAGCAAATGTGATCGACCAACAATTTTATAATTTCATGGGCTATGTCCCAATAGATCAAACGCTAGTTGACCAACAAACAGAAGCAGCGAAACAAATGATCGAAGACTGCAAAGCTTATGGAAAAACAGTTGACTATCAAAAAATCGAAGGAATCGTCGCTTATGGTTCTGTTAGAGAATCAATGGCAGTCAACTTACCAAAAAAATATGCGATCGATTTGATCATGGTCGGTCAATCAGGATTAAATGCGGTTGAACGATTTATGACAGGTAGTGTTTCCAGCTATGTCATCCGCCGAGCACCATGTGATGTCTTGATTGTCTCTGATGAAGTGGAAAACAACACCGACAATTAAATACGTTAACTAAGAGATAGTGATAGGCCTAGCTCTGAGAAATAAGCCGGAGAATCCGAAAATAGTTCCTCCTATTTTTGGGATTCTCCGGCAAATTTTCTGATAGAGCGATTTTTTGCATGCTGTTTACTCGTTTTTTAGAGTGAAGGGCAAGATATATTTCACAGGCTCGTTGCTATTGAAAATTCTTGCGATTCCATAACTAAGAAAATAGTTGTTCGCACTTTTTTTGAAGAATGAAAAAAAGCATGCACAAAAACTTTTTTTTTGTTAAGATAAATGTCAGCAAAGGATAATGGAGGAAAAAACATGATTTTTGCTTATAATAAAGCGCACGTGGGAGATACCTTGATGGTCATCGTCTCAAATGACAATGGAACCGAAAATACGGTCATCCGTAAATGGAATGTTGCTCAAATCAAAGATGAAACAGGACAAATCGTTGGCTGGAATTTTTTCCATATCTCCGACCATCTTACGATCGAAGGTAACGGACAGGTCAAACTAACAGAAGAACAAATTGCACAGTTGAACCGCTTGATCAAAGAAGCTGGTTTTGAAGAAACGTTAACAGAAGAAAATGAACCAAAAATCGTTGTTGGCTACGTCAAAACTTGCGTACCACATCCTGATTCTGATCACTTATCGATCACTGAAACACAAGTAGGAAAAGAGGAAGTCTTACAAATCGTTTGTGGCGCTCCGAACATCGAAGCAGGACAAAAAGTCGTTGTTGCCAAACCAGGAGCTATGATGCCTGATGGAATGATGATTTGGCCAGGAACATTACGTGGGGTTGAAAGTCACGGAATGATTTGTTCGGCGAAAGAATTACAATTACCAGATGCACCGAAAGAAAAAGGGATCCTTGTTTTACCAGAAGATGCAGTGATTGGCGAAGCATTTCCAAAATAAGCAAAAAACAGCACAGTTGCCGAGCAACCGTGCTGTTTTTGTATAGGAAATTAGTTATTAGTTACCAGAGTTCTCTGATTGGCTTTGTTTTAATGCGGATTGATCAATTGTTAATTGAATCGTTGTTGTTTTCTTTTCTTTTCCGCGATAGTAAGTGACCTTCACTGAATCGCCGACTTTTTTCTGATACAAGACAGATTGTAATTCTACACCAGAAGAAACATCAGTATCATCGATTTTTGTAATGACATCATATTGTTTCAAGCCAGCTTTTTCTGCAGGTGTCGCCGGTTGAACGCTGGTAACAATCACACCATTTGTCACAGACTCAGGAATTTTCAAGATTTGTTCTTGTTGTTGGGTTGAAACGGCTGAAAGGTCAACCATTGTGATCCCTAGAGCAGGACGGGTTACTTTTCCATCTTTTTCAAGTTGGTTGATAATATTTACTACATCGTTACTTGGGATCGCAAAGCCCATTCCTTCCACGCTTACACCTGATGAAGAAGCAGAAGTACTTGCAATTTTACTTGAATTGATCCCGATCACTTGTCCTTCAATATTGACTAATGGACCACCAGAATTACCAGGGTTGATCGCAGCATCTGTTTGGATCGCATTGATATTGACCGTTTGATTTGACTCGTTCGTGCTGGTTACTTGGCGATTCAATGAAGAGATAATCCCCGAAGTCACAGAGTTGGCATATTCAGAACCTAGAGGAGAACCAATTGCGATCGCAGGTTCACCTACTTTCAATGAATTAGAGTCACCAAATGAAGCAACTTTGTTCACTTTATCTGCACTGATTTTCAAAACGGCTAAGTCAGAATAAGCATCCGTCCCGACTAATTCAGCTTTGACTTTTGTTCCATCTTTTAATAAAACCTCTAATCCTTGTTGTCCTTCTACTACGTGATTATTTGTTACGATATAAGCGGAATTGCCACTTTTTTTGTAGATGACACCACTACCTTCACTAGAAGCCTCTAGATTGCTATCATCAGAACTTTCTTGTTGTTGTTGGCCAAATAGTTGACCGAAGCCGTTAGTCCCTTGATTTTGGCTTTGAAGATTGATAACAGATACCACCGCATCTTGGACTTTATCGACCGCATTCGTAATATCTGAATCGACATTGACTTTGACATTCTCAACGACAGTTTCGCCCGCTGAATTTTGATGACCACCTGAATTTGACGCTGCGTTTCCAGAACCCATGACAGCATAAAAAATACCAGCCGTTACCAAGCCCCCAATAATTCCACCGACTAAGCCTAGACCCAGCTTACGCCAGATTCCATTATTCTTTTTCATTTTTGGTGTCACATCTTTTCTCTCCATGTGATCTGCCTCCATTTATCATTTTCTTCTATCTCTAAGTATAGACTTATTTGTTAAGATTAGTCTACTTGGAGACTATGAACTTTTTATGAAAAACTTTAGGAAAAATCATTGCGTTCAGATGAAAAAATAAGAAAAAAGTTTTCCACAAATCCTGTGTAGAAATCAGCGGAAAACTCGCAGAAAAACAATACACTTTTTTATCCACAAGATGTGGACAACGTGGATGAATCGGTGCAAAACATACGTTTGCTTAAGAAATACTTATAAAATAAGCCAGAATCATCGTCTTTTCTGTGGATAAACCTGTGGATGATGTGCATAACTATGTGGGAATCTTTAAATAAATAAAAAATAACTCGCTTTTTCTTTTAGCAAACATTTCGTTATAATAGAAAAGAAGGAAATACGAACAACGAACAATGAAGAGGAAAAATGAAGGAGTAAAGCAATTGAATATCAAAATCATTTCAGTCGGTAAACTAAAAGAGAAATACTTGATCCAAGGAATCAATGAATACGTCAAAAGGCTGCAAGCATACGCTAAAATCGAACGAATCGAAGTCCCGGATGAAAAAGCACCTGAGAACTTGAGTGAAGCTCAAATGCGCCAAGTCAAAGAAAAAGAAGGCGAGCGGATCTTGAGCAAAATCAAAGAACAAGAATACGTCTACGCACTAGCAATCGAAGGGAAAAATCCAACCAGTGAAGCTTTCGCCAAAGAAATCGACCAACTAGGAATCAAAGGGAAAAGCCAGATCACTTTTGTCATCGGTGGCTCACTCGGCTTAAGCGAAGCCGTCATGAAACGCAGCAACGCCCAAATCTCATTTGGTAAAATGACCTACCCCCACCAACTCATGCGCTTGATCCTCGTCGAACAAATCTACCGTGCTTTTCGGATCAATGCGGGTGCTCCATACCACAAATAATGATATTTTTTAAGAGAAAAAATTATCCCTATTTTAAATAATAGCAATAGGTAGTGGTAGGGAGAAATTTATAAATAACTTTTTTATTTGCTTTGGTAGCCAAGTAAGTTGCAAAAGAAAAATAGATACTGTTAAAAAGATAATGTAGACATAGAAACAAATACGTAAAATTTTAGTTAGAATAATGGCAAGGAGAAAAAACATGATAGATGAAAAAAAGTGTTTAAAAAATCTATTAGAGGATATGGATGATATTGAAGAAAACTATCTAAATGGACTGGGAAAACAAATATATTTCAGATACTTAAGCTATCTAAAAATGAAATAAGACATAGTAATTTTTTAGCTTTTTTGTTTGCTCCAAATGAAACCCACAATTTATCTGATGAGTTTTTTAAAATGTTTTTGAAAAGGTATATAGATTCTAATGATGATACCAAAGCTGCTATCAATTATTTTGATGCTTTACTTAATAGCTATGAAGATTTAATTGTTTACAGAGAAAATAAGAATATTGATATTTTATTGGTATCGGAAAAAAATAAAATAGTGGTGTGCATCGAAAATAAAATTCTGTCTTCGGAGTCTGGAGGGCAACTTAATAAATACCAAATATATATAGAACGCAATTATTCTAACTATAAAAAAATTTTTGTTTTTTTAACTCCAGATGGAAATGAACCCACAAATCCTAGTTGGGGCATAATTACTTACAAGAATATCGTTGAAGAGAGTGTAAAATATTTTGTGTAAATAGAAAAAAGGAAGTCCCTTCTGTAGAATAGAGTTACCACAACACATTCACAGAAAAGAGGACTTCCATATGAACGATTTTACTACAGAAATTATGGAAATACTAATCAATAAAGGTGATTTGGATGATTTGTTTCGTCGTCACCTAGAATTGGCTATTAACGCTTTATTACAAGCTGAATTAACGGTATTTCTTGACTATGAAAAGTATGATAGAGCTGGATTTAATTCAGGTAATTCCCGTAATGGGAATTATTCGCGCTCTTTTAAAACAGAGTACGGTGAATTGAATTTAGTAATACCTAGAGATAGGAATGGAGACTTTTCTCAACAAACTTTACCTGCTTATAAAAGAACCAATGACTCTTTAGAAACCACTATTATTCAGCTAGTTCAAAAAGGAATTACTATGTCCGAAATCTCTGATCTAATCGAAAAAATGTATGGTCATTATTACAAACCACAAACTATTTCAAATATGAGTAAAATTGTGTCTGAAGATGTTTCGGCATTTAAAGAAAGAACTTTAGAAGCTAAATACTCAGTCATTTTTATGGATGCTACTCATATTCCCTTAAAAAGACAAACCGTATCAAAAGAAGCTGTCTATATAGTAATTGGTATCAGGTTGGATGGAACTAAAGAGGTTCTAGGATTTACTATAGCTCCAACTGAATCTGCTTATGTTTGGAAAGAGATTCTTCAAGATCTAAAAGACCGTGGTTTAGAAGAGGTTTTGTTAGTCGTAACAGATGGTTTAAGTGGTATTGACGATAGTATTCATAGTGTTTATCCAAATGCTCAATTTCAACAATGTTGTGTCCATATATCTAGAAATATCGCTCATAAGGTTCGTGTTAGTGATCGACAAGAAATCTGTAGCGATTTCAAATTAGTTTACCAAGCAAGTTCAAAAGAAGAAGCAAATAATCAAATAAGGTTTATGATAGATAAATGGAAAAAGCAGTATCCACGAGTGGTTAAATTGCTCATGAATCCTGCTATATTAACCTTTTATAATTTCCCTCCGTCAATCAGAAGAACTATTTATTCAACTAATTTGATTGAAGGTTTTAACAAACAATTAAAGAAATATACCAAAAGAAAAGAGCAATTTCCTAATGAAGAATCTCTGGAGAGATTTCTAGTATCTCAATTCAACAACTATAATCAAAAGTTTCTATGCCGAGTTCATAAAGGTTTTAAAGAAATACATGATACATTAGAATCAATGTTTTAACTTGATCAACAGAATGGGCTTTTCCATTTACACATAATTATTGACACAACCTATTCTGGAAACTTACAAATAAAAGCTTATTCTTCAGCCACCTTCGGGTGGTTATTTTTTATAAAAAAATGTAAAAAAATATTGATACATAAATAAATTAGTTGTAGTAAATAGTTTTAGAATTGAATTTCTCTATCCTTTTTAAATAATTTTTTAGACAAAAAACAGAAAGTGTCTAAAGAAAGCTTGACGAAGAAAATAATTTTTAATAACTTATTTAAGGAAATTTTTTGAAGGAGAAGATAAAAGTGAGAAAAAAGATTATTATTAATGCTGGAGTAATTATAGGATTGATGTTAGTAATTTTCTCCGGAAAGCAATATGCTGATAATATTTTATTATGGGGAGGGGAAGATAATATTGAAAAGATCAACAACAATTTAACTATATTAGACACAGCTCTAGAAAATAAAGAGCAAAAAATTAGTATTTTAAATTCACAATTGTCTTCAAACAACCAAACTCTTGAACAACTAAGAACTAATATTGAAGTTTCCAAACAAAAAGTGGCATCTTTAGAAAACGACAAGAATCAATTAGTATCAGAGAAAACTAATTTAGAAAATCAATTGTCAGCAAAAGACTCTGAATTGCAAGGAAAACAAAATGAAATTAATGCGAAAATAGACGAAATTAACCAAAAAGTAGCTGAAATAAATCGATTAAATAGCGATTGGAATAATCGTTTACAAAATGAAAAGAACAAATTTAATGAAGAACAATCTACTATTAATAGTTTAAACCAGCAAATTAATCAAATGTTGAGTGAAAAAAATAACATTCAAAATCAACTGCAAGCTACTCAGCAAAAGCTAGAAGAAGAAAAGTCAAAAAATAGTAGTTTGAATAATTACATTGAAAAGCTTCAAAAAGCTAAAAATGATGTAGAGGATACCGCAAATAAAGCACAACAAATTGTAAATGAACATACAATCCAATAGATATAGTTTTAATTTAACAAATGGTATGTTTGGAGATAATGAGATAGAATATAAATGTCATAATATTATACAATCTAAACACCGTTTCCTTTTCTATTTTTGATGACATCAGTATATAGCTACTCGAAAGAGTAGTCTTTTTATTATTCTCGCTTATTATTGATATGAAAATTTCGATTTGACAAAAGGTACCGAATAATTTTGTAATATGAATTATTATCAAGAAGTAATTATGATGATAACATATGGAAACTAGTTAGTAATAATAACAGGTGATTAAACTTTTGAACGACTTGTAATTCTATATTTTTTCTTTTAAGTAAAAAATATAGGTGATTTTTTTTGACTTCATATTTATAATAAAGACACGTAAATCAATTATTTTTCATTTTACTTTAACTAATAATGTTTATTTGGAGGGATTATTATGTTAGATGATAGATTGACGTGTTCTAATTGTGGTACATTATTTTACTATGAGGAAGTTAGAAATATTGTAAAACATAGAAAAAAAGAAATGCCTATACGTTGTCCAAATTGCAATGAAGTTATTAAGCGAAAGTTGTCTCATGGTTATTTTGTCAGCTACGAACTATATGAAGAAAGTAAAATAAATCTGAAAAAAAAACCAAAATACTATAAAAATTTGAAAACTGGAGCTATTATAACTGAAAAAGAATTTAAAAATTTAGTGACTGAAGAAGAAAGCAGGTTTTATAATTTGTCTGGTAATATTTGCCCTGGATTTATGGATCAGATTATTGAAAATGAGTCAATTGAATCAATTGAAAACTATGTTCCTGTTGACTTACCAAAATAGAAAAAATAATCCTGTTTTTACAGTGAATTATTTTAATTTTGATTTTCAATAAAAATATATTACAATAATAATCGTAATAGCTAATGAAACAATTTCTCAATCTTTTTACCACTCCAAACAGGGAGCGTCAATAATTTTGTGTAAATAACTCGTCCTTCTGCAAAATAATGGGTTACTCAGTAAACATTGAAGCTAATGTATCCGTCACTTGTTGGAAGCCTTTATGGCTTCTATTTAAGAATTTTTGATTGTATGTATCAAAGATGGATACTAGGAAACGCTCTAGTGATTCTTCATTTTGAAACTGCTCTTTTCTGCGGCTGTATTTCTTGATTTGTTTATTGAAAGATTCGATTGTAGAACCAGAAGGAATGGAGAACACTTTTGAACTTTACAACAAAACTACTGTTGATAAATTAATTCCAATTTTAGTTCCAACTGATTTAAATGGTCATGATGTTTTACTTCGTTTTAACGGATTTTTAGGTGAGGATTATAGATACCTAAAAATTTCTGATCCTCAACCTTTAACAGAATAATAAAAAACGTGTAATCAATTATTTGATTACACGTTTTTTATTTCAATCTTCGTTGTAGTAGTGGTTGCGACATACCGAAAGGTAATCTTCATTACCTCCTACTACAATCTGTTCACCTGAATAAACTGGAATACCATCAACAATACGAGCATTCATTACAGCCTTTTTATTGCAAAAATGGCAAATAGTTTTAATTTCCTCAATTTTATCAGCAAATGTCAATAATGCTTCGGATCCCTTGAAGAGATTATTTTGAAAATCATTCTTCAATCCATAGCAAATTACTGGTACTTCCTCATTCATTACGATAAGTGATAGATCAATAATATTCTCTCTACTTAAAAATTGAGACTCATCGACCAAAATACAATCAACTTTTCCGTACTGATCAATAATCTCCACTAATTCTCCGTACACATCCATTTCAGAAGTAATTGCAATAGCTGGTTTCGAAACACCTATACGACTCTCAACTTTTCCAAATCCTGATCGAGTATCTATTGCGCTTGTCATTATGATAACTCTCTTCCCTTGTTCTTCATAATTATGAGCCACTTTCAGTAGCTCAATACTCTTTCCACTATTCATTGTTCCATATCTGTAAAATAATTGTGCCATTAAATTTATTCCCTTCTTTTACAATTCAATTATTCCTTAATTCCATCTGCTTTTATGCAGCTGCTCGTTTATTCCTTGATATGTCTATAACATCTACTATCCCTAAAACCAATTTATAAGCCATTAGAGATGGTATTCCTGAACATCTCTCATATTGTTTTTTGAGTGGTATATCATCTGAAAAACTGAAGGAATCATGAAAATAGCGACATACTTATCATTTAGAGTTCTAACTTTAAATGCATTTACTTCTTCAGTCAGCACTTTAGTCATGTTGGACATGGTTTGGGGCGTGTAGTGATGCCCATACATTTTCTCAATCAAGTCTGCGATTTCCGACATGGTAATACCTTTTCGGAAGAGGTGAATGACGGTCTCCTCTAATGTGTCATTCGTCCGTCTATAAGCAGGAACAGTCTGTTGCTTGAACTCGCCATTGCGGTCGCGCGGAATCTGGAGATGAAGTTCCCCATACTCGGTCTTGACCGTACGGTCATAGGAGCCGTTACGAGAATTACCCGTGTTAAAACCAATGCGATCGTACTTTTCGTAATCGAGGAAAGCCGTTAACTCCGTTTTGAGAAGCGTATTGACAGCTTTTTCCAAATGGACACGGAATAATTCATTCAAATCGCCTTTGTTCGCTAGAGTCTTTAGAATTTCTGTAGTAAAATCGTTCATATGGAAGTCCTCTTTTCTGTGAATGTGTTGTGGTAACTCTATTCTACAGAAGGGACTTCCTTTTTTCTATTTACACAAAATATTTTACACTCTCAACAAAAGTATCTTCGATTAATACTTGCTCAAGTTATGTGCAGCTACGAAAAAGTAGGTACCGAGGTACTTTCTTTTTCGCAGCTTTTTTTGGACTTATGAGAAGTACATTCGCTGGAAGAATACGATATAAAACGAGCTTTTTCACTAAAGATATTAATAGAGTGAAAGAAACAAGCTTTTGTTGTCAGTTTTTTCACTTTTCTAAAAATGAAAATAAAAAATTCTGGAAGTGGAGAAGAATTTTGCTTGCTATACTTTGTCTTGTAGAAAAGAGGTAGACAAAATAATGCAAGCTCAAATAAGCGATTTTCCATAACCTTGGTAGGAATGACAAATTAAATAGGAAAGGGAAGTAATAATATGAATAAAAAAAAGTTATCTCTATTCGGTTTTTTTGCCCTGACAGCTTCCATGGTTTTGACTGTTTATGAGTATCCGACCTTTGCAACATCACAATTACATTTGGTTTTCTTTCTTCTTTTTTTCTATTTACACAAAATATTTTACACTCTCAACAAAAGTATCTTCGATTAATACTTGCTCAAGTTATGTGCAGCTACGAAAAAGTAGGTACCGAGGTACTTTCTTTTTCGCAGCTTTTTTTGGACTTATGAGAAGTACATTCGCTGGAAGAATACGATATAAAACGAGCTTTTTCACTAAAGATATTAATAGAGTGAAAGAAACAAGCTTTTGTTGTCAGTTTTTTCACTTTTCTAAAAATGAAAATAAAAAATTCTGGAAGTGGAGAAGAATTTTGCTTGCTATACTTTGTCTTGTAGAAAAGAGGTGGACAAAATAATGCAAGCTCAAATAAGCGATTTTCCATAACCTTGGTAGGAATGACAAATTAAATAGGAAAGGGAAGTAATAATATGAATAAAAAAAAGTTATCTCTATTCGGTTTTTTTGCCCTGACAGCTTCCATGGTTTTGACTGTTTATGAGTATCCGACCTTTGCAACATCACAATTACATTTGGTTTTCTTTCTTCTTTTGGGAGGTATTTTATGGTTTCTACCAGTTGCTTTATGTGCTGCAGAAATGGCAACAGTTGAAGGATGGAAAGATGGTGGGATTTTCAGTTGGGTTAGTCAAACTTTAGGAGAACGTTTTGGTTTTGCAGCTATTTTTTTCCAATGGTTTCAAATTACAGTAGGTTTTATTACAATGATCTACTTCATACTAGGAGCGCTGTCGTATGTAATTAATTTTCCAGAGCTTAATACAGATCCATTTATCAAGTTTATTGGTGTATTAGTCATTTTCTGGGTACTGACTTTTTCACAGTTGGGCGGGACCAATCGTACCGCTAAAATTGCTAAAGCAGGATTTGTCATTGGAATTGTTATTCCTTCGATCATTCTCTTTGGTTTAGCAGCAGCCTACTTTATCGGCGGTAATCCGATTCAAATGGCTATTAATGCGAAAGCTTTTATTCCTGACTTTTCTCAGCTTTCAACTTTAGTAGTATTTGTATCTTTTATATTGGCTTATATGGGCGTAGAAGCTTCAGCATCACATATTAATGAGCTGGAAAATCCCCAAAGAAACTACCCATTGGCAATGTTTTTACTAGTGATTTTGGCCATCGCCTTAGATGCAATCGGCGGTTTCTCAGTAGCAGCGGTTATTCCACAACATGACTTGTCTCTCAGTGCTGGTGTAATCCAAACATTTGAAACGCTTATTTTACATTTTAACAGTCATTTACATTGGTTGGTAAAAGTGATTGCTCTCATGATTGCCTGTGGCGTTATGGGTGAAGTTAGTTCTTGGGTAGTTGGTCCATCACGAGGGATGTTTGCAGCTGCTCAGCGAGGTCTGTTACCAGTTTTCTTCCGGAAAACTAATAAACAAGACGTTCCAGTTCCGTTGATTATGATACAAGGAATTATCGTTACTATTTGGGCAGCAGTCTTAACTTTTGGTGGAGGAGGCAACAATTTATCATTCTTAGTAGCAATCTCCTTAACTGTTGTCATTTATCTCGTAGGATATTTACTATTTTTCCTAGGTTACTTTGTATTAGTTTTTAAGAAAAAAGACTTAAAACGAACTTACAATGTACCAGGAAAAACTGTTGGCAAAACGATTATCGGTGGAATTGGTTTTATTTTATCAGTGTTCGCATTGCTTATCTCTTTTGTACCACCAGCTTCAATTGCAGCTAGTGAGCACCGAACATACCAAATCATACTACTTATTAGCTTTGTAGTGACTGTTCTTTTACCTTTTATCATTTATGAAGTACATGATAAAAGTGCTCACACAACTATTGAGGAACCTACTCACGTGAAAGCTGAAGACGTTAATCCCGCTGTTTATCCAGCTGCTAGAGGAGAGCACCACGTTACAAAAAATGATGAACATATTTTAAAACATTAGGAGGAATTCATTATGTTATACGGAAAAGATAATCAAGAAGAAAAAAACTATTTGGAACCAATTTTTGGCTCTGCAAGTGAGGATGTTGACTTGCCTAAATATAAGTTAAACAAAGAATCCATTGAACCACGAATTGCTTATCAATTAGTACAAGACGAGATGTTGGATGAAGGAAATGCGCGATTAAACTTAGCTACTTTTTGTCAAACGTATATGGAACCTGAAGCAGTGAAATTGATGACCCAAACGTTAGAAAAAAATGCAATTGATAAATCAGAATACCCACGAACAACGGAAATTGAAAACCGCTGTGTAAATATGATTGCTGATTTATGGCATGCTCCAAATAATGAAAAATTCATGGGAACTTCAACGATCGGCTCTTCAGAAGCCTGCATGCTGGGTGGTATGGCCATGAAATTTGCTTGGCGTAAACGTGCTGAAAAATTAGGTCTTGATATTCAAGCAAAAAAACCTAACCTGGTGATCTCTTCTGGTTACCAAGTTTGTTGGGAAAAATTCTGTGTATATTGGGATGTGGAACTGAGAGAAGTCCCAATGGATGAAAAACATATGTCAATTAATCTAGATACTGTCATGGATTATGTGGATGAGTACACAATTGGTATTGTAGGTATTATGGGTATTACTTACACTGGTCGTTATGATGATATCAAGGGTCTGAATGATTTAGTTGAAGCTCACAATAAACAAACTGACTATAAAGTATACATTCATGTTGACGCTGCATCGGGTGGCTTTTATGCACCATTTACTGAACCTGATCTAGTTTGGGATTTTCAATTGAAAAATGTTATCTCAATTAATTCTTCAGGTCACAAATATGGTTTGGTATATCCAGGTGTGGGTTGGGTCTTATGGCGTGACCAACAATACTTACCAGAAGAATTAGTATTTAAAGTTAGTTACTTAGGTGGAGAAATGCCAACTATGGCTATCAACTTCTCTCATAGTGCAGCACAACTAATTGGGCAATACTACAACTTTGTACGCTATGGCTTTGATGGTTATCGTGATATTCACCAAAGAACTCATGATGTTGCTGTTTATTTAGCCAAAGAGATCGAAAAAACTGGTATTTTTGAAATCATTAATGATGGATCAGAATTGCCAGTTGTGTGCTATAAGCTGAAAGAAGATCCCAATCGCGAATGGACACTATATGATTTATCTGATCGTCTGTTAATGAAGGGATGGCAAGTCCCAGCCTACCCATTACCTAAAGACTTGGATCAATTAATTATTCAACGCTTAGTTGTTCGAGCAGACTTTGGAATGAACATGGCTGGTGATTATGTACAAGATATGAACCAAGCAATTGAAGAGTTGAATAAAGCTCATATTGTTTATCATAAAAAACAGGATGTGAAAACGTACGGCTTTACTCACTAAAATTCTTCAGAGAAATATAAAAGAAGTTAATTAACTAATAAAAGGAGTTGTGATTACCACACAGCTCCTTAAATCTATTTGAATAAATATATGATATTCATTTGTTACACTCTCAATCTTAGCTGTTGTTCTATTCATCATTACTCTTATTGTAAGTAGTTCAGTCAAATTTGCTTGTTCAATTGATCGATAACAGTATGAATTGTTTGAAAAGTAATCGGATATATAATTGTTTTCTCACTACCTAAGCCTTCTTGGTATAAAGAACTATCGCAAAGTATAATCCGCTGAGTACAAAAGAAAGTGTCGTCTACTATTTCTCTAAGTTGTTTACAAATGATATTACTAATAGAAAAGTGTTCTCCCAAAATGTCTTCTAACTGTTGTCGATAGTATAAATACCTAAAGTCTGACGGAGCTACTATGAACACTTCAATTGGAGATTTCCGTTTATGCTCATTTAAAAGACTTAAACTAATGGTTAGTTTACGAATAGAATTCTCATTCCAACGCAGAAATAAATTGTTTTGTTTTCGCCATTGTTCAAGAATTTCATGAACTTCTAAGTACAAAGCGCGTTGCTCTTCATTTAACAAGTAAGTCTTATCAGGTTGAAATATCTGAATATCAGCCCAAAGTGAGCGGATAAACGGGAGAAGTGCTTTATCAAAAAGTATCTGATTTTCTTCAGATATATTCAGAGATAAGATAAGTTTTTGACTGAGCTCAATCACCAAAGGGTTATCTGCTACATGGTTTTGATAAACAACGTTCAAGTCTTTTTGTAACAATTCAAAGTTATCGCATAGATAATTTCTAGAGTTGAATAGAAAGTAGATATAAAGGCATTCATCTTCGTCATGACATAAAGAGAAAGAAAGTTGCTCTAATCCTTTCTGTATTAGCTGAAACAAGGGAGTATGTCGGGCAACTCTTTTTTCTTCCTGACTAAAATATATTGGGTTAGTCTTAGATCTCTGCAAACCGATAGCGATACCTAATAAAATAAATTGTTTTTCAACTGTAGGGTAACTTCTTGAAAAAAAATGTTTTTCTACATAATCAATCAATTGTTGACCGCTTTGAATAATTGATTTATTTAGCTGGATCAACTCTGTCCGATTTGTCTCATAGATTATCGTTAGTAACAAACTTCGATAATCCTTTTCAGGAATTTCAAAATGGCCATCAGCATTTAAGTACTGCATTTGTTTAAAAAAATTAATCAACTCATTTCGTAAGTTGTAAACTTTGCTTAACGAAATGAAGGTAGTATCAGCTATATTACTCCAATTGTGTTCCCCTGATAAATAATGTCCTAGTACATTGAAAAAGTCAGAGCGCTGATAGATGAGTTGAGTGAGTGCCAACCTCGAAAACGAAGAGTCGAATGCGACTGTAAAGCTACTTCTAGATTTCTCCACTGAAATAATTTGCTGATGGAGTATGTCGGTAATGCATTCCAAGTCGTTAGTGACAGTGAGTGGGCAAACGTTCAATTGATCTGCTATTTCGCGAATCTGAATGGTCCCTTTTTCGTGTAATTGCTCACAAATGTAAACTTGACGAAAAATACTTTTCTCCAGATAGGTTTCCAACATAGTACTCCTCCTAGTCATTTTATACATAACTATTATAACTCTACCAATCGGAATAGTCCTGTAATATATTGAATCAAAAATATAAATTATAAAATAATTAGATGGGGTATTTGGTTTAAGTATCCCTTATATAGTAATAAATTTATAGGTGTGATTCTCGAATTAATACCCGAAAATGTGAGAGAATTTTTATGGATTTTTTAGGATACAAATTAATTATTTTTGCTTTTATCCTGATTACCAGTCCAGTACTGTCGGTATCCCATTTTGCAGCAAAATCATGTTGATAAAGTGACAAGAAGACTGATGAGATATATTATCCAAATTGAGAAGATAATTAATCGGATTCTTGAGTATACCCTACTTTTTAAGAAAGTAGGGTATACAAGCGTATGAATAAAGACATAACTTTCCCTGTGATGGACGTTCGGCTTGTTCCAATTACCAAAATACAGGCGAACGATTATAATCCCAATCGAGTAGCGTCTCCGGAAATGAACTTATTGGAGCTTTCTATCATTGAAGATGGCTTTACTCAACCATTAGTTTGTTATTACAAGGAAAAAGAAGAGAAGTATATCTTGGTTGATGTGCTTCATAGGTATCGTGTTGCTAAGGAAAGACTCAACTTAAAAGTTGTACCGGTAACAGTTATTGATAAACCCATAGAAGAACGTATGGCTTCAACAATTCGACACAATCGTGCAAGAGGGACCCATGAAATAAGAGGAATGGAAATTGTCATCCAAAGATTAGTAAAAAATGGATGGTCAGACAAGAGAATATCCAAAGAATTAGGCATGGACATTGAAGAAATTTTTCGCTTTAAGCAAGTGTCTGGTGGAATGGCAACAGTTTTTTTGACAAATTTTATAAGGTGCAGAACTTCTTTCCGTATGCTATTCCGATTGTCCTTGACAATGAGCCTCCTCGGATGTGACGATCTTCGGCAGGAGCTAACAGTTAAAGTTAGACTGCCTCGCTAGCGTTAGCACATCCGAGCTCATTATCAAGGATTCGCTGCGCCAATCTCTGGTTACGGTAACCAACCGGTGTCTCGTAGCCAAGTGTACCGTGCAACCGAAGGTGGTTCCACCAATTTACATAGTCAAATAACTCCAAATCCAATTGTTGTAAGGTTTCAAATGTGTATTGATAGACAAATTCTACTTTCAACGACTTATAAGTTGATTCAGCTACGGCATTATCAAAAGGACAGCCTTTATGACTCAATGATCGATTGATGTCAAAAGTTGTTAATAATTCATCAATAGCTTGGTTATCAAACTCTTTTCCACGATCAGTATGAAAAATCTCAACCTCTGTCAGAGGTTGTTTGATACGGCTAAATGCTTTTTTACTAGAACGGCATCTTTATGTTCTCCACAAGAATAGCCGAGAATTTCTCGATTGAACAGATCCAAAATGAAACAGACATAATTCCATTTTTTCCCGACTCGTACATAAGTCAAGTCTGTTACGATCGCTTCTAATGGGTTGTCTCTTAAGAATTTACGATTCAATACGTTTGTCGTTTTGGCTTCATTGCAAGTAGAATGATGTACTTTAAAATAAGCAACAGTATAGCTCGATTTTAATCCTCTATTTTTCATGATTCTACTAATTTTTCGTCGGCTGATCTGAATGCCTCGTTTTGATAAGGCTTTTTTTATTTTTCTTGAGCCGTAGGCCTTTCGGCTGCGGATAAATTCTTCAGCGACTACTTCTTCAAGTTCTGATTCGTCTTTCTTTGGTTTTGATTGATAATAATAGGACTGACGTGATAGACCTAATATTCTGCACATCGCTGATATAGGGTAAAGATGCTTATTCGCATCGATTACTTGTCTCTTCGTCCGAATATCAGCGCTGCTTGCTTTAAAATATCATTTTCCATTTCTAATTGCTGGTTTCTTTTACGTAGTTCTAACAATTCTTTTTGTTCAGGCGTAAGATTATCTTTTTCTTTGAATGAACCACTCGTTTTAGATTGCTTTACCCATTTGTCAAATGCTGAAGCTGTTAGTTCATATTCTCGAATGATTTCTACACGTGGCTTTCCAGCTAAGTAAAGATTGACGATTTGTTGCTTGAATTCTTGTGAAAAAGTTCTTCGTGTTCTCTTAGACATAAAAATTCCTCCTGGTATGTTTTCTTCTAGTCTACACACCTTAATTTTTCTGTCTAGTTAATTGTAGCCTATCCACTAGTTAATTGTAGCCTATCCATACCTTTTCGGAAGAGGTGAATGACGGTCTCCTCTAAGGTATCATTCGTCCGTCTATAAGCAGGAACAGTCTGTTGCTTGAACTCGCCGTTGCGGTCGCGCGGAATCTGGAGATGAAGTTCCCCGTACTCGGTCTTGACCGTACGGTCATAGGAGCCGTTACGAGAATTACCCGTGTTAAAACCAATGCGATCGTACTTTTCGTAATCGAGGAAAGCCGTTAACTCCGTTTTGAGAAGCGTATTGACAGCTTTTTCCAAATGGACACGGAATAATTCATTCAAATCGCCTTTGTTCGCTAGAGTCTTTAGAATTTCTGTAGTAAAATCGTTCATATGGAAGTCCTCTTTTCTGTGAATGTGTTGTGGTAACTCTATTCTACAGAAGGGACTTCCTTTTTTCTATTTACACAAAATATTTTACACTCTCGAAAAGTATTGCATTTTATTATATAAAATTCAGACTGTAGACAAAAGCTGTTCCAAACTCGTAACTCGAGCTTGGAACAGCTTTTTATCTACTTCGTTTCGAATTTTTGAACAAAAAAATAAAGGCTCCTTGCCTTTCCATAGCCAGGTGGCTAATTTCTTTAAATTCATTGCAGCAAACACTAGCATCGTATGCGTCGCGACTTTTTCCAAGCCTCGATACTTGGTCCAACGCATCCCATGCTTTTCTTTTGCATCCGCAAATATTCGTTCAATCGTTTGTTTCCGTTTTTTGTAAATTGATTTATTCAGATCTGTTAGGCGAAGATGTTCCACTTCATCCATCAGATCTCCCCAAACATGTCTCGTGATGACTCGTTGATGATTTTTACTTTTGGTACATTGGTTTAGCAGAGGACAGTTCACACATTCTTTTGGATTGGATTTGTATTCTCGGTACCCTTCTCGAGTAACCGTTGAAAAAGCGAGCATTTGATCTTGCGGACAAATATAACAATCAAAATACTCGTCATAGAGAAACTCATTTTTTGATAATAGCCCCTTTTTCCCTTTGGGCCTTGAATAAGGCAAACAAGGTCGAAGGTTCAAATGAGTCAAAAAGTGAACAAACTTAGGTGTCTTATACCCAGCATCAGCGACAACACAATTGATTTCAGGAAAAAGTCTCTTCGATTGTTTGACGAGCTGAAAGGCGACTTAACTGTCATGAATATTTCCAGGAGTGATGATTGTGCTAAGAATAAATCCATTGTCGTCGCATGAAGTATGGGCAGAATAAGCAAATTGTTTTTCTTGTTCGCCTTTGACGTAGTAGCCGCTTTCCGGATCAGCTTTACTTATTTTTCTTTCTTTCAGCTTCACTTCCTTTTCTAAGTCCAAAGTAAAAGGGCGTTTTCCAGCCTCTATTCGTTGACGATTGATCTCATCTTCTAATTCATCCTGATAGGCTTTCGCTTCATCATGGGTCATTTCTTTCGTAAACTTATGTTTATTGGCGTTAGCTTTGATGTGGGTAGAATCTAGATGAAAATTATCCTCTGTTACAAAACCTGCTTTAACTGCTTGTTCTAAAATATAGGCAAAAATATCCTCAAACACCGTCGTTTCTCTAAATCGGCGAACATAATTCTTTCCAAAAGTTGAGAAATGGGGGATTTTCTCTTCGAAGGAGTAGCCTAAAAACCAGCGGTAAGCGACATTGGTATCGACTTCCTTAATGGTTTGTCGCATGGAACGGATACCGAATAAATACTGAATAAACACCAATTTGATCAGAATCACTGGGTCGATACTTGGGCGACCTAAATCGGAGTAAGTGGCTTCGACGATTGGATAAATAAATTCAAAATCAAGCGCGGCATCAATCTTTCGAACGAGATGATCTTGAGGAACTAGATCATCAATCGTAAGCATCGCAAATTGATTTCTACCATTCGTATTGTTTTTAGACATCATAGCTATCACTCCTTGCATTCGTTTTCATAAATCTATTATAAAAGAAAAGACTGTAGACATCATCCATAAAATGGACTTTGTCTACAGTCTGGCATTTTATTATATAAAATTGTTATAAAAAAATTTTTTTGAAAAATAGTATTGCAAAATAAAGCAATTTCATAGATAATAGGTATTGTAAAGTTATATGACTTTATAATACTTATTAGAGTGAGGGATAAAGAAATGAGACAACTACACAAAGAACAGATTGAAACAGCAATGGCAGCGTTAAAGGAAAAGACAATTGATCATGTATATTTTACAGCATGTGGGGGTTCACAAGCCGTTTTAATGGCTGGTCAATATCTATTTGATAAAGAATTAACTGTACCTTGTCATGTTTATACTGCTAACGAATTTAACTATGCTATACCAAAAGGATTATCTGAAAATTCTTTAGTTATCACTTGTTCCCATTCTGGCACAACACCAGAAACTGTAGAAGCAACAAAAAAAGCAAGAGAATTTGGAGCAATGACTATTTGTTTATCTAATGAAGAAGGATCTCCTCTATGGGAAGCAGCTGAATATCCTGTTCACTATGATTGGGGTAAAGATGTTGATGCTAGTGATTTAAATAAAGGAATTCTTTATGGTTTATTATTTAATATTTTACTTGTTTTAGATGGCTCTAAAAAATGGGAAACTTGCTTGAATGAATTTGATAAGTTAAATGATCTTGTTATTGCTGAAAAGAGCAAATTTGAAATAACTGCTAAAGAATGGGGTAAAAACCAAAAACGAGATAAAATTATTTACACAATTGGTAGCGGTATCAATTACGGAGAAATTTACTCCACAGCAGCTTGCTGGTTCATGGAAATGCAATGGATTAATTCTAATGCTATTCATTCTGGGGAATTTTTCCATGGTCCTTTTGAAATCACTGATTATGATGTACCATTCATCTTAGTGAAAAGTATTGGAGATACAAGATTTTTAGATCAACGGGTAGAAGACTTCACTAAAAAATTCAGTAATAAATTAATGGTTTTAGACCAAGCTGATTTTGACTTAGAATCTATAGATAGTGTAGCGAAAGAATATATTGCAGCTGTACTTAGTGGCGTTGTTATTCGCCAAATGGTAGAAGCGATTGCTTTTGAAAGAGGCCATTCCTTAGATGTTAGACGCTATATGTGGCAAATGAAATATTAATTAATAGGAGGTTGCAAAAGATGGCAAATCAATTATTTCACATTGTGATTACAACACATTCTACCCTTTGTGAGGGTTATTTAAAGGCAACAAAATTAATTTTAATGAATGACGCCACAGGTATTAGTGCTGTTCCATTTAAAGAAAATACTAGTCCAGATGATTTTGAGGAGAGTATGAAAGAAATAATTAGTCAGCATCATTTGCAACCTCTAATTATTTTAACGGATTTAATTGGAGGAACACCTAATAATGTTTCTATTAAACAGTTGAACAACAATAGAATTCAAATTATTGCTGGGATTAATTTACCTCTTTTACTGGAGTTATTAATGGCCCAGTCAGCTGGTAAATCTATAGAAGAAATAGATTTTAAGGAATTACTGAATAACTCTCAAAAAAGTATGGTTCATATTAATTCGCTTTTAAAAGATGTCAGTTAAGGTGGCAATTTCTATTCTATAAATTTTAAAAATTGAAGGAGGAAATAGAATGATTAAATTAGTGCGTGTAGACCACAGATTACTTCATGGACAAGTAATATTTTCTTGGACTAAACAGTATGATATTAACCATATTATTGTGGCTGATAACAAAGTTCCAGGAGATCCAATGTCTGTGATGGCTTTGACAATTGCTAAACCTGCTGATTGCAAATTAGACATTGTTAAAATTAGTGATGTTAAAGGGATTATGGAAACATCCCCAAATGATAATTACATGATTTTAATTAAAGGACCTAAGGAAGCTTTTGAATTAGTTCAAAATTTACCAGAAATTAAAGAAATTAATTTTGGCGGTGTGTCTAAGAAAAGCGAGTCCAAACAATATGGAAAGGCAGTCTTTTTAACTCCTGAAGAATTAGAAGCCACAAAAAAAATTCTTGATCAAGAAGTGAAAATATTTGTGCAACAAGTCCCATCTTCAAGTATTGAAAATGTAGATTTTAGTAAGTAAGGGGGGAAAATAAATGTTATTAAAAGCCATTTTATTAGGTTTAGTTGGTGTGGTAGCTGTTATTGACTCCAGGTTAATTGGTCGACAAAATATTGGTAGACCACTAATTTTGAGTACACTTGCCGGACTTGTGCTAGGTGACTTGCATACAGGGATTGTTCTTGGGGCATCTTTAGAATTAATTTCTATGGGATTCGTCTCAATTGGGGCGGCTGGACCTCCTAATATGCAACTTGGTAGTATTATTGCCACTGCTTTTGCAATTTTAACTAATAGTAGTACAGAAACAGCCTTAACAATAGCTATCCCAGTGGCTGTAGCTGGTGAATTTATGAGTATTATCATGCGCATGATAATTGCTCAATTTGGACATGCTGCAGATAAAGCCATTGAAAATAATAAATTTAGAAAAGCTCAAATTATTCATATTTATTGGTCATTTATTTTTAATGCTTTTGTTTACTTTATTCCAATCTTTTTAACAGTATATTTTGGTGCTGACGTTGTGGCAGATTTAGTAGATAAAATTCCAGAAATGATTACAGACGCCTTGACTGTCTCTGGAAATATGCTTTCCGCATTAGGGTTTGCAATGCTATTAAGCACAATGTTGAGTAAAAAATTATATCCTTACTTTATTTTTGGATTCTTTATTGTTGCCTATTCAGGTCTTTCACTAATTGGCGTGACAATTTTTGCAGCTCTGATTGCCTTTGTAATGGATCAAGTTAAATATGGAAAAAGAGAAGAGGCGCATGGTTAATGGAAAATAGTACAGAAAAAAAACGTTTAATCACAAAAAAAGATCTTAATAAGATGTGTCTTCGTTCATGGACAATCATGTGTTCGTGGAATTATGAAAGACAAATGCATATGGGATTTATGTATGGGATGGCGCCAATTTTAAATAAAGTTTATAAAAATGATGAAGAGAAAAAAAGAGAAGCTTATACTCGTCATATGGCATTTTTTAACTGTACGCCTCAAATGACTTCATTTATTATGGGACTTTGTGCTTCTATGGAAGAACAAAATGCTCAAGCAGAAGAAGGAAACTTTAATACTGAATCTATCTCCATGATTAAAACCAGTTTAATGGGTCCTTTTGCTGGAATTGGTGATTCATTTTTCCAAGGTACTTTAAGAATTATTACATTTGGGATTGGATTGTCTTTTGCTAAGCAAGGTAGTATTTTAGGACCGATTTTAGCTGTTGGCCTTTTTGCTATACCTTCTATTTTAGCTGTTTTTTACGGCGGTAAATTAGGATATGAGTCTGGCAATAAATACCTTACTAAATTGTATCAAGAAGGTCTTATGGATCGAGTAATGCAATTTGCTTCTATCATTGGTTTGGCTGTAGTAGGTGGAATGGTGGCTAGCATGGTGCCAATTGTCACCCCTTTAAAATTCACTACAGGGGGAACAGAACTTGTTTTACAAGACTTACTTGATTCCATTATTCCTGGATTATTACCACTTGTATGTACTTTGGGAATATATAAATTGATTAAGAAAAATGTTAGTACAAATATGCTCTTATTAGGTTGTATTTTGGCAGGGTTTGTTTTAAGTATAATAGGTATCTTATAATGATTAAGGCTCTAATTTTTGATATGGACGGAGTTTTAATTGATAGCGAGATTATGTATCAAAAGTGGGTATTTAATTTTTTAAAACAAGAAAATTTAAGCTATCCTTTGTATTCTTATCAAAAAAAGATTGGAACTACAGCAAGTATTTTTGATGATATAGAAAAGTACAATGAGGGATGTAACAGTTTAGAATTGAAGGGAAAATTTACTAAATATTGGAAATCGCAAAAGATTGATTACTTGGATATTTTTCCTAATATACTAATTGAACAGCTTGAATGGTTAAAAAAGAAAAAAATAAAAATGGCAATTGCTTCTTCCAGTCCAATGGATACTATAAATGAAGTTGTTACCACTTGTAAAATAGAGTCATATTTTGATTGTTTAATTAGCGGAAGAGATTTGCCAGAAAGTAAACCTAATCCTACTATATTCCTTAAAGCTTCAGAACAGCTCAGAATTCCAGTTGAAGAATGTCTGGTGATAGAAGATTCTTATAATGGTATAAAAGCTGGTAAAAGAGCAAATATGAAGGTTCTTGCAATTAAAGATAAACGTTTTTCTCAAGATGTAAGTCTAGCAGATGATGTTATTTACGATATTAAATATCTGCGACAAGAAGTACAGGTGAAATTTGGAATATAAATAAGTTTTTTGATGTATTTAGAGAATATTAGTAAAAATAAAAATCATGCCCAAATCTAATCAAAATTGATTGCTTTGGGTATGATTTCTTTTAATATCAATCTATTACTTTAGGATCTGAATCATTTTTATGCACCGTATCTAAAGTGATATTTTCTGTGACTTCAATAACATAACTAATTCTATCACAACGAACTGTGGATTGAGAATAATGAAATGGTTGATTATTTTTATCTTTGCCAACCTTTTCTAAAATAAATAGCGGATCTCCTACTATACATTGCAATAAGTCGGAAAGCTCAGGTGTTGCAGATAAACCGTTTATTTCCATAATAGAGCTCGTAGCTTTGACATCATAGTCATCTTCTAGAAGTTTATATAATGAAGTATATTGGCTACCTTTTTCAAATAAAGTTGGAAATTTTTCTTCTGATGCGAAAAAATTATCAATTCCCATCGGGGCACCGTCTTCCCACATTAAACGTTTAATATTGTAAACTCTATCAGTTACATTGATTTGTAATTTATTAGCTAAAAACTCATCAGCCTTTATAATTTTAGAATGTAAAACAGTATATCTAATTTTATGTCCTCGGGTAGAAAGAGAATCGCTAAATCCATGAACTCCAGCTAATTTTAAACTTTCTTTTTTTTGAGTTACAAAGGTCCCTTTCCCCCTTAATCGTTCAACTGTTCCACTTTCTGCTAAAAGTTTAAAAGCTTTTCGAATGGTAATCTTACTTACTCCATAAATTTTACATAATTCTTCTTCTGTAGGTAATTGCTCTCCTGGAAGATATTTTTTTTCACGAATATCGTTACGTATAGAAGCTTCTACTTGTAAATATAATGGTCTATTATCTTGAAAATTCATAGTACACTCCCTAAAAAGTTATACTTCATTATATCACAATTTATTAAAACGTCGATTGTAAAATTAAGCTAGACAACTAAAAAGATCATTTGTGCTACACTCAAAATAGTTCCGACCAAAGAATTAATAAGGAGTGAGTACAAATGACTTACACCCATCTTACAACAGACGAACTAGTAATCATAGAGTCTTATTTCAATATCGAGAAACCTGTCGCTCTTGTCGCACAAAGTTTAAATCGCTCTAGACAAACCATTTATAATGTTTATTCGTTTCTCAAACAAGGAAAAAAAGTGCTAGATTATTACCGTCAATACAAACAAAATAAATCTCGTTGTGGACGACGTTCAACCGTTTTATCTGATGAACAATCAACATATGTTCAAGAAAAGGTAGCTCAAGGATGGTCACCCGATGTGATTATCGGCCGTGGCGAGTTTCCAATTGATTGTTCTGTTCGTACACTCTATCGGATGTTTAAAAAAGGCCTTTTTGACACACAGTCGTTACCTATGAAGGGGAAACGTAAACCGAATAATCATCAAGAAAAGCGTGGAAAACAGGCCTTTCGCAGAACGATTCATGAACGGAACAGTCTCTATCCACACCTGACTAAAGAATTTGGTCATCTCGAAGTCGACACCATTGTGGGAGTTAAACACAAGAGCGCTGTTATTACATTGGTTGAGTGTTTATCCAAGGTTATTATTACTTTGAAACCGACAGGCAGACGAGCCGAAGATATCGAAAACAGGTTAAATGATTGGTTCAAATCCATGCCTAAACACTTGTTTAAATCCATGACATTTGATTGTGGAAAAGAATTTTCCAACTGGCGATCTATAAGTAACTCGAACGATATTGCCATCTTTTTCGCAGATCCAGGAACACCTTCGCAAAGAGGGCTAAATGAGCACTCAAACGGCTTGCTTAGACGAGATGGCTTACCTAAAACAATGGACTTTAGGGACACGGATGAAACCTTTATTCAATCCGTTGCCTCGAAAAGAAACCATATTCCAAGAAAATCATTAAATTATCGAACACCATTGGAAGTATTTTTGAGCTGCATAGATAAAGACATATTGTCTAGCTTAATTTGACAAATCAGATAGTATAAAATGAATCAAATTGAATATCAAATATATATTATATCCATGAAGCCCAATCTTCTTTAATAGAAGATTGGGCTATTTTTATGGCAAAGGAGGGAAAAGAAATGTTTCAAAATAAAGGACAACGTTATGTCACAAAGGGAGTAATGGACAGTTTGCCGGTGGAATTACAAGCTTTATGTTGGAATCTAATCGATCAAAACGTTCAAAAGCAATTTCATTTAGACTATCTTCAAATCTTTGAATTTTCTACGGAAAAAGGAAATCAAAAGTTGGTTCATCGTCAAGAAGAACCAGAAGCAAGAAAAGAGTATCTGATTTCACCTAAGCTTCGTTTGAAATCAGTGTCTCAAAAAATATGGGTCATTGATTCGGGTGAGTATCAAACGATGTTATTACCAGAAGAATACTGATATCTAAAAGAAAGGAACGAAAGGACTTGTTAGAAACGGCTATCGAAGTACTGGAAAAGTGTGCACAGCTAGTCACTACTCCTGAAGAGTGGGGCTATGAATCCGTTACGATGGAAAAAGAGGAAATTGAAATGGGTATGCTTCCTGAAGATGTTACTCTACCACGTTTAGTGATGACACATCTTTATATTTATTGCGCACCAGAAGATGGAAAAGACTATGTAGTTTATTTCATTACAGATATTACCAGCCAGCGAGAATTTGTTCGTGGGTTACTGGTAGAAGGACGATTGGTTTGGAGTCAGATTGGAGGAACGAATGAATAAGATCGATTATTTGAGAATGATTGCGAAATGTTTAGAAGATATCCTTACAGCGATTCATCAAATTCTGAAGAAAAAAGGAGAAAGAATATGAAATATTTTCAACTAGTATTGACACTTATAACGGCAATGGTGATTGAATTGCTTGAACAAAAATTAGCATAGGAGAAAAAGAGATGATTGAAAAAGAATTAGTGACCACACAAACAGAAGTTTGGCGAGATCCTCATCATACCCATCGCTATGTTTTCAAACGACAATGGGCGATCAAAGGAAAAGAAGCGGAAGATAAATTAGCGGTAGTCATTACTATTCGTCCAACAGATACAGAACCATTTACGAATGATTTGAGTATGTTATTAATCGAAAAGAATATCCGACAATTAGGATTTACTGGTTTTATTGCTGTGAATCTTTTTTCGTATACAAAAGCGAAAAGTCCTCGGGTATTTCCTCGTGGAAATGATGAACAATCTTTGGAAATATTAACAACTGTTTTCACAGAAAAGAAAATCAACACCATTATTTTTGCTTGTGGTTCGATTACAGCGACGAGTCAAGTGGCTTATGAACAAGCGAAGACCATTTACGATCAATTGAGTGCGAAACAAAAAAAGATGACCAAAGTATTGATAAATGCAGAAGGTAAGTTATCCCACCCACTAAGTATTCATGTTCGTAATGAATGGCAATTGGCAGATAGTCAATTATTATTTCAAGAAAAATAACATTTTATTTTCTTATGTTACTTATAAGTAGTTTTACATGCTTTTTGACTTTAAAAATACATGTGATGATACATGTTATATGAATTATCAATGTACCCAGTAATATGCTATTTTCATTATGTAAAAAATAACAGGGGGTGTGTAGATGGAGATTGATGAAACTTGTTTGAGTAACTCTTATAAAAGTATGAATGACTTTTTTGAGGAAATGGAACTGGATTCAGAATTGCTCTATCAATTTTATCTTGCTTTTCGAGGGCAACAGATTTCTTTTCCAATGAAAATGTACGATCGTGAGTTAGTTAGAAAAAGAATCGAAAACATGATAGAACAGGAAAAAACTGTAGATATCCGTCAATTGACAGAAGTTTATGGTTTCTCTGCAAGATGGATTCAAAAAGTAATTAAACAAAAAGAAAGGAGACGAGTACATGGCTAAGCTGATTGTATTAGGTGGTTTAATTTACGGTGGATATTGGTTATATAAATATATGCTTGCGCATCCGAATATAGATAAAGGAAAAGTAATTAAGACAGTTGGGGTAATCATAGTTGGACTCATAGCTCTAACTAAGAAAAATAATACTAATAGCCCAAAAATAATGAGAACTTATCGCTGTAGAGGATGTGGAAGGGAAATTTCTACTAGTTTTAATCCATCTGAAAGCCCTCAAGGAAGAGATCGTTGTCATGCTGGCTATCGACATTCTTGGGAAAGGATTAACTAAATGAACACCATTGAGATTAATTGACTGATAAAATAAGTACGCGAGGGAGAAATTGAAAGGGGGAAATAAAATGAAAAAATGGTTGTTATTACTAATTGGAATGGGGATTTTATTCACTGGTTGTACATCTGAGAATACGAGGACTAAAGAGACTGTAGAAACTGATACAACAATTGAGGCTAAAAAAAGTAAAACGCAATCAACTGAACAAACTACAACAGAAATGAAACAATCTGTGGAAGCAAGTACAAGTGAAAGTTCAATCATTGAATCTTCTTCTGAAGAGGTTAAAAATACTTTGTGGGATAGTGAGAAATCTACTCAACTAGCAATTTTTGTCCCACAATGGGGAAAGACATTAGGTCAAGAATATAAAAGCTACAATCCTCAGAACAATGTAAGTCTGTATGGTACGCCTTTACCAAGTGCAGTTATTGATGGAAATTGGAAAATGGCAATCAATGAAGCACCAGTTACCGTACAATGGTCAGAAGATGGAACTGGTCATGCAGATTTCAATTTAGTAGCAGTTTATTCTGATGTAGAAACTGGAGAATATTTAGGGCAGCATGTATATTTCTTTGGCTTTCAAAATGGACAACCTAAAGTTTATTTAACGCAACAAAATCAAGGCAATGATAAAAACTACATGTACTTCAATGAAACTCAGAACCAACAGTTAAAACAAGGTTTCATTGATATTGTGAATGGACAAACTCCTCAAACTCCAGTAGTAGAAGAATCTACTCAACAAGCAACAACTACAACGACACAATCTACAAGTAGCTCAGCAATTTCAAGTTGGGAAGCTGCTAAAGAAACTGTACTAAATAATAAAGCTTTATGGTTGTATGATTCTCCTGATAAAAATGCATCAAATACTAATTTAATTAGCACAAATGAATATATGAAAGATCTAATGCAAGATGAAAATGGAAGCTACTATTCAATTAATATTGTAACGGATGATAATGGAAATACAACAATGGCTGGTGGAAAACAATTCCGTGTTTATACAGATGGAAGAATTTCTCAACGTATTGGAATGACTAACAATTTTCAAATGATTAAATAATTGAAAATATTATTTATCAAAGAAAAACTGATTTTGAGAAAAATTATTTAATTTTCTTAGAATCAGTTTTTTTATAAAGTAAAAATGCGAAATTAAGTAGATGAGAGTGATGATGTTCGAAATATCTATTATTTTTAATAAGAATACATAAGCTATCTAGTTTGTAAACAATGAGAGAAAAAACATCAATATTTTTTATCAAAGGTATTTAAAATTTCTTCTAATGTTATAGAATTTAGTTATATTAAATTTTAGCGGTAGGAACGGTAAGGAGGTGAAAACATTAAGAATTAAGGGCTTTTTAGTTTATTCTTTCTCTCCCTGTCTACCGGTGAAAAAATTTAATATAAAAAAAGGATAAAGTCGATAAAGGCGGACTCAATCGATATTACCGGTAGAGAGACCAGTTTTTTTTAAGAATAAAGTGTGAATTGACGTATCTTTTATTCTTTTTTCTAGTCTACCGGTAAATTTTGAGAGGAGCGTCATATGAAATTTATTATGAATAAGGAGATGTATTAATGGCTACAAATTATGCAAAAAAGATAAATTTTGATGTGGATAAACTTTATAAAAGTTTGATAGTTGTTCCCAAAAATAAATCAGAAGATGGGAATTATGAGTTAGAAGTTTTGCAATTTAAGATTGAACAAAAGTCCAGTGAAAGATTTATGAGCAATCAATTAGTGAAAATCAAAAAATGGCTCCCTATGATTGATCAATTAGTATCTAATAATAAGGAAGCTAAAAATTTATGTATTTTTGTCTTATTATTACATGGAAGAGTTATTAACTTAGTTAATCGAAAAAGTACGACTAAATTTGCAAACTCATTCTGGTTTTTAAAAAATATTAATAAAACAGTGGAAAAGAATGGAGTTTATAAAGGTGATTTTCATTTTCAAAATGCTGAGACTATTGAACGAGAACATCATTATTTCGATTTATTAGTGAATACAGTGGTAGAATTAGCGAAATGGGCAAAGTCAAACGAAACTTATAGTCAAGTACTTAAAAGAATTATGAGTCAAGAAACTTCATTTATCTATGAGTTAAGCAAGTCAAATTTGAAATATACTTATAATGAAGATGAACTTGAAATTTTAGATAATCCAGAAAATTCACAATGGATTAAAGAGTTGAAGAGAGAAGACTTTATTGAGACACTAAGAATTCTAAAATCGTTATTTGATTTGAAATTAGCCAAAGCTACCATCATGGGAATTGAAAGAGATTCATATTATTGGGAGGAAATTGGACTATATGCTCCCCAGATTGAAGGTGAAGATAAAGAGAAAAGGATAGACAACATTATTAACTATATTAATAGTTTAAGTGAACCTTTAAAATGTAGAGGACTTGATTTTATAGGAACATTAGGATGGACAGAAACATACTATGAGAAAATATATAAAGAAATAATTGAACAATATTTTCCTAAATAATTTAATAAGGATTGATTTATCGTAAAAGAAAAAAGTTGTGATTTCCAAAATCACAACTTTTTTCTTTTGTCAAGATTTTGAGTGGGATATATTTTTGTAGAACTGAAGATCATGAAATTATGAGAGGTTGGAGGTAATGTAGTCATACAAATAAAAATTTTTTAGAAAGTGAGTGGTAATTAATGAAAATGAATCACACTTCAATTCAGAAGCATTTACAACTGTTAAATACACTGGGGATTTCTTATGTTAATTTGAGAACTTTTTCTACATTAAACAAGAAAACCGTTTCTCATATTTTTTCTACTGCAGATTCTCAAGCAATTATTAACTATTTAGAAAAACAGAAATTGTCTGAAGGTACAGTAAACATAACTTATAATCCTATTAAACAAGAGGTGATTACACAAAAAAAGCATTCTGTGAGAGACAATGATATTGAAAAAATTCGGTTTGTATTTATTGATATTGACCCTAAAAGGAAAGAGGGAAGTGCAACAGATAGCGAAAAGAAAAAGGCAGAAAATGTTATGGAACAAGTAGAACGTTATTTGAAAGAAAAGAGAATAGAATCATTTGTAAAAGTTGATAGTGGGAATGGCTACCATATTTTTCTTCCCATAAATGAACAACCAAATAATCACGAGACGATTCTTACTATTCAGAATTTTCTTCAATTACTTCACCGAAGATTTGGAGTAGAAGATGAAGTTGATATTGATACTTCTGTTTATAATCCTTCAAGATTATGCAAATTAGTTGGTACACCAGCGGTCAAAGGAAAGTCCACAAAAGAGCGTCCGCATCGTTTATCTAGTTTCCTTTCTATTCCCGATAACATAGATAGAAGTAATTGTTTTAAAATTCTTGAACAGATAGTTGAAGAAAATTCCATGATGTCAACCTCTAGAGTAAAAAGCCATCCATCTTTTAGAGAAGTGTTACCTTTTATTCAAGCAGACTATAAACAATGGTTAGCTCACTATCCTGAATTAACTTATACCATAAAAGAGGGCGATCATAAAGGAGTTACCTTACTTATATTTGACGAATGTCCATTAAGAAAACACACGAATAATTCTAATGGTTCTTGTTTGTCTGTTACGGCTGATAATAAGATTCGATTTCATTGTCTGCATGCTTCGGATAAAAATAAAGATATTCAAGACTTTGTAAAAAAATATCCGTTGCCAAAACCTGTAAATCCTTCTGTAGAATCATTAGAATCCAATCAAGAATATTATTTTGACCAGTTTAAACTGAATCAAGAAGGAGTATTTTTGGTGAAAGAAGGTCAAGAAGAAAAAGTTGCTTGTCCGATGTTTATTAAGCAAATACGCAAAAATATCGAACAAAAAGTCATTACACTTGTTCTTGCCTATTATGTCGATCATTGTTGGGATGAAATAGAAATAGAAGGTGGATGTTTACAAACTAATAATTTTAAACAATTAGCAAAACATGGCTTAATCATTAAAGCTAGAAGAGAAGCTGAAGTCGTTGACTTTTTACAGATTCAACGGGAGAATGCTCCAATCTTTTTTGAACATGAATCTCTTGGCTGGAAAAAAGAAAATGAAGCAATGATTTTTCAGTTACAAGATTCTTTTGGACGTGAAATTCCTTCTGTATTAACTAAAAACTCATGCTACCAATTAACAACTAATGGTACAGAAGCGGAATTTGACGCATTGGTTCATAAGTATGTTTTAGGAACGAACTTAGAACTTGCTTGGTCGATTGGTATTGCTTCTATTGTGTTAGGCTATTTAAACGTTACGAAGGCTAATACTTTTTTGAGTTTACTAATTAACCTACAGGGCAAGAGCACAACGGGTAAAACCACTACGTTACACTTTATTGCCTCTTTATTTGGAAATCCAACTACGGTTCTTAGAAATATGAATGCTACCAATAAAGCCATTATAAAGCTAGCATCAAACAATCAGGGAGGTGTTCCACTAATACTAGATGAGTTAGGAGCAGCAACTCAAAATAACTTTAGCTCGTTGATCTATCAATTAGCTTCAGGAGAAGAAAGGCTAAGATTAGATTCTAATTGTCAGCTTATGCCACAAGAGACTTTTTCTGTTTTGACCCTTACCTCTTCTGAAGAGCGTTTGGAAAATTATTTCAATGAGAAATTAACTGGTTTGAAAGTTCGATATATCGAATTTTCTGATATCAAGTTTACAAAGGATGCGAATCACGCAGAGAAAGTTAAAAGTCTTTCTTCTAATACTTTTGGTTGGGGTATAAAGTTATTTCTTTTGAAACTCTTTGAACAAGGGATTACAAAAATTGAAGCAACTTTTGTCGAAGCTCAAAAAAAACTATGGGCTGTTTTACCTGAACATTCTTTGAAGCAACGCATTGGTAATAATCTAGCTTTGATTTATAGTGGAGCCCTCCTAATTCAAGATATACTGGGCTATCCTTTACGATTAGAGCATATACAGACGGTGCTTATTAATTCGTACGAACAGTTAATTGTAGATACTAGTTTAGGAAGTGAACAAACGGTATTTGACCGAGTGAAAACATTGTTGGTGATGAATAGCCATAAATTTTTAACAAACAGTGACAACAAACATACGCCCAGTACGATTTGGGGAAAAGTATCAATTCAAAAAAATGGGGATATTAAGGTAAATATTTTTCCTATCCCGTTTGAGGACTTGTTAAGGCGAGAATTTCAAGTAAAGGATCTAACCTATCTTTTTAGGCAATTGCTTGATTCGGGTAATATGTGTGCAGAAAAAGGGAGAAGAACGAAACGTATTCACATGAATCGTCAAGTTCTTCCAACATACGAGATTCTATTACCTTCTTCACTCAAATCGTATTTTCGATTGTAATTTAGAATAAACCAAAGTATGAAAGTGAGGCACCATGTTATGGAAATATTTCTTATTGATTTAGCAAAACAACTGATTACTTATCTGTATGATAGCGAGCAAACCCAAACGGAAGTAAATGAAGCTTGATCTATGCTTCATTTACTTCATTCAATCAAACATGAAAGAAAGGAAAATTCTAATGACTAAAAATAAAATGACACTAAAAGCAGAGGTTCTTCTGTATATTCAAGAACATTTTTCAAATCAAGCCTTTTTTACAAAACCAATTTACTTGGATTTCGAAATAAGAGGGGTATCTGCTGGATCTATCGGGGGTACTCTTCAAGCGTTGAAGAACGAAGGATATTTAGAAAATCACTTTGTGCAACGTTCGTTCAATAGAAGAGTCGTGAAAAAATGGTATTTAGTTCATTCATAGAGAGGGGAATCAAGCATGCGTGTGGCTTGTTATGATCGAACGTCTGTTTATGAAGAAGCGAAAATTAGTAATGACGCTCAATATGATGCAGTGAAAGAGTATGTTTTAGAGAAATATGAACAAATTCCCCAACGATTTTCAGACAAAGGAGAATCAGGGGAAAAAGCGGAGCGTCCAGCTTTTCGACAGCTTAGAGCTTGGGTTTGTGCGTCAGAAGAAGAGGGGGTGATCTATGTTTGGCGTTATGATCGATTGGCACGTCAAGCCAAAATAGCCTTAGAATTTATTGAGTTGTGCCAACAACATCAGGTTCAAGTGTATTCGATTTCTGAACCTCTTCCTGCTTCTTTCTCACACGCGTCAACGAATAAACTATTTGTGCAATTATTGTTCACTTTTGCAGAACAACAACGAAACGTCATTATTGAGAATGTTCGTGCCGGACTTTCCTATAAAAAGCAACAACGGCAATATTTGTCTTCTGCGGTACCATATGGGTATCGTTTAGTGAATGGGAAAATCCAACAAGAAGTACACGAAGCAAGGATTGTTCGCTATATTTTTCAACTTTATTTGACCAAAAAATATGGCTACAAAAAGCTTTGTCAACGATTGACGCAACAAAAGCTTTTCTTCCGCGAACGTCCTTTTCAGCCCTATCATATTTATAGTATCCTAAAAAATCCATTGTACTATGGCGAAATCAAAGGAGGATCTTTGGGGAAGTATCTAGGAACCTTTGAACCGATTCTCTCGAAAGCAACCTTTTTACAAGCCCAAGAGATTCGCCAATCAAGGTGTACAGCTAAAAAAGATACGTATCTGTACTTATTACGTCAAAAAATTCGGTGTCCCTTCTGTGGTCGTCATCTGAGTTCGAAGTATCAATGGAATACAAAGAAGACGAAGACGCTTCATTATTATCATTGTACCGACCGAAGCTGCCAAGGAATTTTTCTTCGGGCAGAAAGGGTTGAGTCAGAAGTATTGGAAAAGATACAGGCTTTTTTTCAATACGAAGGCGTCTATCAAGCCTTGATTGCCCAATTAACGCAACAATTAGCCGAAAAGCGAAAAGATGAAAAACGCAAAGTAATCCAACAAAAGAAACAAGAAGCACAATGGATTAAGGCATTTGAAGAGGGCAATTGTTCACTGGAAGAACTCAAGCAACAACTGCAAGCTCTTCAAAAGCCGATGTCTACTTCTTCGTTTCTTTCACTCCAACAGTGTGAAGCAAAAGTGAAAGAATGGCTTCAACTAAAAGACCTCTCTAGTCGACAATTATTATGTGACTATGTTTGTCGGATTGAGGTAACAAAGGATAAAACAGTTTGTGGGATTTACTTCCGACAACTGACACAAAATATTTTAGAAAGGAACGAATGATCTATGGAAATGATACAAACCAAACGAGTCGCATTGTATATTCGCGTGAGTACACAAGAACAAGCTTTAGAAGGACATAGTATTCAAGCACAAGAACAAAATGGACGACAGTTTGCCGAACGGATGGGCTATGAAGTGGTAGAAGTTTATGCCGATGAAGGAATCAGTGGGAAATCCACAAAAAATCGGTTCGCCTATCAACGAATGATGAACGATGCTCGGAACCATCGTTTTGATCTACTAGTGATTTGGAAATTGACCCGTCTCGGACGCAATATGTTAGATGTCTTACAAACAGTCGAGGAATTATTGCGATATGACGTAGGATTACATTCGATCTCGGAACAATTTGACGTGACCACTTCGACAGGTAAATTGATGTTACAACTCCTTGGGAGTTTCGGTGAATTTGAACGCAACCAAATTGCGGAGAATGTTCAAATGTCAATGCAAAGCTTAGTGAAAGATAAAAAGCGTTATGCAGGAGGCCGACGTTTAGGCTATGTCAGTGGTATTGACACGAATGGTCAAAAACAATTGGTCATTGAACCAGAAGAGGCGAAAATTGTTCGTCTGATCTATGCAAAATATTTAGGCGGAGCAGGGTATCGAGCGATTGCCAATTTTTTGAATCGTCAAGGATATCAAACAGTCAAAAAGAATGCTTTTTCTACCACGGCAGTCAAAGATATCTTACGCAATAAAATTTATGCAGGGTATTTAGAATATGCGCGCTACATCAATTGGGAAACCAAACGACGGAAGGGGAAGAATCCGAGACCGATTTTAGTGAAAGGAACCCATGAACCGATTATTTCGGAAGAAGATTATCAAAAAGTACAAGAACGCCTTGCTTTAGAAGGAAAACAACCCAAATGGAACCATACAGGTGAAAATGTATTGACAGGCTTGTTACGTTGTCCAGAATGTGGCGCACCGATGGCAGCGAGTAATGTCACAAATACCCTAAAGGATGGCACAAAGAAACGGATTCGATATTATTCTTGTTCAGTCTTTCGGAATAAAGGAGCAAGTGTGTGTCATGCCAATTCGATTCGTGCCGAACAAGCGGAAACATTTGTCGCCGACCGATTAAAGGAGATCGTTCAGCTACCAGAAGTTCTTCCCCGATTGGTGGCAGCGTTAAATGAAGAAATAGTGCGACAAAGCCAACCATTGGAACAAGAACTCGTGGTGTTACTGGAACGAAAGGAAGAATTGAAGACTAAAATTGAAAAATGGGAAGCTGCTTTGGAAGATAGTCCTGAATTGTTTCCGATGTTAAAAGACCGCTTAGACGAATTGACTGAAAAACGACGACAGTTGCACATTCGAGAAAATGAAATCTTAGGGATCTTTCAACAAGGAGAGCCGATTCAAGTCAAAGATGTCCAACGGATATTGACTAGTTTGGATCGTTTTCTTGCCCAGAGTGAGAAGAAGCAAATCAAAGCCTTGTATCGTACCTTTATAGAGAAAATAACCTTTGATCCTAACCATAAGGAGATGTTGGAAATTACGATGAAATTCACGCATGCCGTGGTACAACAATTGAATGAGCAATATCAAATAGCCGTATCCAAAACAAAGGATACGGCTATTTTTGTGTTAAAAACACCCTTTACGTTAACGATCTAGTCTAGGTTATATCAAACAACGTTAGAGGGGCGCTAACGCTTCTCTAGCGATTTGAAATCGTTAGAGAAGTAGTTAGGGAGGTCCTTATCATAAATAGGGATATTTATTAATGAATATTTGAAATATAATTGTATATAAGAATTAAAAAGAGTGGGGATAGATATGAAAAAGATGGGTAAGTGTATTTTATGTGAAAAATACACTGAACTTACTAAAGAACATGTACCACCTAAAAAATCAGGGAATACTGGAGGTAAAAAGACCAGAACTGGTAATTTAGATGATTTCCTTAAGAGCGATTTTACAAAAGGTGATTTTCCGAAGGGGATTAAAAGGAAACCTCAAGGAAATGTTTATTATACTGGATAGGCTACAATTAACTAGACAGAAAAATTAAGGTGTGTAGACTAGAAGAAAACATACCAGGAGGAATTTTTATGTCTAAGAGAACACGAAGAACTTTTTCACAAGAATTCAAGCAACAAATCGTCAATCTTTACTTAGCTGGAAAGCCACGTGTAGAAATCATTCGAGAATATGAACTAACAGCTTCAGCATTTGACAAATGGGTAAAGCAATCTAAAACGAGTGGTTCATTCAAAGAAAAAGATAATCTTACGCCTGAACAAAAAGAATTGTTAGAACTACGTAAAAGAAACCAGCAATTAGAAATGGAAAATGATATTTTAAAGCAAGCAGCGCTGATATTCGGACGAAGAGACAAGTAATCGATGCGAATAAGCATCTTTACCCTATATCAGCGATGTGCAGAATATTAGGTCTATCACGTCAGTCCTATTATTATCAATCAAAACCAAAGAAAGACGAATCAGAACTTGAAGAAGTAGTCGCTGAAGAATTTATCCGCAGCCGAAAGGCCTACGGCTCAAGAAAAATAAAAAAAGCCTTATCAAAACGAGGCATTCAGATCAGCCGACGAAAAATTAGTAGAATCATGAAAAATAGAGGATTAAAATCGAGCTATACTGTTGCTTATTTTAAAGTACATCATTCTACTTGCAATGAAGCCAAAACGACAAACGTATTGAATCGTAAATTCTTAAGAGACAACCCATTAGAAGCGATCGTAACAGACTTGACTTATGTACGAGTCGGGAAAAAATGGAATTATGTCTGTTTCATTTTGGATCTGTTCAATCGAGAAATTCTCGGCTATTCTTGTGGAGAACATAAAGATGCCGTTCTAGTAAAAAAAGCATTTAGCCGTATCAAACAACCTCTGACAGAGGTTGAGATTTTTCATACTGATCGTGGAAAAGAGTTTGATAACCAAGCTATTGATGAATTATTAACAACTTTTGACATCAATCGATCATTGAGTCATAAAGGCTGTCCTTTTGATAATGCCGTAGCTGAATCAACTTATAAGTCGTTGAAAGTAGAATTTGTCTATCAATACACATTTGAAACCTTACAACAATTGGATTTGGAGTTATTTGACTATGTCAATTGGTGGAACCACCTTCGGTTGCACGGTACACTTGGCTACGAGACACCGGTTGGTTACCGTAACCAGAAATTGGCGCAGCGAATCCTTGATAATGAGCTCGGATGTGCTAACGCTAGCGAGGCAGTCTAACTTTAACTGTTAGCTCCTGCCGAAGATCGTCACATCCGAGGAGGCTCATTGTCAAGGACAATCGGAATAGCATACGGAAAGAAGTTCTGCACCTTATAAAATTTGTCAAAAAAACTGTTGCCATTCCAATACGTTATGTAGTAAATGTAATAGTTTTTTTGGTAGTGAGTATGTTGAGGAATATATTAGATTTGCAGAAGACAATAAAAATTTCCTTTATAACAATACAAGTTTAAAGAATGGTAAGTCTGATTTAACACATTCAATAAAGAAAATGAATTCACTTAGAGTTGCAAAAGCAATTGTAGGAATGTTTTTTAGTTTAAATGGGGATGAAGATTCAATGGATAAGCCATTCTTAGATTCGGTACGAGAATATCTTAGCAATCCTAAAAGTACTTTATTTCCTCATGAAGACTACAAAATTATAATGAATTATTATCTTCCAATAGGTGCTCCACAGAATTCTAAAATCAAAATTCCTAATGACATTGTAAATGATGGTGACACTCACAATGTAATAAAAGGTTTTCTGCCCCTTGATCTATCAACTGGGAGAAAAATTCGATTTTCAGAAATTCAGTATGAAGGAATTGGTTTTACTCTTATAGATTTAAAAAATTCAACTTTTGAAATAAAAGAAGGATTAGATTTAAAAAATCTCCTTTGTGCAGATGATAAAATCAAAAAAATACAATTGTACAAAGTCCCTATATTAACACCAACAGTACTTACAATGTTGGAGATGGAAAATAATATTAATTATATTGACTCAGGTTCAGATTTGCTGATTAGGTGGCAGGTAATAACTAATTTTCTTATGGAATTAAAAAAATACAGTAATACTCAAACGAAGTTCTCTTGAAGTTATAAAGAATACAATAAATATAAATTTCCTTTAGACTATATTAAAATCAGCAATCGAAGGAAAATAAAAGAAGAAAATGGTACGCAAAATCTAACTATTAGAGCAAAAACAGGAAGCTGCTTTGGAAGATAGTCCCGAATTGTTTCCGATGTTAAAAGATCGTTTAAATGAATTGACTGAAAAACGAAGACAGTTACAAATTCGAGAGAATGAAATCTTAGGGATCTTTCAACAACAAGGGGAACCGATTCAAGTCAAAGATGTCCAACAGATATTGACTAGTTTGGATTGCTTTCTTATCCAGAGTGAGAAGAAGCAAGTTAAAGCTTTGTATCACACCTTTATTGAGAAAATCACCTTTGATCCTAATCAGAAGTAGATATTGCCGATCCCGATGAGATTCACACCTACTGTGATTTGATAATTGAATGAGTAATATCAAATAGCCGTATCCAAACCAAAGGATATGGCTATTTTTGTGTTAGGGATATACGTCACGTAGCTTGTTATCAAGAATAAGTTTCTTTATTTTTTTGCTTTTTCTAAAACTGAGTATGCTAAAATAAGAGGGTATATAGCAACTTTAAATAAGAGATAGGAGTGTATCTTTTTGGGTGCAGAATTAAATCAGAAGTTATTTAGTGCGGCAGATAATCTCCGTAGTAAAATGGATGCGTCAGAATATAAAAATTATTTATTGGGGCTGATTTTCTATAAATATTTATCCGACCGTTTGTTGGAACAAGTGGTTCTTTTAGCAGATGAATCCTTAGAGGAATATGACACAGTAAGCAAACAAACGATGTTGTATCGTGAATTACTTTCAGATGAAGAATCAAAAGAAGATCTGATTGCAACAATCGTTGATATTTTGGGGTATGCGATTTCGCCAGAGTATCTTTTCAACGTCTTAGCGGATCAAGCAAAACAAGCAACGTTCCAATTGAATGATCTAAACAAAGCCTTTTTAGCAAGTCATATTTATGGAAAAATACTGTCGGCAAAATTCGAATAGTGTCGAGGAGGTGCTGTGATGGAAGAATTAAAAGAACGCATTGTCAATTATGTCATAGAGAACTCTGAGATTAAAAATAAATGGGGGAACAATACAGCACAGAAAATATCTGAAAAATTAAATGTTAGTCGTAATATTGTCTCTCAATATTTGAATGAATTCGTAAAAGATGGAGAATTTGGAAAAATCAATACTCGTCCAGTAATCTTCTTTTCTTTACCGGAGAAAGTTCCAAATCAACAAATTTTTAGCTCTTCAGAGGAAGCGGAAAAATGGTATGATAGCTCTTTTAGGGTTGGAATAGAAAGGGTTATCGGAAGTCAAGGAAGTCTGCGAAATGTAATTGCTCAAATTAAAGCAGCAATCTACTATCCGCCAAATGGCTTACCCATTTTACTTCATGGCGAGACTGGAACTGGAAAAAGCTATTTAGCAAATTATGTGTATAAGGATTTGTTGGCCAATAATTATATAGAAGAGAAGGCATCTTTCATTTCAGTTAATTGTAGTGAATATGCCAATAATCCAGAACTTTTCTTGTCCAATTTTTTTGGGCATGTAAAAGGTGCATATACAGGAGCCGAAGATGGAAGAAAGGGTTTAGCAGAATTAGCTAATAATGGAGTCTTATTTTTAGATGAAATTCATGCATTGAGCAATGAATGTCAGGAGAAACTTTTTCAGTTTATGGATACGAGGAAATTTCATCGGATGGGTGATAATGAAAACTGGTACACATCAAGTTGCTGGATTATATTTGCAACATCAGAACCACCTGAGGATAAACTATTATCAACTTTGTTGAGAAGAATACCTGTAAAGCTAACACTTCCAACATTAGACAGTCGTTCTCTTTATGAAAGAAAACAGTTAATCAAGATATTTTTTAAATCAGAAGAAGAAAGACTAGCAAAGAAAATACTGATATCTCAACAATTATTAGATTTTTTATTAAACTATCGCTTTAGTGAAAATGTTGGCAATTTGAAAAATATCATTCAATTGACCTGTGCCAATGCCTTTTATTTCTTAGATGATTTGGAAGAACTTTATATTCAGATGTATCATTTACCACAATGGGTGAATTTCAACGGCATGAAGGTTATGAAAAGACAGAATGAATTAAAATATATTCAAATGGATGATTTGGAAAAAGTAGACGAAGTTTTTAATATCAACGAACTTATAGAGTATCTTTATCAAACGTGGAAGAAAGACACTGATAAGCAGCAGCTTTTTGAGAAATATGATAGATATTTTAGACAAAAGAATGTTGATATCCAAAATAATTCAGCTTTAACATATCCCACCTATCAAGAGATTCGATTTAGACAGTATGTTAAGGAAATAGAGAGAGATTTTCAAATAGAATTTGACTATTATTATCTTCAAATAACGTCTATCTTTTTGAATTCTTGGATTTATCAAATCCAATTAACATCGGACGATAAATTATATTCCTTCATCAATGATATTAATAGTTGGTGTAGTCGAGAAGTTCAATTAGTCAATCGTTTTATTCAAATAGGGGATATTTATTTAACAAAAATTCAAAAAAATGTTTTGGTTATTTTATTTAAGTTAATGTGTAGTAAAGAATTTCAGCAAAAACGTTTAGCACTGATTTTGGCTCATGGAGATCTAACGGCAACCTGTATAGCAAGTACTGCTAATAGGATCGTTGAGAGATATATATACGACGCCATTGATATGCCACTAATGACTTCAAGTAGTGAGATTGCAGACAAAATTAATAGATACTTACAAGAGTGTACCGGATATGAAGAAATTATTTTACTTGTTGATATGGGTTCACTGGAGAAAATTTATCTAAATTTGGAACTAGACGCTCAAAAAAAATTCGGACTACTAAACAATGTTTCAACAAGAATGGCTATTGATGTTGCAAATCAGATATTATTAGATTTACCGCTTAAACAGATTCTTGAACAAGTAAAAGAAAATCAAAATGTGGATTATATTTATGAATCATCAAATATTAAGAAGGATATGATTGTCTGTTCTTGTGCAAGCGGATTAGGAACTTCGTTTAAATTAAAAAAGATACTTGAAGATAGCTTTCCAAGGGATACTGATCTTGTCATAGAAACGTGTGACTATTACTCTTTAGTGAATGAAAACTATTTATCGGAGCTTCGTAAAGAGAACAATATTCTTTTTATTGTTGGAACACTAAATCCACATCTAGAAGATGTAGAATTCTTTTCAATTGAAGATATGATTTTAGGAATGAATATAAGTAAATTCTCCAATCAATTGAATAGACACTTTAATGATAATGAACTGAAAGTTTTGAACAATAATATTCTGAAGAATTTTAGTCTAACGAATTTAATGGAGCAATTGACCATATTAAATCCGACTAAATTATTAGAACGGGTTTCAGATGCTATATACATCTTACAAAATGATCTAGGAATTTCATTTGATAATAATACGTGTTTCGGATTATATGTTCACATTAGTTGCTTAATTGAACGATTAGTAAAACAAAATACTTTGGAAGATGAAATTTATTTCAATGAAACGAGTGAGGAATTTCAAAAATTTCAGACACATTTTAAGCAATCTTTCAGTGTCGTTGAACATTATTATAGTGTCGACATCCCGATTCATGAGGTTAAATACGTTTATGATTATGTAAAAAGAGCTTGATTTATCAAGTTCTTTTTGTTTTGGCATGGTAATTGCTTGTAAGAAAATGAAAGATAAAGGAGGAAGTATTTATGAGTATTGTTATGTCGAGAGTTGATAACCGTTTATTGCATGGGATTATTGTCACGCAATGGGCACCAATGTCTAAAGCAAACAGAGTGATGGTGATCGATGATTCTGTCGCAAATAACGACATCCAAAAATCAAGTATGCGTTTAGCTAGACCTGCTGGAATGGCTGTATCAATTATCACTGAAGAAACAGCGATTGCGAATTTTAAAAAGGGGAAATACGATCAGGAAAAAGTATTTGTCATCGTGAAAGAGCCGGAAACAATCCTTCATTTAGTAGATAACGGTATTAGAATTGACCGACTAATTGTTGGCGGTACTGTTGTTAAAGATAATGCATTACAGCTATCTTCTAGAGCCTATGCATCAGATGAAAATATCAGCACGTATAAAAAATTGTTGGATTCTGGTGTAGAAATTGTTACACAATTTGTTCCGGCGGATAAGGCACAGGAAATTCAATCAAAATTAGGATAAAGGAGTAAGGATAATGCATTTTACTATTTTTCAAATTATTATGCTGACTATATTAGCATTTATTAAACATGTTGATTATTATGGGATTCCGATGATCTTTGTAAATTACGCAGTTTTTTGGGGATTATTCACAGGAATTTTGATGGGTGATATAAAAACAGGTTTGATAGTTGGCGGTACAGTTCAATTGATGTCATTAGGAGTTGCCGGTTTTGGTGGCTCATCTGTACCGGACTATGGAACGTGCGCAATTATTGCAACGGCATTTGGTAGCCAGCTTGGAGTAGAAGCCGGATTAGCAATAGGACTACCTGTAGGTATGTTAGGGGTGCAACTAGATGTAATTGTCAAAATCTTAAATGGTTTTGTTGTTCGCAAATCACAGGAATATGCGAATAAACGAGAATTTAAGAAAATGAATAGTGTTTTGTGGTTGGGGCCAATTTTCTTTGGTTTATCTGCAGCAATTCCAGTATTTATTGCCGTTACTTTAGGACAGTCTGCTGTTAATTACGTTTTGGATGTTTTACCTAATTGGTTTATGGATGGGCTAACATTAGCCGGAAAAATGTTGCCTGCTGTTGGTATTGCGATGTTGTTACGCTTTATGCCTACAGGTCGATACATTAGTTATTTACTTGTTGGATTTTTCTTAGCCGCTTTTTTGAAGGTACCTATTATTGGAGCGGCGATCATAGGATTCGCTTTAGCATTTAATGTGTATCATAGAGCTGAAAAAGATGCACAAATCACTGCTTCTGCGGGAGCTTCTGATGTTGGGTTTATTGGGGAGGATGAATAAAATGAGCGAAAAATATCAAGTAACGAAAAAGGATCTTAGGAAAGCGAACTATCGTTGGTTGATGTCAGTTTGTACCTTTAATTATCAAACACAGCAAGGTGCATCTGTGACTTACGCATTGTCACCTATTTTAAGAAAATTATACAAAGATGATGATGAATACATCGAAGCTTTAAATAATCACTTTCAGTATTACAATACACAGCCTTGGCTGGCAGCCATTATTTTAGGTGCTTGTGTTGCAATGGAGGAAAAGCAAGGATTAGAAGCAAAAGATGCGATTAATGACTTTAAAGTTGGTACGATGGGTCCAATTGCTGGTATTGGGGACTCTCTTTTGATGACGATGATCCCAACCATCATGGGATCAATTGCGGCTTATATGGCTTTAGAAAATAATCCTGTAGGAATCTTTTTATGGTTCATTTTAATCATGGTAATCTTCTTTTTCCGAATGAGAGGCTTTGAATTTGGTTATAAGCAGGGAATGAAGATTGTTACTGAATACGGTGAAAAGATTAATTATTTAACTGAAGCTGCTTCAGTATTGGGGCTAACAGTAGTTGGATCATTAATTGCTTCAGTTATCAGTGTTTCAACGCCACTTAAATTCACTTTTGGTGAAGTTAGTATGAAAATCCAACCAATGTTGGACAAAATTTTACCAACATTAATTCCAGTAATTATTACTGCTGCAGCATATTATCTACTCAGTAAGAAAAAAATCAGTATGACCATTTTGATTCTACTCGTTATTGTTTTTGCGATGGTTATGGCTGCATTTGGAATATTAGCGTAAAGGAAAAGGATTTGAATTATGAGAAGATTGATCATTGCTAGCCATTCAATACTAGCTGAGGGTTTTAAAGAGACACTAGAGTTTTTAACAGGTATGCATAATCAAATTAGTAGCTTATGTGCATATGTCGAAGAAATTGATGATATAGATGAACAAATTAAAGAGTTAGTGGATACTACAGACGAAATAATTGTTTTAACTGACATGGCTGGAGGAAGTGTAAATCAAAAGTTTTTTACCTATATTTCTGACAGAGTGCACGTAATTGCAGGAATGAATCTTCCCTTGGCAATGTCAATCGCTTTGCAGTTAGGAAATGATAATTTAGATATTGGAGCAATTATTGCGGAGGCACAACAACAAATCATCTATATGAATAATCAAAAAAGTGAAGAAAGGATAGAGGACGAATAAAATGAATTGTTTAAATAATATATGGCTCCACAAGGGAGAGGAAAGTAGAACTATTTCACCAGAAAATAAAAATGGTGAAAAAGGGAAAGCGGCAATGACAGCGAGTCATCTAGGAATTGGGAGAAAAGGGTCACCTTCTGTTCCGATAAATGCTGGAGAGACAATTACTTTAGCAGAAATGGAAGGCCCTGGAATTTTACGTCATTTTTGGATGACAGTGACAGACAAAACAATCGCTGGGAGTTTCGTCTTACGTGATTTAATTTTGCGTATTTATTGGGATGATGAATCCACTCCTTCTGTAGAAAGTCCATTAGGAGATTTTTTTTGTAATGGGTTTGGGACAAGATGCGAAGTGAATTCCTTACCAATCGTAGTGAATCCAACATCAGGGATGAATTGCTATTTTGAGATGCCATTTCGAAAAAAAGCTAAGATTACTTTAACGAATGAACATCCTGAGTTTATTAAGCACATTTTTTATACATTTAATTATGCATTGACTGAAGTACCGGATGATGCGATGTATTTTCATGCTAAATGGAACCGTGAACCCATCACGACAAAAGGAAAAGATTACACCCTTATTGATGGAATCAAAGGCACTGGGTATTATGTAGGAACCTACTTTGCTTTGTGCGCATTGGAAAGATACTGGTGGGGGGAAGGAGAATTTAAGTTTTATATAGATGGAGATGAAGATTTCCCTACAATAACATCTACAGGAGCAGAAGATTATTTTGGCGGCGCTTGGGCTTTCCATAAAAAGAACTTTGGAGAAAGGGCATATGCTCAAAATTTTAATACGCTATTTATGGGCTATCCTTTTCAATCTAAAAGAGATCACACCCGGGATTATTTTAGTGCTGGAAAACCTAATCCAAATCCAGTTCATGGTTTTGGCGATGATGCTTTACCGATGCATGGGTTGTACCGCTGGCATTTACCCGACCCCATTAGTTTCAAAGAAAATTTACGTGTTACTTTCCAAACCCTAGGAAATGATGACATCAAGCTTTATGAGCGTCAAGACGATATTTCTTCTGTTGCCTATTGGTACCAAAAGGAACCACATGAGTTTTTCGAAAAACTATTAGACAGGGAAGAACGAATTCCTAGATAAAAGGACGGTGGAGTAAGAAATGTATGGCTCAATAGAAGCAGGTGGGACTAAATTTGTTTGTGCCATTGGCAATGATGATTTAAAGGTTTTAGAAAGAGTGAGTTTTCCTACAACTACACCGAATGAAACAATGAGTTTGGTAATTGATTTCTTTAATCACTATAAAGAACAATTAGAAAGCATTGGAGTAGGGTCATTTGGACCGATTGATATCCATCGTGAATCAAAGACCTATGGACATATCACCTCTACTCCAAAAACTGCCTGGAAAAATTTTGATTTTGTTGGAACGTTGAATAAGCATTTCGAAATTCCAATTGCCTGGACAACCGATGTGAATGCTGCTTGTTACGGGGAGTATGTTTCAGGTCATGGAAAAGGTTTATCCAGTGTTGTTTATTACACTGTTGGAACTGGAATTGGTGGAGGAGCTATACAAGATGGGATTTTTGTTGAAGGGTTTAGCCATCCAGAAATGGGGCATACGTTAGTTAAGAGACATTCAGGAGATACTTTCTCTGGTACTTGTCCTTTTCATCATGATTGTCTCGAAGGGTTGGCATCTGGACCCGCTATCGAGATGCGTACGGGAACCAAGGGACAAGATCTTTCTATAGAAGATCCGTTCTGGGAAATCGAGGCGGATTATATTGCACAATGTGCCTGTAATACGACCCTGATGCTTTCACCAGATATTATAATTTTTGGTGGTGGTGTCATGCAACAAGAACATCTGAAAAAGAAAGTACAAAGACGTTTTTTAGAACTAATTAACGGCTATGTCGATACGCCAAATATCGAAGAATACATTGTCACACCTAAGTTAGCAGATAATGCAGGAACTATAGGATGCTTAACTTTAGCAAAAGATGTTAGAATCAATTCTTAAGCAAAAAAGTATTAGTCAATAAAATGCTTATGAAGTCCGATCAACTTAATGTGGTCGGACTATTTGTATTCAGCAATATCATTCACTCATGATACCCAGCGCCTTATCATAAGTGAGGAGATTTTTAGGTTTTATTGACAGAAAAAAATAGAAAAAATAGGTGAATAACAAGTGAGTGAACTTAACCATTTTTCTGCGTCTACTCTAGCCGAGTTGCAAAAAGACGAGAAACATCCTTACTATGTCTATTGTTTGGTTGATCCTAGAAACAACCAGACTTTTTATATTGGGAAAGGAAAAGGAAATCGTATTTTTGCCCATCGTCAAGCGGCACTGAATATGCTAAGAAAATCAGATTTACTTGAAGAAAATGAGACAGTTAGAACATTAAAAATAAAAACAATTCAAGAAATAAATGGGATGAAATTGAAAATATCGAGCTATATACTTAGCTATGGCTTAACGGAGAGTGAAGCTTATGCAAGCGAAAATGCATTGATCAATTATGCTCAATTGATCCAAGGACTTTCGTTAACGAATTTAGTAAAAGGACATGGATCTAAGGCGATGTCAGTTGAAGAAATCGAAGACCGATATGGGTTTCAACCGATGTCTATAAATGAAATAGCGACGAATGAGTTGATTCTAGCAGTAAAAGTAAGAGATGCGTTCAATCTTTCTAAAGATGAGTCACAAGGATATCCAATCGATGACAGATTTCGTGATGATAATAATTTAAAATCCCGTACGCTAGGTAACTGGGTAATCGGTCGTGATAAGATACATCGGATTCGCTATGTTATAGCTGTTAATACAGGAGCAGATAATGCGGTTGTTGCAGCATATAAAGTTTCTTCTCAATATTCTGAATCGAAGAAATTTGAAAATGGTCGAACACGCTATGCGTTTCAGGCATTATCGAATAGAGAAGATACTTTGCGAGAACTTAATTTATATAAACGATCTTTACCAGATATCAAATTTGGTAGTGGGAGTGCAATTGCATATATTAACAATTAGAACAATGATTATTATAATTATTTCCAATGGTATTTTTGGTAGTAGTAGTTACCTGAAATAAATATAAATTTAAATATATATTATATCCATGAAGAGAGTGGGACAATAGTCAGAAAAAATCTGATTATTGTCCCATTTTTTGATTTTAAGGTACACAAAAATCAAAAAAAATTTGTATGATTATAAATCCGTTTTTTACTCATATTTCAACATCTTAATAAATGTTTTTTACGTTTTTTTGAAAGAAAGTACGTTACTTAATGAAATTTGGCACGATAAAGTCTATCAATGGATGTCTAGAGATAGGTATCTATTTTTTGTTGGTTTCGGCTTATTTCAAGGGGCTACTGCTTAAACAGCGCTTTAGAGTTAGGGATAAGCTTGAGGTTACAAATAAATCTTTAAATAAAAATAACGATATTTTGAATCATCAACTCGATGAAGCCTTTTCATGTCTATGTTATAGGTTATTAAATGACAAAACTAGTTATTTTTTGATAAAATCACATACGTTATAAATTGAAATCTGTCAGTCGTTTAGAAGGGAGAAGGGATCAATGAAACCATCTATTCGTCAATGGATAGCTTAGGATTTAATAATGGATTTTGAGGGAACTAACTCATATGTTGAAAATAATCACACCTTTTCATTATTCAAAAGATGAAAAAAATAATGAATGAGTGAGAGAATAGAAAAAATATTTTCTTGCTGATTAGGTATAGTGTATTTCATGTTAGTTAAGAAAAATAAGTATGTCATAAACATAACTAGCAAGCTCTTTTAATATGAAATGATAAAAATGAGAGTGATTCACCCAATGAATAATCACTGAGTCATTTCAAATAGAGTGACGTATGAAAGGAGAAATAAAAATTGTTATGAGATTCAATCGAAAAATCATTTTGTTTGTTCTGCTAATAGCTATTGCAAGCACTTATTCCTTTATCTTTTTTAATAATACAGAAAAGATCGCAACGACAGGAGATATTGCTTTTCATTTTTCCAGGATCAAAGGATTGGCTTCTGTATTTTCGGGTCCGATCAATTTTACTACATTCAATAGTTATGGTGGTGGGGTCAACTTTTTTTATCCTTATCTAACCCTATTTCCAGCTGTGATCTTTTACTGGATTACCCATAATTTGATCTTAAGTTATATGTTATATGTTTGGGTACTGAATGTGTGTACCATCCTCATCACCTTCTATTACGGACGGAAATTTTTTAAACGTGTAGATGCGGCATTTTTATTTAGTTGTTTCTATACTTTTTACGGGTATCGAATGATCGATATTTACCAACGTTCAGCGATTTCAGAATCAATTGCTCTGACGATTATGCCAGTAGTCCTCTACTACACGTATAGACTTCTTTTTGAAAAGAAGAATTGTGTGATTCCTTTAGCTGTTAGTATGAGTTTGCTTATTTATACGCATGCTCTTTTTACGTTTATGAGCGTAATAGTTATTGGGCTTTTGTTTATCGGTTCACTTTTGGCTAAACGAAAAAAGAAAGAAAATGTTTTGGACTTGTTTGTTGGAATGGCAAAAGCTGTCGGCTGGACGATTCTCTTAACAGCGTATGTTTGGTACCCAATGCTGCAGCAAGTCCTGCATCAAAGCATCAATCGTCCTTTCCGCACAAACCTTCAGGAGCGGGGAGTGAACATTTTTGAAAGTTTGTTTGGTGCGATGACTAATGATTTGACGACATTTACAATGGGAACGATTGGTGTCGTGTCATTAGTCCTCCCGCTTTTCTTTTTGAAAAGATTTGAACGAAGAGAAAGAGTCATTTATTTTTGTGCAGTAGCTACGTGGTTTTTATCGACGAATGTTTTTCCATGGTTTCTTTTCCAAAATACACCTATCCAATTGATTCAATTTCCTTGGAGAATCTTAGGGTTTCAAGTGCTTTTCGGATCATTGATCTTGGTGATGGTCTTTTTGAAATGCAGACCAGATCAGAAAAAAAGTATATGGCGGATTGGCGGAATCGTCCTCCTGCTTTTGACACTAACAGTAGTAACGAAAATAAATTATACGCAAAAAATCCAATCCTATAACGGTCGTCTGATTATGACAAAAAAAGAGATTAAGCATTACACGACTTCAGGGACAGGGGGACTTTATGATTATGCACCGTCTGATGCACTGAAATACAAAAAACAGTTGAAAAAACATGAAGTAAAAGTTGGGAATGAATGGAAAAGTAGTTCTCATAAAGCGTATGATTCAAAAATCATTTATACAGTGGAAGATGCGCAAGGGCAAAAAATCACGTTACCTGTGTTTGATTATTGGGGAACCGTTGCGAAAGTAAATGGTCAAACGACTAGCATAGAAAATGATGACGGGTTAGTAGCGGTTAAAGGAAAAGAAGGAACGACTACGATTGAGGTTTCCTCTACCTATCCGCCAACGATGATTCTTGCATTACTAACAAGCGTTGGAACTTTTTTATTTATCTTTATTCGATATTTGCTGAGAAGAAAAAATTTAGTAAAAAGTAAAATGGTCCTCTGATGAAGGGATCTAAAATGAATGGCAGTGCAGAACAAACGTGAAATTGAATAAAGAAAATTTATAGAGTTGCCTTTTATTTTATGGGTGAATAAGTTGTCTATTAGAGACACCATTTTCAGCCATTTTTGAAATAGCAACCAATGAACGTATTCCTCAACGATACCGCTAGAAACAAGGCGGGCGTTGAGGATTTTTTTGTTAATTGTATCAGTCTATTTGTTTTAGCTGTTTCTCTTGTGCCTAATGGTTTAAGTTTTGTATATTTACAGCAATTACGGAGAATATCTGAACAAAGAGTTAGATGTATTTGATACTAGTCATAATTGATAAATGAGGGATTGCATTTTTCCGTGTCTCTTTATAGTTGATCAGTATTTTCTATGGCGAACTAATCCTTAGAAACCTACATAAACCTTTTTTTGAGTATCTGATTCTGATTTCGTAACGGTTAAACCAATTTTCTAGTTTGCAGATGAGGGATTGGTTAGAAATAATTTTTCAAATTTTCGGCATAATCTCAAGTTTGGTTTGTTAGAATGAGTGAAACAATCAAGGAGGAGTTTTATTAATGAAAAAGGGGATATTGTTGGCTGTGGGGTTGTTGTTTGTGCTAGCTGGTTGTGGAACGGATCAGGCAAAAGATGCTTCAAGTAAATCGACAGACACTATTGTTATAAAAACAAGTAAGACAGGTTCAACAACGACGAAAGAATCTGATAAGACTGAATCATCCAGCTCATCAGAAACAAAGGTAAAAACAGAGTCCACGGCGAAGAGTACATCAGAGTCAACTCAAACTACAACGGCTGAGTCTACGACACCAAGTAGTCAGCCAGTAGAAAAAAATAGCTGGGATGCGAGTAAAGCGACTGAATTAGCTACGTTTATGTCAACTTGGGGTCAGGAAATGGGACAACAGTATAGAAGCTACAATGATCATGTGAATGCTAATTATTATGGATTGCAAGTACCACAATACATTTTTGATGGGCAATGGTCTATGGTGATTGATCAAACACCGGTTACCGTAGAATGGTCAGAAAATGGCAGAGGACAAGCGGGATTTGAATTAGTGGCGATCTACTCTGATATCGATCATCCAAAACCGTCTGGAGCTCATTTGTATTTCTTTGGTTTCCAACAAAATCAACCTAAGGTAATGGTGACTCAGCAAAATCAAGGAAACCCAAACAATTATTTGTATTTCAAAGAAACTGAGAATAATGAATTGAAGAACGGTTTCGAGCGGATTGTGAATAGCTAGAGGAGACGTCCTTCCAAACTTAGAAAGAAAATTTCTTGGAAAAGAGGTTGTGAAAGCATCGGTTAGCTCCGATAATAATAAGAAAAAATTTTTAGAAACAGTTTCTCGTGTTTTTGAAAAATTTAGACTTATTTCAAGGAGCTGATGCTTGAACACCATTTATTTGTTTCCAGAGTAAAGAGTGAGATGGATGTCTCAGTCTTTTTTTTGTTTCTGAAAGGATAATTTGCTAAATAAAACAGAAAAATTTATGAAAAATTCCAATAATTACGTTATACTTATTATGATTTTTTGAAAGGAGTTACTAATGAAAACAAAGAAAAAATTGCTCTTATTTGTTATATTAATACTTATTGCGGGTCTTTATTCTGTGAATTATTTTAGGCATGCACAAACGATTTCTACGACAGGAGATATCGCATTTCATCTTTCCAGAATTAAAGGATTATCCTCTATATTCTCAGGACCAATCAATTTTACGACTTTTAATAGTTATGGCAGCGGTGTGAACTATTTTTACCCCTACTTGACCCTTTTTCCAACGGTAATTTTTTATTGGATTACCAATAATTTGATCGTAAGTTATATTTTATACGTATGGGTGTTGAATGTTTGTACCATCCTATTGATGTTTTATTATGGTCAAAAATTTTTAAAGCGAGTAGATGCTGCCTTTTTATTTAGCTGTCTGTATACATTCTATAGTTATCGAACGATTGATATCTACCATCGTTCAGCGATTGCAGAAGCGATTGCACTTACGATTATGCCTGTAGTTTTGTATTATGCTTACAAAATGATCTATGAGAAAGCAACGGCTGCGATCCCGTTAGCAATCAGTATGAGTTTGCTTGTTTATACGCATGTTCTCTCTACTTTCATGTGTGCGTTTTTCATTGGAATGATGATCATAGGCAAACTGATTGTGAATAAACTAAATAAGGAAGAAACCATTCGCTTGGTGTTGGAGATGTCAAAAGCTGTGGGAATGACGATTCTTTTAACAGCCTATTTTTGGTATCCTATGTTCAAGCAAACCATGTATCAATCCATCAATCAGCCAGGAAAAACAGATCTGCAAAATCAAGCGATCAATGTATCTGATAGTTTGATTGGGGCCATGAATAATGATTTGGCCTCCTTTACAATCGGAATTATCGGAATTGTTTCCTTGATTCTTCCGCTTGTGTATTTTAAAAAGCTAACGAGCAAGGAAAAAGTGATTTACCTGATTGCAGTAGCTACTTGGTTATTATCAACTAAGCTGGTCCCATGGGCACTATTGCAAAATACACCCGTTCGATTGCTTCAATTTCCTTGGCGGATATTAGGGTTTCAGGTACTTTTTGGCTCATTAATTTTATCCATTGTTTTTAATAGGATGATATTTGGTCAGAAAAAAAGAATACTTAGTATCGCAGCAATTGTTTGTTTCATGTTTGTTGTTTCGGCAGCCACTAAAGCCAATTATAATCACAAAGTGCCAACACTAGGTGACCATTTAGAGGTGAATAAAGACACTCTAGGTAGTTACATCACTGTAGGTGTTGGAGGGGTCTTTGACTATGCACCACTAGAAGCCATGAAATATAAGGAGCATGTGCAAAAGCATGAAATAAGAGTAGACAATAAATGGCAAACAGCAACATATAAAGCTTCTGATTCCAAAATAGTCTATACAGTCAAAGGTGCTAAAGATAAAAAAATCACGTTACCCGTGTTTGATTACTGGGGAACTACAGCAAAAGTGAATGGGCAAAATACCAAGATTGAAAACAATGAAGGATTAGCAACATTTGAAGGAAAAGCAGGAACAACGGTAATTGAAGTTTCTTCTAAGTATCCCTTTACAATGATTCTTGCTTTTATTGTCAGTCTAGTAAGCTATCTTTTTGTTTTTATTCGTTTCTTGATCGGCAAATGTTTCGTTTCGAAAAAAATTGCGTAACATAAATATTCGTACTAGGACAAAAAACTGAAAGATTCGTTTTTATTTGTAAAAGACGGGACACCGAAACATCTAGTGAGATCACTAGGTGTTTTTTTATTCTTATTTAGTTCATGATGAATGACAGTAGAAAAAATAGACAACATCGAGTGATTAATTTTTAGAATAAAGTTGAACGATTATGATGGCAAAAGAACTTTTTATGAGTTTAAAGTTATTTAATAGTATTTTTCTAGTATTTTTATAGTGGGTTGCATTATATAAATACGTGGAAAAAGTATATACGTAGCTTTTTGTTTATTGATAAAAATAAACAATTTAGCTGTTGGAAATCCGATTTTAGCGAAGGATGTTTATTGTTTAAGTATATAAAGAAGGAGAAAATATGATGTTTGAAATATTTAAAGGGAAAACTATTTCTCTAAGTAATCCGACTGTCTTATTAAGTCATAGTTCTAAAAATAAAAATTATGGTGATCTCATCCGAGACCTATTGGTAAGCTGTGGAGTTCCTAATGATATGTTATTGTATTCTTCTCATAAAATGAATGAAATACCAGTTGGCAATAACATTTTTGACTATCTCGAAAAAACTATAAAAGTAAAAAAACATGCAGTTTTTTTACTTTCTGATGACTATTTCGAAAGTACTGCTTGTTTAAATGAAATGGGAGCTATTTGGCTCAATCAAAATCAGTACACACAATTATTTTTACCTGATTTTGATTTAAAGCATTATAGCTATTTAAGCTGTTGTATAAATAGTAAAGACAAAGGGATATTTTTAACTGGAGATGACCGTTGTCAAAAGGGTTTAACAGATTTTGTAAGAAATATTCTAAGGGATAGCTTTTTATCATTTAATGAGACAGAACTGGCTTATAATGCGGAGATATGTTGTAAGAATTTAAGAGATTTAATCCCCAGAGATAAAGTATGGAAATCAAGAATTAGTGAAATAACGGAGAACAAAGGATATGTTTTCGCTAAAATTGAAAATTTAATTCCTACAGGAGAAGTTTTTAAAGAAGGTGAAAATCACTGGTTACAATTAAACACGAACTATTTTCCTGAAGCAGAATCAATGAAAGTGGGAGATAGGATAGCATTTAAAGTGAAGGATTTTACAGAGTGCAAAAGTTTTCAAGAGTTAAAAAATTATAGAAATATATATGCTTATAGAGAAACACTTGAGATTATTGATTAGTATAAGCTATATTAGGAAATTTTATGCTATTTTGTAGAATATATGTGTAATAGAAAATACAAGAATGACTTTTATTTATTAGAATATTAATGAATAAATTGGTTTGGCTATCCAACCGTATTAAATAAGAATAACGCATATTAGTGAACAGAAAAGGAGTCGCTTTCTGTTCATTTTTTATAAATTTTAAAAAGCTATCAAGTGACAACAGGTGAGACGTCCATTTAACTGTTAGTTATTTCTTCACAGTTGCCAGTGCCTATCAGTCTCATAAATGACATATAAGTCGTTAATCATATTCATAAAATTGAATATTCTTTAATGAAAAAATGGTTTGATATTTTTAGAGAGAAATCCAGTTTTTTTTAATTTGTTTCATCAATGATTATTGGATAAGGCAATCTTTCAGATTCGACAGAGATCCTACGCTTATAAGCATTCTTTTTCACCCAGTCAATGGTTAATACAGAATTTGAATAGATCATTATCTAGCAGTCTTGCTTTTAATGCATTGATTAACACTTAACAAGCAGAACCCCAGATTCAACATTCATTTGTTCGTTTATTAATTTTTTTTCATAACTAAGTTATTGCTAGTCAATTTATTGTAAAGTAACGTATGGAATAAATGGACTGATAACATAGCTTCTGAAATTGCCGTTTGAGCTAGTGTAGCAATGAGGGATTTCAGCGTTAGATTGTTGCTAACAGAAGATGAATGGGGTGGGGGAACATGAAGAAACATTATTTGGCTTGTTTGTTGTGTCTGTTCTTTTTATTTGCTTTGCCAGTACAGGGTTTTGCAGTAGCAGGTGGACATGGTGGTGGCTCAACGAGAAGCGGTGGATCTGGCGGAAGTTTTAGTGGTAGTTCGGTCGGACATCATTTTTATGACGATCGGCCAATTATCGGACGATCACGAGGGTATTATCGATCGAGTTCATACGGTGACGTAGAGGACTATGTATTAATGGGGGCGTCTGTTGGTGGTTTTGCGGCGTTTGCTTTATTTAAAAGGAAGAAAGAACAGCACAGTGTGACCAGAGAGCTATTTTCTCGTATGCCGGGGAAAAAGAAAGCGAAGAAAAGATTGCTTTCAGAGATCGAAACCAGCTTCTTTGTGATTCAAAACGCTTGGGAACATGAAAAAATGGAAAAAGCCTCGCGCTATTATACGAAAAAATTATTTTTGGAACATCAACAGGTCTTACAAAAGAACCAAGAAGAGGGTATTAAAAATCATACTAAGAAAATCGTACTGCAACAGTTGGGGAACTATCGTCAAATAGAGGAAGACAGTTTCTCGATCCGAATTGATTTTAGTTGCTATGATTATACGATTGATCGAAAAAATAACCTGCTCTTATCAGGGTACAAGCATCAGCGACAATATTTTTCTCAGATCTGGTATTTCAATTATTCAGACAAAGAACAAAAATGGCAGGTAGATTATATTCAACCGATTTCATTGGGTTAAGGTAACGGTAGGAATGATTGGTTGAAACCAAGGTTGTTGGTAACAAAGCATAAATCAAAAAATGGCATAGAGGGGGAGCCGTGATCAGAATGAATCTGGTCGGCTCTCTTTTTTTGTGGGAATGTTTTTCTTTTTTAGTGAAGTACGGGGATATTCACAGGAATGTTAGCCAGCTGATGATATGAGCCTAACTATCAGGATTCGTTTTTCAACAGAACTGGTGGAGTAACTAAGAGGAGTATACCCTATAATAGCTAAAAGAGAACCTCACGTTAATTAATTTCCGCTACCTAGGAAAAAAGTAAGTTTGAAAGCGCATACCTTGGTAGCTACACTAAACGTGTAAGAAAAAAAGGGGAGATGGTAAAGATGGCAAAAAATATTTTGTTGATTTGTGGTTCTGGTGCTTCTAGTGGATTTATGGCGGCTGCTATTCGAAAAGCAGCGAAAAAAAGAGGGGAAGAGGTAACTGTGAAAGCGGCTAGTGAGTCGCAATTGGATGAACGGATCAATGAGATCAATTATCTGTTGATTGGTCCGCATTTGTCTTATATGTTGGCAGATCTCAAAGCACAAATTGAAGGAAAGAACGTGAAAGTAGCAGTCATTCCACAAGCAACCTATGGCACTTTAAATGGAGATAAGGCACTAGATCTGATTTTAAGTATGGAGGGCTAACGAATGATGAATAAAATTATGGACTTCATGACGAACAAATTTGCGCCAAAAGTAAATAAAATTGTCAAGAATCCTTGGGTCTCGGCGATCCAAGATTCGATCATGGCGGCTTTGCCGTTAGTTTTTGTTGGTTCTTTAGTTACAGTGGTTTCTCTGCTGAAAAATATTTTTGCAGGTTTACCTGATTTTTCAATGATTAGTAATTTTTCTTTTGGGATGTTTGGTTTGATTGTTTCTTTTTTGATTCCTTATTATCTCATGGAAAAAAAGGGAAACAGCGGTCAAAAGCTGATTTCAGGTGCTACCGGATTAGTGTTATTCATGATGTTACTATTTCCCACAGTATCTGCTGAAGGAAATGCTACGTTTATTCTTTCTCGGTTTGGCGCTACAGGCATGTTTCTTGCGATTATTTCGGGCCTTTTTGTTGCCTGTGTAATGAATTTTGCTGCTAAAAGATCATTTTTCGATGAAGATACACCGATCCCTGATTTCGTGGTGGGGTGGTTTAATAGTTTATTGCCGATTACGTTTATCTTGATCGTTGGTTGGTTTATCACGGTACAAATGAATGTTGATTTCTTTGAAGTGGTCGTTTGGGCATTCAGTCCATTGGCAAAAATCGTGCAATCTTACCCAGGTTTTGTCTTATCCGTTTTTATCCCAGTCTTTTTATATACGTTCGGTATTTCAGGTTGGGTGATGATGCCGGCTATCTATCCTGTATATATGGCTGGATTAGCTGCTAATGCTGAGGCTGTTGCAAATGGTGGACAAGCAATGAACATTGCTACTCAAGAAACTTGTTATGCTTTTTCATCAATGGGTGGTGTGGGGACTACCTTGGCCTTGTCTGTGATGATGTTGCTGTTAAGTAAATCAGCACAATTAAAAGCGATTGGTAAAGCGGTCTTTATCCCTTCGATCTTTAATATTAATGAACCATTGGTTTTTGGGGCACCGATTGCTTTTAATCCTTACTTGATGATTCCTATGTGGATCAACGCACTGATCGTACCAACGATTTCTTATGTGGTGATGAATATGGGCTTCGTGAATATTCCTAGTCAATCATTCTTGTTGTGGTACATGCCATATCCATTTACATCTTATTTAGCCACTCAAGATTTCCGTGCGGTCATCGTCTGTCTGTTGATCTTTGTTATCACATGGTTTATCTTCTTACCATTTTTTAAAGCATATGATAGTTCATTATTAAAACAAGAAAAAATTGCTGAAGAACAAGAAGCGGCGCAAGCAAAAGCAATGCAAGCTTCAACGGCTCAATAATTGGAGGTAGTAGTATGTCACAACAGTTTGTGGAAGAAACAGATAGCCTAAACGAATTATCGATGAATATTTTGATCCATGCAGGTAATGCTCGTGAATTACTGGTAAAAGGTCTGAATGCACTGGAGGAAATGGCGTTCGATGAAGCAGAAGAATTGATTCAATCGGCACATAAAGAAGTGGTGATTGCTCACGGCTTGCAAACAGACACGTTACAAATGGAAGCTTCAGGAGAGCAGATCCGCTATTCTACGTTGTTCTGTCATGCGCAAGATACGTTGATGACAGCACAAAGTGAGATATTGATTGGTGAACATATGGTGCGGTTGTTTCGGAACTTTTCAAAAAAATTAACTAAATAGGAGGTATTCCATGTTTAAAGAATACAAAATGCCAAAAGATTTTCTTTGGGGAGGGGCGATTGCTGCCAACCAAGCAGAAGGGGCGTATCAAGTTGATGGTAAGGGCATCAGCCTCGCTGATTTACATGTTTTCCATGCGGATAAAACAAATGCAGAAATTGCGGAAGAGCAACATAAAGGAATGTCTTTGGCTCAGTTGAAGGCGAATATGACAGATGAACAAGGCTATTATCCTAAACGCCATGGGATCGATTTTTATCATACCTATCCTGAAGATTTAGCGCTATTAGCAGAGATGGGCTTTAAAACATTTCGGACGTCGATTGATTGGTCGAGGATTTTTCCTACGGGCGATGAAACGGAACCGAATGAAGCGGGTTTGGCTTATTATGATGCATTGATTGATAAAATCCATGAGTTAGGGATGGAGCCGATTATTACGATGCTTCATTATGAAACACCAGTAGACATTACTTTAAACTACGGTGGTTGGCATAATCGGAAAGTGATCGATCTATTTGTAAAATATGGAAAAACAATTTTAGATCGTTACAAAGATAAAGTGAAGTACTGGATCGTCATCAATCAGATCAACTTGATCCAATTTGAACCATTCAATTCAACTGCTATACCTTATGATACGGTGGATCATTACGAAGAAGCTAGTTATCAAGCGATCCATAATCAGTTCGTTGCCAGTGCTAAAATCTATGAATATGGGAAAAAGCTCAACCCTGAAATGCAAATCGGAACGATGGTTGCAGATTGCACCGCCTATCCATTTTCTTGCGATCCAGATGATATTATTTTGGCTTTACGTCGTAATCGGATGGAGTATTTCTATACAGATGTGCAATTTCGAGGGGAATATCCTCAGTATGCGTTGAATTATTTTGCTGAAAATAATATCCATCTCGAGATCACTGAAGAAGACAAAGCCATTTTACAAGCGAATACGATGGATTATCTGGCTATTTCTTATTATTATTCGCAAATGGTCGACTCCAAGAAAAACGATTTGAACCCTGCATCGGTGACACCTAACCCGAACTTGAAAGCGAATCCATGGGGGTGGGCAGTGGATCCTAAAGGGTTGTATCATTCACTTTCGCAATATTGGGATCGTTATGGTAAAGCGATTATTATTGCAGAAAATGGCTTTGGAATGTATGACCAGTTGGAAAACGGCAAGATTCATGATGATTATCGGATCGATTATCTGGCTAGTCACATTGAAGAAATGAAACGTGCGATGTATGATGGAGTCAATGTGATTGCTTATTGTGCATGGGGGCCGATTGACATTATCAGCTGTTCATCTGCTCAAATGGAAAAACGTTATGGATTTATCTATGTGGATCTGGATAATGAAGGAAAAGGTAGTGGTGATCGGATCAAAAAAGATAGTTTTTACTGGTACAAAAATGTGATTGAATCGAATGGAGAAAATTTGTAAAGTCGCCAGTTTAAAGAATAGGTGTGATGCGAGACATGGATCTTCGTATCCACCTTTTTTTGAGATAGTGTGGCAAATCAATGGATAGCAACACATGTGTGGGGGAGATAGAAAGTGGCAACGAAAAGGCAAAGAGAGATTATCGCGTATCTTGCAAAACAACAGCAGCATTGGGTCACTGCGACGGAACTAGCAACATTTTGTAACTGTACGACTCGAACCATTCGTAATCAAATCACAAAGATCAATGAGACAGAGCAACAAATTATTTCTAGTAATCAAGGGTATCGGATCAAACAACCTACCCAGGATAAGCAAGTGATCCAAACAACGAATGACCGGCAATCACAGTTGTTTTTGACGTTGTTAAAAAGCAATCATGGCATTGATCTCTATGATTTGGCAGACACGATGTTTCTCTCTGAGTCAACGTTAAAAAATGACATCCAGCTTTTACGTAACGAGATTCAAAACAAACAATTGAAATTAACGATCAAAGCCAATCAAATTTATTTAGAAGGATCAGAAAGTGATAAAAGGCGTTACATGATTTCGCTATTGTATGAGGAAGGCGATTACCAGGAAAAACTAAAGTACCATGTCCAAGATATGATTGGTACGCTTTCGCTTATTGATCTAGAGCAAACCATCCATGATGTCTTAGCTTCACACAAAATCAAAATCAATCGCTATTCGATGAACAATATTGTGCTTCATTTTGCGATTAGTATTGAACGGATCCGCCAAGGAAATGATTTGAAAAGTGTGAAGGACTTTCCATTAAGAAATGATGCAACGGAATTTCAATTGTGTGTGGAGATTACTGAACTTCTTTCAAATACTTATCACATTCATTTTTCTGATGCTGAAGTCAAGCAGTTATCCTTACTTTTTATTGGATTACAAAATGAATATCTTACGAATCGCAAAGAGCTATCCTTGTCCAAAATTGTTGAAGCTCGAGTGATCGAAACACTAAATGAAGTTTTAGAGAAAGTCAAAGAAACCTATTTGATTGATTTACAAGATGAAGCTTTTTTCAATAAATTAGCTATCCATCTGCAAAATCTTTATGATCGCTCTCAATATGAACGGTTCACCCGGAATAGCAGCCTTTTAGATATTAAAACAGCCTATCCGTTAACGTATGACATTGCGGTTTACTTGTCGATGTTGGTACAGGAAAAATTAGCGATTTGGTTTAATGAGGATGAGATTTCTTTTATCGCTTTACACATCGGGGCTTACTTAGAAAGCAAAAAAGAAAAAAGACCGAAGCTGCGAGTGCTAGTTGATCACAACAATTACCATGATTTTGAAGAAACAAACGTTCAAAATATTCGTAGTATGCTAGGGGAAGATGTGGAGATCGTGGCGGTTGATCATCATGAGGTAAGCGTACAAGAAAATGACGTTTATGTCTCTTCTGATCGTGACAGAGTGACTGAAATCAATGGCGCAGTATATGTCCATCCTATTTTGACACGTAAAGATTTTGCAAAGATCCAAAAACGGGTGACTGCCAAGCGAAAAAGTAATTGGCGAAAACAGATGTTTCATTTGATTGATCGGTTTATTATTGAAGATCTCTATTTTAATCAATTTGATCCGACCGATCAGACACCTAAAATGATTCGAGAAAAATTGTTTGATCGATTGTTAGTGACAGGGTATGTGGAGGAAGAATTTTCCCAGAGGATGGAAAAACGAGAAGCGATGTCATCGACCAGTTTCCCATCAGGTATCGCAGTACCCCACTCGCTGGAACAACAGGCGAAAAAAAGTGCCCTTTCGATTATGACCTTGCAAGAAACCCTCAAATGGGACGAATATCCTGTTCAAATCGTAGCTTTAGTTGCCATTTCACAAGATGAAGCCAAAGAATTTAATGATTTTTTTGAAATGTTTATCGAAATCGTTTCTGATCCGATCAATGTGCGATTGTTAGCGGGTGCAGAAAATTTTACAGAATTCATCTTAAAAATGAAAATGTTGGTCGAAACGGAAGAATGATCCGTGAATGTTGAGGGCGTTGGTTTTATTCTTGTATGAGAGGAACGCTTGCTTTTGTCTTAGGGATCACTGCTAATCGATCATTGCCAAAGTAGCCGAAAGCTTTCTATTGATGTTCGGTTACTTTTTTTTGTGCTTGCAGTGATGGAAGGAAGTAATTTGAAACATCTTTCTGCTAACTTCCAATTGAACGGAGAAGTTTAGGATTGCCCATTTTTCTCTTAGGCAAGCTGATTTCACGTAAAGTAGTGTAAAAAGAAGGCTAAGCTATAGAATAAAATTGTGTAATAAATCTTAGATAGGTATAATGTAAGGCAAAAGGGAGGAATAAAACATGAAAATTGCAATTGCAGGAGCTGGAGCGATGGGAAGTCGTTTCGGTCTGATGTTACATCAAGGTGGAAACGAAGTACTATTGATCGACGGCTGGGCAGATCATGTCCAACAAATCAAAGAGCATGGGTTAAAAGCAGATTTCAATGGCAAAGAAGTAGTTGAGAAGTTACCAGTCGTTCTTCAATCAGAAGTAGGCGAAGAAGATCAGGTAGATTTGATCATCTTATTTACTAAAGCGATGCAATTAGAAAAAATGCTAACAGATATCCGTCCATTGATCAAAGAAGAAACGGAAGTATTATGCTTATTGAATGGTATCGGACATGAAGATATCATTGAAAAATTTGTTCCAATGGCAAACATTTATATTGGTAACACCATGTGGACGGCGGGCTTAGAAGGACCTGGAAAAGTCAAACTGTTTGGAAGTGGTTCAATTGAGCTGCAAAATCTTGGAGAAGGCAAAGAAGAACAAGCGAAAGCACTAGCTGAAAAATTATCAGAATCAGGCTTACATGCGAAATTCTCTGATAACATCCATTATTCCATTTACCGTAAAGCTTGTGTGAATGGCACGATGAATGGGTTATGCACGATTTTGGATGTGAACATGGCAGGGTTAGGTCAAACTTCGACTGCGCATAAGATGGTGGAAACGATTGTTCGTGAATTTGCGGCAGTGGCAGAAGCTGAAAATATCCACTTAGATATCCCAGAAGTGATCGCTCATTGTGAATCTTGTTTCGATCCAGAAACGATCGGATTACATTATCCATCCATGTATCAAGATTTGATCAAGAATCACCGCTTGACGGAAATCGACTACATCAACGGTGCGGTTTCAAGAAAAGGGAAGAAATATGGTATTGCAACACCTTATTGTGACTTCTTAACAGAATTGATCCATGCGAAAGAAGATAGCTTGCAGGTAAAATAAAGGGGGATAATTGATGGAACAGACACAAAGCATGTCACCAAAGATTTTTCTGAACAAAGTACTAGCTGGTACAGCAACGGGGATTATCATCGGATTGATTCCTAACGCAGTATTAGGGGCGATTTTAAGATACTTTAGTGGTTCTTCTTTTGCGATGGCTGTTGCCCAAATGGCGGTTATCTTCCAATTAGCGACACCGTTGATTATCGGTGGATTGATTGCTTTGCAATTTGGTTTTGCACCGATGAAGATGATGGTGGTGGCTGGTGCCGCATTTGTCGGGTCAGGGGTGGTGAAGTTTACTCCTGAGCTTGGTGAAACAGGTGTGTATGTTGGTGCTGGTACAGGCGATATCATCAATACGATGATCACTGCTTCTATCGCAGTTGGGTTGATTTATCTGATTGGTGAACGGTTTGGTTCGGTAGCGATTGTGTTGACTCCGATCGTTGTTGGTGTAGGCGCAGGGGTGATCGGGTTTTATCTCTATCCTTATGTGGCAGATATTACCTCAGCCATCGGAACGGTTATCAATAATTTCACGACACTACAACCTTTACTGATGTCGATCTTGATTGGCTGTTCTTTTGCCTTCTTGATCATTTCACCGATTTCCACCGTAGCAATCGGAGTGGCAATCCAACTAGATGGTGTTTCAGCAGGAGCGGCAGCAATGGGTGTCGCAGCAACGACTTTCGTTTTGATCGTGAACTCGTGGAAAGTCAATAAATCAGGAGTGACGATCGCCATTACGTTAGGAGCGATGAAGATGATGATGCCTAATCTGTTTCGCAGACCGGTTATTCTCGTTCCTTGTCTGATCAGTGCAGTGATTACAGCTATTCCAGTTGCTTTGTTGTCTATTTCAGGAACCCCTGCCTCGGCTGGTTTTGGGATCGTTGGCTTAGTTGGTCCTTTAGCTTCTTTAGATGCAGGTCTAAATCCGGCTCTTGTTGTTTTGAGCTGGTTAGTCGTCCCAGTTGCGGCAGCATTGTTCACTCAGTTTTTATGTGAGAAAGTATTGAAACTATATGATCGAGCAGATGTGTTTGAATTCTTAGGCTAGTGAAACGGCTGATTTTTTGGCTGAGTCTGCTCCTTTGGTAGTGAGACAAATCATCTCAATAAAAAAAGCTTGAATTTTTAATTCCTTTTTTTTAAAGGAGATTAAAAGTTCAGGCTTTTTTAGTAAGTGATATTTTTCTAAGACCAACCAGATTTTCATTGATCAACTATTCTTTCTTTTCCAGTGCGCGCTGTCTCATTTTGATTACATAAGCTCCGATTTCATAGTTGGCCATCTGAAAAGCGTTGTTAAAATCAATGGCGAGCAATTGCTCTACTTTATGCAAACGATAGCGAATAGTTTTAGAATGGAGAAACATTTTTTCAGCAGTTTGTTTATAGTTACGATTATTTTGTAAAAAACAGTAAAAGGTTTCAAAGAGATCAAAGTTTGTTTGAGCGAGTGCCACTAAGTTTTGAGGAAGACTTTCTTCGATGGATTGAAGTTGTTCTTCTTGAATAAAATGTTTGAAGATACCGATGTCTGCTAATGTCACAATCGGACCATTGTAAAAATCTCGATTGAAATTCAGAATATCAAGACATTCAAATAATAGTTCTTTGATTCCTTGTTTGGGTTTCAAGCTACTGATCGCAAAAGTTAAGTAGGGATTTTCTAAGAGAAAGTCTTGGACGACCCGTTGCAAATAAGCTTTTGTGATCGGTCCATCCGCCTGATCGAAATTATATAAGACAGCCGAATAGTGATGCTGATCAAAGAAGATTGCTTCTTTCTTTAAGGTTCGCAGTAGTGAAATGATCCGGGTTTTCATTAATTGTGTTTGGGTATCTTTTGTCGGAAATACAATAGTTTGATAAGAATCTTTTGACAACATATGGACTTCATGAAGTAAACTATTTAATTCATCAGGATTTTTAGGCGTATTTTGTAAAATGGCATCTGCTAAATTGTTCAACCGGGTGTAACGTTCTTTTTTTAAGAGACTTTCGGTATTGAATTTTTCTTGGAGGGCATCAATTGCATTTTCGATAATCACTAAATCAGTTTCTTTGACGACATCATCTGGAAGATAGACTAAAAGTAAACAGTTTGCTGAATAATTATTGAAAATCGCTACTTCAAGCGCATAGTGTTTTTGAGGGTTGGTATGGGCATATAGTGTTAACAAGGAATAATCATTTTTGGTGAAATCAGTGTTGCGCAAAGTTTCTCGTGCTAAAACAATTGCATCTCGAGGAATCTTCCCATCGCTGATTTCGATTCCTTTGTCGATCAATTTTAATGAAAAGGGTAATTTTATAATTCGATAAAATTCCTCCATAATCGTTTCAATAGAGGAAGACTGGCGTTCTAATTGGTTGAAACGTTGACGAACTTCATAATACGTTCGGAGTATATGGGACTGGGTATTTAACAAAGGTTCATAAATCGTCAAAAGGATTTTTTCATAACTGACCTCTTGCTTAATCTTGATCAAAGGAATACGGTACTTGAAACATAGATGGATAAATCGGTCAGGAATCGTTTTGATAAAACGGTCTGTCTTTAAAATCAACCCACTGATTTCGATTTGGCACATTTTAACAAAAAAATCTTCTAACTCTGCTTCCGTTAAATCATTTAAAGCGTAAAAAGAAGTGAGAATCAATTGATTTTTTTTACTCCAATTCTCAATATCGATCGCTTCTAAGATCATCGCTGTTGTTACTTCATTGTCTAAACCGATGTCTTTCGTTAGGATCTCGCCTTTTTTTAATTCACCTAGTGTCAAAAGCTCTTTTAGTTTCATCGTTTCCTCCTTTTTCCCCTTTATGGATAAAAATTATAGCATTTTTTTAGAAATACGTCCGATGAAAACACTTTCTTAATGTCCTACAATAATAGTGTCAAAAGAAAGAGGAGGAGAAGGATGTTAAACACAGTCATTTTAAAAAATAATTACCAAGATTCAATCAATCTGATGCTTTTAACAAACAAAATCAACTCACTTGAACAAGTGGTCATGAGTCAAATCATGATGGGAACAGATGCGAATAAAGATATTTTAAATAATACCAATTTGTTAACAGATGAAGCAAAAACTGCCTCTCCAAATGATCTGATGATCGTGGTTTCAAGTGAAGACCCAAAAATAATGGATCAAGTACTACCGCTAGTCGACACGTTTTTAGCTGATTTGTCTGCAAAAAGTACTACGAAAGATAACCAAACAGTGACTTCTTGGCAAGAAGCATTGGATCTTTTACCAGGGGCAAATGTTGCTTTGTTCAGTATTCCAGGAGAATATGGGGCAGCAGAAATGGAACGTGCGTTGAAAAATAATTTACACGTTTTTTCTTTTACAGATAATATTGCGATTGAAGATGAAGTACGTTTGAAAAAACTAGCGCATCAAAAAGGGTTATTAATGATGGGACCAGATTGTGGTACGGGGATTCTTTCTGGCATTCCAATTGCTTTTACCAATGTGGTCGCACCTGGAAATATTGGAGTCGTAGGCGCATCTGGCACCGGCATCCAAGAAGTGACGACGATCATTGATCGACTAGGTGGCGGCGTGGTCCATGCCATCGGTACAGGTGGGCGAGATCTCAGTGACAAAGTCGGAGCAACTACCGTTAAAGATGCCATTATTGCTTTGGAACATCATGAACCTACCGATGTGATCTGTGTCATTTCCAAGCCACCTGCAAAAGCTGTGCGCGATGAAGTCGTACAATTATTACAGAGCATCACAAAACCGGTTGTTGCGATTTTCCTAGGGGAAAAGCCAACAAACCATGAAGGAAAAGTTTATTTAGCCCATACCTTAGAAGAAACTGCTCAAATCGCTGTTGATTTAGCAAATGAGCAAGTAATCAAGAAAAACTACTTTCAATCAATAGAAAAACCCGATGTGCCAGTTTTACCACAAGAAAAAGTGGTCAAAGGATTATATTCTGGTGGAACTTTAGCTGCAGAGGCAGGAATGCTGATCTCTGAAGCGTTGGATCTTGGTGGCTTAGTGAAAACGGAAGGCTATGTTTTAAAATCGCAAGGGTATGAAGTGATTGACTTAGGCGATGATCGCTATACTCAAGGAAAACCTCATCCAATGATCGATCCCGAAGTGCGGATTCAAAAGATTCAGGAATATGCTTCGGCACAAGATACGGGCGTTATCTTACTTGATGTCGTTTTGGGCTACGGAGCGCATGAAGACATGGTTGGTGCGCTACTACCAGCGATCCAAGAAGCACAAATGCAGGCTGAAAAAGCAGGGCGATTGCTTTATTTTGTGGCGACAGTTTGTGGCACGGCCAATGATCCGCAAGATCGTCAATCAGCTGTAGATCGGTTGCAAGAGGCAGGAGTATTTGTGACTGAAAGCAATGCCAAAGCTGTTCAGTTAGCTCTCCTATTAAAGGGTGTCACGTTATCTGAAGTAGATAAAGAACTACTTCCTTATACTGGGAGAACGGTAGAAGTTCCTCAACCGAGTGAACGTGTCATGGAATTACTGACGACAAAACCAAGAATCATAAACGTTGGTCTGCCAAGTTTTACTGAATCGATCCTTGCTTATGGTGGACAAACCGTTCAATTTAATTGGCGACCAAGAGCAAGTGGTAATCAAAAAATGATCAAACTTTTGGATAGCTTAGAAGAATACAACGAAAAAATAGAAGAAGAAAATCAACAAGTAACAGAAAAAATCAAAAATGCGCAACCATTCTTGATTGATGTAGTACCAGCAAAATCAGTGATTCCAGAGTTAAATGAGCCAGCAAAGAAAACGTTACTCCACGCTGGACCGCCCATTACTTGGGAAGGAATGACCGGTCCGATGAAAGGAGCTTGTCTTGGAGCAGCACTCTTTGAACGTTGGGCAGAAGACGAAGAAGAAGCCAAAAAATTATTTGAGGCGAATGAAGTCCGCTTCATACCTTGTCATCATGTACAAGCTGTTGGACCGATGGGAGGAATCACTTCTGGTAATATGCCGGTTTTTGTTGTAGAAAATCGATTAGCAGGAAATCGAGCATTTTGTATTTTGAATGAAGGAATCGGCAAAGTACTTCGTTTCGGTGCCTATTCGCAAGAAGTAGTGGATCGCCTTGATTGGATCAAAGAGGTATTAGGACCAACAATTGCTGAAGCGCTGGCGCTGACCGACAATGGGTTGAATCTAAATGTGTTGATTGCACGTTCTATCACGATGGGGGATGAATTTCATCAACGCAATATTGCTGCCTCGTTGAACTTTTTGAAAGAGCTGGCACCATTGATTATCCAAACGACTATTGCAGAAAAACAAAAATACGAAGTCATCAAGTTCTTGGCGGACACGGATCAATTTTTCTTGAATATCATGATGGCAACAGGGAAAGCCATGGTTGATGGTGCACGGCAAGGCAGTAAAGGGACAATTGTAACCACCATGACACGTAATGGGGTTGACTTTGGTATCCGAATCGCGGAAACAGGAGATACATGGCATAAAGCACCGGTAAATACCCCTAAAGGACTGTACTTTACAGGTTTCAGTGAAGCAGACGGGAATCCTGATATTGGTGACAGTGCCATCACGGAAACGGTCGGGGTTGGCGGAATGGCGATGGTTGCAGCTCCTGGCGTGACACGATTTGTCGGTGCTGGAGGGTTTGCGGATGCACTTGCCACTTCTAATGAAATGGCTAAGATCTGCGCCACCCATAATGCTACTTTTTCTATTCCAACTTGGGATTTTCAAGGGACTTGTTTAGGAATTGATATCCGAAAAGTGGTAGAAACAGGAATCACTCCTGTCATCAATACTGGAATCGCTCATAAAAATCCAGGAGTCGGTCAAATTGGTGCAGGAACAGTTAGAGCCCCACTTGCTTGTTTTGAAAAAGCGTTAGAAGCCTATGCTGAGAAACTAGGGATTATCATTGACTAGAGAAAATTGTAAAATCAGTGATTATTTGATTCCATTGCATCAGTTTGGGAAAATCGGGAAAATCCACAGTGTCTTTAATCGGTCATTTAATATTGAGATTGGCGGACAGTTGATCAATCTAGCGGATTACTATGATTATCTTTCTAGCTTTGGTATTAATTTACCTCACTCTCTATTTCAGGAGTTGTTACCATTTATCCAACAAGGAAATCAAGTAAGATTCAGTGAAGAGGAATTGCTGATTTATAGTCGAGCAGGCGTCAAAAAAATTCATTTGAGCCCCTCTACGATCGTTTCCTTGGATCTTCCCCAATTAACGTTGACGAAAGCGCAACAGGTAACCTTGAAAACAAGGTTAGAAGAACAACACCTAACAAATAAAATCGGTCTTCCGCTTGATAATCGAACTCGTCATTTTTTTGAGAAAATGAGTCAAAAAAATCATTACTGGCGTTCGGAAGAATGGCAGGAGTTGATTCACTATTTAATTGGAAGAGGACAAGGATTAACGCCAAGTGGTGATGACATTTTAATCGCCTACCTGCTCATGTTGACAATTTGTTCAGATGCTCGAGGAGACGCTTTGATGCGTTCCCTTGAGCTGACTGAATTAGCTACAACTGATGTCAGTAAGGCCTATATCATTAGTTCTATGAAAGGTTATAGCAATTCTTTCTTTTATCAACTAATTTTCGCACTTTCCCAAACGGACTATGGAAAACTAGATCAATTGATCGCAAAATTGATGGCTATTGGTCACACATCGGGCAAAGATTTATGTTTTGGGCTGTTATTAGCTTTACAAGGAATAGAAAACGAAAAGTGAGGGAAGAGACATGGAGAATAGCAAACAACAGCAAGCAGTCAGGGTAGGAAATAGCTACTGGATCAAAGTAGTCGCTATTTTTTTCATCGGTTGGATTCTCATGTATGCAACACGAACCATTTTCAATCCGATCATGGGAGTGGTTGGTGAGCAGTTTGGTCTGAGTAATACTCAACTAGGTTTAGCAAATAGTATTTTTTTCTTAACTTATGCGATCGCACAGATTCCTTTTGGGATAATCGGTGACAAGATCGGTCGAAAATTGATTATTACGGTTGGGTTTCTTTTGTTAGCTGTAGCTACTTATTTTAGTGGTTTAGCGACTACTTTCGTATTGTTTTTAACTATTCGAGCGATCGCAGGAATTGGACAAGGGGCTTACTATGGACCACAATTTGCGTTATCTACTGAAGCAATCCCCAAAAGTAAACGAACGATTGGAAATGCCATTATTAATAGCGGCATGGCTTTTGGTACTTCTGGGGGTTATCTGTTATCCAGTAAATTAGTATTAGAAAATGGTGAATCTTGGAGTAAACCGTTCTTTATTATGGCATTACCCACGTTGATTGTGGGGCTTTTGTTCTATACAGTCTTAAAAGAAAAAGTGATTCGTCCAGGAGAAGAACCAGAAGAAGAAACAGGTCCTAAAGAGAAAATTTCATTAAAACAAATTTTTAGCAATCGTAATTTAGTGGCTGCGTTCATTCTCTGTTTTACCAGTATTTATGCCAATTTTGTGATTCTTACTTGGTTACCACAGTTTTTAATCGCTGAGCGTGGTTTTACTGGAGCAAGTGTTGGTTTTATTTCTTCTTTGGTACCTTGGGCATCGATTCCTGGAGCGCTCCTTTTTGCACGGATCAATGATAAAACCGGTGCTACAAAAAAATTAGTTTTTCTTTTGGTTCCTTTGGCAATTCTTTCAGTCTTTGCGATTGCTTTTGTCACCAATCGAACGTTGTTGATCTCGGTCTTGATCTTGTATGGATTGACTGGCAAATTAGCCTTAGATCCTATTATGGTAACTTTCGTAACGAAGCATGCACCTAAATCGGCATTAGGAACGTCCCTTAGTGCATACAACTTCATCGGGATGTCTGGCTCGATTCTAGCACCTTATGTAACGGGGTATCTAGCAGATACTTCAGGATCAATGCAAGTTGGCTTTTACTTATCCTGTGTATTGTTAGCCATTGGTTTGTTTCTCTTTGCATTTTTAGCAAAAGAAGAAACGTTACCTAGTGAATCATAAAAAGGGAGAAGTTGAGCTAAGTCTGTCGTGGTTGAAAAATACTCATTTGTGTTTTCAACGCAGATGGGACAGTAGCTCTAAAATAGCTCTAAAGTAGCTCTTAGGATAAGTCACATCAAGAATCGGTTGTTCTTAGATAAATAGGAGAATTTGTAGTTCATTACACGATATAGATAGTAGGTAAATGAGAAATGAGCTACTAGGAGAGTTCTTTAATGCCAGTGATTCGACAAATGAGGTAGAAGACGATGAAAAAATTATCCATGATCACGCAAATTAGTCTAGCTTTATTCATTGGGATCATTGTGGGGATTATTTTTCCTGAAAGTAACGTTGTATTGAAACCAATCGGTGAAATCTTTTTAAGACTGATGCAGATGGTAATCCCCTTATTGATTTTAGGACAGATCATTCAAGCACTCGGAGGTATTCAGCTCAAAGAATTAACAAGCATTGGAGCAAGGACCATGGCTGCATTTGCAGTTTCTTCCTTTTTAGCAGCTGCTTGGGGGATAGTAATTGCTGTTTTCTTTCATCCGGGACAAGGTATCAGCTTAAGAGAATCACACGAAACAATTCAAGTCCAAGAGATTTCACTTCAAGAAACGTTCATCAATTTTGTACCCAAAAATATTTTTGAGTCACTCGCACAAGGGACGATCATCCAGCTCATTGTTTTTGCGCTATTTTTTGGCTTGGCGTTAAATCATTATTTACAAAAGCACCCTGAATCACAGCTTTTCCAACTGGTGATTGATTTTAACGAAGTAATTATTACAGTAATCAATTATGTGATGCGCTTGGCTCCAATCGGGATTTTTGCACTGGTCACGTCAAGTATTAGTCAACTAGGGATCCAAGTGATTGTACCGTTGTTGAAGTATTTACTGGTTTATAGTGTCGGCACGATCTTGTTTTTAGGTTTTTGGCTGTTGATCATTACTCTTTTTTGCCATTTAAACCCATTACGAGTCATTCGTAACATGAAAAACATGTCGCTAGTGGCTTTAGCAACCACTTCTTCAGCGATCACTTTGCCTGTGGAACTAGAAGAAGCACAATACAAACTTGGATTAAGCAAACGAATCACTCATCTGGTGTTACCTTTAGGGATGTCATTAAATAGTAATGGTTCAGCACTACACATGACTGTGACGGTAATGACGATCGCTCAAATGTACCAAGTAGATTTTGATTTAACGAAGTTGATTTATTTAGCAGTTGTCGCTACCTTTGTTTCGTTGGCAAATGCTGTGGTACCGGGTGCTGGACTTGTATCATTAGCAATCATCGTTCCACAAATGGGTTTACCCATTGAAAGCATTGCAATTTTTGGAGGAGTTGAATGGCTGGTTGGTATGTTGCGTACGATCTTAAATGTTCATTCAGATGTCTATTCAGCAATCTTGGTTGCTAAATCTGTCAATGAAATCAATCATGAGATTTTTAATGAAGGGTAAGAACGATTACAAAAAAACATCCTTTGAGAGGTGCTTATTCTCAAAGGATGTTTTTATTATTGTCAGTAGGAGGTAGGGCATACTTGTCTAACATCCGCCAAAGGATTGAAACCTCACTTTTTCTGTTTATTCCCACCAATGAAAACTAGACTACTGATTCTTCGTTTTCAGAAAAAATTAGAGTTGTACATTCGCCTCCGATAAGGAGTAAGGTAGATCTGATTTTGAACGTTTCTTACTAGTAGGAACAATCCCCAACTGATAAGCAATCGTGCCACCAGTCAGCAAGTCTTCATGTGTAAAGAAGAGTTTGCGATAGCTAGTTTCATTTCTTGTGATCTCATGGATAAATTGTTGTTGTGGGTGATTAGGGCTTGTTTCGATTGTTAAATGTTCACCATTAGACAACGTAAGCACAGCTTTGTCGACTAAAGGCATCCCGATGACATATTCACCTGTTCCTGGCGTGACAGGATAAAAGCCTAAACTATTAAAGATATACCAACCTGCCATGCTCCCATTGTCTTCATCTCCTGGATAACCGGTCGGGGTATCATCGAATGTTTGTGTCAGCAATTGTTTGATCAATGGTTGTGCCATTTCGGGTTTACCAATATAACTAAATAAATAAGGATAGTGGAAGCTTGGTTGATTGGAGATGGCAACTTGACCAAACTCGATCGCTGCCATTTCACTCATTTCATGGATCTCAAAACCATAACCGCCAACTTCAAAAGTCGGTGCTTGGTTACATAATTCAATCAGTTTTTCTTCAAATTGATCTGGTCCACCGTGAGCATTGATCAAACCAGCAAAATCATGGTAAACAGCAAAACTACTTTGCCAAGCGCTACCTTCTGCATAATCCTGACCCCAACGTGTGGAAGAAAACGGAGTACGGAATCTTCCTTCGGGATCTTTGGAACGCATGAAGCCAGTTTCCGGATCAAAGACATTTTGATAATTGAAAGATTGCTTTTGATAGTGTTGTGCGGTTGCTGTTTCATTCAAACCGGTGGATACTTGGCTGATACAAAAGTCACTATAAGCGTAATCAAGGGTGTGGTTGATTGATTCGTGGTAAGTATTTGGTACATAACCATATTTTAGATAATCAGTCGTTCCTTGACGTCCGTAATTTTGTTTTTCACTTTGGACCGTAGCGCCTTTTTTCATTGCTTCGAGAAATTCAGCCATTAAATCTTTACGGATTCCCTTAACCGAGGCATCAGCGATCACTGCATCAATCAATGTTCCTGGCATGAGTCCACGCTCATCTGGCGAAAGCCATTTTGGTAAAAAGCCAGTTTCACGATAGCTGTTCAAAAAGCCTTCAAGCATCTCTTCATATTTTTCGACAGCAATCAAAGAGTAAAGTGGATACACTGTTTTATAAGTATCCCAAAAGCCATTATTGGTATAAAGTACACCTGGTTTTACACTTCGACTAGTGGTATCATAATGGATTTTTTGTCCGGTCGAGTCGATTTCATAGAACGTTTGTGGGAATAAAAATACACGGTAGAGATTGTGGTAAAACGTCCGTAACTGTTGCGGATCATGATGCTCGACTTTGATTCGGTCAAAATAGTTTTGCCATTGTTGTGAACTATTCAGCAAATAGTCATCAGGCGTTTGATGTAACTCTTGTTCTAGATTAAATGAAGCTTGTTCAGAACTGATGAAGGAAGTACCGAAACGAATGACTTGTTTTTTTACGTCGCCAAAATAAATCGGAACCGACCCAGCGTCATCGGCTGCTAACTGTGACAATTCCTTTGATTGGATTGGCTGTTCAAAATGTAAGACAAAATAGAACGTAAAATCAGGATCTTCGGCGCCTGCAAAATGAGTGACTTGTCCTTCAATCGTATAGGGATCTTTTAGAACTAATTGATGTTTACCAGGAAACGACAAAAGTAAACCGCTCTCATTTTTGTGGTAATCAATGGTTAGGACACCACCGTACATGCTAGGGATCAACGTGGAGCGAATACCATCACGTAATTGGTTGATCGTTAAATGAGTTGGACAGAATGTGCTTTCTTCTGGACGATACGAACTTTGTGCATGGAACAGGGTATTTTCAGGTAATAACCCATTGATCGGAGTGAAGACAAAATAGCTGAAGTCACCCATCCATGGACTTGGCTGATGAGTCAAACGGTAGCCTTGGAAGGTGTGATCGTCAGGATGGAACCACCAGCTACCTTTTTGATCAGTTGTCTGTGGGGCAAAGTAATTCATCCCAAAAGGAACACCAGTATAAGGCTGGCAGTTCCCATTTGAGAAGTTCGCTTGATTGGCTGTACCGTGACGAGTATCAATATGTTGAATGTTCATGTTAAATCTCCTTTGTTGAGTGTCGTTTGATAAATGAGACTGGTTGGCTCGTATCTTCGGGAATGTTATTTGTTTTGAGCCAAGTGATCAAAGCATTTCCTGCAAGTTCTCCTAGTTGGTGGAAATCTTGAGCAATCGTTGTTAATGGTGGATCAACTAAAGCGGCTGCTTGGATATCATCGAATCCAACGATCGAAAAATCATCTGGGATACGATAGCCTTGTTGTTTTAAATGATTCATCGTTTGAATAGCTACCAGATCGTTTTCGCAGACAAACGCAGTGACCTGATGTTCACTGATGTAGGTCAGTAACGTTTCAATCGTAGTGCCTTTTGCATCTAAAGTTGTATGAAACGGCAAATTGGCTTTGTCCAAAGCTTCCAGGTAACCCAAGTATCGTTGTCGGACAGATTGTGGATGCGCCTGTTCACCAAAAAGATAGGCAATCTTTTTATGCCCTTTTGAAATCAAATGAGCCGTAGCCAAAGAACCACCTTGGAAATTATCTGAAAGGACAGTTGGAAAAGGAAGTTCATAGATTTTTTTATCTAAAACAACAACTGGGAATTGTTTCAATGATAATTCAAAGAGCAGATCCAGATGTTGATCGGTCGCAAACGCATAATAAATCATTCCGTCAAATTCTTGCATGATTTCCTTCGCCGTTTTGTTTGCCAGAAAATCAACAGTCGTCATCATGACCTCTAACTGATTTTCTTGCATCACTGGATTTAGTCCTTTTGTAAAATCTCCGACAGAAAGGTCAGATAAAAAGGGAAGTAGGAACAGGATGCGACTATTTTTAATCACATCGTTTCTATTAAGATCACTAGTCGTTGCTTTGACAAAACTGCCTTTTCCTCTGACACGATAAATCAGACCTAATTGTTCTAATTCAGTTAATGCACGTTTAGAAGTGATTCGACTCACTTGATACTTGGTGGACAATTCCTTTTCGGTAGGTACCTGGCTGTCAACAGGTAACGATCCATCAGCAATTGCTTGTTGTAAGTCATGAAAGATTTGTTGGTATAGTGGTTGATTCATAAAAGCACCTTCTTATAAGATATATCATATAAAGATCATAGCATAAAACCACTAAAAGTAAATAAGAAAAATCTCATTTTGAAAGCGTAGACAATTGTAAAACGACGAGGTATAATCCTCTTATGATATACCAATAAAGAAAAGAGGAAAATAAATGGCATACAAAGATATACCAAAGTCAGTTCAACAGTTTATGGATGAAATTACTGCAAAATGTGGGGAAGAGCATGCAGATTGGGCAACGAATTTCTCTGCTGCCTTTGCTAATACATTGTTAACGACAGTCAAAAGACATGAAGACGGGACGACTTTCTTATTAACTGGTGATATTCCAGCGATGTGGTTGCGTGACTCCACCGCTCAAGTCCGCCCATATTTAGTCATTGCAAAAGAAGATGAAGACTTAGCTTCGATGATTAGTGGGCTTGTCAAAAAACAATTTGAATATATCAACATCGATCCATACGCAAACGCATTCAATGAAGAAGCAAATGGAGCGGGGCATCAAAGTGATCACACTGAAATGAATGACTGGATCTGGGAGCGTAAATATGAAATCGATTCCTTATGTTATCCTATCCAATTAGCTTACTTATTATATAAGAACACTGGTCGAACGGACCAATTGAATGATTCGTTTGTTGAAGGAATCAAAAAAGCCTTACATGTCTTCAAAACCGAACAAGATCACAATCAATCTCCTTATACTTTCGAAAGAGATACGACGAGGAAAGAAGATACCTTAGTCAACGATGGACGTGGAAGTGCAGTTGCACCAACTGGAATGACTTGGTCTGGTTTTCGTCCAAGCGATGATGCGTGTCAATATGGCTACCTCGTTCCTTCAAATATGTTTGCTGTAGTAGTGTTGGGTTATATTGAAGAAATCTTTACGAACATTCTCACGGAAGAAACAAGTAGTAAAGCAATCCTTGAAGAAGCCAAACGTTTAAAAGAAGATATCCAAAAAGGAATCGAAGACTATGCGTTGACTAAAAACCAACAAGGAGAAACCATCTATGCTTATGAAGTTGATGGATTAGGAAACGCTTCTATTATGGATGACAGTAATGTACCTAATTTGATTGCTGCTCCGTATTTAGGTTACTGTTCTACCACAGATGAACAATATTTGGCAACGAGAAAAACGTTACTAAGTAAAGAGAACCCTTACTTCTATGAAGGGAAATATGCAAAAGGGATCGGATCATCTCACACTCCAGAAAATTACATCTGGCCGATTGCATTAGCGATGGAAGGGATGACCACTGAAGATAAAGAAGAGAAAAAGCGGATTTTAGACTTATTAGTTGCGACAGATGCTGGTACACATTTGATGCACGAGGGGTTTGATGTCGATGATCCAAACAACTACACCAGAGAATGGTTCTCTTGGGCGAACATGATGTTTTGTGAATTAGTGATGGATTACTTTGATATTCGAGTAGCGAAATAGGAGGAATAAAATGAAAAAGAAAGTATATATCATTTCACACAGTCATTGGGATCGTGAATGGTACATGGCTTATGAACAGCATCATATGCGTTTAGTCGAATTGATGGATGATCTTTTGGAATTATTTGAAACCGATCCAGATTTCAATAGTTTCCATTTAGATGGACAAACGATTATTTTAGATGATTATTTACAAGTACGTCCAGAAAAGAAAGAAGCGGTGCAACGAGCAATTGATGCGGGGAAATTAAGGATCGGTCCTTTTTATATTTTACAAGATGATTTCTTGATCAGTTCAGAAGCGAATGTCCGTAATATGTTGATTGGAATGGAAGAAAGTAAGAAGTGGGGAACGCCTGTGATGCTCGGTTATTTCCCGGATACTTTTGGAAATATGGGGCAAACACCACAAATGATGAAACAAGCAGGACTTTCAGCTGCTGCTTTTGGACGAGGCGTAAAACCAATTGGCTTTGATAATCAAGTCTTGGAAGCAGAAAATTATTCTTCTCAATATTCTGAAATGTGGTGGAAAGGACCAGATAGCACAGAAATCTTTGGGTTACTGTTTGCCAATTGGTACAGTAATGGAAATGAGATCCCGGCTGAAAAAGAGAAAGCAAGAGCCTTTTGGGACCAAAAGCTGGCAGATGCAGAGCAATACGCATCAACCAATCATCTGTTGATGATGAATGGAGTGGATCATCAACCGGTTCAAAAGGATGTAACAGCAGCAATCAAATTAGCGAATGAATTATATCCAGAGTATGAATTTATCCATTCCAATTTTGTCGATTATCTTGCAGCGGTGCAAAAGGACTTGCCAGAAGAACTTGGTTCCGTTGAGGGAGAGTTGACCAGTCAGGAAACAGATGGCTGGTATACGTTAGCGAATACTGCTTCAGCACGTGTCTATTTAAAACAATGGAATACTAAAGTTCAAAGACAAATTGAAAATATTGCTGAGCCATTAGCAACGATGGCTTATGAAGTTACTGGTAAATATCCCCATGATCAATTAGATTATGCGTGGAAAACGTTGATGCAAAATCATCCACATGACAGTATTTGCGGGTGTTCGGTTGATTCTGTCCATCGAGAAATGATGACACGGTTTGAAAAAGCAGATGAAGTAGGGAAGTATTTAGCAGAAGAAGCGATCAAACAACTTGCCCAAGCGATCGACACTAGCAGCTTACCAGCAAAAAGCTATCCTTTCTTAGTTATGAACACGGCTGGATCAGCAAAGACTGGTGAAGCAGAAATAACGATTGAGTTAGAAAGAAAATGTTTTGCAGAAGGAATACCTGAGAAATTATATGAAGAATTAGAAAAGCAACCACCAAAAAGCTATCATGTAGAAACATCCAATGGTGAAGAAGTCCCTGCATCACTATCAGAAACATTTGTGACGTTTAATTATGATCTGCCAAAAGATCGGTTTAGGATTCCTTACATGGCGAGAAAAATCACGGTCACTTTACCAGTGAGCGAAATGCCAGCTTTTTCTTGGAACACGTATGTATTAATAGAAGGAAAAGCTAAAGAAGAAAAAGAGACGATGATCCAAAACGATGGACGAGTATTAGAAAATCAACAAGTTCGGCTAGAGATCCAACCGAATGGCACCTTGACGTTGAAAGACAAAACAACGGGCAAACAACTAGATGAATTATTGACATTCGAAGATGTTGGGGATATTGGAAATGAATATATCTTCAAACAGCCTGAAAATGACCAACCTATTTTATCAAAGGAAAATGATCAAAGTACCGTAGAAGTCGTAACTGATACGAGTGAATTAGCACAAGTAAAAGTTACCCAGGAATTATTGATCCCAGTAGCTGCTGATGAACGTTTAGCAAAAGAACAACAGATGGTCATTGAGTTTCGTCACCGTAAAGCAGGTCGTTCAAAAGAAAAGCGTGTGTTAGAAGTAACAACTGTTATCACTTTAAGAAAAGACAGCAAAAAAATCGACTTTGAAACAAAAGTGAATAATCAAATGGATGATCATCGCTTACGTGTGTTGTTTCCCACAAAGTTACATGTGAAACAACATCAAGCTGATAGTATTTTTGAAGTGGTTACCCGTCCCAATGATGTATCAAGTAGTTGGGAAAATCCAACAAATCCACAGCATCAACAAGCGTTCGTTCATTTAGAAGGAAACGATTATGGCGTAACAGTTGGCAATTATGGATTAAACGAATATGAAGTAATCGATGACAGTGTGATTGCGGTGACTTTACTACGTTGTGTAGGGGAATTAGGAGATTGGGGATATTTTCCAACACCAGAAGCCCAATGTCATGGGGTACATTGCTTTAACTACAGTATCGAAGTGCATCAGCCAGAAGAAAAATTTGCTAGTTACCATCATGCTTATAGCGCACAGATTCCTTTTTCTACCACGCAAATGGCGATTCAAACAGGAACCTTGCCAGCTGAAAACAGCTATTTAACTTGCGAAGGGGAAACGTTTGCAATTACTGCTTTGAAACGAAGTAAATTTAGTGATAAAGTAGTGGTGCGTGGGTTTAATCTGTCCGGTCTTGATTCACCATTACAAATCACTAAAAATGGGAAACAAGGGGAATTATTGAATCTGCTAGAAGAAACAGTTGAGCAAACGATTGCTCCGACCGTTAGACCTTATGAAATTCGGACAATCGGATTCGAGGAGGAATAAGCAATGTATGGTGGAATAGAAGCAGGGGGAACAAAATTCATCTGTGCCGTTTCAAATGAAGGCGTTATCGTAGAAAGAGTAAGTATTCCTACAACTACACCTGAAGAAACACTAAAGCAAGTATTTGATTTTTTTGATCAATATGAACTAGAGGCGTTAGGGATCGGTTCGTTTGGTCCGATCGGTATTGATAAAAATGCCGATAATTATGGGTATGTTTTGGCAACACCTAAACCTGGATGGGGAAACTACAATTTTTTAGGCAGCATCCAAGAACGTTACGGGATTCCGATGGCTTGGACGACAGATGTGAATGCAGCAGCTTACGGCGAATTGCTAAAAGGAGCCGCACAAGGGAAAAAGAGTTGTATTTATTTGACTGTCGGTACAGGGATTGGTGCCGGTGTGGTCCTTGAAGGAGATATCTTTTCTGGACTTGCCCACCCAGAAATGGGGCATATCTGGGTAAAACGTCATCCAGAGGATACCTATGAAGGAACATGTCCTTACCACAAAGATTGTTTGGAGGGATTAGCGGCTGGACCTTCAATTGAGGCACGAACTGGAATCAAAGGCCAAGAACTTCCTCAAGATCATCCAATATGGGACATCCAAGCCTATTATATTGCTCAAGCATTGATCAATTATACGTTGACGTTAGCTCCTGAAAAAATCATTTTAGGTGGCGGAGTGATGAATCAAGATCACTTGTTGCATAAAATTCGACAACAATTCGTTGAGTTAATGGGTGGGTACATGGAAACGCCACAAGTAGATGAATACATTGTACGCTGGGGTCTGCCGAATGAGAGTGGAATTATTGGCAGCTTGCTTTTAGCAGAAAAAGAACATGGTAAACAATAAGGTGTATATATTCTATATATAGTAATAAAAAACGGCTAGAGGTGTGTCCCTAGCCGTTTTTTGATTGTGATCAGTAATGGATCGCTCCTTACAATAGTGTCTTTACCATAAACCAGGGAGGGCTTTTGCGACAATGGTTTCTTGCGTGAAAGGATGAGACATGTGTAATTCTAACGCATGGAGCATGAGACGGTTCGCAGGCCGTGTTTGGTAAAGTGGATCGCCGACAATGGGATGACCAATGTGAGAGAGATGGACCCTGATTTGATGGGTACGTCCGGTTTCCAAAACACAGTAAACCTGAGTCTGACCATTCACTACTTGATCAACGGAAACATGTGTGAGAGCCGTTTGACCTTTATGAGGATCTACCACCCGTTTTCTGCGATCGTGCCGATCACGACCGATTTTGTCTTTCAAAATCAAATCCTCTTTGATTGTTCCCCAGACAAGTGCTTGGTATCGTCGATAAATCTTCTTTTGTTCCAACATTCTGCCTAGGATAGGTAAAACAAAGGGATTTTTAGCAAATAAAATTGCACCACTTGTTTCTTTGTCCAATCGATGCACGACATAAGGGCGTTGCTCTTTTTTCTTTAAATACGCAGCTAAGTGATTCAATAAAGTATCATTTTCGGTTGGTTCATTCGGATGAGTTTTCATGCCGGCGGGTTTATTGACAATGAGTAAATGATCGTCTTCATATAATGGTTGGACGAAGGAAGATTTACCCAATTGGACTTCTTGGTATTGATAATCAGTTTCTTCAAAACGTAACGTAATATGGTCACCAGCGTGGACTTCAAAATGAAATAAGGCAGGTTCTTGATTGATCCACACATTTTTTCTTATACGTAAAAAGTGGCGGACTTTTCTTGGAACGAGCCATTCTTGTTCTAATAATTCTCGAAGGGTGGTTGTTGGCTGAGTGTCAGGTAACGTGATCGTGATTTCCATAAAAATACTCCTTTTAGCAAAAATGCAGCTCTATTGTACCATTTTTAAAACTTATTTAAGAAAAAAGTGACTAATTTCTGATACTTCTTATGCTAAACTATCGTCAAAACTTAAAAAAACAGTTTGCCTACATCTCAAGCAGGAAGAATGAAGAACGTACCTGTGGTAGAATAAGGCGATTCAATCAAATAGACAGGAGAAGAATAAATGGATTTTCAAAGCATTTTAAGTAAAATAAAAGCTGCTTTGATCAGTTTTTGGCATTGGATTAAACCTTATTTAGGGCGATTCCATCGATGGCGAAAACGTATATGGAAAAAGTATCATATCAATAAACTGATCCTACTGATTGGCTTGATCTGTGTATTGATCGTCAGTATCTATCTTTTTATTTTAGCAAAACAGGCAAATGTCTCCACATTAAAATCGGGGCTAAGTCAGTCTACCGTTATCTATGATAAAAAAAATGAAGAAGCAGGCACCCTGTATGCTCAAAAAGGGACTTATGTGGAATTGGATGCAATCTCTCCAGATATCCAAAATGCGGTTATCTCAACCGAAGATCGCAATTTTTATCAGCATCATGGATTTGATATCAAAGGGATCGCTCGGGCAGCAGTTCGGATGGTCCTTTCAGGTGGCACTTCTGGTGGAGGTGGGAGTACAATTACCCAACAATTAGCTAAAAATGCTTATTTGACACTTGATCAAACTTTTGACCGTAAAGCAAAAGAATTATTTTTAGCCATTGAAATTGAAAAGAAATACAGCAAAGAAGAGATTTTGACCATGTATCTCAACAATGCTTATTTTGGAAATGGGGTATGGGGCGTACAAGATGCTTCAAGGAAATACTTTGGGGTAGATGCTAATCAGGTTAATTTAGCAGAAGCGGCAACGTTAGCTGGGATGCTTAAAGGTCCGGGTATCTATAATCCGATCGATCATCCAGAAAATGCAAACAATCGAAAAAACACCGTATTGAGTGTTATGGAAGAAAACGGCAAGATCACGAAACAACAATACCAAACGGAAAGCAAAGTGGATATCAAACAATACGTGAAAGATACGTATGATAATTCGGAATCAGGCTATCGCTATCCTTATTACTTTGATGCCGTGATTGATGAAGCAGTCAATGATTATGGTTTGGATGAAGAAGATGTGATGAACAAAGGATACAAAATCTATACATCACTTGATCAAAATTATCAAAAACAATTAGAAACAACGTATCAAAACAATGCACTATTTCCGGCAAATGCTGCGGATGGGGCGATGGTTCAATCCGCATCAGTCGCATTAGATCCTAAAACTGGTGGAGTTGAGGCGCTGGTAGGGCGACGTGGGGAACATGTTTTCCGGGGATTCAGTTTTGCAACACAAATGAAACGTTCTCCTGGCTCAACGATCAAACCTTTGAGTGTGTATGCACCAGCGTTAGAAGCGGGATACACCCCAGCAAGTATTTTGAAAGATGAACCATTATCTTATTATAAAGCTCATAATTACGACGGAACGTACCGTGGTGAAGTACCGATGTATCAGGCGGTTGCTGAAAGTTTGAATCTTCCTGCTGTATGGTTGCTTCATGAAATCGGTCTTCAAAAAGGTTATGATAAAGCAGAAGAATTTGGATTACCTCTATCGAAATCAGATAAGTATTATGGTTTAGCATTAGGTGGTTTAGCTAAGGGAGTTTCGCCGTTAACGATGGCTGGAGCTTACAGTGCATTTGCTAACGCTGGTAAAATGTACAAACCACATCTGATTACTAAAATCGTGGATTCAACGGGTGCAGTAATTGTTGACAAGACCAATGAAAAACCTAAACAAGTCATTTCAGAAGAAACGGCTAATCAAATGACTTCAATGCTGCTTGGGACTTTTTCTAATGGGACAGCCGTTGCAGCTAAACCGGCTGGTTATACAGTCGCAGGGAAAACAGGAACGACTGAAACCAATTTTGATCCTACCAAAGCTAACGATCAATGGATTGTTGGCTATACACCTAATGTCGTGATTTCAACTTGGATGGGATATGAAGAGTCTAGTGAATTGCATTATTTAGCAGGAACAAGTGGGAATGTGGTTGGTAAAGTCTTCAAATCGGCCGCAGAAGGCATTCTTCCTTATACTGAGCAAGAGCCTTTCCCTGTAGCAGATGCATATGCGACTGGCGGAAAAGTAGTTCCTGCTGATCAAGTCAATAATAATACGCAAACCAATGAGAACTCAGAACAATGGAAAGAAAATCTGAATAAATACGGGGAACAAGCTAAAGATGGGCTGAAAAATATCGGTGATATGGTAAAAGAAGGCGTAAGAGGTTTAGGTGAAGCTGCGAAAGATCTCTGGCGGAAATATCAAGGACAGTAATCCTATGAAAAACGATAAACAAATGGTACAATAAAACTAAACGATCTATAGAAAAGAGGCTAACTATGTCAAATATTTATGATAGCGCAAATCAAATCGAACGCGAGATTCGCGAATTGCAAGAATTCAAAGCTTTAGAAGAAGCCTATGCAAAAGTTAAAGCAAATGAAGAAGCACATCGTCTATTCAAAGATTTTCAAGCGATGCAAATCGAATTGCAGGAAAAACAAATGAGCGGGCAAGAATTTAGCGATGAAGATGCAATGAAAGCGCAAGAAATGGCAATGAAAATTCAATCAGAAGAAGTGATCAATGATTTGATGCAAAAAGAACAACAATTCAGCACGATCATCAATGACTTGAATCGCATCATCATGACACCAGTTAGAGATTTATACAGCGAATAATTAACGTTGTAGAAAATAATTTAGCCAGAACAAGCAAAAGCAACGTAAAACAAAATTGTTTTGCGTTGCTTTTTTAGTATGAAGAAATCAGACGGGGATAACTCATAGAAAATTAGCTTATTTTTCATTGTTTAATAAATAATTATTGTTAACCTAGCTATAATAGCTGATTTTGTCTATTATAGAAGCGTAGAAATGTCTATTCAAGTAGTGAATTTCTCTCATATAAAGCAAGGAGGTGGAGCGATGAAATACAAAAAATTTTCTTGGAAAGATTTTTGGGAAATCAGTGGCTCGTATCTTTTCACGATTATTTTGCTACCCGCATTTTATTCTTTAACTACAAATCAGCCATTAACAAATGTTTTTAGCGACCAATATCTGATCGATATTCTTCTCTTGTTTCTTTTTGTGATCTTGCCATTAGCTATTTATAAAGGTGTGCGGTATCGAAAGTAAGATATGAGAGATATTTGATGATTGAGTATGAAAATAGCTAGCCATTGCAGTAATCGTCTGAAGTACCGATGAGTCTAAATAAGAAGATAGGCAACTAAAGTAGGTTAGACCAATAGAGAGAAATAAAGTAAGGTGCTACTAAAATTAATTTTTAGCTTGACCATTCTTTTTTTTAATGGTAAAGTAATTGACGTTGCTGAAAAAGAGAAAAAGATAGTGAAATTTATTTAGAAAAATTCATTGACATTTACTTTTTAAGGTGATAAGATAACTGAGTCGTAAAAAAACGATAGCTTACGAAGCTTGATTCTATCGAAAAAAACTTCAAAAAAGTTGTTGACAAATAACAAACGACGAGTTATGATAAATGAGTTGCTGAAACACTTCTAAAAAATGAAGTCGAAAAAAACTTTTAAAAAAGAGTTGACAAACAAACGTCACTCTGATATGATATAAAAGTTGCTACGGCAATCTCAACTGATTAGCTTTTAATCAAGTAGACCTTTGAAAACTGAACAAAGCAAAGACAAACCAAATGTGTAGGGCGTCTTGATTGATTCAAGACAACAAACATTTTTAACAAGCAAGCAATATGCTAGCAAACAATTGAGCTTAACAATCGCAAGATTGTTCGAACTTTTTATGAGAGTTTGATCCTGGCTCAGGACGAACGCTGGCGGCGTGCCTAATACATGCAAGTCGAACGCTTCTTTTTCCACCGGAGCTTGCTCCACCGGAAAAAGAGGAGTGGCGAACGGGTGAGTAACACGTGGGTAACCTGCCCATCAGAAGGGGATAACACTTGGAAACAGGTGCTAATACCGTATAACAATCGAAACCGCATGGTTTTGATTTGAAAGGCGCTTTCGGGTGTCGCTGATGGATGGACCCGCGGTGCATTAGCTAGTTGGTGAGGTAACGGCTCACCAAGGCGACGATGCATAGCCGACCTGAGAGGGTGATCGGCCACATTGGGACTGAGACACGGCCCAAACTCCTACGGGAGGCAGCAGTAGGGAATCTTCGGCAATGGACGAAAGTCTGACCGAGCAACGCCGCGTGAGTGAAGAAGGTTTTCGGATCGTAAAACTCTGTTGTTAGAGAAGAACAAGGATGAGAGTAACTGTTCATCCCTTGACGGTATCTAACCAGAAAGCCACGGCTAACTACGTGCCAGCAGCCGCGGTAATACGTAGGTGGCAAGCGTTGTCCGGATTTATTGGGCGTAAAGCGAGCGCAGGCGGTTTCTTAAGTCTGATGTGAAAGCCCCCGGCTCAACCGGGGAGGGTCATTGGAAACTGGGAGACTTGAGTGCAGAAGAGGAGAGTGGAATTCCATGTGTAGCGGTGAAATGCGTAGATATATGGAGGAACACCAGTGGCGAAGGCGGCTCTCTGGTCTGTAACTGACGCTGAGGCTCGAAAGCGTGGGGAGCAAACAGGATTAGATACCCTGGTAGTCCACGCCGTAAACGATGAGTGCTAAGT